>NZ_CP102285.1:3392467-4070961 GCF_025151045.1 Parabacteroides johnsonii DSM 18315
GGAAAAGAACTAACCTCTTTTGCTTTCCAAAGTACCTTATTCCGGCAAAAAAGGCTTATACATTCTCAAAAACATTCTGTTTTAACACTTCCAAAGTACATCTATTTCCGATAAAAACGACCAAAATGATGGTTAAACAGCTGATTTATGATAGTTGCATGATAGTTGAAATGAGAACTATCATAGCTGTATATCTTGATATTCAACCTTCACACAAGAAGCATGATGGTATGATGGTTGTTTCTAAATCATCATTCATAGATTCAAATATTCTTATATAGGACAATGTCAATCAACATGTATTAGTCCAATAAAATCAAGCCGGAACTTGTTTTTCCAAACAAGTATCCGGCTTTTCTTCTATTTTTACCATGAAATAGAAACTCAAACAATAGGTTCCCAGCCCGGTTCATACGTGCGGCTCCACAAGCGTTGAGCTTCCGGATCGTTCACAATATGACCATTGGAAGGGTCGATCATCAAGCGATGACCTGTACGCCAGGCAATATTACCCAACTGGACTAACAACGTACTTTTATGTAACTCTTCAATGTCTCCATTCGGGCGCCGGTTTGTCTTGATCGCATCGATGAAATCGGCAATATGTCCCATATCCAAGTTAGCACTCGGACTGTTCGGGTCACGACCGTCAATGACATCCTTTGAAGCAAGCTCTTTAACCAGCTTGTTCTTCATATCGAAAATGCGATACCCATTATGACCTGTTTCCAACGCTCCACCTTCACCATAGAAGATCACACCACGATCACGTCCTTCCGTATCGCGGGAATTACAACTACGTCCCTCCCAAGTTACAAGACAATCATCGCCGAACCGGATATCGATCGTCTGCGTATCAGGAGTTTCCCAATCATCCTTATAGCGGAAACGTCCGCCTTCAGAACTGACGGCTGTCGGGAAATCCAATCCCAATCCCCAACGAACGACATCTATCTCATGTGTGCCGTTGTTCAAAGCCTCGCCTGTTCCCCAATGCCAGAACCAATGCCAGTTATAATGAATCAGGTTATCCCGGTAAGAACGACGGGGAGCCGGTCCCTGCCACAAATCAAAATCAATCGTGGAAGGAGCCGGAATTTCTTTACCGAAACCGATCGATTTGCGGTTATTCGTGTACCAAGCCTTTGCAAAATGAACCTTTCCGATGACACCATTATGCAAAGCTTCTATTCCTTCCGTCAGCCCGGGCCATGAACGACGCTGTGCACCGACCTGTACGACACGGTTATATTTACGGGCGGCGGCAAGACTCAACTCACCCTCGTGAGGATTATGGCTACAAGGTTTTTCACAATAGACATGTTTACCTGCCTGACAAGCCATAATGGTTGCAGGTGCATGCCAATGGTCAGGAGCCGTCACCAGTATGGCATCGATATTTTTATCTTCCAATATCTTACGAATATCCTTTTCCGTCTTCGGATTGCCTCCAACTTTCTTTACGGCAGCAACCCCTTTTGCCAATGCTTTTTCTTCCACATCGCAAACGTAACGCATTTCCACATCCTTACGACTTTGGAAATTGCGAGCCATACCGGCACCACGGCCATTGGTTCCCATAACGGCCATATTCACTCGTTCGTTCGAACCCATAATATTCGCATAACTCTTGGCACTGGTCGCTTTGAACGACATACCGCCGATGGTCAGACCCACACCCGTTGCGGCGACTTGTTTGATAAAGCCTCTTCTTGTTGTTGTATTTTTCATGTCTCTGTTTGTTTTTTAATTATTTCAACTTTCTGATTTTTACATTTTTAAAAGAAACGACATCCCCGTGATCCTGCAAAAGAATATGCCCTTTTTCCACATCTCCAAACATAGGTTGGCAATTCTTATACTTGCTCAATTGCCAGGTTTCCTTATACAATTGGCTGCTACGGTCGAATGTCAGGATTTTCTTTCCATTCAAGTAATGTGTGACTTTCGAACCTTTAGCAACAATACGGGCCTGATTCCATTCACCTATCGGATTTACCTTTTTAGCGGATGTCGGGAACATATCATAAAGGCCACCTTCCAAGCGATTTCCGTCACGTCCTAATTTCCCGTCCGGGTGGTTTTCGTCATCCATGATTTGATACTCCAACCCTAACCAACCCCCTTTTTCGTACTTGGTGAAGAAATATTTAATTCCGCTATTGGCTCCTTTCGTGATACGGAAATCCACTTTCAGGTCGAAATCCGAATATTGTGCACGTGTAATGATATCGCCACCTCTTTTACCATCCTGTTTACGAACCGTCATTACTCCGTTTTCAATCTCCCAACCGAATGCAGGCGGGACATCTTTCCCGACAGAAGTCCATCCATCCAGATTCTTTCCATTAAATAGCAGCACCCAGCCTTCTTTCTTTTCCTTGGCTGTAAGCTGATTGTCTTGTGCCTCGACACTTCCTGTCCACGTAAACAGAAGTGCGGCTAAAAATACAAACACTTTTTTCATCTCCATTTCTATTATTTTGTTCTTACTACAATGAATTTCAAACGATCTCCTCCTGCCTTTTGAATACTATGTTTTGAACCAGGAGGACAATAGCAGGATGAAAGCGCTTCAACAATACGTTTTTCATCGTTAACCGTTACTTCCGCTTTCCCTTCCAGTATAAAAAAGACCTCCTGCCCGGTATAATCGTCTTGCTTGTATAGATGTGAATCCGAAAAAACATGTAACTGAGCATTCAAACCTCCAGCCGACATTTCTTTTGTCAGATACCACATATTTAGCCTCCCGCCTTTTGGGGTATGAAGCGAATGATCAAAGGGGATCAAGCAGTCTTTCATAGAATAATTCTTTTTCCCCGGTAAAAAAGGTTTTGACAATTTTCCCCGTATCTCACGCTTGAACATAAGATACCTGATCGGTTTATCGTCTACCCTTCGAATATTATGAGAAGAGCTTCCCGGAGCATAAAAGGCATCCCCCTGATTGAGAACATGCTCTTCGCCATTCAGATGAACGACGGATGTCCCTTCTACCATGTAAAAGAGTTCGTCTTCAAAATGAGAATGAGGTTCATGTGTCTTTATTCCCTTATCCACACACGACATCTTTACTGAAAGAGTATCCGCAATTCCGTCAGCAGGAATAAACCAGAAAGCCCAGCCTGTCTTATTCTTAATCACACGCTCATCTGAAAAAGAGGTTATACAATCCGATATTGTGTACCTTTTCTCATTTATTTGTGCAAAAGATGTACAGACGGCCAATAACAAGAAGCTTAAAGCAACACTTATTTTATTCATGGCATTAGCAAATTATGAGTTTATAATGAGGGTGCAAATACACCCTCATTATATCAATTACAACTGCGTATATCCCTTATTCTGGATAATTTTACCAGGATTAGACTGCATGACAGTCATCGGAATAGGATAAGCAAGAGCATCATCACTCCAAGTAAAATCGGAATAACCGTCAAACTTTTGTTCAGCAGTCATCACATCCTTTGCCCGTCCTGTACGCACTAAGTCAAACCAGCGATGATTTTCGAAAGCCAGTTCCACGCGACGTTCTTTTTCGATAGCCAATAACAGGTCGTTGGAGGTTGAGAAATCTGAAAGCGTGTAATCCCGTAATAAATCCGCAGCAGGTGTAATGTCCGGATCTCCCGGCGTATTACGTGCACGTTCTCTAATTTTATTTACATAGTCAATAGCAGTCTGTTTATCACCATTCGTACGAACAAGTGCTTCGGCATATAAAAGATAAATATCAGCCAACCGCAATTCGATCCAGTTGTTATCGTTGTCCGAACCGCTTGTTGAAACATCATAATATTTGCAGACATATTTTTCATTTTCCCAAGCTCCCGTCTTCGCATTCGTCCAACCGTCACGCATGGAAACGTATTTACGCGGATCACCCACTTCATAAGCATTGGACATATCTTGCGTAGGGGAATTTTCACCACCTTTATCTCCCACCAACACAACTTCTTTATCAGAAAAACGAGGTGCAAAGTTATTGTTCCAAGGACTGCCAGTAGCTCCGCCTTGCGTTCCTTTCTTATATTGGACCTCAAAAAGCGATTCCGACGTGTTCTTGTTGGATACTTCAAACAAATCTTTATAGGTTGGGACCAAAGAATAACGAGAATTACCAATTACCGATTTAAATTGGTCTATTGCTAATTTATAATACTCCTCCCCTTTATTCAGCGGATAGCCTGCCATCGTCATATAGACTTTACCCAATAAAGCCGTTGCTCCTCCTTTCGTCACACGCCCGATATCAGTAGAGCCGTATGATTCAGGCAAATTACTTTCCGCATATTTCAAATCTTGAATTATAAGATCATACATTTCCTGAAGAGAAACTCTTCCCATGTCATAAGCTTCCGTTTGTGTGATCTCCCTATCGACTTTAATAGCACCAAGTAATTCACCATTCACTCCGTATCCACCGAATATACGATTCAGATAAAAATAAATTAATGCACGCAGGAATCGTGCTTCTGCCGTATATTGAGCTTTCAATACTTCACTTTTAAATTCAATATTTTCAATCCTTCCAATCACGATATTGCAGCGCAGAATCGTTTTATAACTATCATCCCAACAGCTGGCCAAGAAATTATTTTCTGGCAATAAAGGAGATGAAAATTCATCAATTCCTTTTTCATTTGCCGGATTTCCACTTAACCAAGAATAGGTTGTGTTATCAGAGCGAATTTCTCCTAATCTGACATATGTTTGGTTATAAAGGGAGCGTAAATTCGCATAAGCGGACAATACTGCCTGGTTCATATCGGTTTCAGTCTTATAAAATCCTTCCGAGTTAAGATCCGAAGGAGGATTTTTGCTAATGAAATCATCACTGCAAGACATACATAAAACAGATAATACAAATAACAAATATATCTTTTTCATAATGATATAGTATTAAAGATGATTAGAACGTAATATTAGCACCAATTATAAACGAGCGTGCAGCCGGATATCCTAAATAGTCACCACCTTGCGCAAGACCACTTTCACTACTGGTTTCAGGATCATATCCTACATAATTCGTAATCGTAAAGAGATTTTGTCCCGTCACATAAAGACGCAGTCCTTTCATTTTCATCTTATCCAAAACTTTCTGGTCGAAATTATAGCCGAGCGTCAAGTTTCTCAATCGCAGATAAGATGCATCTTGTACCCAAGCAGAAGAAGGATCACGTTGCCAACCAGACGGTGTACGGGTCGGACGAAAATGTATACCATCACCCGGTTGATCTTTCGATTGCCAACGTCCCAATTGTTCGATCATACCGTTACGGTCGCCATGATAGATTCCGCACATACGTTTGTAAAAGCTGAAAACTTCTGCTCCATAAGAACCTGTAAACTGAATATCCAATGTAAAATTCTTATAACTGAAAGAGTTGCTAAATCCTGCTGTAAACAACGGATTATTGTCTCCTAAGATCGTTTTATCATTCTGATCCAGCACTCCATCTTTATTTACATCCTCATAACGGCCATCTCCCACTTTGTCGCCACTTAAATGTGGATATTTAGCCAATTCTTCTTCACTCTGGAAAACTCCGATATATTTATAGCCATAAAAACTGGCAATCGGATACCCAGGCTTTGTGATAAATGCATTATTCGCATTTGCAGCACTTCCATATATAGGACGTCCATCCACTCCCACTTCCAACACTTTGTTTTTATTAAACGAAATGTTGAAATTACTGGACCATGCAAATTCGCCTGTCAAATTTTTAGTATTCAACGTGAACTCCATACCCCGGTTCTGAACCTTACCTATATTTTGCATCTGGGTAGAATAGCCTGTTATAGTCGGGACTGGAACATTCAACAGCAAATCAAGAGACTGGCTATCATAAAAGTCGCCTTCCAAACGGATCCGATTATTGAACAAACCCAATTCAAAACCCAAATTATATTGGCGGGTACGTTCCCATCCCAAATCATTATTTGCCATCGTACTGGGATTGACAGTATTCTGGACAGCATCTCCTGTCGGATAAAAGCCCGTAGATAACAAACCGATAGCTGAGTAATTACCGATACGGTTATTACCAGAAATACCAAAACTTGCACGAAGCTTCAAATCGCTGATCTGCTTCACATCTTGCATGAACTTCTCCTGTGAGATACGCCACCCTAATGAAACGGACGGAAAAGTTCCCCACTTAGTATTTTTACCAAACCGAGAAGAACCATCACTACGAAGAGTCGTTGTCAACATATAACGATTATCATAAACATAATTGATACGTCCCAGGTAAGAGATCATAGAATATTCTGATTCGTCACTCGTCAGAGCATACATGGTTCCTGCATTCAAGGTCGTGATATTATCATTTGCATACCCTCGAGCTTCTCCTTTCATATGTTCGTATGTATGAGATTGAGTCGTATATCCCAACAATGCATTAAAACTATGTTTGTCAGCCAAAGTAAACGAGTAATTCAAAGTGTTTTCAATCACCCAATCACGGTCTGTCCACCGTTCATTAATACCTTTTGCTGGACGGGGAGCCTTCGAAGAATCGAAATCAACATAAGAAGGTTCGAACTTCTTCTGGATATTATCCTGTATTCCACCATTAATGCTGATACGATACTTCAAATTTTTAATAATTTCCCACTCGGCAAAAATAGTTCCTAACCATCCGTGACGTTTCCGCTTGTTCATCACCTGCTCGGCAATACCGAGCGGGTTAGCAACATCACCGGCCAAAATTTCCGGATTACGGACCATCGAACCGTACGTTCCGTCTTCATTATGCAAAGGATAAATAGGAGGTAAATTCAAAGCATACAGTACAGGAGAGTCTTTTCCATTTGCCTGCTCCGTCCCATCCGCACTATAGGCCATCAAGCTCATCCCAACATTCAAGCAATCTGCAATTTTGGAAGAGACGTTTGTACGAAAATTAAAGCGCTCATAATCAGTATTCAACACAATACCATCCTGACTAGTATAGCTACCAGAGAATGTATAACGTGTATTTTCCGAACCACCCGAAACCGATAGTTCATACTGTTGCATTAAAGCATTGCGATACAGCAGGTCCTGCCAGTCGTTATCTGGCATTTGTGCCACTGAAGCCGGATCAAGGAAATTATATTTATAACTGCCTGTTCCGTCCGGTATCATATATTGGCTACTTGCTCCGGAATAAAGAGCACGACGGGAGTTCGGATCATTGATGGAATGCGGAGACTGGTCCGGGTCCGAAGAAATGACTTTCGCATCCAGCCAAGCCTGGTTACGTCCGTCAATAAACCATTGTACATACTGGTCGCGGTTCATCATTTCGATTTTCTTTTCGCGCTGTTGAAATCCAACATATGCATTCAACTGAACAGTCGGTTTACCTATTTGTCCTTTCTTTGTCGTAATAATAACAACACCGTTAGCACCTCTCGAGCCATAAATAGCAGTAGAAGAAGCATCCTTCAACACCTGTATGCTCTCAATATCGGAAGAATTCAACAAACGAAATGCACCTCCTTCCATCGGATAGCCGTCAACAACATAAAGTGGATCGTTAGACTGCGTGATAGAACCTGTGCCACGCACCTTTATCGTCAGTCCCTCACCACCTGGAGCTCCGTTCGTTTGCTGGATCAGTACACCGGGAACCTGTCCTGCCATTGCCTCTCCAAAGTTCACAGCCGCCCTGTTTTTCAAATTTTCAGAAGAAACTGAAGCGACGGCAGTCGTTACATCCGACTTTTTTTGCGTACCATAACCGACAACGACTACTTCATCCAGCATTTCCGTGTCCTCACGCAGTTTTACATTAATGCTTTGCAGATTTCCTACTGTAACTTCCTGAGGAGCATATCCAATATAGCTGACTAGTAGAATACTTTTAGAAGAAACTTCCAATGTAAAATTACCATTCAGATCCGTTATCGTTCCATTAGTCGTCCCCTTTTCGACAATATTAGCTCCAATAACAGGTTCACCCGTCGAATCGACAATTTTACCGGAAATCTTTTTCTTGTTCTGGGTAACAGATTGGGATTTCTGAACCAATGTGATATAATTATTTTCAAATCGATACCCAATCCCAGTACTCTCAGCTACCTGCTCCAAATAATCAGATATCTTTGCAGACTTCTTTCGAAAAGACACGGTCTTATTGACATCCACATCCTGATCCCGAAACACAACCAGATAGTCGGTCTGTGTCTCGATTTCTTTGACCAGTTGTTTAATAGTCATGCTATTCTGGCTGATCTTGATCTCAATATTTTGCGCACCAGCCTCTTCTGCCATTAACTGGCACACACAAACAAACAAAAGAAAAAGTGATATTCTCATAATTCTAAAAAAAACTTTAATGCGGTTATTATGCACAATAAAGGACTGTAACAAAGTTTTTCTTTTCATATCTTTGTTCTAAATTTAAAGTGAATACTAAAAAATTACGACTTGTGTTTGCTTTAACTCCTGCGGCAGTTGTTGGTAGCTTCTGCCGCTTTTGTTTTTCTACTGTTCTTTCATCATAGGCTATACGTTTTTATGTTTGACATGTTCTTATTTTAAGGTCACTATGTTCCGCTCTGTGTCTTTCTCTACTTTGAATTTGCGGATTTGCTGCAATACGCGGAAAACATCGTCGAGACTGTCGCGCTGCCTGAATTTTCCCGTATAAGTATCTTTGAATAAAGATGTGTCTTTTACTACGATCTTTACGTCATAGTAAAGTTCCATTTTTTCCAGAATATTGATCAAAGGTTCATTTTCAAAGGCATATATACCGTCAAGCCATAAAAAATGAGCTTTCAGGCGAATCGGTTCTACCTTCATCTTTCCGTTCGAGACAGTCACTTGTTGATCCGGTTCCAAAATGATCCCGTCAGATTCCTTATTCCGGAAAAAGACGCGTACAGAACCTTCCAACAAACTGGTTTGTACATAGCCGGTCGCAGGATAGCTGCACACGTTAAATTGGGTGCCTAAAACTTCCATATCGACATCATGCGTAGAAACAATGAAAGGGCGGGAAGGGTCTTTCGCCACTTTGAAGAAGGCTTCTCCTTCGATCGTAACATTCCTTTTATCATCGGTAAAACGGGCTGGATAGATCAACTTCGACTTCGCATTCAGCCAAACTTCCGTCCCATCCTGCAAGACCAGTTGTGCCCGCTGTCCGGCAGGAGTGTACAGAGTATTCATCACATTCTCCGATAAAAACTCCGCTTGCTCAGGCTGTGCATACCAATATGTCAATATACTTGTTGAAACGACCAATATCAGGATAGCAGCCGCATACCCGATCCGGCGTGTCCAACGCTTCCACATCACGGAGTGTTGCTTTTGCAAAATAAAGCGGTCGTATTTCTGTTTGCCGATTGTTTTATCCTGCACCTGATGTCCTAAGTTCAACAAGGCATATAGATTTTGATACTCTACAAATTCTTTTTTGAGTTCTTCACTCGCCTCGACATCGCGCAGCAGGGATAGTCGCTCTTCCGTGGAAAGTTCCTCATAAAAGTATTTATGTATCCGTTCGTTCATATTTTCCGCTTTTGTTCTTAATAAACGGATCAGGGAACCAAAACCCCCAAGAGGATAAACGGTTTTTTTTAATTAGCGAGTAAAAATATTAATAAAGGGAGATAGTCTTTCAATTCGCTTTTAATTTTTTTATAGGCAATAGCCATTTGATTTTCAACAGTTTTAAGGGAAATATTCAATTCTGCAGCTATGTCTTTCTGTTTTTTCCCCTCTATTTTGCTTTTGATAAAAATTTCCCGACATTTTTTAGGCAAAGAGTCTACCACTTCAGTAATGATCCGTTCGATATCCTGCTCGGAGAGTAGAGACTGATCGAATAATTCCAAGGAGGCAAGTTTCATCCGCAAAGTAGCCTGATACTCTTCCTGTATCAGGTTGACAGCTTCCTTTACAACAATGCGGTGACGTAAAAGGTCGATACAACGGTTTTTGATCGAAGTAAAAAGCAGGGCAACCAGATTCACATCATAAGCCAAGATCTCTTTTTTTTCCCACAATTCGGTAAATACGTCCTGGACGATATTTTCTGCGTCTTCTTCTGACACGACATACTCCAGAGCGAAATATTTCATCCGGGAAAACCAAGAGACATATATTTCTTCAAAATGGTCGGATAGTATTTTCTTTTCAACCAGCATCTTTCTTCTGTGTGAATAAAATCACGGCGTTCTCGATCTCCAAACTTTAATCTTTAAATTATTATATAGAGTGTGAGAGCTGTGACTTATCTATCAAATAGGGCTCTGGAAAACCTTTGGGAGTAAATAAGCAACATACTCCCACACCATACTTACGGATACGATGCGGGATATGCTAACCCATTCTTCCCCCTTTCAAATTTTCCAGATTTTTATTTGAAAGAATCAGTTAAACAACGCAATTGTGCTATTTGCACAATGCAAATATAATAATAGTTATTGGTTAGACAAGTAAACTGTATATTGTATTCAAGACAAACGTATCTAATTTTTAGTCGATAGCTGTGCATAAAGTACAAGAACTTCCGAGAGAAGGAACCAATAAGCTCTCCAAACAGCGTTTCTCGGATCTAGTGGAAACAATTCGCATGATAGGGCATGAGTTATCAGAAATTTCCATTGTTTGAGCCTATGACAAACTATTAATGGCAAGTTTCATTATTCAAACTGGCGAAGGAAGAGCTAAAAATATTCATAGCAACAATTTATTTCTTGTTTTTATATACTTTTGCAGCCTGATTAAATAAGTAATATGAATACACATAATCTTTGTTGCATCGGCCACATTACGTTGGATAAGATTGTAACGCCGAAAAGGACACTGCATATGCCGGGAGGAACATCTTTCTATTTCGCGCATGGAATGAGCAAATTAGATACTTCCGACTTCCTGTTGGTAACAGCTCTTGCTGTCAGTGAGATGGACGCGGTGGAAGAAATACGCAGGAAAGGGATCGATGTAAAGGTTTTGCCCAGTACCCATTCCGTCTATTTTGAAAATACATATGGCGAGAACCAGAACAACCGGACGCAGCGGGTATTGGCAAAAGCCGATCCGTTCACAGTTGAAGGGTTACAGGATGTCGATGCCCGCATCTATCATTTGGGAAGTTTGCTGGCGGACGATTTTTCTTTAGATGTAATCAAATATTTATCGACCAAAGGGATGTTATCGGTCGATGCCCAAGGCTACCTGCGTGAAGTTCGCGGTGAGAATGTTTTCGCCGTAGACTGGCCGGAAAAGGAAGAGGCACTGAAATACATCCATATCCTGAAAGCCAACGAACACGAAACGGAAGTTCTCACCGGATGCAAAAATCCGCGTGAAGCAGCTCTGAAATTAGCCAACTGGGGCGTTAAGGAGGTTTTGCTGACATTAGGAAGCATGGGATCTGTCATTTATGCCGACGGCGAATTTCATGAAATACCCGCATACCCTCCAACAGAGATTGTAGACGCTACGGGATGTGGCGATACCTATATGGCCGGCTATCTGTACATGCGAAACAAAGGAGCTTCATACAAAGAAGCAGGATGTTTTGCCGCCGCCATGTGTACAATCAAGCTGGAAGCCTCAGGACCTTTCGGGGGAACAGAGAAGGATGTTTGGGATATTATCGAAAGGTATAAGTGAAACGATTTATGATTTCAGATTTATGATTTATGAGCTATGTATCACTGATAAATCATAAATCTGAAATCATAAATCAACGCAGTTTCTTAGCCATCACCATATAGGAATAAATAAGGACTACGGCATACCCAAATAGCGGTACGACGAACGAAAACGACATTGTCGAGATATCGGCTACATAGCCCATCAATAACGGTCCGACAGCTCCTCCTATCGGAGACATCATCAAGAAGGACGAAGCACGCTTGGTATAGTCACCCAATCCCCTCAGCGAGATAGCAAAAATCGTCGGAAACATAATAGCCTCGAAGATATAGCAGGCAAATAGAGCACCTTTCGACAGAGTACCTAAATTCAGGGTAACGAACAGAGCGCCCAAAACAGTAAAAATCGCACAAATAAACAAGACTTTCTCCGCTCGGATATAACTCATAATCCAACTACCGATAATACGCCCGATCATAAACAAGCCCAATCCACCAAAGGAAAGAACGATCGCTGCATCATGTGCATCCATCCACCCATCGTCAGTCACATAATTAATAAAGAAACTGTTAATCGATATTTCCGCTATTTCGTAGCAGAACAAGGCCATCACCCCCCAGGTAAAACAACGATGTTTCCACAATCCTTTCAATCCGGCTTTAGCCTCAGCAGTCGTATCTTCGCAATCGTCATGGTTGATCTCCGGCAAGCGGATGCGGAAGAAAATAAGAGCAACAGACAGGACGATAACGCCCATCACGGTATAGGGCAAAGCAATGTTAGCATCTCCGTTGCCGGAAAACAACAGCATTCCACCGATTACAGGTGCACAGATACAACCTAACCCATTGAAGGATTGTGCCAGATTCAAACGACTGGCTGCCGTCTCGCGATCCCCAAGCTCTGTCACGTAAGGATTGGCTGCCGTCTCCAAGAACGTCAGTCCGCAACCGATCACAAACAGGGAAAAGAGAAAGAAGTTGAATGACATCAACTGTTCGCTCGGAATGAAAAGCAACGATCCGATCCCGTAAAGGATCAGACCGAACACCACCCCCTGGCGGTATCCGTATTTATTAATAAAAAGTCCGGCTGGGATAGCCATTGTGAAATAACCCGTGTACATCGTTGCCTGGATCAAAGCAGAATGAGCCTTCGTCATGACAAGCGCCTCCTGGAAATGCTTGTTCAGCACATCTAAAATAGCATGTGCAAAACCCCATAAGAAAAACAGAGATGTGACTAATACAAAAGGAACCAGATACTCTTTCTTTACCAACGATTTCTTTACTTTTTCCATTTTATTGTTATTTGTTTTATACTCATCTTATTCATTTACCGGATTGTAGGGAATCGTGAACCAGAAAGTCGAGCCTTTACCTAACTCCGAATCCACACCGATCTTGCCATCCAAAGACTGTATGATGGACTCGCAGATGGAAAGCCCCAACCCCGTTCCCTGGACAAAGCTGTCAAATTTAGCAAAACGTTCAAAAACATGCGGAATATTCTCCTCGGCAAGTCCTTTGCCGGTGTCCGCCACATAAAAGCGCAGGATAGCGCCTATCCTCTCATATCCCATCGTAATAGAACCCTCCGAAGTGTATTTGCAAGCATTACTGAGGAAATTGGAGAGAACCTGTGTCAGCCGATTCTTTTCCGAATGGATCACACAAGCGACAGACGGCAGATGGCAAACCAAATCGACACCATCCTTCACACGCGACTTATAGACCTGCTGCAAGTTATTGAATATCTCGGACAAGTCGACTGCCGAATAATTGAAATCCATCTGCCCGGCTTCGATCTTCGAAAGGTCGAGAATATCATTGACCAACTGGAGCAAAAGCTCATTATTCGTCTCGATGATCTTGACATATTCACCGATCTCATCCGGCTCTTCCGCCATCGCAATCAGATTCGAGAAGCCGACAATCGCGTTCAGGGGCGTTCGTATCTCATGGCTCATATTGGCTAGGAAAGCGCTTTTCAACCGATTGGCCTCCTCCGCCTTATTACGCAGGCGGATCAGTTCGTTCGTCATCTTCAAGTCCGTAATATCGCGCCTCAACCCGATGAGCTTACGTATCTTTCCATTTTCATTCCGTCCATAGGGAACGGCATGCATCTCGAACCAGCGATCTCCCAGTGCTGGGACCATTGTCCTGATCTGGACCTCCATCACATGGATCTTTCCACAGGCAAGGTCTTCCAAACCTTTCCGAAGCAAATCACGGTCTTCGAGATCTACGAACGAAAGATACTCATCCAACGAAATTGTCATTCCTTCGAACACGGTAGACCGCGGCGAGTAGAAAATCCGAGTATCCGGATTGTACTCCCACGAAATAATCTGAGCAGCATCAAGAGTGAAGTCCAACTGTAGTTTGTTCTCTTCAAGTTCCTGCCGTCTCTTCATCTCACCCGTTATATTTCTTTCCGTCCCGATAATCTGTTCGACTTCGCCAGTCTTTTCCGACTTCAACCCGATTGCATAGGTTTCGAACCAATCATAGCCTTCACCCCGCCGGAAGCGAAACACTTCCCTCAGTTTGTTTTCTACTCCCCTGGACAGGCGGGACATAAACCGACTGTATTTTTCTTTGTCGTCCGGATGCAATAAATCCAGTGCACCTTTATTGCTCAAACCATCGTTGGCAAGCGTCTTCCGGTAAAGAGATGTGAATGTATCCTTCTGCACATCATAGCACCAAGCCGACAGGGAACCGGCATCAAGGGCAACGGACAATTCCCGGCGTATATCATCAAGCTCGAGTTCATTCCTACGAATATCCGTCGTATCAACCATTGTAGCAACAATATATAGGTTTCCCTCTTTATCTTCCAAGCGCGTCTTAGTAGTAACAGCCCAACGGACAGGTAACCCGGTTTCTTCATCAAACAATACCCGGTTAAAAGAAATCGGCTTGTCGCTTTGCAACACCCGGTTATCTTCTTCCCTGAAAAGAGAAGCTTTCAAATCGTTCACTTCAAAATCATTCTTCCCCAACATACAATCAAAGGCCTCTTTATAAAATTCGGAGACTTTGTTGTTGTAGAACAGATAGCGGTACTCATTACTCACATCCTTGATAAACAATCCTACCGGCAGATTATCCATGATCGATTGCAGGAATGTTTTCAAACGCAGGATTTCCTTTTCGGCAACAACATAAGGAGTCACGTCATGGGTAAAGCAGATAACCGAATTATTCTCAAACGGCACAACACGTGCCTTTGTATATTTGATCCGATCCTTTTCCCCGTACTTGCAATTAAAGACAGTCACCTCACCCGTTTCGACCGTCCGTTTCACATGCAAGATAATTTCATCCAGCATCTCTTTAGCCTGCGGATATTCAAGATGAAGATCCTTCAGATTCTTCCCTATCTGGCATCTCGTGTCGACATCTTTCCAATTGTGATTATCAGGGTTCACAATATCCACTATATTCAAATCGGAGTCATAGATGGTCGCCATGTCCGGCATCCGGCTCAAGAGTTCCATCATTTTGGTATTTGCCGTCTTGTAAGCGTCTTCCTTTCGTTTCCTGTAATTTAAGATACCAATAAAAATAACCACCATCAAAATAACCAAACAGACAAACAGGATCACTTCTACCGGATGTTCCTGCCATAATGAAGGTTCTTCGTTATAGAACACCGTATTTTCAGGCAACAACGAGGGGTCGATCCCTGAAGCTACAAACGTCGGATAGTTGATATAATAATTGGGAAGTGAAGGAGTGAACTGAAAAGCCGGACTATTTTCGAATCCTTTCGTCAGAACACAATGAGTCAGCAAAGCCAAGTCTTTACCCAAATCCTCTCCGGAAATAAAATAGCCACCGATGTAATTCATGTTCGACGTGCCCTGATCCAAAACCTGATAAACCGGCTTAGACGTATAACGTGCCAGCTCATTGTGGAGCATCGAATGTGCATGGGGATATTGAAGGGCATCGGTATACCATCCCGCCGATAAGATGGCATAGGAATCATCCATACAGGCAATCGAATCGAGTAGTTGGGGAGTAGACAGCTTACAGCCATCCATATAGCGAAGGTCGAGCGAATCAATCTGCTTGAAAAGATCGTTGATATAGGACTCGAAAAACGCCATATTATAACGATTGTCATAACAAAACGCCACTTTGCGGATATGTGGCTGAAGTTGTTTTATCAGCGACAGGTTCTCAATGACAAAGTCCTTATAGGAATATCCCGTTATTCTGAAATCGCCGAACGACTCTTTCATCGGCATCATATCGGCAACCGAAAACAGCTTCTTGTCTTTATTCTCATAATCAATGAAGGCTCCTTTCACATAACCCAACACGACAGGAATCTCATGCCAGCTATCCACACAAGTGACCCGATAGGAAGACCAAGCCTCATTACCTAGCAGCACGACCACATCCGGCTTTACCTTATAGGCAGCAAAAAGCTGCCGCATCCATCCTACCCAGGTTTCAAAGACGGGAGAAGCCTCGCAGTCCATATACTCAACAAATATTTTCGCTTCCGAATCTACCCGCATCTGATCTATGAAAGACGCAATCAGATGGTTTCCCTCTTCCTTGATCGGAGAATAAGAGCTAATGACCAAAACCTTCTGACCATTGACGCTTGTCGTCCTTGCCTCCATAGGGAAAAGAGAAAGAGTAAAAACAAATAAAATTATCAGTAGTTCGTCGATTATCAACTTGCCATTTAGCATCATTATCCCGTTGTTATTAGACTATACCTGCAAAAGTACAGCATTTTTTCATTTCAAGAACCTAATATGCTTGTATTTGAGCCACATTATGGCAAAAACGTCCCATTAGCCAGGATACGATCATTGACATCAAGCCAATGCTAAGACGGATAATTAGGGAGTGTCAACCAGAAAATCGAGCCTTTTTTCTTCCGACTTAACTTTGAGCTCCCCCCAAGCATTCGACGACCATCTGAGAAGATGCCGTTCAAAAATTACCCACACATCCTTCCTGACATATAGGCACATCGACTTGAATAGCTTTAGTTTATTACAGTATAAAGTTACCCTACTACATATCTGGCATTCCTCCCCATCAATCGATAAATGGAAGCTACGATCAACCAGGAAATGGCAAATGCGACAACCGCGGCGGCAGGTATCTGTAAAGCCACCGGTACATGCAGGGCACGCATCAGAACGACACCCGGACCGGTAAAGAAATAATGCACCATATAGATTCCGAACCCACAAGTCGTTAGGTTTGCCAGCAAACTCTTGATCTTTTCGGATCGCACATCCACTTTTTTCATCAATAGGAAAACGGGGACCGTCATCATCACGACATTAAGAGAACAATAGGTAAAGAAAAGTTCCAGCAATTCTTCGCTGTATTCCGGCAGAGCGGTTACATAGCGGAAACCGAAGAAAGTTACGACATAGCCGATCAAAAACATCGGGATCCCGACCAACAAGATTTTATTCAGACTCCAGTCGTGATTGCGCAGGTAATGTCCTAAAAGCAAATAGCCGTTGAACCCGGCAAAATAATACAACATATTGAAGGAGTTCCAGGAACAGCCTCCCCAGACATAAGGTGAAACGAACTGATAGTAATACGGTAGCAACGTCGACACGCCCCAGGCCAGCAGAAACCATAACTTGGCCTTTTCAGAAGCCTTTTCCACCCAGGCAGAGAAAATAGGCAGGTACAGATACAGACCGATCAATAGATAGATATACCACATATGCACATCCACAATCGAGAAATTCAGCGGAATTTCCGCAATATATCTCAAGGAAATACCCAACGACTGGCGGGCAACTTCTTCGCCAGAATAAGGGAAAAAGTCCAAAATCACCTCCGGTGACAAGCCAAGCAGTCCGGTTATCCAAGGGAACAGGTTATAAAGCACAGACCAAATCAGGAAAGGCCAAAAGACACGACTGATCCTTTTTTTATAAAAGACGGAAGTATCGTCCTTCAATGGCAACAGCAAAGCTCCCGTAATCATCACAAACAGAGGAACACAAGGACGGAGAAACGATCCATAGGCTGCCCCCCAGAACTTAATCTGATCGATATTAGCTGGTGGTTCACCTGGATAAAAGTTAAACGGATCTGCACTATGGCAACAAACCACGGTAAACATGGCAACAAAACGTACCACATCCAGCCAAACAACATGCGATCGGCCAATTGCCGAATTCTGACTCTTCATCATAATATTAGCATCTTACTAAGTTTATATTCCAAGCTAAGAACCGCCCGCCGTGCAAACGGAACCAGAAAAGCTTTCATTGCTTTATCAAACTATTAAAGGATTTGTACGCTCTATAAAAGAGAAAATCCTGACAATCAATATTGTCAGGATTCCTTGTACCCAGACCCGGGATCGAACCGGGATGGAAGTGAATCCATTGGTGTTTGAGACCAACGCGTCTACCAATTCCGCCATCTGGGCATTTGCTTTGAGTAAGTTTGTTTCTCATTTGCGTTGCAAAGGTAGACATTATTTTTAAACCTGCAAACATTTTCCTCTTTTTTTTCATTTTATATCTTCTTAGGATTTATGGATAAACGAAATCCCGGAATATTTCGTTAACTTTGTAAGAGTATAACTAAAAAAACAACCTGGATCATCATGAAAGATAATTATTGCGTTATCATGGGCGGTGGGATCGGAAGCCGTTTCTGGCCTTTCAGCAGAGAAAGTTACCCTAAACAGTTTCTTGACTTTTTCGGTACAGGCCGGTCGCTACTACAGATGACATTCGATCGTTTCTCCAAGATTATTCCGATCGAAAATATCTATATTGTAACAAATGAGCAATACGCTTCACTTGTAAAAGAGCAACTGCCAGAGTTGGGAAAATCGCAGATATTATTGGAACCGGCACGTCGTAATACAGCTCCTTGCATCGCTTATGCGGCATATCATATCAAAGCTTGCAACCCGAATGCAAATATTGTTGTCGCACCTTCCGATCATCTGATTCTGAAAGAGGACATTTTCCTGAAAGATGTGCAGAAAAGCCTCGACTTCGTAAAAGACAACAATGCACTAGTTACGTTAGGCATTAAACCGAGCCGTCCTGAAACAGGCTACGGATATATCCAAAGCAGCGATATCATGCTGGGCGAATTCACGAAAGTGAAGACTTTTACTGAAAAGCCGGATTTGGAACTGGCAAAAGTATTCATGGAGAGCGGCGAGTTTTTCTGGAATTCCGGTCTTTTCGTCTGGAACGTCAACACCATTTTAGAAGCATTCTCCAAATTTCTCCCCGATATCTCCCTCCGTTTCGATTTGGGCAAAGAAAAATTCAACACAGCGGAAGAACGAGATTTCATCGCCGAGAACTTCCCTTACTGCCTGAATATCTCCATCGACTACGGGATCATGGAAAAAGCGGACAACGTATATATGCTCTGTGTTGACTTCGGCTGGGCCGACCTCGGGACATGGGGATCGCTGTTTGACCTGGCGAAGAAAGACGAACAAAACAATGCGCTCCTAAAAAGTGAAGCGATAATGTACGAAAGCAACGGCAATATCGTTGCCCTCGACAATCCGAAACGCCTCACCGTCATACAGGGCATCAATGATTGCATCGTGGCCGAATCCGGCAATGTTCTCCTGATCTGCAAGAAAGAGGACGAACAACGCATCAAACAATTCGTTGCCGATGCACAGATGAAATATGGGAAAGAGTTTAATTAACTGATAATCGCCAATTAATCAGGCATCTCATAATGATCAAAAAAATGACAATTGACAATCAAAGGCCTGCCTTTTAGTTGTCAATTGTCATTTTTTATTTCTTTCCACCTGTAAAAAGCCAAATTTGCGATTATATGTGTTTAAACCAAAAGTGTCGAAGTCCGAAACAATGACAGCTTATGCTCACAGATAAATATCCAATTCGAAAAGGAGATAAAATTTACCTATTTGAAAAAAGTTGCATAAACTTGTAAAGGAAGTGATTGAAAAACGAATAAATATATGGCAATTAAATACAATATGGAATTTTACACCCACATCACAATCCCCAAAACCCCATTTACATTTTCCTATACGGTGCAAACGGTTCTGCTTGGTTCCTGCTTTGCCGAGAACATAGGAAAAAAATTGGAGGGAAACAAGTTCAAGACCGATTTGAACCCATTCGGTACGCTTTATAATCCTTCGTCCATAGCCGAAGCGATTCGCATGCTACTTCAGCCGGAACAGTTCACAGGAGATGATCTTTTTCAGCATGAAGGGATTTATCATAGCTTCAGCCATCACAGCCGTTTTTCCTCACCTTCGGAAACGGAATGCTTAGCCAACATCAATAGGCGACTGTTCAGTTCCGCTGACACGATACTGAAAGCCCAACGGATGATCCTTACTTTCGGCACGGCATGGGTCTACAAGCTGAAAAGTTCGGGAAAGGTCGTATCCAATTGCCATAGGCTGCCAGAAAAGATGTTCGACCGACAGTTACTTACCGTAGGAGAAATCGTAGCGGAATGGAAAAGTCTGCTTCTATCGCTTTGGAAACAGAATCCAGAGCTGAAGATACTCTTCACCGTCAGTCCGATCCGCCATTGGAAAGACGGAGCACACGGTAACCAGCTCAGCAAAGCTACCCTCCTGCTTGCCATCGACGCTCTGCAAAAGGAATTCCCGGAACACACCGCCTATTTCCCAGCTTACGAAATCATGATGGACGAATTGAGGGAGTACCGTTTCTATGCCGACGATATGCTGCATCCATCCACCACGGCGATCGAATATATCTGGGAACGGTTCACAGGCAGCATGCTTTCACCTGATTCGCTGTCAATTCTTAAAGAATGGAAGGATATCCAAAAGGCCATTAACCACAAGCCGTTTCAACCGGAAAGCGAAGCCTATAAACGATTCATCTCGCAAACTTTGTTAAAGATGGAACGACTTAACGAGAAATTCCCTTACTTTGATATGACAAATGAAGTCGAAATGATTAAAAAGAAGTTCTAAACTTAATTATAGAAAAAAGAATGGAATATTCAATTAAAGAAATCGCCGGGATAATTGGAGCTGACGCCCAAAAATTATATGACGCTCCTGTCAGTATATTGCTTACCGACAGCCGCCGTCTTTCATTCCCCGAACAAAGTCTATTCTTTGCCCTCCAGACAAAGACCAACGACGGACATAATTATATACAAGGATTATATAAATTACGTGTACGCAACTTCGTAGTCAGCACTTTTTTACCGGAGTTCGAATCGATGCCTGAAGCAAACTTCCTTGTCGTCAAGGATACACTGAAAGCACTCCAGAAGTTAGCGGCCCATCACCGGAAACGTTTCAATATTCCGGTAATCGGCATTACGGGAAGCAACGGGAAAACGATTGTAAAAGAGTTTCTTTATCAATTATTGCACAACGAGTTCAACATCGTCCGCTCCCCCCGGAGCTACAACTCGCAATTGGGGGTTCCGCTGTCGGTATGGCAGATGAGCGACAAAAATACATTAGGCATCTTCGAAGCAGGCATTTCCCAGCCGGACGAAATGGAACGCCTTCAACCGATCATCGCACCAACCATCGGCGTAATCACAAACATAGGGGAAGCGCATCAGGAGAACTTTATCTCTTCCACGCAGAAATGTCTAGAAAAGCTGACGTTGTTCAACGACTGCGAAGCAATCATCTATGACGGCGACGATGCTTTTATCGCCAACTGCATCGAGTCGGCCTGCCTGTCCCACAAAGCAATCACTTGGAGTCGGACAGACTCGGAAGCCCCTTTGTATATCGAATCGATCAAGAAACTGGATTCCGAAACCATTATCCGCTGCACGCTTTTAGGTTTCGACCGGACATACACGATTCCTTTTACGGACGACGCTTCTATCGAAAACGCCATCCACTGTATGGCCGTGATGTTGTATCTGAAACCGACAAGCGTAAACGATATCGAAAAATTCAAGCGCCTCGAACCGGTTGCCATGCGCTTGGACGTAAAGCAGGGTATCAACAACTGCCTATTGATAAACGACACCTACAATTCGGATATCAATTCTTTGGATATCGCCCTCGACTTCCAACAGAGCCGCCGCGTAGAGAAGAATTTAAAATGCACACTAATCCTTTCAGACATCCTGCAATCGGGAACGTTACCGAAGTCTCTTTATAAGAAAGTTGCGGACTTGGTGCGCAGAAAGAAGATCGATCGCATTATCGGTATCGGCCGTGACTTGAAAGAGTACGGAGGTGCTTTCGATATCGAAAAAGAATTTTACCTGACAACGGATGAATTCATCAAGTCTCCGTCTTTCAAAAAGTTCAAAGACGAATTGATTCTGATAAAAGGCTCCCGCCAATTTCATTTCGAACGTATATCCGAGCTGCTGGAAAAGAAAGTGCATGAGACGATCTTGGAAGTGAACCTGGATGCCGTTGTCCATAACTTCAACTATTACCGCTCAAAGCTGAAGCCAGAAACTAAAATGGTCTGCATGGTCAAGGCTTTCGGATACGGAGCCGGTTCCTATGAACTGGCAAAGACACTGCAAGAACATCGTTGCGACTACCTGGCTGTTGCCGTTGCCGACGAAGGAGAAGAACTGCGCAAGGAAGGCATCTCGATCCCGCTTATCGTCATGAATCCGGAATTCAGCAGCTTCAATGTCTTGTTTGAAAACCAGCTGGAGCCGGAAGTGTACAGTTTCCGTCTGCTCGACGCAATGATAAAAGAGACGGAACGCAGGGGCATCACCTCTTATCCGATCCATATCAAGATCGACACGGGAATGCACCGTTTAGGCTTCCAGCCGGAAGATGTACCGGAGGTTTGCCGTCGCCTGAAAGAACAGAGCGGCGTAGTAGCTCGCTCCGTATTCTCACATCTCGTAGGCAGCGACTCCTATATCTTCGACGATTTCACAAAAAAGCAACTGGATACGTTCACCCGCGTGGCAGCAGAACTGGAAGCCGGGTTGGAATACAAGGTGATCAAGCATATCCTGAACTCGGCCGGAATAGAACGGTTCACCGATTATCAGATGGATATGGTACGTCTCGGCATCGGCCTGTATGGAGTCAGTGCCTCCGGTCAGAAAGGGTTGCGTAACATCAGCACGCTGAAGACGACTATCTTGCAGATACAAAACGTTCCGGCAGGCGATTCCATCGGCTACAGCCGGATGAGCTATGTAAAGCGCGATTCCCGCATCGCGATTATCCCGATCGGTTATGCCGACGGCTTGGACCGTCATTTCAGCAATGGTGGTGGCGAGGTCGTGATTAATGGCCACCGTTGCCCGATCATTGGCAATATCTGTATGGATGCCTGCATGATCGATGTCACCGATACCGACGCACACGAAGGAGACTCCGTCATCATTTTCGGCGAAGAACTCCCTGTCAGCGAACTTTCGGACAAACTAAAGACCATCCCATACGAGATACTTACCTCTATCTCGCCGAGGGTAAAAAGAGTGTACTACAGGGAATAAATATCCGGGGGCCCTATCCAGTCCCAGACTTGAAGGGGTTTCATGTAAGCGATTGCGTATCTTGCACATTTTTACTATCTTTGTGCCGTAACATATTAAAATAAAAGGTATGAGTCATAATTTATTGAAAGGCAAGCGAGGCATTATATTCGGTGCGCTGAATGACATGTCCATCGCCTGGAAGGTGGCTGAAAAAGCCGTAGAAGAAGGAGCAACGATCACACTGAGCAATACACCGATCGCCGTTCGTATGGGACAGGTGGATGCTCTGGCTGAGAAGTTGCACGCCGAAGTTATTCCGGCGGATGCTACGAGCGTGGAAGATTTGGAAACGGTTTTCTCTAAATCAGTAGAAATATTAGGGGGTAAGATAGATTTCGTTTTACATTCCATCGGCATGAGCCCGAACGTGCGCAAGAAGCGTACTTACGATGATTTGGACTACAGCATGTTGGAAAAGACACTGGATATCTCCGCAATCTCTTTTCACAAGATGTTGCAGGTTGCCAAAAAGCAGGATGCCATTGCCGAATACGGTTCAGTGATCGCCCTCTCATATGTGGCAGCACAACGTACATTCTTCGGATATAACGACATGGCAGATGCCAAGAGCCTACTGGAATCCATTGCCCGCAGTTTCGGCTACATCTATGGCCGTGAAAAGAACGTGCGTATCAATACCATTTCCCAGTCACCGACATTGACTACAGCCGGTAGTGGCGTGAAAGGCATGGATCATTTGATGGATTTCGCCGAAAAGATGAGCCCGCTGGGCAATGCCACAGCCGACGAATGTGCAGACTATTGCGTTATGATGTTCTCCGACCTCACCCGCAAAGTCACAATGCAGAACCTCTACCACGACGGTGGCTTCTCAAGCATGGGTATGAGCCTTCGTGCCATGAACCAGTACAGCAAAGGTCTGGAAGAATATACCGACGAAAACGGACACATCATTTACGGTTAAGCCGTAAATCAGGTGAAAGCGGAAAGGTGAAAGTGGAAAGTTTACTTCGTGTTTTCTCAAACTTTCAGCTTTCAACTTTCAATTTTCAACTCATAACGCTATGCTCGTAAAAATATACCCCGAAAACCCCAATCTCAGGGAGATAGACAAGGTGGTCAATATCATGCGCGACGGTGGCCTCGTGATTTACCCGACCGACACCGTTTATGCCATCGGTTGTGACGCGTTGAATGTGCGTGCAGTCGAAAAGATCTGCCAGCTGAAAGGCGTCAACCCGCAGAAAAGTAACCTGTCCATTATCTGTTATGATCTTTCCAATCTGAGCGAATACGCCAAAGTGAGCAACGCTGCTTTCAAGTTGATGAAGAAAAACCTACCGGGCGCCTTTACCTTCATCTTGCCGACCAGCAGTGAGCTACCAAAAATCTACAAGAACAGAAAAGAGGTAGGGATCCGCGTGCCGGACAATAATATCATCCGTACACTTGTACGGGAACTCGGAAATCCGATTTTGACCATGTCTTTGCATGACAAAGACGAGATCATCGAATACAGTACCGACCCCGAACTGATCGAGGAGAAGTATGAAAACCTAGTGGACATCGTCATCGACGGCGGTTACGGAGGTACGGAAGCCTCGACCGTCATCAACTGCACAACAGACGACTTTGAAATCATCCGCCAAGGAAAAGGAGAATTAATCTATTAAGCAAACAAGACAAGATGAACTGGAATCAATTACTCTCCGGCAAACGTTTCGGAATGGAAGAATATCACGAACGCAAACATGAACGCACCGATTTTCAGCGAGACTACGACCGCCTGATCTTTTCCTCCCCTTTCCGCCGTTTACAGAACAAGACTCAGGTATTCCCCCTAC
The DNA here is from genome assembly GCF_025151045.1 of Parabacteroides johnsonii DSM 18315. Lineage (NCBI taxonomy): Bacteria > Pseudomonadati > Bacteroidota > Bacteroidia > Bacteroidales > Tannerellaceae > Parabacteroides > Parabacteroides johnsonii. The sequence goes on from NZ_CP102285.1 coordinate 3,417,400, forward strand.
CGGGCAGTATATTCGTGCACAACCGTTTGACACATAGCTTAGAGGTCTCCTGTGTAGGACGCTCATTAGGCAACAATGTCGCCAAAGGCCTGATGCTGAAATATCCCGACGGAAGCGTCAATTTCCCGGAAATAGGTTCCATCGTCTCAGCCGCCTGTCTTGCCCACGACATGGGCAACCCGCCATTCGGACATTCAGGAGAACGGGCGATCTCCGCTTACTTTGCTGAAGGTAACGGAAAAAAGTTACAGGAAAAGATTCTCAACGAAGGAGGGCGCTATGAAGACTTTCTTCATTTCGAAGGGAATGCGAACGCCATGCGTCTGCTCACCCACCAGTTCATCGGGCGCCGCAAAGGGGGCTTTGCCCTGACATACAGCACGCTTGCCTCCATCATCAAATATCCGTATTCTTCCGTTTACGCAGGGAAGAAAGGAAAATTCGGTTTCTTCCAGTCGGAAGAGGAGGCTTACCTGCGCATTGCCAACGAATTAGGCATTAGCCGGAACCCGGAAGACGCAAATAGGTTCGTCCGCTATCCGCTTGTTTATTTGGTGGAAGCAGCTGACGATATCTGCTACCAGATCATGGATATCGAGGATGCCTACAAACTGCATATCCTAACAACGGAAGAAGCCATCCGGTTGCTCCTCAATTTTTTCGAAGGGGAACGCCTCGACCATATTGTCCGTGTCATGAAGATGGTAGACGATACCAACGAACAGATCGCCTACTTACGTTCCTGTATCATCGGCCTCTTGGTTGACGAATGTTCCCGCATCTTCCTCGAAAACGAAGAGGATATCCTCAGCGGAACATACAACACTCCGCTTATCGATAACATTTGCGATCAGGCAAAAGCCGCATACGACACCTGCTCAAAAACCGCTTACAAAAAGATATACCGCGCCAAAGAAGTTTTAGACATTGAACTAGCAGGTTACCATATCTTCAGTCATTTGATCGACACGCTGACAGAAGCTGTCATGAACCAGGATCATGCCTACAGTAAGCTCCTGTTGCAACGCATCCCGGAACAGTACGACACAAACGCACCAACCGTCTACGGCAAAGTACAATGCGTCCTCGATTATATCTCCGGCATGACAGATGTATATGCATTGGATTTATACCGCAAGATCACAGGGATGAGCTTGCCGGCAGTCTAATATTCTTCCCTATACTTGCTCTCCTGTTTATCATCAAGAATGCTCAGGTAGCTTTTATATCGCGATTCGCTGATATAATGTTCTTCTACGGCACGCAAGACGGCACAGCCCGGCTCATGGCGGTGAGAGCAGTTATTGAATTTGCAATCAGCGGAGAATTTGAATATTTCAGGGAAGTAATGAGCGATTTCCGCACCTTCCATTTCGATCGTGCCAAAACCTTTGATACCTGGAGTGTCAATCAGGTAACCGCCATCCGACAAAGGAATCATCTCAGAGAAGGTGGTAGTATGCATTCCCTTGTTATGGTATTCGGAGATATCGCCGGTACGGAGATTGACACCTGGGATCAGTTTATTGATAATAGTTGATTTCCCCACACCTGAATGACCCGACAATAAAGTGATTCTCCCTTTAAGGTCTTCTCTCAACACATCCAAGCCCTCTTCGGTACGGGCACAAAGCATAGAGCAAGGATAGCCGATCGTCGTATACAGATTGACCAAATCGTCCAATAATTCCCGGTCACCGCCATGATAGCGATCTATTTTGTTGAAGACTAACTTCACCGGCACACGATAAGCCTCGGCTGTAGCAAGAAAACGGTCGATAAAAACGGTAGTGGTAATCGGATAGTTGACTGTCACGATCAGCATCGCCTGGTCTACGTTCGCGGCGATAATATGCGACTGCTTGGAAAGATTGGAAGCGCGGCGGATGATGTAATTCTTCCGGTCTTCGATCTTGGTGATAAAGGCGGTCCCTTCGGTATTGATATCAATATCGACCCGGTCTCCGACCGCAACAGGATTGGTGGTACGGATATCTTTCAGGCGGAAATTTCCTTTGATCTTACTTTCTATATCGCGACCATCATCGGTGCGTACGGTATACCAGCTACCCGTATTCTTAATAACCAATCCCCTCATGTTAATTGAAAGTTGAAAGTTGAAAATTGAAAGTTGAAAGATAAGGAGGAAAGGAAGGATCTATTCCGCCACTTTCAACTCTCAACTCGTTATACCGTCATTATTTCTTTTTCTTTTGCAGCGTAGAGTTCATCTACTTTCTTGATATACTTGTCATGGACCTTCTGAACTTCTGCTTCTGCATCTTTCTCGACATCCTCAGGAGTTCCGTCAGTCTTAATGCTCTTCTTCAATTGCTCAATTGCATCACGGCGAGCGTTACGAATACTGATTTTAGCAGTTTCCGCTTCCTGCTTAGATTGTTTAGCCAACAGACGACGCCGTTCTTCCGTCAGAGGAGGAATACCCAAACGAATCACTTCACCATTGTTTTCAGGAGTGATACCGACTTCGGAATCCATGATCCCTTTTTCAATATCCTTGATAATCTTCTTCTCCCAAGGAGTAATCATGATCGTTCTCGCATCCGGAACAGTTACGGTAGCCACATTTGTCAAAGGAACAGGAGCACCGTAATACATTACTCTCACGCAATCCAAGATTTTCGGATTCGCCTTACCGGCACGAATATGAGACAACTGTTCATCCAAATATTCGATCGCAAAGGTCATCTTCTCTTCTGCCGCCTTTACATACTGTTTTATATCTGCCATAAGTGATTGTATATTTTTGTTTTCTTTGTTTGTTAGGCAAACAAAAATAGTAAAGTTTTTCTTTTTGGCAAACTGTTTATGGAAATATGTTATTCCCGAACCGCTGGGACTACTTCAGCTTTGTAAAAAGGAAAAGCAGGTAAAACACTCCGACTGCCAAAACCAGCAAGGCGCCTGTCTGCGAATGAAGAGCATCAGAAGCAAAGCCCATCAAGAGCGGAAAAACCGTTCCACCGAAAAGTCCCATAATCATCAAGCCGGATACTTCGTTCTGCCGTTGGGGCATCGACAATAAAGCCTGAGAGAAAAGGATGGAGAAGACGTTCGAATTGCCATATCCGACCAAAGCGATGCTGACATATAGCAGAGCCTTGCTGTCGAACAAAAGGAAACCTGCCATCGAAGCTACCATCAACACGACACTGACAACAAAAAATTTCTTCGGTGTCCAATGGGCCAGGATCAACGAACCAGTCAGGCAACCGACCGTACGGAAGATAAAATAGAGGCTCGTTGCAAACGCTGCCGCATGTATGTCCATCCCCAACCGTTCCATTAGGATCTTCGGGGCGGTAGTATTCGTGCCGACATCTATGCCGACATGACACATGATACCGACAAACATCAACAGGATAAACGGGTTACCCAATAAGGCAATGCATTCGGCAAATGTGGAAGGTTTGCCTTCAGGTGCCTCTTCCTTGATAGAAGTCGCCCCCAACAGTAAAATCGCCACAATTGCTATCACCATATAGATCGGAAACAGTACACGCCAGCCCAATCCCAGCGAAGGGATCGCCGCCGTCGCTCCCCACATGGCGATATAGGGCGCCAGAAAAGAAGCGATCGCCTTGACAAACTGCCCGAAAGTCAAACTACTCGCCAACTTATCTTCAGTAATAATATTAGAGAGAAGCGGGTTCAGAGAGGTCTGCATCAAAGCATTCCCAATCCCTAATAAAGAAAAAGAGACCAACATCACCATATAGCCATCGCCGAAACATGGGATCAGCAACGACACGAAGGTAACAACCAGGCTCAGCATGACCGTCTTTTTCCGTCCGATCTTATTCATCAACATTCCCGTCGGGACGGAAAAGATCAGAAACCAGAAGAACACTAAAGAAGGAAAGATATTCGCTTCGGAATCCGTCAATCCTAAATCCAACTTCACATAGTTGGAGGCAATTCCTACCAAATCCACAAATCCCATCGTGAAGAAAACTAACATCACTGGGATCAGCCTTATATACAAGCGTTTCTCTTTCATAATCAGTCTTTATTAGGATAAGCAGGCCATGCACCCTCTTTCGTACAAACAAAAGCTGCTGTCCCGACAGCTGTTTGATGGGCTTCGCGCAAGGATTTACCGGCTAATATAGAATAAACGAATGCTCCAGAGAAAGAATCTCCCGCCCCGACCGTATCAGCCACCTCGACTTTGGGAGTAAGAATCGTCGACTTGTCGGCAGCCGTATAGACAGAGCTGTAGCGACTGCCGGCAGTCAAAATCATATAGCGCAGGCTGTAACGCTCGACCAATTGGCGGCAAGCCGTATCTTCATCCTCCGAAAGGGAGAACATTTCACGTATCAGGTCGAGTTCCTCGTCATTGATCTTAAATACATTCGCCTCTTCCAGCAGACTGGCGATCAACTCCTTCGAGTAATAAGACTGACGGATATTGATATCGAAAAACCGAAGCGCCTCTTTACAGGCATAGGAAAGTAACGCATGAATCGTCGCACACGATTCGGGCGAACGCTGCGCCAACGTACCGAAGCAGATGGCATCCGCTTCTTTCACCAGGTCGATGGCTTCCTGAGTCAAAGGTATATGATCCCAGGCAACACCTTCTATAATCGTATAGGTCGGGATACCGTCTCTCAACTCCACCATCACGCTTCCGGTAGGATATTCGACTATCCCCAGCGAATGGCAGATACCGTTCTTATCCAACTCCTGGACGATCTCCGCTCCGAACACGTCGTCCCCGATCGCGCTGACCGCATATCCTTCGGCCCCCAATTGGGTAGCATGGTATACAAAATTGATCGGAGCACCTCCGGCACGCTTCCCCGTTGGCAACACATCCCAAAGGAGTTCACCTATACCGACAACAACAGGTTTACTATCTTTCATTATTTACTTATTTTATATTTTTAAAATTATTCCCAGATGGATCGGAACGTGTATACTTCCATTTCTTTTACTTCGATATTATTTCCCCAAAAATGGAATCCTTCCCTGTTCTTCAAGTCCGGCCGACGCTCCATCGAATAAGAATAAGCCCCATCATCAATATAAACTTCAATAGAAGTCTTATCCAAGATAATATCGGCCGTGATTTCCATACTTGTCATGTTTTCGGGCGAATAGAACACACCATTGATCCGGTTGTAATTCATATCGTAATCCAGTAATGACTGCCCGAACAGGTTCAGGCCGGCATTTGTAGCATGAGACAATTTGAGGGTTGTACGGATACGCAATGTACCTGCATCCCTATACTGCCGAAGCAGTTCATCAGCTTTATCTGCCGTCAGCGCTCTCCAATTTCCGACTGAGGTCTGCAAGCGCTCAAGTTCTTCGATCGGTTTACTAAACAGGCGAATGCCGTCTTTCGTCGTTCTCAAAGACAACTCCGTCGGGAATAACATCATCCCGTTAAAAGGCATTCCCGGATGAGAGATACGCCCCCAACCGATCTGAATACGACGGCCATCCGACTCAGGTATATTCGTAAACGTCTGGGCAGCATAGATAGAACCGGTAGAATAGTAATATTTGCCGGATTCAGGTGTAAATTTCTTTCCGTCAAACGCACCCAACATATAAGTCCCGGAAGCACCGTACATCACCCATTTGGTATTGTCCTTATTCCCATCGACAGGAAGTTCGAATAATTCAGGACACTCCCAAAAACCGGTAATATGGCTTTCGAACGTCCAGTCTTTCAAGTTGTCGGAGTTGTATATGGAATGTCCGTCGCGCTCATTCAGCACCATAACCCATTTACCTGATGATTTATGCCAAAAGACTTTCGGATCGCGAGTATCCTTACTGTTCCATTTGGCCTTAGAATCGATCACCGGATTGCCCTTATATTTTGTCCAAGTGCGTCCTTTATCCAGGCTATAGGCTATACATTGCACCTGCTTTTCCGGGTTGTCAGCCGTATAAATAGCCACCATCGCCGGAATACCATTCTTTCCGAAGCCGGAAGTATTGTCATAGTCGATCACTGCCGAACCGGAAAACATCGTACCGTGTTCGTCGGGATACAGGGCGATCGGTAGCTCTTCCCAATGTATCAAATCATTGCTTACTGCATGCCCCCAATGCATATTCCCCCAATCGCGTTCATACGGATTATGTTGGTAGAACAAGTGATATTCACCGTCATAATACAGCAATCCATTAGGATCGTTGTTCCATCCTCTACGTTGAGTATAGTGGATTTGCGGACGGTTGGTTTCTTTATACAAGCTATCTTGTCCGGCTATTTCATCCGCTTGATAAATCTTGTTTATACCTGTTTTATTCCCAGTATAAGATATTTTTATCTCTTTGTTCTTCAAGGCAGACAGATCACAAAACACCCAATAGTCCGGTTTTCCTGAGGCTAAACGAATCTCGAACGCCCGCTCTTGCCGCCCTCCCACATCAAATGTCATCAGAGCCCGGTCTACTTGATGCGAAATCGGCAGATTGAGGTATCTCTTCGTTATTTTCATTGCCAGGTCTTGCGCGCTCAAGGTGAAGACACAACCCACCAGGGCACTCGCAAGCACCCATATACGTTTGTTATTCATTTCAGCATTAATTATGCACCAGCGTTCCGATATTTTCACCACTCATCACCTTTTTCAGGTTACCATTGGTATCCATGTCGAAGACAATGATCGGAAGATTGTTTTCCTTACACATCGTGGTGGCTGTCAGGTCCATCACCTTGAGGCCACGCGTATAGATTTCGTCGTAGGTGATGTCCGAGAACTTGGTGGCCGTCGGATCCTTTTCCGGATCGGCAGTATAGATACCATCTACACGGGTTCCTTTCAGCATCACATCCGCTTCGATCTCGATACCACGCAGGGAAGAACCTGTGTCAGTCGTAAAAAACGGATTGCCAGTACCGCCCGACATAATCACAACATGGCCCTGTTCAAGCAATTCGATCGCACGCCATTTATTATAAAACTCGCCGATCGGTTCCATACGGATAGCAGTCAGCACTTTGGCTTTCACGCCCTGAGCGACGAGGGCAGAACTCAAGGCCAGACTGTTGATGACCGTTGCCAGCATCCCCATCTGGTCGCCTTTCACACGGTCGAAGCCTTTGGAAGCCCCGCTCAGGCCGCGGAAGATGTTGCCGCCACCAATCACAATTCCGATCTGGACACCCATTTCGGCAATTTCCTTGATCTGCGTCGCATATTCGTTCAGACGAACTTCGTCTATACCATATTGTTTACCTCCCATAAGCGATTCTCCGCTTAATTTCAACAGGATACGTTTGTACTGAGCCATATTGTCTTGATTTATTTGATTGTTATACCCACAAAAATACAGTATTTCAATGACCCAGCAATAGCAGTCCTTTATTTTAGTAAAACATTTTAACGAGACTGTACACCCACTGTAACAATTTTGTAACATCTCCCTTCTACCTTTGTCTGTAGAAAAGAGAAACACACACTTATATTACTTATTTTGAAGACGCGAAGAAATCACCAAGACCTTATTCCTAACTTTTATACGGCAATCCTCTTTCAGCGGAAAGAAACGGGTTGCCGTATATTTTTACCTAAACAATCCCGCAATACCTATAAATACTTTAAAAACCGAAACAATACGGATTTACCTCTTGTTTTGAGGGAATAAAACTAAGAAACAGTTTCTAAAGTAGTAATCATTTAAAAACGTAATGGTATGAAAGATTTATTAATCGGTATGGTAGTCGGAGTTGTCACAGGTTATGTACTCCGCAAAATGGAAGATGATGGTAAATTCCGTTGCCTCCACGCAAACCTCCACCACCTTGCTTCAAAGGCAAAAGAAGAAGCGATGAACCTGAAAGACGCAGGCTTGGACAAAGTAGAATATGTTGCCGACCGCGTTCATCAGGTTGCAGAGCAGGAAAAGAGCAAAAAATAAAATAGTCGAAACAAAATCCTGCTTACTAATTCAGACATAGTTTGAGGAGGGTATGTCAAATATCGGTATTCATGGGACGCAGACAACGCAGACGAGCGCAGATCAACGCAGATATTATTAATTATCAGCAAAATAAATCTGCGTCCATCTGTGTGTTCTGCGTCATCTGCGTCCAATGATATCAAATTGACACACCCTCCTCGAATTATCGTAACAGACGTGTTTTACTAACACGCCTCTCCATTTTTATCAGAGTTTATCCTTTAAATATTTTCCCGTATAAGATGCCTCGCACATGGCCACCTCCTCCGGCGTTCCGGTGCAAACCAGATTTCCTCCGGCATTTCCTCCTTCGGGGCCGAGATCAACCAGATAGTCGGCACATTTGATCACATCCATATTATGTTCGATAATGACAACCGTATGACCTTTATCGATCAGGGCATTGAAAGCCTTCAGCAACGTCTTGATATCATGAAAATGCAGACCGGTCGTCGGCTCGTCAAAGACGAAAAGCGTCGGTTCCTGTTTCTCCTGGCCCAGATAGTAAGCAAGTTTCACACGCTGGTTTTCACCACCGGACAAAGTGGATGAAGTCTGTCCGAGTTTGATATACCCCAACCCGACATCCTGGAGGGGTTTCAGCTTTTTGACGATCTTCTTTTCCTGTGATCCCGGATATTGTCCAAAGAACTCAATCGCCTGGTTCACGGTCATTTCCAGCATATCATAGATACTCGCACCGTGATATTCGACATCGAGCACATCCTGTTTGAAGCGCTTGCCATGGCAGGTTTCGCATTCGAGGGTGATATCGGCCATGAACTGCATCTCGACCGTGATCTTTCCTTCTCCTTTACATTCTTCACATCGCCCGCCTTCCTTATTAAAGGAGAAATAGGCAGCCGAATAGCCCATCTGCTTAGCCAAAGGCTGCTCACCGTAAAGTTTACGGATCTCATCGTAGGCCCCGATATAGGTCACCGGGTTGGAACGGGAACTCTTGCCGATGGAGTTCTGGTCGACGAACTCGATGCTTTTGATCATGTGCATATCGCCTTCCAAGCCGGAACAGTCAACCATCAAGCGGGCAGCCTCGTCTAAATAATGCTTGACACCTTCGTAGAAAATATCACGCACGAGCGAACTTTTACCCGAACCGCTGACACCTGTTACGACTGTCATCACATTCAAAGGGAACTTCACATCAATCCCTTTCAAATTGTTTTTACGGGCACCTTTCACCTCGATATAATTATTCCAGGGACGACGATAAAGAGGCACTTCTATCTGGTCCTCTCCCGTCAGATACCGGACGGTATAGCTGTTGCTACTGGTTTTCAAATCGTCCACATCACCCTGATAGACCACTTCCCCACCCAGGCGACCGGCCTTCGGACCGATGTCGATAATGTAATCGGCCGCACGGATAATCTCTTCGTCATGCTCCACCACGACCACCGTATTACCTAATGCCTGCAATTGCCGGAGCACCTTGATCAGCAAATCAGTGTCGCGAGAATGGAGCCCGATACTCGGCTCGTCCAATATATAAAGAGACCCGACCAAGCTACTCCCCAAAGAGGTCGCCAAATTGATACGCTGGCTTTCTCCTCCGGAAAGGGAGGAAGACAGGCGGTCAAGCGTCAGATAGCCCAACCCCACATCCAACAGGAATTGCAGGCGGTTAGTGATCTCCGTCAGCAAACGTTTGGCAATGGATGCCTCGTTCTCGTCAAGTTGAAGGTGATCGAAAAAGGCTTTTGCTTCCGTGATCGGAAGGGTAACCAGTTCCGCAATATCCTTTCCCCCTACCTTTACATAGAGGGCTTCAGGACGCAGGCGGGACCCTTTACAAGTCGGGCAAACGGTCTTTCCGCGATAACGTGCCAACATCACACGATACTGTATCTTATAAAGGTTCTCTTCCACAAACTTAAAAAAGTCGTCGATGCCGTGCAGTCCGTGGGCACCGTGCCAAAGCAAGTCTTTCTCCCTTTGCGTCAGATCGTAATAAGGACGATGGATCGGGAAGTTATATTTCTCGCTCTTCACAATAAACTCTTTCAGCCATTCTCCCATCACATCACCTTTCCAGCAGACTACCGCTCCCTGGAAAACGGACAGGCTTTTATCCGGCACGACCAGATTTTCATCGATACCAAGCACCTTCCCGAAACCTTCGCAAGTCGGGCAGGCACCTAACGGGTTATTAAAGCTGAACATCATATCGGTCGGTTCCTCGAACACCCTACCATCAGCCTCGAATTTCTTGGAATATTCTTTTACAACTGTTCCTTCAGATGTGTAGATACGGATGATACAAGTATCGTGCCCTTCGAAGAAAGCCGTTTCGGCGGAATCGGCAAGACGGCTTTTCAATGTCTTGTCATCCGATACGACCAGACGGTCTATCAACAGTTCGATCACCGGGGAGGAAAGCAATGTGTCATCCGCCAATACTTCACCGATCCGGTAAACGGTCTCGCCAATGGACAAACGGGTATAGCCTTCTTTTTGCAAGATTTCCAACTGCTCCTTGATGCCACGCCCATCCGGCAGGACGACAGGAGCATATACGGCAAAGCGTGTTCCGGCAGGGTAGCCTAAAACTTCTTTCACAATATCGCTTACCTGGTGTTTCTTCACTTCCATCCCGGAGACAGGAGAGATAGTTTTCCCGATACGGGCATACAAGAGCCGAAGGTATTCGTATATCTCCGTAGAAGTTCCTACCGTCGAGCGCGGGTTGCGGGTGTTCACCTTCTGTTCGATAGCGATGGCAGGGGGAATGCCTTTGATATAGTCGCACTCCGGCTTGCTCATACGCCCCAGAAACTGGCGTGCATAGGCCGAAAGGCTCTCCACATAGCGGCGCTGCCCTTCCGCATACAACGTATCGAATGCCAATGATGATTTTCCACTACCGGAAAGGCCGGTTATAACGACCAGTTTATCTCTGGGAATCTCGACATCGATATTTTTCAGGTTATTGATTCGAGCTCCCTTGATGAATATAGAATTGTTTTCGGACATAACAATGATTTATCAGCATAACATATAGGGGGGTGTGTCAAAACTATCCTGTTCCCGCGCTTGACGCGGGATCGCATTAAAGCCAGTCATATAAACATCTGATTGATAAGGCTTGCTCTTTTGCGGCTCCGCGTCAAGCGCAGGGACAAGGGGATTTTGCCCCCCATATAAACATTGCAAAGGTAAAAAAGGATTGCCGTTTCGCCAAGCAAACGGCTGGCATTCACATTCGGAAACAATCAATTCACACTTTCTAGATAAACAGGGCCGATCAGGCCGGATTTCTGCAACGTATCGGCAGGCTTCCAGCTATTGCAGGGTGTCCAGGTTTTTCGTTCGGACTCCGGCAAACCGCTATCACCGATCAAACGGTTCATCCAAGTGGTAACGACCTCTATCTCGACTTTGTTCTTCCCTTTCCGAACCCAATCCGTTACATTTACCCGGTAGGGAGCCGTCCAAACGCCCCCGGCATACTGACCGTTGATCTTCACTTTTGCCATTACCCCGACATCGTTCAGATTCAGATACAATTCGCCTTCCGGTTTCTTTTTCAATTTAAATTCCGTCTCGTACCAAATCGTACCGGAATAATAGCGGATATCGGGATTTTCGTTCTTGCTGATATCTTCCAGGCGGGCAAAGGTTTGAACTGCCGGTCCTCTTCTCTTTTCCTCAAAGGAGACTCTCCAAGGAGCATCCAGGCGGACAAGCGTCTGCGGAACCGGATAGTTCAATTCCAGTTCCGTTCCCTCAGCCTTTACGGCCGGCCGGCGGAACACGACAAAAGCACTCTCATAAGGATGCAACTTCAAAGGAACAACTGTCCCCGTAGCTGTCTCTTCATAAGCAGGAAGCATACGAATACGGCCGGTTACCGCATCCCATAACTCCGGTTGCCTTGAACGGATACGGAATTCCGGACTGATCTCGACCGTCTCGTCTTTCTGGTTGGAGACAAAATAGATCTCGGCATCTCCAGCAGAACGGTGTCCGTAGAGAACCGGAGCATCCGCCGGCAATCCGCAGTCCGGTACACAACCGATATGCATCAAGGCCTCTTCCATCGTCATGCCCAACAACAACTCACCTTTTCCTCTTTTAACAGCCTTCACGTTCCGCCCGTCCAGACCGCCCCATAATTCGTCGGCCAATTTCTTAACCTGCCTGTCAGCCATCGGAAAAGATTCGCCACTCGGCGAACGTTTCGGAGCAGGCCCCAAGACAACCGCCCCGTCTTCGATCAGTTTCCCGATCTTGGCAAGCAGTTCAGGACGCATGGTCTCAAGCTTCGGAAGTACCAGTATTCGGTATTGCGTACCATGAGGCAACGTCAGCAAACCGTCTTTAACAAAGAGGTCGCGCTCGATCACCTCGGCATTGATATAATCGAACTGGTAGCCTTTCGGCAGTTCCGGTTCTACGATACCGGTCATCTTGGGAGCATCTTCGCCGATGAAATAAGCGACATCGGCAATATTCAAACCTTGTTGCAACATATAGTTGACACGTTTCAGATAAGATGTAAACAAATCCATCTGCGGATACCAAGTGTTCAACCGGTTGAATTCGCTGCTGAACCAAGCGTTCATCCCCGGCTCCCGTTCTTCCGAAGGCTGCGAGATATAGACATGCAACAACGTATTATTGATTCCTTCCGTAAAGAAACGGTCGCCACGCTGTTTCATCATGGCAGGATAACAACTGAAAGGCGTCCCGCCGCTGGTGAACGATTCGGCCGAAATCTTCTGCTTTCCATAAATATGTCCGCAGGAAGAGGCGGCACGGTTCTCGATATTCCCCAAATCGCCAAAACTCCAGAACTCGCCTCCTATCTCGTCCGATTGTCCGCCATATTGCAGGAACTCACCGGGGAACCCCCAGTGCCCGTAGTTTTCCAACCAGGTCGTCAAGCCATATTTATGGCACACCTCCCGTAAGCCGCCGACATAATCGTATGCGACTTTATCCGCAATCAGACGGCGCAGATCCCAAAGGAAACGGTCGGAACGATCCTCGCTCCCGACCACATATCCTTCATAAGCGGGAAGGAACGGTAACGGGTCATAACCGTAACGCGCCTGGAATTCCGACAAGAAATCGTCGGTAAAGTTTTGTCCGCCCGTTTCGTAACTATCTTGTACGACTACTTTCCAGCAAGCACGGTCTTCAGCCGGAATACGACGGTATATTTCACCCATGAAAGCCTCGAAATGCGCTTCTACATGCTTGCGGCTCATCTTATCTATCTCCAGTCCGGTCGCTTCGGGATCGGCCGGGCTGTTCGTCACACCCGTCGGGAGCATACCGGTACGCAGGATCGTCCATTCTCCCGCCGGAGCTTTCCAAACAAGGCGGTCTCCTTGCAAGAAAGCAGAAATATCCAATACTTTCCCCGGATCGATGACCAGGGAGGGATCACCCACTTCCGGTTGTACCGGCCACTGGTATTCATGCCAATAAGGAAGCGGAGTCTGAAACATCTTGGCTAATGTCTTTTCGGGATAACGTTCCACAGCAGGAAGGGACAAGAATTCTACCTCTCCCAATCCCGTACCGGATGCCGTGTTAGCCAGTTCCAACCGGAACTCGCTTGCCGTCGTCTCCGGGACAGAGATAACAACCGGAGCATACGGATCGAAGCCGACATTCAAATTCGCATTGAAACGGTCGATCTTAAATTCGGACAGCATCCGATAGCCCCCGTTCTCTTTTACTAATAAACGGGCATTGGTTTGAATCGGCTGGCGGGCAGGGAAGATTTGCAAACTGCGTAAAATAAACGGTTGATCCGTCCTGAAATCGATCGCCACCGGCTTTTCGCTTTTTTCCGTAAAAAGCATCACTGTTTCCTTATTCCCGTCAACCAAATGGTTCAGATTTTGCAAAGACATAGCAGATGTCACTTTGGTATTTGCCGCCGACAACCGGGTTGTTTTCTTCCCGACAGATGGAAAAGCGATCACCTTTACATCCTGAAAGTCCTTATCCGGCTTCGTCAAAATCACCTCTACCTGTTTTCCTCCACTGACTTCCGCCTTTACCGATGCCAGATAACGCATCGCCTGCTCCGGTTTCACCCACGGTCCACCCGACTGGCTCCATCCGGGTGAATTAAAGATGCCGATCTCTATTCCTAATTCCGTTGCTGTTTTAAGGGCTGCGTGCAGTATTTTCCACCATTCTTCACTATAGAACGGCACGGTCTTATAAGGCGTCTGGATTCCTTCCAGCCCGATATTCCCGATAAAAGCCCGGTTGATCCCGGCTTCTTTCATCGAATACAGGTCTTTCTTCACCCCTTCTTCCGAGATATTCCCAGAAATCCAATACCAATAAACGGAAGTCTGTACTTGCTTCTCCGGATTCACGAAGCCGGATTCAAGCACATTTTTATCTTGGCCACTCCCCGTAAAAGGGGACAATAGTGAAAGGCAAAGCAGTATTTTAAGCAGAGGTTTCCTCATGATCTGTTCTTTTAAGATTCCGGCGGTAAAAGTAATAAGATTATCCTCGCTTCTGTTTTCTATATTGATTTATATGTTTTCAAAAATGCTTTTTCAAATCCCCTCGTCTATATAAAAAAGACCGAAACGATCATTGACAAATTGACAAGACTTCCCCTTGTTTAACAACCATCTGATTTGTTAAAAAATATTACCCGCTATAGTAATTCTATTTACATGGGGTAGTAAAACCGATTACATGCAAAAGCAGTGACATTTTGATTATTTACTTTATCTCATAAACAATCCGGAATGCTTGCTCCGCCAATCTCTCACCAACGACTTTTTTATTCCTCGGATGCACATCATACGGATCACCGATATCCAGAGAATAGGCCATCCCGGTATTAGGTAAAGCAACACACTGCTTTTCCCGGAATAACTGATAGGGCGGCTCACCAGCTTCCGGATCTATCTCCGGCAACAGTGATATTTGAACATATAAAAAAGGCAGATCCTCCTTCTTCCATTTTTTACGCCAGTCAAGAATCAATGCTCTAAACATTTCTGCGTATAGCTCTGGTTTCCAGACATCATTTTCTCCCTGATACCAGATAACACCTTTAACATTATATTCTAGACAAGGATGTACCATTCCGTTAAAGAGAGCTCCCGGATAATTTTGGTATTCTGCTTCTGGCTTAAGGATGGAATCTTGCACGGTTATAGACCAACCTTCCGACAAATCCTCCCGAAATCCGGCATCTCTCGTTGACATAAAGAAAAGGCTTTTATCACCTTTTACAGAAGGCGGACCAAAAGGTTGCGCCAGCCGCACAAGCAACTCATTCCTTCCCGGACAAATACAAGATTTAGGAATAAGGGCAATAGCCGGTTCGGGATACATATATTCTCCAATCTCTCTACCATTAAAATAGATAATACTTTGCCTGTTCAGCAATCCCAACGACAGAAACAATGGCTCTTTCGCATATCGCTCCGGTAGATCGATTTCCTTCTTCAACCAAAAAACTTCTGAAGATGCTGGTATTTTTTTCAGATCAAACGGGGTCCATGCCACGGTCGGTAAAAGACCGATTTCCCGGACTTGTCCTTCCCGTGGGATAGATATCTGGCACCTCCTTTGCTGATTCGCTCGGAGAGCTTCCACGACTTTATCCCGATCGGGAATAGGTGGAGTTCCCTTAAAATTCAGAGAGTCTTTAAATTCGTTCAAAACAGCCTTACTCTCCCACGCTTTAATCGATGTTCCAGCCCACGAACAATTAATGATCCCAACCGGAACCTGTAATTTTTTATACAATGCTTTTGCGAAAAACCAAGCTGTTGAAGAAAAACCACGTAAACTTTCCGGTTCCGGTATTTTCCATTCTTTTATCGGAACCTCCTCCACTTCGATCGATGCAGGATATTTAGGCACAGTAAATAATCGTATCTCCGGGTAATCCGAATCAACCAATTCTTCTTCGCATCTATATATGCTGGAATTAGGTAGCCATTCCCATCCCTCAATCGGATGTTCCATATTAGACTGTCCGGAAGCAAACCAAACATCTCCCACCAATACATTCTTGAATGATAATGTTTCTTCTTCTGTCCATACAGCCAATAGATAAGGTCCGCCGGCTTTTTCAGCCGGTAACCGCACTTGCCAACATCCCTTTTCGTTTACTTTGCAGGATACTGACGAGAGGTGGAAAGCCACCGATACTTTATCTCCAGGAGTGGCAGTGCCCTGTACAAAAATCGGTTCGTCACGTTGAAGAACCATGTTGTCGGCAAATAAACCAGAAACCCGGAGCTTGCATAACGCAGGCTCCGAGTATACTATAAAAATGAAAAAAAGAAAAAACCACCTATTTACCATATCGCAATTAATTCGCCGGTTATATTCTCGAACTCATAATAAGTTCCGGCATAATCCGTCCCTTTTTTTCGTTCCAAGGAGGGTTTATTATAGGGATAACCGACATTATTTACAACTTCAAAATGTGTATCGTCCGCACCCGGATAAATTCTTACCGTAGCCTGCTTCAACCCGTTAATACCAATTCTGCGCTTCACATTCCATTCAACAGGAGCAACCTCGTAACAAGAGACGACTCCTTCATCTTGTTTGACAAACACACGGCATTCTTCTTGATAAGACTTAGGCATACGATAATGTGCCATACCATTCCTCAACTCCGTTTCATATCCGGTAAAAATCGGAGCTCCCTGTGGGAACAACCACTGCTGCTCAATTGTCTGGTTAGGCGTAAATCCTGAAAAGTAGAATGCATTATCACATCTGGAAATACAGTTGATCGGGTTTTTCAAACCTGCTTTCAATTTATCAAAATGGATACTATACCCCATGTTATCCAGAGAATACCTCAGTAAAGAGGAACCATTGAACCACTTATCGGGGTTGTCCGGTGTCAGAAGATGACCACCCCGATAAGTAGCAGAGTTCGTTCCACGGAGGTAGGTTACCATTCCTCCATTCCATTCCTTTTCCTGACGCTGCACGACAACATCTCTCTTTTGATTTCCTAAGAAAGCCTGTGCCAATACCTTCGTACCTGGATCAGCACTGTTATTTACAACTGTCTCGATTCCTCCACCGGACATATCTGCATTATGTTTCAAAATGTCAGAACCCGGAACTTTTATTCGATCAGATTTCAACCGAAGTTTCATTTTCATCTCTCCGGATATAGGTTCGACAGTCTTGATATTCAGAAAATCAAGAAACTCTTTACTTGCATGCGAAGACGGGCCATATACGAATAGTTTCCCCCCATTCTCCACAAACTTCATCAACTGCTTTTCCATTTCGGAGCCGGCATCCGGTACGATTGAAACCAAAATCGATTCATCGAAAGTATTCTTACCCTCTTCCATCAATTTGGTGAAATTCCCGCTGGATACAACTGTATTCATCGGAAATCCATCATTAATTGCCTGCTGGATAAACCAATCTCCATAATAGATTTCCTCTATTCGTTCCGGCTGTTTATATGCCCAGTCGTGATATTCATCGAAAGGATATACCCAGACAATCAAGCCTGGCTGGTCAGGCGATGTCCGGCGCCCCTGCAAAATATGAGGAATCACTTCAGAGGGAACCTGTTCCGGCATATTTCCGTAAGAATCATCGATCGTCAGGAAAGTCAAGTGAGTAGGTAATTTAACATTTCCATCGGCATCGATACGGGTAACCGCCATCGGCAAATAGATATCATGTGCTTCCCGTCCGTAACGATCCAACCAGGGACTGTTTGCCCACCACGGATCATGCGTATAATATCTGAAAAGGTAACGGTCGTCCGGTAGCTCGGAAATACGTGACATATATCCGGCTAATTCCAAACCAAAGTTCCCATCCAAGGCAGCCCACGGAGAGTTCGGTGGCGGCAATAAATTAAAACCTCCATTATAAATAGCTTTCAAATCGACACCGTCTTTCGCCAAGTCGGCTCCAACTGAGATATTCGTACCCCGTGTCTCGATCCGAAAGTCCGGACATTCAGCCCGAAACTTTGTCCAGAAATCAATAATTTTTTCACGGGTATCATTCAGCTTTTCAGGATGAAATTTTTTTCCGTCGAAAACAGCTCCGGTTGCGCTCCATGTTTCCATCCCAAAACCTAACCCGTTAGAAAGCCATAGGAAATCAAACCCCATATCTGTCAAGAAATGTTGGCTCTGTTTACCGAAGAATGTACCGAATGGCGTACCCTGTGGTATTCCCGAAGGAAAGCCTGCATAATGCTCTTTGTCTTCATTCAAAGTGGCATAGCAACATACAAACGTTTTTGCTCCCATCGTATTTCCCATACAAATCTCAGGATGCTTTTTATACTTGAACTCGGACTTTGCAAACTCTGGCCCCGGATCGAAAGTCTCACCGACACGAATCGTCTTGCCAGTCAGCAACTTTCCCTGCTCTTTCAGAGAAGATACGATATATTTCAAATCTCCGTATGTATATTGAGGAGGATTGGGAATATAATCGTAGGCACGCTGATGTAAACTCAAATCCACTGGTCCGGAATTTACCTCATGTTCCGTATTCGGATTTCCGACATACTGGGACCATTCCAACCGTTGCTTTTTGTCTCCCTTATAATTCAAAATCTCTGAACCATCGGCTGTCCATAACATAACTGAAATCGTATCCGCATGTTTTAACAACGGTCCCCACTGGGCAAAAATATTCCGGCAAACTTGATCAATAGAGTCCCGATCATTCACTTTAAAAGGCTTTAAAGACATTTCGAGATGAATATCATTAAAAGGTTTTATCCGGCTATCCTTGTCGCTCTTATCCCTAAGCAAATCGCAGTTCAGTGCTTTTTGCCCACAGGAAGGAAACAATAATAGAAAGGAGGCAAATAATAATATTGCTTTTTTCATTTTCATCGTTCAATTTAAGTATTTACAATTCGAAATATACTCAATATCCCGGATTTTGTTCCAAATCCGGATCAATATCTATTTGTCCCTGAGGAATCGGAAGCAATAATTCATACTCTTCTACACTAAAAGCCAGACCACGATTTTTGAAATCTTCATTCAATACTTCCAAGGTCCGTCCGGTTCTCATCAAATCAAACCAGCGATGTCCTTCAAAACAAAGTTCGCATTGTCTTTCTTTTTCCAGAGCAGTGCGTAATGCAGTTTGAGACAATCCGTGCAAATCTCCGATTCCTGCACGTTGCCTTACCTGATTAATATATAGCAAAGCTTCACTCGCTTTTCCCAACTCATTCAGAGCCTCTGCATACATAAGCAGAACATCCGCATAGCGCAAAAGAGTAAAATTCACACCACAGTCGCTTGTCGTCGTTGCCGAATAATCTACAAACTTTTTGCAGAAATAATAATCCGAAGTCGTACCGTCTTTCATCGGCAATTTATTCCCCAAAGCAGCATCCCGCCTTAAATCGCCTTCCTCGTAAGTATTCCACAAGGTTTCACTGGGGACACATCTCCCTCCTCCTAATATTCCACCGGAAAATACATCCATATTGATTACATTGGGATAAAAATGATGTGCAAAATTAGAACCTTCCCCGAGATTGCCCGAAGCGAACTCTATTTCTAATATCGATTCCGATTTGTCATCGTTGCCTTCGGAAAAGAGAGAACCGTAGTCCTGTTCCAAAGAATATGCATTCAAATCTATCACCTCTTTCAGCTTTTCTGCTGATTTATCATATTCATGTCTTGTCAAATAGACTTTTCCTAACAAAGCCTTTACAGCACCAATCGATACTTTTCCTTTATTTTCTGGAATTTCTGAAGACAATAAACTTTCAGCATCCATCAAATCCTGTATGATCAGTTGATAAACTTGGTCCACAGGTTTCCGACTAAAATCATAGTCTGCAATCTGATTCGGACTTGAAAATTCCAACTCCGTTATAGAAACGTCACCAAACAATTGAACCAACTGGAAATAAGCCAATGCACGTATAAACTTACATTCACCCTGCATTTTCGCCTTTGAATTGAAATCAAAATTCGACAATCTGTTCAGTATACCGTTTGCACGGCTTATCATTCCATACGAATTGCTCCAGTAAGTACTCACATAAGCATTTGTCGCAGATAAATTCATATAATCAAACCCTGTTACGGCAGTCTCGGCATTCGCCAATTGGAAAACTGCATTATCGGTAGCCAGCTCATTCATCCAGATCAAATTTTGACCATAGCTCTGTAATCCGGAATACAAACCGACTACAGCTGTTTCAAAATCAGATTCATTCTGATAAAATCCCAACTCGTTCATTTGATATTCAGGTTTTAATGTCAAGAAATCAGAGCAAGACATCGTACTCAGTGATATTGCCAAAAGAGGTAAATATCTCATTATTCTATTTTTCATACTATTCATTTTAAGCAATTATTAAAAAGCAACCTTTACACCTAATGTGTATGTTCTCGGAGTAGGATAAACGCCACTATCTATCCCAGCAGAAGTCACAGAGTCTCCAGACTGGCTTGCTTCCGGATCATAACCCGGATAATCCGTGAATGTATATACGTTAGAGACATTGAAATAGGCATTCAACCCCTTCAATCCAATTTTTTGCGTGATAGATCCTGGGAAATCATACGATAAGGTAATGTCTTTAATACGGACATACGAAGCATCAAATAAATATCTGGAACTGGCAGACATCCCCAGCGCATAATCGGAACGTATAGCCCTCGGCAGATATCCATTACCCGGTTCTTCAGGAGATCTCCAACGATCATTAACCAATGACAATTGGTTCTGTACACCTGCACAATTTAACAAGGTTTCTCCTGCTTCGAAATAGGTCTTTCCCCCTTGAGACCCGTTAACAAAAACACTTAAACTCAAATTCTTCCATTTAAATTCATTATTCAAGCCCCAGGTAAAATCGGGAAATGGCGATCCGACAATTGTTTTATCAGCCGTCGTAATCTTGCCATCGCCATCCACATCTTCATATTTCAAATCACCTGGTCTTGTATTGGGAGAATAAACCGGGCCTTTCGCGACATCCGCATCATCTTTAAAAACTCCGACAACATTCATCATATAGAAACTGGAAATGGGTTGCCCCACTTCAGTTATAAACTTATCAGAAACGATACGCCCATCTTCCGTTGCAAGTTTTTTTACCTTATTACGATTTGTACTTATATTAAAAGAAGTCGACCATGAGAAATTTTTTGTATCGATATTCACAGTGTTTAAAGCAAACTCAAATCCTTTGTTTTCTATTTCTCCAACGTTTTGCATTGCACTTCCGAAACCAGAGGCAGCCGGCAGATTCACACTTAACAACAAATCTGTTTTCAGATTATAATACCAATCGGCAATGACTGACACACGGTTGTTGAACAAACCGAAATCAATACCGATATCAGTCTGCTTAGATTTTTCCCAAGTCAGTTCATCGTTTGCCAATGTACTTGGAGCCAAACCCGGTAAGATTTTGTTTGCATCCACATAATTAGAAACGCCTAACAAAGCTATCTGATTATAGTTTCCGATACTGTTATTTCCGGCAACCCCATAGCTTGCTCTTATTTTTAAATCGGACAAAGCTCTAAAATTCTGCATAAAAGGTTCTTCCGATACACGATACCCAACCGAAACAGAAGGAAATGTTCCCCATTTCTGATTTGCTCCGAACCGTGAGCTACCATCTCTACGAACAGTCGCCGTCAACATATATTTATTGTCATAAACATAATTTGCTCTCGCCAACAAAGAGACCATAGACCATTCGGACTTCAGGTGTGTCCCAGAATTGATCGTTCCGGCAGATAAATAATGTATATAATCGGTAGGAAAATCCGTTGCTCCGGCAGATAATTGACTATAGGTATCCTTTTGAACTGTCAAGCCAGCTACAACATTCAAATCATGTTTTTCATTAAAGTTCTTTTTATATGTCAATGTATTTTCATTCAACCAGTTTAAGCCTTTCTTATCTATAGCGGCAGCTGTTGCCGGACTGGATTTATCCGCATAGGTTCCGATCTTCGACGATTTCCATAGTTCCGTTTGATTCAAATTAAACTTCAAACCAAACGATGTTCTGAAATTCAAACCTGGTATAAATTCATAATCCAGATAATTGTTTACAATGAAATCCTTCATATTTCTTTTGTCGGAGAAATTTTCAGCAATAAATAACGGATTTTCCACAGGTGCTCCCATCGGATCATCAAACTCGGAATTATAACTGCCATCCTGACCATAAACCGGCATTCCCGGATTTATAGCCAATGCACATTGAATCATACCTCTTAAGCCCAGATGTCCTTCAGTTCGTGCAAAATCGCCATACCCATAAGAACCAGCAAGATTTGTACCGAACTTCAATCGTTTCGTCAGTTTTGCTTCGATATTAGAACGGATATTGAAGCGTTGAAAATCGGAACCAATCACGATACCCTTCTGATCGAAGAAGCCTAATGATACCATATATTTTATATTTTCGGTACCCCCAGTAGCCGATACCTGATAATTTTGGACAGTTGCCAAACGGAATATTACATCCTGCCAATCTGTCCCTTCATTTGAAATGGAAGAGGGATTACGGTATTCTGGCCTTACCCAAGCATTGGAAGTTCTGACTTCATTCGGATCACTTGCTTGACCACCAGCATAAATCCAAGCATTATCTCTACCTTCCGCTACAAATTCCGCATATTCGCGAGGAGTCAACAAATCCAATTTATGAGCGACCTGTTGTACACCGAAAGAGGCATTTACATTAATGGATGTTTTACCGGTTTTCCCTTTCTTTGTCGTAATCAAGACAACACCATTCGCTCCTCTGGAACCATAAATAGCCGTAGCCGATGCGTCCTTCAATATCTCGATCGACTCGATATCCGAGGGGTTAATCGTACTTAACGGATTGATTTTCTCTGTCGTGGCATTTGCCATACCACTGGAAGAATAGCTGCTATTGGAAAAATTGGACAAGTTAGAACCTCCCCCACCTGTTCCGATAGGAAATCCGTCAACTACATACAAAGGAGAATTAGAACCGGTAATCGAACTGATACCACGAACCATAATATTTATATTACCACCCGGAGCTCCGTTCGTCTGGGAAATTTGTACACCTGCAACTTTTCCTTGCAATGACTGATCGAAACTTAATGCAGGCGTCTTACCCAAATCTTCACTATTCACCGAAGCAATGGCACCTGTCAGATCTTTTTTCTTCTGCGTACCATATCCGACAACCACTACTTCTTCAAGCGCTTTCACATCCTCTTTCAACACAATATCGACAACTGTCTTATTTCCGACCGAGAGCTCCTGCGAGACATATCCGATAAATGAAAATGCAATTACAGGATTCTCCGTAGTCAGATTTAAAACATATCGCCCTTCAACATCCGTAATAACTCCATTCGTCGTACCCTTTTCAATAACATTCACACCAGCAATACCATAGCCGTCAGAACCAATCACTTTACCCTTTACTGTTCCAGGAGATGCATAAGCCATCATTACACTAAAAAAAGCAAAGCAAACCAAAAAGGGCAAACGAATTAATTGCCGAAACCTGATTTGCAATGCGTCAATCATTTGACACTGTTTTCCCATGATTCTCAGATTTAAATTGAAATAGTTTTTTAATTAACAGATATAATCTTGTATTCAAGATTCAAGTATCTGGCAATCTTTTCCAGAGTTGCCGCATGATGCCCGATGCCTAACGCAAAATGATGCGTAGGACCTTCACTAATCCACCTTTTCAAGAAAGTCCGTACATCCGGTTGAAAGAATCCTCTCGTATTCGTATTCCCTGTGGGAGGAATAGGCCCGCTTACAGACTCACCTTCAGCAATAATTAATTTGAATTTTCCATCATATGTTGAATTTATTGATAATAATGTAATAGGTCCTTCTTTGATTTTAAACTCCACGCCTGCTCCGTTGCCGGGCTTTCCGTGATACTTTTTTAAACTTCTCAAGACCGGTTTACCTTCTGCTATCGAGATATTATGAGGACCGTCATGCCCGACCAAAACAAAACCGTCATTGAAATCAATCGGATGAAATTCGGCAAAACTGCCTCCGATACCCAAACGGTCCATAATCATCAATGCTACCAGTGTCTTCAAATCAGACTCACCGCACATCGGGATATGCCTTGCCGTCAGCAATGAATTTCCAACAATCAAGTTAGACATCAGCTGACGGATAGAGCTATTATCTGCTCCGTCATAATAATATGCCAAACCATTCAACCCATTGCTTTCCACGAATTTATCCAAAGCAAGGCTTACTTTGGCTGCCACTTTCAGATCTTCATCTCTCAACTTCATCGATATCGGGTCTGAGACTGGATCAGGAGTATCGAAGAAATCAAGGATACAGGCTTCTTTCTCCTTAACTTCTCTGTCCGAAACATTTTCCATTTGCTGCAATAGCTCATTCGGTTCATATGAGATGACATGAGAGCCAAAGAAAGCAGTCAACATAGTCGGATCCGTATTCATATCCATCATCGAATTAAGAGGATGGCCTATATGTCCTAACTTCGCATTTTTCAGACTGTGCAAAACTTTTGCTATCCGGCAATATTCACGAACCTCCTCATCCACTTGCCGGTCATCATACAAAGTTCCGATAATGATTTCCGGAACTGGCTTTCCCAAGCGCACCGCCACACCTGTAAATTCAGGTAAGGCACAGATATCATCGTTCACTAACTGCATATAAGTTGTAGCCTGTTTATAATCCATCGCTTTCAACGGCTGTAAAGCGACCAATACAATCGGGCACTGCACAGAACGAGCAATCACTCCGAAAGTCCCGGAAGTCGCATAAGTCAACATATCACAGAACAGGAAATCCAGATTCGCAGCAACGATCTCCTTCACCTTTTCGTAAGCGACAGCGGGAGAATCAACCATCCCGAAACTGAAGACCTCCACTTCCTCCACAGGAATCTTACGAATAAACTCGGCTTCCTTTTTCAGAAGCTCATCCAACAGTCCGGGAAATTGTGACCAATACTTATCATATCCGACACTAAAAACACCTATACGTGCTTTTCCCATCTTCTCTTCCTTCATCTTATTCATATTAACGCTTGTTTATTTTTTAATTAACGCACTATGTTATTTTGAGTATAATACTATATAAAACACAACTTTTTTACTCTATTTTCCGCCATTGATACGAATACCATGCAGGAAGAAAAGATAAATGAGAAAAGCAACCGGATACATTACGCCTGAATATACCCACAAAGGAGTATATGTATAATTAGCAATCACCACTCCCATCAACGGATTGATCACAAAAGAAGAGATTGCACCCGCCGTTCCCGATAATCCGACCACCGTCGATGATTTCGAAGCGCCAAAAACATCTCCGATAGAAGTTATGTAATTCGTAATCCAGATTCCATGTGCAAAGAAAGCCAATGACATCACAAAAATAACCAGCATAGATGATTCCAGCATTCCGACCGACAAAACCGGTAATGTCAAAACTGCAGCAAGTCCCATTGAAATTTTTCGTGCCCGGCCCGTATTCCCGGTTTTCTGTTGAATCTTATCGGACAACCACCCTCCCATCACATTTGCGATTCCTAAAGCCAGGAAGGGAATCCACAAAATATTACCGATCAGATCTAAAGAAAGCCCCTTCGATTCGTTCAGATATTTTGGAATCCAAAACATATAAAAATAAAAGATCGGGTCCAATAAAAAACGAATCAAAATAAACAGAAGCGCATCTCTGTTACGGAACAAAGCCACAAAATCAGACATTTTCAAAGAGTGGGAGACTTTGTTTACAATTTGATTCTGCTCCTTTGCATATTTATTTGTCATCCGCAACCAACATAACACCCATATCAACCCCAATACTCCACTTATTAGAAAAAGTACCCGCCAGTTCGTATAATTCAAAGTAAAAGCACAAAGCGGAACAGCAACTACCGCTCCTATCGCTGAACCTCCGATAGCAATGCCATTAGCAATGGCATGTTTCTGCTTGGGGACCCATTCGATTACAGCTTTTATCGCTCCCGGAAAACACCCACCCTCGCCTACTCCCAATAAAAAACGGAACAGTCCGAAATGAAATGCATTCATTGAAAGTGCATGCAAGGCAGTTGCCAAAGACCAGAACCCAACAGAGAAAGCCAACCCTAACCGACTTCCGTATTTATCGATCAGCATACCTCCCAATGTAAACATGACAGCATAACTAATCAAGAATCCTGAATTTATAAAGCCATACTCCGTATCGGTGATATGCAGATCATCCTTTATCCGAATGATAGAGATCGACAAAACCTGACGATCCATAAAGCTCAAAGCCGTTGCAAGTAACAGCATCAATGAAACAATCCAAAATATTCTCCTCTTCCTCATATTAGACTTAACGCACTAAGATTATTACTCCGCAAATATAAGTAGTATTATTTAATAAACAAGTTTTATACAGTTTTTTTTGAAAAATAATTGCAGACAAGATAAAACATTGTACCTTTGCCACATATAAACAAAGTTGACAAAAGACACATGTTAGTGCATGAAGTCCTTTTCAATACAAGAATCTAAAAGAAATATGAAGAACAGCAGTCCAAAATATATCGAGATAAGCAAAGCGATAATAGCAAAGATCGAAGCTGGAGAATTATTACCGGGAGACAAGGTCCCTTCAGAAAACGAACTTATCAATATGTATAAGATCAGTAATACGACTGCAAGGAAAAGCCTTTTGGAAGTGGAACTGCAAGGTTGGGCCAACCGGATCAAGGGAAAAGGGACATTTGTCCTGAACCGCTCCGAAGACAAACACCTTACCCGTATATTGGGATCTTTCCATGCTATCAAAGAAAGTTTTAGCGATAACCTGGTAAAAGAAGGCTTTACCCCGAAAAACGTAACACTTGAAAAAACCATCATTGATAGTGGAATATCCATCAATATCAATGGGAAGAACTATATAATAGAAGGCAATGTTCTGAAAATACGTAGACTCCGGTATGCGGACGAACTGTTATTAAAAGACGAAACCCGCTATGTTTCAATGGCCCTTTGTCCCAAAATGAATATGATGGAACTGAACCAAGCTTTTCTGAAAATATACGAAGATAAATATCATCTGAAGCTGGACAGCGTGCAGAGAACCCTCAGCACGACCGTCACATATCCGGAAGAAGAAAATAATTATTTTGAGAATAACCTTCCGCTCTCCGTTTTTATACTGGACAGTGCCGTAATTTGTGAAAACCAGAAAGTAGTAGAGATCGAACACTCCCTATACAGAGGGGATAAATATAAATTTTCAATCCATACAAAACCGCAACTAATCAGTGAAAAGAAATAGCGGACCTTATTCTGCTTTTAAACTTTTATTATCTTTGTGTCGGCTTGTACAAAGTGTATAGGACAACAAACAAAAGAATCTCAAACTCACAGACTTCATGATGGCAAAATACCTTCGTCTGTTACTGATCTTGCTGCTTGGAGCAGTAACGTCATGTAAGACGACACAACAAAAACCGCAGCAACCGACTGGAAAAGAAGCGAAACGGGAATTTCGCGGGGCTTGGATACAGACGGCTTTCCAGGGAGAATACAAGGATATGACACCCGTACAAATGCGGAAAGACTTTATCCGCAAACTCGACTATCTGCAAAAATGCGGGATCAACGCTATCATCTTCCAGGTACGCCCGGAAGCCGACGCTTTCTATAAATCGGATATCGAACCTTGGAGCCGTTTCTACACCGGCAGGCAGGGGCTCGCCCCAGACGGAGACTTCGACGTGATGGCTTTCCTGATCGAAGAATGCCACAAGCGGAATATGGAATTTCACGCTTGGCTGAACCCTTACCGGGCAAGCACAGCCGGGAATACCCGTTTTGCAGATTCACATATATATAATAAGCATCCGGAATGGTTCGTAACCTACAACAAGCAAATCCTGTTTGACCCGGGATTACCGGAAAGCCGGCAGTTCATCTGTCGCGTGGTACGGGATATCGTCAGCCGCTATGATGTAGACGCGATCCATATGGACGACTATTTCTACCCCTATCCGGTAGCGGGTATCTCTTTCCCGGACGACAAAAGTTTTCAGAAATACGGTTTGAACAAAGGATATAAAGCATCACAACGTGCAGACTGGCGAAGGGAAAATGTGAACAAGCTGGTTCGCGAGATCAAGCGCACCATCCTGTTATCCAAACCTTGGGTAAGATTCGGTATCAGTCCGTTCGGTATCTACCGCAACAAGAAAAGTACACCCGACGGTTCAGGCAGCAACACCAACGGACTGCAAAACTACGACGACCTGTATGCAGACGTGACACACTGGGTAAAAGAGGGTTGGATAGACTATAACATTCCACAGATATATTGGGAGATCGGACATCCGGCAGCCGACTATATCACGTTGATCCAATGGTGGAACAAAAACGCGACACGGGAAGGCACGCATCTGTATATCGGCCAAGACGTAGCACGCACCATGAAAGCAGACCAGCTCACCCGCAAAATGCTTTACGAACGTTCGCTCTCGAAAGTAAAAGGTAACTGCTTCTGGCCCGCAAACGAAATACTCTGGAACAACAAGGGTGTAGCCGACAGCCTGAAACGGAACTACCACCGCTATCCAGCCTTGATCCCGGCCTATACCCATCTGCACAACCGGGCTCCGCAAGAGGTCAAGAAACTGAAAACCGAATGGACAGCCCAGGGATATATGTTGCACTGGCAGGCGGAACAGAGCAAGACCAATCCCGAATTGGCAAGCTATTTCGTCATTTACCGCTTCGAAAACAAGGAGCCGGTCAATCTGGACGATCCTTCCAAGATCGTAGCGGTCACACGCGAGACGAACTATCTGCTGCCCTACGACGACGGGAAACACAAATACCGTTATGTAGTCACAGCCGTAGACCGTTTCCATAATGAAAATCAAGGTAAAAGCAAAAAGGTAAAACTTTAAATTCAGCCACGGATGTCTGATTTTATCTGTCAGAAATATACAGACTGTTCTTCTTGCTCCCACTATCAGAAGCAGATATTCAAATACCGTTCTTTCCTGAAAGGAATGATGATCCCAAAAGAACGGTGTTCACAAAATACGATCTATTTTCTGATATCCGGCTCCGTTCGGGTAACCAGCGACGAGCATCCGGGCACGGTATTTCATGACGGGCAGTTCATCATGCAACCGATCGGTTCACGTGTAGAGTTCCACATCCTGGAATCTACAGAATGCATCCTTTACCTGTTCGAGGCTCCGCAAAACATTTGTACCGACCGTTTCAACAAAGGACTGGAACTGGCGAAAGAGTCTCCCATGCTCCCGGTCGTCATGGATATGTGTTTCCCGTTGCGCCTTTTTATCAACGGGCTCAAGATGTACCTCAACAATGATCTCCTGTGTGCGGAATTCCTGAAAGCCAAGCAGACGGAGTTGTATTTCCTGCTCAACTGCTACTATACCTTGAAAGAGATTGCCAATTTCTATGCACCTATATATAGGTATAGCCAAACATTCCGCTACTTTGTCATGCAAAACTACCTGAAAGCAAAAGATGTCGAGTCTTTTGCGCAATTAGGAGGATATAGCACTCCCACCTTCCGGCGTTTATTCAAAGAGACATTCGGAGAGCCGGCTTACCAATGGATGACCAAAAAGAAATGCCTGGATATACAAAACGACCTGACCACCACGAATGCAAGCATATCCGAGATCTGCTATAAGTACGGCTTCGAATCCTTGTCTAACTTTTCCCACTTCTGCCGGGCTAACTTCGGCAAGTCTCCGAGGGCCATCCGTAACGAAAGGGACGAAAACGTATAAAAATCAATATATTTCATAGGTTTTACAACCTTTTGATTAAAAAAAGCAATTCCAGCTACCTGTTATCCCTCTATATTTGCGACATAAAGAAAAAATAGTATTGATTATCAATACTTATTTAAAGAATGAACATTCAGAATTGTATAAAAACAGGAATCGTCTTTACCATTTGTTGCATTATCATCACACTGATCAGATGCAGTACGGAAAAGACACCGAGTCTGGACAAACAGGGCGACATACAATATTCCTTCAAATGGGATAAGCGCTTGAAAGGATATCCGGCCCCGGAACGGGTTAGATACTGTTTCTATCCGACAGACGGAGGTTCAGTCATCCAGATGGAAGATGATGCCGATGAATTGAGTTTCACATTGCCGCCTGCCCGCTATAAATTATTGATATTTAATTGTGATGCCGCAGACATCGATTTTAGAAACACCAATAAGTTTGAAACAGCCGAGGCTTACCTTCAAACGACAAAGACGGCCGAAAGCGCTCAAGCAGGAAAAATCCCCTTATACGGGGTTGTTGTTGAAGAATTAGAAATAAAAGCCGGGAGCAACGAGTTAATCGAATTCACTCCCGAACCATTGGTCCGTAACCTGTCCATCAAGGTCAAAGTAGACGGAATGGAGAAGATAACAAATTGTAAAGGGACCATCAGCGGTATGTCGACTTCCATCAATCTAAGCAGACAGGAGATTGTAACCGGTGAGAAGACAGACCTGACATTCGAAACCACCCCTTCAGAGGAAGGAGTAAATGCAAACATTCTGATACTGGGAAAACCTAAAGAAAAAGGAGAAGAACCATCGGAAAAACCGGAGACTCCCACTCATGAGGTAACATTAGATTTTACCTTATCCGACGGTAGCAGCAGTTCTTCCACCATCGACTTAGGAACCTCCATCGACGAAACCGAAGGCCACGACATAGACGTAGCCATAGAAGCCTCCGTCGTTCCCGGCCCCACTTTCACAGTCAAAATCAACCATTGGGAAGTAGCAGCCGGAGACAGTCTAATCATCGAATAAATGATAAGCAATATAGGGTATAATAACAATTTTAAAAAGAATATCATGAAAAATTTAGTAGTAAGCATGCTTGCAATAGCAAGCATTTCAGTTTTGAGCAGCTGCTCAAACGAAAGCGATGTGATTGACGAAGTGACTGGCGGTAATCAGGATAAGGTGGAGATAAAGTTGAGCGCTGGCGTTATATTAACAAAGACCCCTATTGAAAATGGAACTGATGGTAATGCCAATTATCCTACAACAACTGTTCCGTTACAAATTGTTGCAGCTCCAGACGCTCCATCAGCAGTTTGGACAGATGTAGCAACTGTGGCATCCACTCCTCAATTAAGTACAGATGGGAAAATTGATTTTACAAATGCAACTAAATTATATTATAATGCAAATGCAAGCAATAAATCGCATTTAATTGCATACAGCCCTGAAGGAACAAATACTGCTGGACAAGTCGAATGGACTATAGATGGAACAAAAGATATAATAATTGCAAAAGCCGTTAGTGGTTCAAAAACAGAGGGCCAACAGATGGCCCCTTTATCATTCAAACATCTATTAACTCAATTACAATTTGAAGTCATTGGAAGCGAAGCAGCAAAAGCAACATTTGGAAAGATAGTTTCCATCAAGGTAAAAGATGCTCTAACCAAACCCAAAATGACATTTAGTGATAATGAAGTAACTACATTAGACTGGACAAATACTACAGACAAAACAAATTTATCTGTTCGTAACCAGAACGATGATCAAGAGATTGCAAACATTGACATGCCAGTGACAGCAGATGCTCAAAACGTTGGTTATCTAATGTTACAGCCTGCTGAAAGTTACACTTTACTCGTTGCGACAGACAATGTTACAGAAAAAGAGGTCACTATTACAATGACTGGAGCAGCAACAATTGGTAATGCACATAAGATCACATTAACATTCAGTGCAACAGGTATTGAACCAACAGCAACTATTACAGGTTGGGGAACAGGTACTACTTCTGGAAGTGGAACATTTGATTAATTAAAGAAAGCCTTAAAGGGCTGTGTCGAAATCTTCTTGTCCTCGCATTTGACGGCCATGGAATCAAATACGAGAACAAGGCAGTTGTGACATAGCCCTTTATAGCTTTATTCCTTTCACAAGTCAATCATAACAAATGAAAATCATCAAATACACGTTTGGACTATTACTTCTTATACTATCTGGTTGTAATGAAACAGATGTACCACTGGTAGAAGTAACGCCATCACAAGCCATCCACTTTTCCACCCGTATCCAAACCCTTACCACCAAGTCCATCATTACCGGAACTACCCTTCCCGACAACTCCCAAATCGGAGTCTTTTCCTGGGGACATCATAAAAACGACGGAAGCGTCAATACGACACTCCGTAAAGATCTGGCAAACAATCTCTATACCAAAGAAGCCGGCGACACTGAATTAGCAGCTTCGACAGACGCCCATTATCCCATCAATCCTGACACCTTGCTAAATTTCTACGCTTACTATCCTTATATACAGTCGGCCGCCCATACATCTGGAAGCATTCCATTCGATCTAAGCAAACAAGAAGATATCATGTGGTCCACTCCCGTATTGAACCGGAGTAAAGCCACAAACGAAGAAGCGGTTAACCTCGCTTTCAACCACCTCCTTTCCGCCGTCACCATCAAATTCCAAAAAGATGATGATATCAAAGAAGAGATGATTTTAGAAAGCATCTCTTTAGCCAATTACTCCCCGACTTTGCAACTCGATATTCAAACAGGCAAACTGACACAGGCGGTTTCCACTGCAACCTATACATTTATCAAAGGCTTAAATACGCCTGTCATTCCAGCGCAACAGACGATCGTTACCGACTATTTGCTTTTTCCGGTTCCTAAGCCCGTGTTTATCGTGCGTATGAGCGGGAAAGAGTACACCATCGAGTCCTTAAAAGCATTCGAGTCAGGAAAGAAACAAACCTACGAATTCACTTTACAAGCGAAAGACATCCATCTCTCCGGCAGCATCAATCCCTGGACAGATGGAGGTTCAAGCAATGAGACGGTTTATTTTTAGCAACAAGAACCTGTTATTGGCCAATACGGATCATACCTTTTTATTTTCCGGCACTTCACCCGGAATTTTCCGCTCTCATCGAACAACTAATCCGGAACATCCCCTAAACTAACTCGAAAGTCATAGTAAACTAATTCAAAACATATTATATATTACTTATATGTAGTACTACTTATCACGAATACATAGTGCTACATATCACCAATTAGTAGTACTACCTATAGGCAACAGGCAGTAACTGCCTATACATACTTTACTATATGTTATCATTTAGTTCTTCGGGTGTTTTGACTTAGTTGATGGCACGAAACGGATTAGTTTGCCGGTTATCGGAGACTGGTTCCGGGTGATACCGGATGTTGAAACCGGCATCACCCGGAACGACACCAGGACGGCACCAGAACGACACCTTTATAATCGTCTATTTATCAAAATGATAAAAGTAAAAGATGTCGGGTGTCGAGCATTTTAGCATTTTCTCTATAAAATAGTAAATCCGTTAGTGTAACGACCCGCATTTACCGAGCGCGGGGACAAGCACGTTCTGACACACCGCGCATCAAAAGATTAGATTATCCGTCAAAATATTTATATAGACCTCCTTTGTAACACCATCATAATTTTTCAGTTCGCCGACCAAGACAAGCTCCGCTCCCTTCATCCAAGACTCGAAAGGGACTGCCATCCGATAAGTAACCTCCCGAAGTAAGGTCGGTTGATTTTTCACAACCAGATACCCCCCGTCATCAGCCACAACTTTTCCTTTAAAGGCAAGGGTCCGTTCGTACATCTTCTGCTTATTGGCTCCGTTCACAACGATCGGTTGAAGCTTCAGCGAATCGCGCCCTTCACGGAGCATCGGTGCAATCGCCAGGCTTTGGTAGCGGCCTACGGACAATCCGGACAAGTCGATTTGCAAATTCAACATCAAGTTATCTCCCTGCTGCTCGATACTATTTTCTCTTACATACACCATTCCCCGGTAATCGGACAGAAGTTCCTGAGCAGGACAGGACAAGACGGTAAAAAGAAAAAACAGGATATATGGAATTGTTCTCATAAAGTTCTTATTTAATGATATACATGATACTTATCCCTAACTTGGTAGGCCCGAAATAGTCATTCCGATAACTGCCTGCCGCCTCCTGGCCCGCCGGGAAAGGCGTTTTGTCGTACTTGAAACGAACATATCCGACTCCGGCAGTAAACTCGATATTCCAATGGGGTGAAAGATATAACTGATAGCCATACGAAATACCGCCCCCATAGGCATTGCCCTCATAAGCATAATCGGACTTCATCACATTCAAAAGTGTCTTGCCTGCCACATCATAATCGGCATACAGGGCATGGACACCCAAAAAATGTCCGTTAAACCGTTCATGCAGCCAATAGCGCAACTCCGGTTGTACGAGCCAGTGCTTAATGGATTTATCGTCCGGGAGAGTCCAGGGATTGTAATTGCCGGAAATATCCAGCGAAAGATGTTTATCGAATGCAACTTCAGCTCCCAGGTTGAAAGTCGTAGTGACATCATACAGCACATTCGTTTTGACGGCAACCACCTGCGACCGGGCACAGAAAGCACAACACAGACAGACAAGGACGAGATAGACTCTATTCATCGACATTTATTGATTTACAACATGAATTAGAAAACAAAGATAAGCAAAATACATCTGTCCATAAACAGAATCGAATACTAAATGCACATTCGGACAGATTTATTACCTATCTTTGTGCAGCAAACCATTTAGTATTGGGGGCATATGAAATTTAAACTTATCACTCTGTTTATCATCCTTTGCTTAGGATTCACAAGCTGTTCCGAGAACGAGACCCCGGAACCCCGGACACCTCGCACCATCTTAGTCTATATGATGGCCAATAACAGCCTCAACAGCTTCGCCTCGAAAAACATAGAAAGCATGATAGAAGGAGCGACCGGCAAAAACCTTAACGGAGGGAATCTGATCGTTTATTATGCCCCTTCTGGCTCGAACCCGGAACTTCTTCAGATAAAAGAAGAAAACGGCATTGTCAAGAAATTCCATCTGAAGGACTATGAAAAACAGAACTCTGCTGATCCAGACGTGATGCGGAGCGTGATCAGCGAAGTGGTTTCACAATATCCGGCAGACAGTTACGGATTGGTGTTATGGAGCCACGGGACTGCCTGGCTTCCTTCCGACTACCAGAATAAACTGAAAGCGTTCGGACAGGACGGCAACAACTGGATGGAGATCGACGACCTGGCAAAGGGGTTGCCGGACGACGTATTTAATTTTATCCTGTTCGATGCCTGCTATATGGCAAGCATCGAATGTGCATATGAGCTTAGAGACAAAGCAGAATATATCTTAGCTTCCCCGACAGAGACATTGGCGGACGGATGGCCTTATAAAGAGATGATGCCGCAATTGTTCGCTACCGACCTACAATTGGAAAAGGTAGGCGAAACCTTCTACAACTATTATCTGAACGATTCCTATCCGTATGCGACCGTATCGCTTACGAAAACGAGCGAACTGGATAATCTGAAAAGCGTAACACATGATATCTTGGCAGATAAGACCGAAAGCGATATTTACAGCCTCGATCTAAAGGAGATGCAAAGATTGGAATATTTATACCGCAGCCCGGGAATGCTCTATGACTTCAATGATTATATCAAGCAGTTGGCGACAGCCGAACAATACGACCGTTTCATCAGTTGCCTGGACAAAGCAGTCGTCTACAAGGCACATACGCCAAAGTCCTACTACGCCGCCATAGGAAACGCATTGCCGATTAACAGCTATTGCGGCCTGACCGTTTTCGTTCCGCAAGAATCTCTACCCAAAATGCTCGAATGGTATCAACAAAGGGTTAGCTGGTATCAGGCGGTTTATGAATAAACCTTCTTCACCTGATCAGGAAAGCTTTCTTGAAGCGTTTCACCATACCTTCGGGATGATATATTTCAGCATAGAAGATATAGATACCTGCTTGCAACGGACTTCCGTTGTTAGCTATGCCACTCCATATGATTTTGCCGGAAATGCCTAACAACTCATGATTGGATATCTCGGCAACACGCAGCCCGGAGGTATTGAAAACGAAAGCGCGACAGCTATATCCCGGACGATCGAGCAGGTAAGAAACGGTGTAGCTGCCGGATTCTTCTATCCACACAGGAGGCTCTATTCCCGTAGCATCGCCCGATGAAGCATTTTTATATTGGGAGTTCTGATAGCCAGGGGTACCGCAACCTACTGTTTTGGAAGCGGAAGTCCAATTGGCAGGATCTTGCGTAGCGGCATCCGGATCGATACGCTCAAGAGCGACTCCTTTGACGTTTTTGACCGAATGGGCGTGCCATTTAGAAGAATAGGCGACTTCATCTATTACTATTTTATCTGCCGTACGAAGCAATGCCAAAGTAGAAGAGGTATTAGCAAGGATAGGAAGTTTGGATAACTCACAAAAAGCAGACAGATCGGCAATGTCGTAGAAAGAGGTTACGCCTTCCAAATTCTTGGTCAAAAGGAGATAACCTTTTGCTTTCAGATTATGCGGGACAGAAGTCAAAGGATAGCGGGTGCTGAGCGTCCCGTCCGATTTACGGATGGCGAGAGAAAGGGCGGACAAAGACAAGGCATGCTCCGAGCGGTTATACAACTCGATATATTCGCTGCCTCCGGCATACGGATCGGGGAGCAACTCGTTAATGATGATTTCTCCTGGGAGGACAGGTTCGAATTCATCCGGGACAGACGGCTCTTCTGGACCCTCCGGGTTCTCGTCGGGATCGTCAGGATCTTCCGGCTTTTCTTCTATTTGAGGGTTAGAATTAACTGCTCCGGGTGTTCCTCCCGAAACGGCGGTAGAAAGCAGCCATCTCCCTTCCGACAGCTCCCAAGACACACCGGAGGTCGCAGCATCATACGTCATCTCTTCTATCTTATTCCCGGCAGCATCCCACAACTGTAGCGTCGCACCATTGTCGTTCAATGCCGGAAACTTTTCAAGCAGGATAAGCGCTGCTTGGGCAGGAACGGACAACTTCTCTTCATCGTCCAACAGAACAGCATATCCACCAGCCGGCAAATCGATATTCGGCAAGACTTTCGTTTTCCTGCCCGTCACATTCTTATACTCCCATTTATGCAAGGAAACGGAAGCAGAAGTCATGTTGCGTAACTCAACATACTCCACCATTCCCCCGTTCCCAGGTTTTGCCATAACCTCATTGATAACGACTGATCCCTTTGGATACGAATCAGGTCTGCCTGGCACAGGATCCGGTTCAGGAGAAGGATCCGAGCCTTCTTCCTGCAATATGACTTCCAAGCATTCATCTTGCATCGCCTTTCCCGACAATGACTTTAATCCTGTATAAGAGATTGTGTACGAACAGTCAGTCTGCATTTTTTTCTCAAAGAAGGTACTGACAACCCGTTTAGTATCAGTATCCACATAACTCTTTGTATAGGCGTCTCCAATAGTCGAGATATTGAAAACCGCATCGGAGATATCGACCGGACTGTCGAAAGAGAACAAAAGATTAGAGGCCGAAAACGACTCTACTTCTATGAGATTCGGCAAGATTTCAGGTTTGTCTGGTATCTCCGGTTCGAGTGGAGTCTCTGTCACTCGGTTGAGAATACGCACATTGTCGATACTGAACAAATCGCTCAATGTCTTCGTATAATAAAATGTAAAGATCAGATTGCCTTTCCCTACCGATTCGTCTGTCGCAAACAAGGCTGAACCTTCCGAACGATATCCGGTCATTTCATCGGTTTTGTAATATAAATTCCAACGTTCGTGATCTTCAAGCGTCACTTTCACGTGCAGCAGCAGAGGAAAGGCCTCGAATTCTGTCTGAGGCGATATCAAATCGGTATTGCCATGATGTTTCAAGCCTAACTCCTTATAGCCGACATTTCCTATATGCACATAACAAAAGCGTTCGTCATTCTCTTGGTACAGGTAAACATATAGTTTATTCTTGTCACTTGGAGACTTCTGCATATGCACATCAAACTCCCATTGCATATCGGACGAATAGGCGATTTCTTTGCCGATGGAAGCAGTACCTGACTCAGTCGGTTCGATATTCAACTGAAGCCTGCCATCGGCATTGATTGCAAACTGCCCTCTGTCCTTGCCGATCCAGTCGGCCCCCAACGTCGGGCCATCAAACGTCTCATTCACCTGTGAATTCACACAAAAAGGAAGTAATACGAAGAGAAAAAGAATAAATTGTTTCATAGCCTTCTAGTTTTGTTTATAAATTGTATATCTTTGCACCCCAAAGCGTTGTAATGAAGGAAGCGCAAAGCTTTCTGTAGACGTTGTAAAGTTATACTATTTTTTCTATAAACAAATTAATTAGTGCTCAAAATGAAAGTAGCAATTGTTGGAGTGAGTGGAGCGGTAGGACAGGAATTCCTGCGCGTACTCGACGAGAGAAACTTCCCGATGGATGAGCTGGTGCTTTTTGGCTCATCTCGCAGTGCCGGACGTGTTTATACTTTCCGTGGTAAACAGATTACCGTCAAGGAGCTTAAGCATAACGACGACTTCAAGGGAATCGATGTTGCTTTTGTTTCGGCCGGTGGCGGTACTTCTATCGAGTTCGCAGAAACCATTACGAAACATGGTACTGTGATGATCGACAATTCCAGCGCATTCCGCATGGACAACGATGTACCTTTGGTTGTTCCCGAAGTGAACCCGGAAGATGCACTGAATCGTCCGCGTGGTATCATTGCCAATCCGAACTGTACCACTATCCAGATGGTCGTTGCATTGAAGGCGATCGAAGGCCTGTCGCATATCAAACGCGTACACGTATCGACTTACCAGGCTGCCAGCGGTGCAGGCGCAACAGCTATGGCCGAACTGGTAAAACAATATGAACAACTGTTGAAAGGCGAAGAACCGACAGTGGAGAAGTTCGCTTATCAACTGGCTTACAATGTCATCCCGCACGTAGACGTATTTACGGATAACGGCTACACGAAGGAAGAAATGAAGATGTATAACGAAACACGCAAGATCATGCACTCCGACATCGAAGTGAGCGCAACTTGTGTACGTGTTCCGGTTATGCGTGCCCACAGCGAAGCGACTTGGGTAGAGACAGAACAACCGATCAGTGTAGAAGAAGCCCGTAAGGCGTTCGCTGAAGCCGAAGGTGTTATCCTGCAGGACGAACCGGCAAAGAAAGACTACCCGATGCCATTGTTCATCGCCGGAAAAGACCCTGTCTACGTGGGCCGTATCCGTAAGGACATCACGAATCCGAACGGCTTGACTTTCTGGACGGTGAGCGACCAGATCAAGAAAGGGGCAGCCTTGAATGCCGTACAGATCGCAGAGTATTTGTTGAAGGTAAAGAATATCGGATAAACGATATTTAAATATACAGAAAAGAGGATGCGTTAAAGCTATCCTCTTTTTTTATGCCATTTCCCTTAACCCTTCTTCCAGCGTATGCGGGCGATAGCCTAACTCGAGCTTCGCTTTATCAATAGACAATCCGCTATTACGCGGACGTGGCGTTGCCTCCTTCATTTCTTCCGTTGTAACGGGACAGATCAGGGAATGATCCAACTTGAAATAATCGGCTACACGGTACGCCATTTCGGCGATAGAGAGATATTCCCCGCCACAGATATGATAAATGCCGGAATTGCCGGAATACACCAGCTTCTCTACGCCATCTGCGATATCCGCCACCCAAGTCGGCGTACGATATTGGTCGGAAACGACACGGATCTCCTGCCCTGCCTCCAAACGATTCTTGACCAGTTGCAGGATATTGCCATGCTGTCCCGGCAATGCTTTCCCATAGACGACAACCACACGGGCAACCGCATAGTTGCGACAGTTCCTTGCAACCGCCTGTTCTCCCTGATACTTGGTCAGGCCATAGTAGTTAAGCGGAGCAGGCATATCCTCTTCCGTATAGAGACGGTCGCTTTTCCCGTCAAACACAAAATCCGTCGACAGATGGATAAAGCGGCTTCCCTGCTGCTCGCAACAGTGCGCCAGATTCTCCACCGCCGCCACATTAATCGCATACGCCTCTTCACGGTGCTGCTCACAGTAATCAGGGACGGAAAGAGCCGAGCAATTGATCACGACATCAGGGCATACATGATCGAACAAGACTTCCACTGCCGGATAATCATTCATATCCACCCGGACAAACGTATGCTTTTCCCCCGGCTGGATATCCGGATGAAGAGAACAACCGACAACCTCACATTCCCCGTTCGACGAAAGTTTATCCAGAATTCTCCGCCCAGCAAACCCGTTTGCACCTATAACCAAT
The DNA here is from genome assembly GCF_025151045.1 of Parabacteroides johnsonii DSM 18315. Lineage (NCBI taxonomy): Bacteria > Pseudomonadati > Bacteroidota > Bacteroidia > Bacteroidales > Tannerellaceae > Parabacteroides > Parabacteroides johnsonii. The sequence goes on from NZ_CP102285.1 coordinate 3,457,575, forward strand.
ATCTTTTTCATCAGAACATATAGATCAGGACACCCAACACACGGTGGTTTGTCACCGAATGCGTGTTCTCTATTTTACCATTTTCCGCATTCATATCTCCATACCAAGCAAGAGAAGGGCTGTACTCCACTCCCAACTTCCAGTGAGGCAGATTATAAGAAAGTTGGAGGTTAGTGGTAAACACCTGGTCCACATCCAGTCCGACGCCATAGGTCGGTCCGGCGATCGCCTTTCCCGTCCCTAAGTTCTTCAGATAGCCGACAAAAATTCCCGGTTTCCATTTCTTGCCATAGACCACATTCAACCAGGTCATGGAATGGCGGTAAGGCGTATACTCCTGTTCCTCTGTACGCGGATCGACAGAGGTAACCGCATAACCGCCCAGCATACAGGCCTGCGTCAAGTTAGAAGCCAGCAAGGTCTTACCGGCAATCACCCAGTCCCGGGTTGTATATTTGGCATGTGCCTCGAAAGAAAGGGAAGTCACGCGCTCGTTCACTTTATACACACGGTCGTCCACCGTCGTCTGCTGCCGGGGTTTCAAGGACAGCATTTCCATACCGACGCCGGCAATCAAACCGTCTGCCTTATAATCAGCCGAAACGTAGACTTCCGGGATGCAACTGTTCTTTATATATTCCTCGCTTTTTCCGTTCGGGCCGGCAGACAAATACTGCAACTGCCACAATACAGCCCCCGTCAGTTGCAATCCTTTGCCCGACGTGTACCGGTAACGGATCTGCGGGCTACGGTTAAACGGCTGGAAAGGCGCACCGGTCGAAAGGTTCAACATCTGCGGAGACACATCGCCGAACAACGGATGCCAGGTTTGCCCCACCAGCACCGCTGATTTCCCCCAATCCAGGTTGACATAAGCATGGCGAATACGCAAGACTGCCCAATTACTCCCGGAGCCACGAAAATCCGCCTCCAACTTGGCTGTCGTCACGGCTTTCCCGATATTCGGTCCCGTCACATCCACTCCCAAGCGGGAATAGAGCAGATAGAAACTCCCGTTTGCTGTAGCATTCAGGTCATTTCCATCGGCATCCAAATTCTTGTCTTTCGGATAAAGGTGGAATAGCCCGTCAACAATTTCAGCATTGGCACGTGAATTATAAAACAGGTCGCCACGCACCTGCCCATAAAATTTATAAGAAAAATTCTTTTTCTGAGCATAACCGGCCATACCCATACACAAGGCCGCAAAGAGTAGCAAGTATCTTTTCATTGTCCGTCTTTTCAAATTGATTGCAAAGGTAAGGAAGTTTGCTCTCACTACAAAAACAACGACTTAGGATCTTTTACTTCTTGTACTTTACCAGCATGATAACCGGGTTAGACTCTTCGTTCAATCTGCCTGCGATTTCCTTCAGTCGCCCTTTCAACTCGTTATTCTGATAGCCTTCAACCAGTTGATCTGCCGACAAGCTTTGAAATGAGGCGATCTCTCCACCTTCCGGATGCATAACCAATTCCACCCGTTTATCATTATCCGCATTAAACACAACAGGCTTGAATACGGCAGCCTCCTGTTTGTCGTACATCAAGTCCGAACTCGGGAATCCTCTTCCCTTTTCGAAGTTAAACACTTTTTCTATGGCTTGCATAAAATAATAACGGTCAGTAACAACACCCATGCTAAGCATAACGTCAGGTTCCGTAGTACTCTTTTTCACAAGGAACGGGGTCAACTTACCTTTTGCAGATGTATATCGATACACCGTATCGGAAGAGGTTTCAACCAACAACCAGTTTTCCCGATATGGAGTTATCGAGCGTACAGCAGAGACTGCAACCATATCTCCCTTTTGTACAAAAGGTGCTTTAACGATATCAAATGGGATTGGAATACCCCGGGTGACACTTCCGTCTTGTTTCGATATGAGCGCATGGTAAAATTTGTTCTCTCTTTTCTCGCCATCCTTATAATATAGAGACATATCATAACATATCAGGTTATCTTTGTCATAATCGTACACTTCCAAATATTCCGCCCCTTCCGCATGGTTGAAACTTCTCTTGAAGTTTCCCTGCAAGTCGTACACGAATATCTTTTTCATTGAAGCACTATTGACAAACATTTCCCCGTTATCTTCGTCCAAGACAATCCCGTTGATAAAAGCATATTCTTCGGCACCTTGCCCCATTCTATTAATTTTTCTTACTCCTTTACCGGTCTTCCTGTCAAACATATAAATATTACCGTCATTAATGCGGTTTGTCACGACTAAATAGTCACGCCCGATTGCCTTGACGCTCCCTTGCGTAATGAACTCGTCATTCGTCTCCAACGGGATGTATTCCACCTCCATAAAATCCTGGAGGGTCAGCTCCTTTTCCGGATAATCAGCTTTTACGTCAATAGTCACAAGGGATTCGGATATTTCGGATTGCTGGCACCCTACTATTCCTATTCCGGCTAAAACGGATAGGACAACCGCCCCTATTGCAGTTCTTCTTTTCATTGTACTAAATTCTTTATTTACTTATACATCCTTAATTCGTAGCAACCGAAACTCTCCGGTCTTCCAATATTTTGCCAAGATAAGGAATAATCTTCACCCCACCAATTCATACATTATTTAACAAACCATTCTTCTTTCTGTATAAAAGAACCGTAGCTTATTGTCATTCCAGACCTTATTGTATTGTTTTCCAAAATACCCATTGGTCCAAATCGAAACAGTAGCGCATAAAATTTGATTTTATACCCCATCTATTTCAAATTCCCCGCAAGGGTAATATTTTTTAACAAACATATTTTTCACTTGTCCACTGATAACCAAGCAGATAACATCTTACTCGTTTTTCAGGGGGGATATTGTATTTCCGCAGCACTTGTAAAGGCAGGAAAAGGGAAAATCCTTATCGTCGAGATTCTTAAGAACGAATAGTTAAGTCATAAAGAGATATATTTCCCGGCATTTCATTTGAAGAACGAAATATTATTTGTTACTTTGCTTCCAAGTTGTAAGCCTTAAAGGCCAAATCGATTAATAATGTAAACTACATAACAACATCATGGAAAGTAAGAAGTTTTTACTGCAGGAGAAAGATATTCCTACAGCCTGGTACAATATCGTAGCAGACATGGAGAATAAACCGCTTCCTCCGCTCAACCCCAAAACAAAGGAACCGCTCAAGCCTGAAGATCTCTATCCTCTATTTGCCAAAGGATTGGTAGACCAGGAAATGAACCAGACGGATGCCTGGATCGAAATCCCGGAAGAAGTTCGCGAGATGTATAAAATCTGGCGTCCGACTCCGTTGGTCCGCGCTTACGGACTTGAAAAAGCGCTCGATACACCGGCTCACATCTACTTCAAGAACGAAAGTGTCAGCCCTGTCGGATCTCATAAACTGAATTCCGCTATTCCACAAGCCTATTTCTGTAAAAAGGAGGGCGTAACCAATGTAACGACCGAAACAGGTGCCGGACAATGGGGAGCTTCCATGGCTATGGCGGCCAAACATTTCGGATTGGAACTGGCTGTCTATATGGTAAAGGTCAGCTACAACCAGAAACCCTACCGCCGTTCTATCATGCAGACGTTCGGAGCCGAAGTGATCGCCTCGCCCAGTATGAGTACACGTGCAGGCCGCGACATTATCACCAAGCACCCGAATTATCAGGGAAGCCTGGGAACGGCTATCTCCGAAGCGGTCGAGTTGGCTATGCAAACCCCCAACTGCAAATATGTATTGGGTAGCGTGCTGAACCATGTGATGCTCCACCAGACGGTTATCGGTCTGGAAGCAGAAAAACAGATGGAGATGGCGGGAGAATACCCGGACGTGGTTATCGCTTGTTTCGGTGGTGGTTCGAACTTCTCCGGTATCGCATTCCCATTCTTGCGTCATAAGCTGACACAAGGAAAAGATATCCGTATCATGGCAGCAGAACCGGCTTCCTGCCCGAAACTGACACGCGGACAATTCCAGTACGACTTCGGTGACGAAGCCGGCTATACGCCACTGCTTCCGATGTTCACCTTAGGTCACAACTTCGCCCCGGCCAATATACATGCAGGCGGTTTGCGTTATCACGGTGCAGGTTCTATCGTCAGCCAATTAAAGAAAGACGGCCTGATGGATGCTGTAGATATCCAACAGCTTGAAACATTCAATGCAGCCACGTTATTCGCCCGGAGCGAAGGTATCATACCGGCTCCCGAATCTTCCCACGCTATCGCTGCTGCCATTCGCGAAGCAGAACAGGCTAAGATCGAAGGCAAACCGCGTACGATCCTGTTCAACCTGTCCGGTCACGGCTTGATCGACATGGCCGCTTATGACCAGTATCTGGCAGGCGATCTGACAAACTACGAAGTCACAGACGCCGATGTAGAGAAGAATCTTTCGGAGATAGAAAAGATCATCAAGTAAGATAAAAGCCGACCAAATGAAAATGGCGCTAATAACAGGGACTCACGTCTTTTGTTATTAGCGCCATTTTCGGTTGTGTCTATGAAATATTCTAAAATAGGTATTATGAGAAAATGTCGTTATAACTTGTTGCCGGAGCAACCATATTCTGGACATTTAAGCTAAAATCTTTCTTCTTTTTATCCCACATTCCGTATGTGGTGTTGATTTCTCCTGTTTCTGCATCGTATGAATAAGTTGTCAGATAATAGGGAACCCACTCATCCTTACTTTTATTCCAGCGATATGCCTTCTTTTCTGACACTTTGCCGTTTTCATTGTAAGAAAATTCATATTTAACTTCTTTATTTAAAAGTCCATTGTCATTCAAGAAAATGACTTTTGAAATAACTTTACCATTCTCTTCCTTCGTATCATACATATACTCTCTGGGAGAGGCTGCGCTCATTGCAAGATTACACAAGAACATAACTGCAAGAACAAGAATGCTTTTACTTAAAACTGAAGTTTTCATATAATTATTACTTTAAGATTACTTTCAAATTGCGGTGCAAATGTAGATATCATTCCATAAATAACCAAACTTTTACTTACATATTGTCAGCAAATATAATCAATTTAACAATATTAAATATTTTATCCACCTTCACACGTCCCTAATCACTTACATATTGTAAGAAGATAATCATTTATGCTCAGGACATCACGTTTCATCTTCCTTAAATTCGAGTATATCCGCCGGTTGGCAATCGAGCTCCTTACAAATTGCCTCAAGAGTAGAAAAGCGTATAGCTTTGGCTTTACCCGTTTTTAAGATCGAAAGGTTTGCCGGGGTAATACCGATACGATCAGCCAAATCGCCCAAAGCGATCTTTCTTTTTGCCATCATCACATCCAAATTCACTATTATAGCCATATCTTACTCCTCTGATTATTCGTTAATTAAAACACCACCGGACGTATCATCCATATTTCTCGATACTTGCCAGGCCGGCACACCAAAACTCCTATTCAATCCATAAAGACAACCGGCTGACAGTAGTACACTCAGAACTACAAGCCCGATAAAAGGAAGCACTCCCATCAATTCATATACGGAACGGACATCCGGATAACAAATTGTAAGCAGAACGGGAATTCCATTCATAATCATAGTCGAAAGAATACATAAGCTCAAACTGCCGGAACGGTAATAAAGATATCCTAAAAGCAAGCCGAAAAGGAAGTACGGGATATTCTCGCCCGGATTGAGAGCTCCGTATATCAGAGCCGAAGCTAAAATGGCATATTTAGGAGCCAACCTTTCTTTCTCAAGTAGTAAACGTAGTATGGAACCACGAAACAAAAGTTCTTCGACAATCGGACTGGCTAAAAGGAACACGAGTCCGAACGAATGATGACTCATCTTTCGCAGGATACTTATCCCATTGCTCCACCGTTCATTGCTCCAATTCACCCAGTTACCCAAGCTATCCGCCAAAAAGAAAAAGGAAAAACTCAGTAAAATGGTCAAGAGTACCGCCTTCAAAGATCGGAGCGACCAAGTCTGCATATTGAACCGGACATATTTTTTAGAAAATATATACCATGCAAGGAAGAGAGTCCCCAAAGACAGGCCCGATATCATCCAATAGACATCCGTTCCCTCCTCTTCCTTTTCCGTCACAAAAAAGGGAAGCGACAGAAAAACACCCAAAAATACAAATCCGAGTTGGGCAAGCAACAATTTTACAATCTTATCCATATCCGCCTTACTTTAAACCGTCAGATCCTGTTCCTCTTTCAATTTAACCCCCAATGCAAATATTTCGGCAAAAAGGCCGAACAAGAGAGCTAAAAAGAACGTACTATATTCAAACTCAAAACCGGCAATCTGATAGCCGGGGAAAGAGACACTGCTATCTTTTAACAGCAGAAAATAGTCCACCCCTGTAAACATATTCCTCATAATCCCGACAAACAACAACATCCAGCAAATAACACGGAGTCTCTTGACATTCGGACGAATGAATATCTGCTGCCGTTGCACATCCCGGATAAAACGGAAGAAAGACAATCCCGCCCAAACAATCAGGAACAGAGAGACCGGTGCGGAAACAAATCCTATAATGCCCGAAAACAGCTCGTAGACCTTATCGGTCTTCATCCCCAAAGCGATATTTCCTATCTGATAAGGTATTTTCCGATTATCCGCCAGTTGCAACGTATCGGGCAAACTATATGCGACAGCAGGGTTCAATGCCACTTCCACACGATGGATCTTTCCTTCCGGCTTCTTATCCAAATCACGGCCGGCACTGTTCCATCCGTCTTTAAAGCCCTGAAAGCCGTCACCCAACACCACCATAGAAAGAAGCAGTATCAAAATACTCAATATCCTTATACTTTTCGATTTCATTTTCATATCCTCCATTAGACCGTCAGATCCTGTTCTTCTTTCATTCTCAGGCCAATCGCAAAAATCTCCGCGACCATTAAGACAAATATTGCTGCGATCACTCCTTGATAATCAAACGGATTTCCTTCAAAAGTCTCTGATGCCTGTTTTTCCACATAATTAATAGCAGAAGAAACCAAAGCGTGAATACCCAACAAATATCCGATCCACCTGAACAATGTGATATTCTGCCAGACAAAAACAAGTCCCTTATTTATTTTCGAGACAACTATAATCAAAAGTATGCCTGCTATCAACAATATATTCATATCTACGGCACGAATCATAGTCTTTATCAAAAAACTTCTCTGTGTAGCATCAGTATAAGCCGTACCTTTCCCCATTTCATAGCAAAGCTGTAAAGCATCTATATTATTTGATAAAAGAGCGACAATACAAAGCATCACCAATACAAAACATAAGGTATTCAAATTCCGTTTCATCTCAACTGATATTAAACTGTCAAATCTTGTTCTTCTTTCATCCGTATTCCGTAACGAAAAATTTCTGCAATGATAAGTAGAAATGTACCCATTGCACTCCAAACAGGAACATCCATAGGTATGATTTTCCAATCATGGGCTGTATCCAAAGCATCTCCTAATCCATGAAGCAAAGGCAAAAAGAGCAATGCAACTCCCATATAATAGAAAAGCATATAATTTATCTTCACAAAAAACTTCTGTTCATTGATATTACTAATGACCTTGCAAACACCATAAGCAATAAAGAGCAGAACTATCAATTCCAGCGAATAGAATAAAACTGCATGTATATGTTCGTCTACAACACTATGTTTCAATTGTATATAAGCCTCATTAAATGTGTTGGTTCCAAGCAGAACCAAAAAGAAAATAAACACTCCTGTTATTACTCCCAAACTTGTATTTTTAGATGTTTTGCTCATGGTTTGTGTCTTATTTATCATTATCAGATTCTTAAATTGTCAACTCTTGTTCTTCTTTCATCTGCAGACCGATTGCAAAAATACGGCCTACCAATAAAGCAATCAGGCCCATTATCAATGTCATCGGCTGAAAGTCACACCAGAAATTATGTTCATAACCTTCTAACTCGAATAATCGGGTTGCCTCCCAGTAATTCGTTATCATATAAGCCTGTGCCAGCATAAAAGAAATCAGCAGATTGCGCCCGATGCGATTCAAACGGCGTACATTCATCCAATCGAAGATCACCTCGTGATTAATCGCATTGATAAGCTTATAGAATTGTACGATCGCCTTTATTATAAAGAATATGCCGATCAGCACAAGGAAACTTGCATATCTTGTAATTACGGTATCTTTGGATTTCGCCCAGACTACTGTTTGGATATGTGAAGCCGGATACCATTCCTGATCTTTATGGTTGAATAGTTTATCCGAAGTGACAGCCAAAGATTTCGGCCATAGACTAAGAGTCATCGGAGTTAATATTTCCGCACTAATGTTTGTTGTTTCCTGTCCATGCACATCTTCCGCCTGCGACATTCCGACTTCAAAGCCGTCCATAAAAGCATTGCTCATCGAATAGATGCTCGGAACTAAAGACAAACCGACAAAGAAAAATATCAATACACAGATTAAATTCAATTGCTTTTTCATAATCTATAAAAAGGGCGGGCTTACCCCGCCCCTATATTCCATTATAAACCTTTTATATCAAACGGCATACGGGCAATAATACCGGATTCCGTTTCAGCCCGGCGGATCGTTGAGAACAGTTTGAATTGCTCTTCGCCCATTACCGATTTGGCGATGGAGACTTTTGCTTCATCCATCTGCTTCTCCATGAATTTGGTAAAGAAATCTTTCGGACCATCTGCTACTGTTACAGAATAATCAGTCAATTCCGCCAGAGTCGCAGCCTCTTTGATTGCATCATCCATACCCCCCAGCTGATCGACCAAGCCTCTCTCCAACGCCTGTTCACCAGTCCAAACACGTCCTTGTCCGATCGAATCGATCTCAGCCTTTGTCATACCGCGGCCATCTGCGCAACGGGTCAGGAATAAATCATACGTCTGTTCTACACCACGCTGGATCAGTGCCTTTTCATCTTCACGCATCGGACGGCTCATATCTCCCAAGTCAGCGAATGTATTTGTCTTTACGACATCCGTAGTTACACCTACCTTATCAAATGTTCCGGTAAAATTACGAACGACACCGAATACCCCGATTGAACCTGTCAGGGTCGTACGTTCAGCCACAATCTTGTTAGCAGCACAAGAAATGTAATAGCCACCGGAAGCAGCATAGTTACCCATCGAAACAACGATCGGCTTCTTAGCTTTCAGCTCGACCACTTCTTTCCATATCTGTTCGGAGATATAAGCGCTACCGCCCGGAGAGTTCACACGAAAGACTACGGCTTTTACATCATCGTCATCTTTCAGCTTGCGCAATTTATTTGCCATTTCTTCTGAAATCACCTGTTCGTCGGCACTGAAAGGAGAAGAAGAATCTTCGTCTCGGATTTCACCTTCCGCATACAGGACAGCGATCTTATTCTTGTTCTCTTTTTCTTTTACTTTGATAGAGACAATTTTGTCCACTCCTGCCGTTTTCAGCTTGCCTTTTACATCCTGTCCGGCCATTTCTTTCACACAGTTTTCCACTTCATAACGGTAACGAAGCCCGTCTGCCAATTTATAATCAATAGCATTGGAAGCCTGACCCATTGCAAGGCCTTCGTTCAAGTAGCGATTCAATTCGTCGGAAGATATATTACGGCTTTTCTCAATAGCGGTTGTCAAGTTTCCCCATACGCTGCCCAAGAAAGAAGTCAACTGTTCACGATTAGCATCACTAAACTTTTTCAGGAAAAACGGTTCTACGGCACTCTTATAAGTTCCGACCTTAAAAATATAATGTTCCACTCCGACTTTTTCAGCCAAACCGGTAAAGAATATGCCCTGTGATGCAAGTCCTACCAATGAGACACTCCCCTGTGGATTCAGAAAAACAGAGTCGGCCACACTACACAGGTAGTAAGAACCCTGCGTATAAAAATCACCGTATGACACGATAAACTTACCGCTATCCTTAAAGTCCACCAGTTCGCGGCGGATCGCTTCGATTCCTGCAAAGCCAGTAGAAAGCGAACCGGCTTCCAGATAAATACCTTTGATATTATCGTTTGCTTTTGCACGACGGATTGCTTTGATCACATCCGATACAGCCATTTGGTTACTACTTTCTCCCATTAGTTCCGAGAAAGGATTCTTCACTGTCTGATCGACCAAGACACCATCCAAAGACAACTTGAACACCGTATTCTTATCCGGTTTGTACTCAGAAGAACCGTCAGCACTGGCAGCTACTCCTATGATGAAAAAAATGGAACCCATTGTTACGATTCCCAAAGCAACCAACACGCCCAGCGTGGATGCAAATACTGTTTTGAAGAATTGTTTCATAATGTTTTATGTATTTGTTATTATATCGTAAACTCTTGCTCTTCTTTCAATCTCAATCCAATCGCAAAAACTTCCGCAGCCAAGAATGCTATTAAAGCATTTATCAGAGCGGGGAATTCAATCATTCCTTCACTTGTAATTTCATAACCGGATATTTCTACTACAGAGCGGACAAATGCCAGTTCCATATAATTGCCTATCGTATATATAACAGCAATCAACAACAGACATCCACCAATCCATCTCAAGCGTAACACGTTTGTTTTCGTAAATAGCAAAGCAGATTGTATCGCACCAATCAACCTCAAAAAAAGGACAATCACGGCTATTACAGCCGGAACCAAGAGTAATACCATTATAGCAATTGACACTTGGTAACCTACACTTTGATTATCTGGAATGCTTATTTGTATCTTTTGTATATCTGTTGGAATATAACTATTCGTTTTTATATTATAAATCGAATCAATTATCGCTGTACTCCCAAGCTTCTTCCTAATACAAATATCATGCCTGGACAAATCCGACAGATTGGACTGCCTTGGTAATTTCCCCGCCTTCTCATACCCTTCTTTATAAGCTGTAGAAATTTCCCCCCAGGAATAAAATAGAGTATATCCGGTATGGATACTCAAAGCCATAAGTATCAATAGGGCAAATATATTCAATCGTTTTTTCATACAAAATCTTTTGTTATTCGTTTTCCAAATAATATTTATCGTTTTTCGATATGCAAAAGAATATATTATTTTTGACTCCACCAAATATTTTTATCGTTTTTCGATAAAAATATCACGAAATGCAGAAAATATATATTGAAACATAGGTATTTCAATTGTAAAACCCGGGGGCACCTACGAAAAAAGACTTAATGCTCAACAATTTATTGTGAAGACTGTAAAATTGATTCACTGTCTGCCGGCTTGTACATATCTGCTACCGCATTATTGAATAAAGAAAAGTTCGATTCTAAGAACTGAGCCAAATTGCCTTCACCAAAGATAAAGTCGGCTCCAGAAGGTTCTATTTTAGTGACAATGGGGATGCTATTGTTGTCAAACAGCCTACTCATAAACCTTTTGCCTTTAGTCGAAAACCTTTTCGCCCTTGGTCAAAAGCCCTTTTGACACTGGTCAAAAACCTTTTTGACTAAAGGCGAAAAGTAAAGGAGTGGTAGTAATAGCTGTTAATACCTGTTTACTTATTGATTAATTAATATTGTAGCATCCTTGTTTTTGCTTAAATATATAGATGTGAAAACGGGGGCATAATCAACCCAAATCAGACTCTTCCTAAATACTCATCCACTGTATAATTCAAGAATTGGTTGAACGGATATAAAAGTTTGAAATCTTCAATAGCCTTATCCATCCAATCCGGTTCGAAAAAGAATTCATCCGGTTTATAGGAGACGACACTGAAATCTTTATGGCGTAGGATTTCGTCATATTTGAAATCGGAAGGATAGCCGGCAGGCATACGTTTCAGGACTTCGCCCTCCATCGTCGGATATGTCTTCTTGAAAGCCGGTTTTTCCATGATGGCGACAAAATCTTCTATATTTTCATAAATGTCTTTACGAAGCGCTTTCAATAAGGCCGGCGGCGGACACCAAACACCACCCGAAAGCAGGCAGCCACCCGGTTCAAGATGAATATAATAGCCTGCACGTTCGCTACCTCGTCCCCCACAGGAAGCCATATAGGCTGCAAAGTGAATCTTATACGGAGTCTTGTCCGGTGAAAAACGAATATCCCGGTAAATGCGGAACAGGCAATCTTTCGCCTCCAATCCCGCTATTTCCGGATCGAAGAGGGCGATCCGGTCAATCAGTTGTTGTACTTCGTCAATAAAGACCTTGCGAAGGAAATCGTAACGGCTTTTATTAGCCTGGAACCATTCCCGATTATTGTTCTGACGCAGTTCCGTCAGGAATTGTATTATTTCAACATTCATACCTTGATATATTATTTAAAACATAAATCCCAAATTCATATAAAACTGCAAATGCGAATTACGGTTGGACATACCGAACGTTGCACTCAAGGGACCGGCGATACTGTTATAAGCATATCCCAAACTACCTCCCCAAAGGCTTCTCCCCTCCAGCAGATGAAAAAAGTCGTCATTATGAATACCATAGTTACCGGTCAACGTGATATAATTGTTCCCCGCGATACGTTGCCGGAGCTGGAGATGGGCCACTACGACCGAATTATCCAGAATTTCCACATGATTGATTCCGGCAAAAGGCAATTGCTGAGACAAATAACGTCCGAACGTCTCCCCACCGATCGCGTTCAAGAACGGATAAGCCGTATTTCCTCCGATCAGGACACGCCCGTAAAACGCAGGCAACAAACTCAAACGTGAACTAATGGGACAAACCATCATAAACTTCAAGCCGATAGCCGAGAAAGGAGAGCGACCATTATACTTCACAAAATTATCCGTATAGAGCGAATAATCCGCTTCCAAAGAAACCCCTTTATTCGGGAAATACCGCCGGTCCAATGTTTCGAGGTGTGCCGATGCGAAATAACTGAAAAAGCCCTCCGGTTTCACCGCATACAATTCATCACTTCCTGTGTAAAGAAAGGAATTATAATTAAAATATTCATAACGCAGTCCAGCCTTCACTTTGAAGCTCAACCAGTTCATATCCGAATAAGCAAATTCGGCAAGATGGTGCGTATAGGTAGTGTTGAACCTTTTATCTCCCTTTTCATAAATGTCCAAATTATTATAGCTGAACTTATACGACAAATTGAAATTGCGCAGCGGAGAACGTTCTATCGAGTAATCCAGCATCGCAGAGGATATCTTACTCCCCACACGCCCGGTAAAAGCAAAACGGGAATGATTCCGTTTCCCCTTATGATAAGTAGCATTCACCAACACTCCGATAATTTCCTCCGAATCGAAACGTATACCCAAATTCACAGAACTTTCCGATTTAGGTTGCAAGGTCAGGACCAGATCCTGCTGGCTCTCTCCAGTCAACTTGTAGTTCACATAAGCATAGGCATTTGTCCCAACCAGGATAGACATGGATTTGCGCAGTTCTTTCAATGTAATATAGCTGTTCTCCTTCAGCGCACAGATACGATGCAACCAGTTTAGATCACGCGGATCAGCTCCGTCAAAACGGATATGACGGACATAGAAAGTATCGGCAGGCAAAACGGGACGATGTGCCAGACGCCGTGCCTGTATGGAAAAGGTATCAGTATCCGAAAGGCCGATCTTACGCTTCAAAGCCATGATTTCGTTCCAACGACAGCGAGCCTCGGCTTCCCCCCTGTGCAACATCGTATCGAGAGCGGCAGGAGCAAAACTGGAGGAACGGTAAGGTTCCATATCCGGACGAAACAGCAAATCAGTCCGGTCACGGTTCCGCGCATATTTGTCATAGCCATGCAAAGCGATGATCTGTGTTGCGATATCACCGGGAGAATGTAGACGGTCGTAAGTACGCAAATCGCTCGTTGCCAGATCCACACCGATAATGATATCCGCCCCCATAGCAAGTGCGACATCCACCGGATAGTTATTGTTCAACCCACCATCGACAAGCACCATACTATCCAGCCGGACAGGGGTAAACACTGCCGGAATCGCCATACTGGCACGCATGGCAAGCGGAAGGCTGCCTTTATGGAATATATAATCTTTTCCACTGACCATATCGACTGCCACACAGGCAAACGGAATCTGAAACAAATTGAAATCGACCGAATCGTGATAACCGATCGTCAAGTCCGAAAAGAGGTTTTGCAAGTTCTGGCCTTTTACAACCCCGTCAATCACCCTGTCTTTCTTCTCCAACCCGAAAGGTAAAGAGACTATATAGCGCTCCGCCTTCTCTTTTTCAGGGAAGAGAAGATGGCTACGTTTCACTTTGTCACTCAACAACATATCCCAATCTTGCGCCTCTACCATTTCCTCGATTTCGTCCGGGCTGTAACCGATCGCATACAAACCTCCGACAATCGCTCCCATACTGGTCCCAGCCACGATATCGATCGGTACACCGGCTTCCTCCAACACTTTCAATACCCCGATATGCGCCACACCTTTTGCTCCGCCACCGCCTAATACGACAGCGACTTTCTTGCGCTCCCCTGCCATCGCAGGCCAGGCAAACAAGCATATAAGCAAAAGAGACAGGTATTTCTTCACCATCACAATCCCTTTATTTAATTGTTATCCACGGATATATTCTTCTACGAACAGGCACTTATCAATCGTTATTACTTCGTAACGAATATCTCATTTGTAGCCAATGGCAAAGATATATTTTGTTATTGCCTCACGCAATAAAAGGATTGAAAAAACACAGCACACCGTCTACTTTCCAGTAAACAAAAGCTCGAACCAGATATATTCTTTCATACCAAAAGTTTTATGCCACTCTTTCGGCGGTAGCTTGGCATTCCGAACATTGCAATAACTCCCGCCCTGTTGTAATTGTCCGTCCACCATTACTTCGTATAAAGCTCCACTGGAATAGGAAGTAAGCGGAATCGTATCTGAAGAAGTAAAAGAGCGGTCGGAATAAGTTTCCAGTAAGATACTGTGTAGGACATCTTCCAATTCAGCCTCCTCGACAATCTGCATCGAACCGGCATCCAATGTAAAACGAGCCGTATGTTTGTGTACAGGTTCGACTACCATAGATATACGTAAAACCGTATCTTGTACAATGTAAGGCATCTTATTCAACACCTTATAGTTCACATTTCCATTCAGAGAATATGCCATTCGTAACTAATACGGCCGACCCTGAAAAGCACCGGTTATTTCCACGCACTGGTTACTTGAGGGAACATCCGTTTCCACGTAACCGATACGGACCGGAACCGATTGTTCCGGCGAGCAACCGACAACCAGCCCTATCAATAGTAACAATCCAGCAAAATGCATCATAGCTTATTTCATATAAACGACCATCAGTACCGGATTATCATCTTCAGTCAGTTTTTTCAATTGGGGATGTTCCAGAACAGCCGGATTCTTTTCTGCTTCTTTCATAAGATCACCTACTTCCCAGACAGAGACCAGAATATTCCGATCCAAAGAAGTTGCCGGGCGCAAAGGTAGCGCACCGGGAAAATCATTCTTTATATAACCACTGGGAACGGAAAAACATTCTTTCGTCTTTTTGTCATAAAGCACCATATGACGCTCCCGCTGTTTTTCTCCCGCCCAGTAATTATAAGGCATAAAAAGCAATGAATCGGTTTCTATCACTTGGTTGCGGATATATGGAGCAGCAACCGTATTGTAAGTCTTCCAGTCACCGTCGCAAGCTTCCATACGGCAGTCAATAGGGATGGAATATTTGCCTAAATCGAAGACATAACGGGGTTGGAGTTCTTTTTCCGTCACAACGAACAGGGTATCATTGTAGAACTCTTTGTAGCAAATCAAATCTTTATAACGGAACATATATCTGTCTATGCCACTCATCATCAGCCACCGAGTTCCACTTTTGACTTCAAACAGGTCTGAACGATAAAAGGTATTCAATATATTCCCTTTTTGACCGGAGATATAGATACGTTCTTTTTGCTGTCCGCTGCTATTCAACATGAAGGCTGCCACCAGGGTATCATTCAACATGGCAAATTGCGCCGTTTCCTTATCCGGTATCTTTATGTCATAAAGGAATTTTCCGGTTTCCATCTCATAGACATTAACTTTCCCGGAAGTCGTCAACATAAAGATCAATCCTGTATCCTCGTTCACATCTATCTGCTGGAAATAGTTAAATTGTCCAGGGCCACCACCCCTCGAACCGATGTTCCTGACAAACTTTCCATCCGCCGTATATTGATACAACCTCGTATTACTGGATACGAACCAATATTTACCAGTCTTTACCACCTTCCCTGAATTTATGAAATCGATCAGGCACTTATCATTCGTTTCCAACGGAACATACTGTACGGAATCGGCAATATCGCTCAGCTTAATCTCCCGCTCGACACCGACTCCCGCCTCGAACGGAACGGTTATCGGATATTCGGGGTCTGCCAGTTCAATCTCGGCAATCAGTTTCGGCTCTGCTTTCTTTCCTCCGCATACTGAAAGGAATAATACAATACAAAATAAGAGTAGATATTTATACATATCAATATTATTTGTTTTTTATTTCAATGTCACGATCTGTATCACCTGGTTATCCTCTTCTAAAAGTTCCTCCATCACTCTCTTTAGCGAGCCTCTAACGTTCTCGGGGTCTACCTTCTCTTGCAAAACCGGTGCAGGAACGACACCTACTAACTTTCCATTTCTGAGAAAATTAGGCAGCACCGGAGAGCCACCTTCCAGATCATCCGTGAAACCATCCTTATCCGCTTGTAAAGAACGAACACGGCAAACCTTCCCGTTTTGCTTGTCATACCAAGCAAAACGTCGCTCGTCCTCCTGGATATAATAGATTCCCATATTGTGATCCAGTTCAAATATATCCTGAAAATAGATTTTCTTTTTTGCTATCTCATTCGGCTGATAACCGCCCACTTGTTTTTCTCTATCAATAACCAATTTCCCATCTTCTTCATGATTCAACTTTTCCAAATCATGCAAATCAAGTTTATAAACAGGTTTCCGTTTCTTCTTTTCGATCCGGTTGATTTCCTGTTCAAGCGGATTTTTATAATAAATGGCATTCTGATAGGTATAAATCACAGGCAACGTAAAATTTATCCCCGGATAGCGGACACCCTCTTTCGGACGAAAGCGGAAATTATACAGTTCTTTGCCGTCCCCATCATAGACAACCATCTCTTTTCCTCTCTTTTGTTTATCGTAAAGGAAATCATTATAAATGGCATAAAAGCATCCGTCATTTTGCAATCGGACATACTCTCTTCCCTCCATGTTTATATCATGCAAAAACTTACCATCAAAAGAATAAACATGCAACTTCAGTTGTCTCGGATCAGAAAGATAAATCTCTTTCAAACGCTCATTATATGTCACTCCCAAGATACTTTCCGTATATTCGCCAGGTCCTTGCCCCGCTCTACCGATCTGTCGGACAAATTTCCCTTCAAGAGTAAACTGGAACAACTTTTTATAATCGCACACGAACAAATAGCCTCCGGCAATAGTAACGTCCAAGATATCCTGTTCCAATAAAGACTCGGCAGTTGTTTCCAGCGGAATATATTTGATTGCAGAAGCCACCTCACTCAACTTGATTTCTTTTTTATCCGCAATCCCTTTGGCAAAAGGGATTATGGCCTGCGCCTGCAATAAAACAGGGAAAGAGACCGAAAACAGCAGTAGACTAATAAAGAAAGAATGTTTCACAATTTACATCGATTATATTGTTCAGATATTCTACCTATTCCAAGCCGGCGTCTTTCAACATTTTCCGTGCTTTCTCTTTTTCTTCCTTGCTCAGGGCGAGCGTATCGAGTTTAGCACCGCTTTTACGCAATTCCTTTTCTTTTTCCCTGGCTTTTTTAATATGTTCTTGCATCTTCTCGCGCCTCAAACGTTCATCTTCCGGCATTTGTGGTAACTGGGCGACCAAGGCACGCAGATCAGCGACAGCCAACTTCGTCTTCTTCCCATCGGGAGCCAACATCGTCACTTCGTCGGCATTCCGGAAAAAGGCATCTTCACAAACCGCTTCCAAGAAAGGGCGGTAATTATAAAGATACTTTTGCGACTTGTCTGTCTTCATATAGGCCGTCAGATAAGTGTATCTACTGAAAATCGTCTTTTGCAATTTTTCCTCCTGCTGGAAGAGTCCCGGATCGACATCCCAGTATTGTGTGCTGATCTTATACAGGAAGTGCAACTGGCTAGGGTCTTCCTTCCATGCGGCATAATACAGCTTTTCCGCTTCAGGCCAACGGCCGTCCCTTTCCAAGGCATCACCTCGGAAGGTCGTCAACATATTGACGAGGAATTTTTTCGGCTGCATATTCGTTTCCGCCAGATCGAAAAGTTCGTAAGCCCGTTTACGATCGTATGTTTTTCCCAGGGAAGCACCATATAACATGGCAGTTTCCACATCCGTCGAATCTATTTCAAAGGCTTTCTCCAACAGTTCGACCCCATCAAGCGCATGACCGGACATATAGCGGGCCGCCCCTGCATATTTAAGATTCAAGAAAGAAGAATCGCCATCGGCCAACAGACTGGTATAGATCGTATCAGCCTGCTTATAATCTTTCGTCATATAGAGAGCCATCCCTTTACTCTGCCGTATCTGGCTATTATCCGGATTATAAAACAAGGCGGTATCGCACACCTGCAAAGCACCCTTCCCGTCTCCCATCCGTAATAACGTGTTTATCAGAGAAGAAGCTACACGCACATTTTCCGGGTTCAGCTCCAGAGCACGGGCATACAGAGAAAGGGCAATCATCGTATTAGGGCCGGTCCCTCTTTTGATATGACAATCAGCCAGACCGGTCAGGATAGAAGGATTTTCACCTTCGATGGAAGCAAGTATATGATAATGTTCCGTAGCTTTACCATAATCACCCAACTGATAATAGAGACGTGCCAACTGATAGTTCGCATAGAAATTCATGCTGTCGGCCTCCAATACTTTATGATAGCATTGTTTAGCTTCCGCTATCCTTCCGAAATTGATCGCATTCCTGGCAACGGCATTCAACGCATCCACATTGTTCGTATCCATCTTCAGGCAATAGGAAAAGCACAGATAGGCATCCTTATAGCGCAATAGCCCCTCATAGGCTTGCCCGATTGCCGACATCGTGGCATAATCGGCTGAATCGGCGGGAGTAAGACTGTCCGCACGCGCTACAACTTCCTGAAATTGTTTCCTGTTGACCAATTCCTGAAGATTAAAACTCTGCGCCTGCCCCCAAAGGGACAGTACGCAAAGAAACAGTAATAGAGAAAACTTACATTTCATAATGGTATCGTATTAATGACCTATTCCGGTCGATTACTGCAAACGGAAAGTAACCGGAACCGTATATTTTACAGCTACAGCCATATTGTTTTGTACGCCAGGATTCCACTTCGGCATTTCCCGAATCACGCGGACAGCCTCCCTGTCCAGCGAAGGATCGATTCCACGGATCACTTCAATATCTTTCAAACTTCCATCCGTGTCGACAACGAAAGAGCAAGAGACACGACCTTGTATTCCATTCTCCTGGGCAATAGTCGGATATTTTATGCGTGTTGCCAGATATTTCAACAACGAGGTCTGTCCACCCGGAAATTCCGGCATATGCTGCACGACCGTAAAGACACGGCCGGACGTATCGACTTCTTTAATCAGCCTCTGCGCAATACGCGAAGATGTTTTTTTCTTTCCACCGGAAAGCCGGAAAGTTACCGGTACCGTATATTTCACATTAACCGCTTCGCCCCGCTGTTTTCCCGGCGACCATACCGGCATGGAGTTTATCACGCGCAAAGCCTCCTCATTCAGTTCCGGGCTTACCCCACGGATCACTTCCGCCTCCGAGATAGCCCCGTCTTTTCCAACCACGAAAGAACAGCTAACCCGTCCCTCTATGCCATTTTTAACGGCCGATTCCGGATATCTGACATTCGTTGCCAGGAATTTCAGCAGAGCACCCTGTCCGCCCGGAAATTCCGGCATTACCTCCACAACGGTAAAGATCTGGTTACGGGCACGTTTGACAGCCTCGATCCCTTCCTCAGATAACACATACTCCTCACGCTTTTCAGCGGGGGAAGCATCACCGGCAAAAGGAAATGGCAAGATAGCCTCCGGCAGCAGGACATCGGCAAATGTACTTTCCGCCAATTCGTCTGTGATCCGGGCCGAAGCATCGACATTGCTCAAAATCAGCAAGACACCCACAACCGGTATAAAAATCAGGTACTTCGTCTTCCCGATACTCCGGGAACGTTTCTTATTCATCATGCTGATCCGGTTTTTCAGATGCAGCATATTAAAGTTATTGGATAAAGAGGTCGCCGATCTATTGGTATGTGCCAACCCCAAAAGGTGGTACTGGTAGCTACGGCTGTCATAGCCCGATTCAAGTACCGTATCGTCCGCCAGATATTCCAGGTTATGACGCACTTCCCTTTTCAACAGCCAAACAAACGGATTCACCCAACAGATGATACAAACCAATTCGCAAATAATCACGTCGATCGAATGCCACTGGTTGACATGCGTACACTCGTGTGTCAAAATCTCATCGATCTCTTTCTCGGAATGGCTGTCGGGATGCAGGAATACCAGCCGGAAAAAAGAAAAAGGACCGGCCGGTTTACTCAATAGATGTACACGAACATTACGGATCAAGGCCACTTCCGACCGCCGTGCCAGCAACAAGATGCTGCTCAACTGTACTAAAAAGCGGAGCAACAAGGCAATTACACCGCCCCAGTAAAGATAAGAAACACCGGAAAGCAACAGATCATGCCAGTTGGTTTCAGGAACATTATCGGGGGTTATCGTCGTTTCGGGTAAAATAGCCGAATACATTTGTATGACTTCCACCATCGGCTCCTGCTCCCGGACCCAATCCTGAATATTCATCAGCGGATAAAGCAATGACACTCCAAAGAATGCCAACAAGATGGTACGGCGCAATTTGAAGAAGGTGTCCTTGTAAAAGAACAGCCGGTAGAAGGCATAAAGGAGTATAAAAGCTACATTTACCTTCAAGAAGTAGGCAAATTCCGGTGTCATGGCATTATGTATTTAACGGTTTATTCTCGTCCTTTTTCAATCATGTCGATAATCTCTTTCAACTCATCAGTCGAAATCTTCTGTTCCTTAGCAAAGAAGGAGACCATTTCCTTGTAAGAGTTCTCGAAATAGTTGTTCACCACACTTCCCATAAACGTCCGTTTATATTCTTCCTGTGGGATCAACGGCCTGTATTCGTAAGTATTTCCGTAACGTTTCGCTTTCACGTACTTCTTACGTTCCAGATTCTTCACAATAGAAGCGAGTGTCGTATAAGGAGGCTTAGGCTCTTCATACTTCGCCAGGATGTCTTTGATAAAACACGGCTCGATCTGCCAGATCCAGCGCATCACATCCTCTTCCTGTCTTGTTAATCTTTCCATTTTCTATATTATTTTTACGATCGTATCGCAAATCTACGAATTTGTCGTAAATACACAAGGGATAATACGTTAATTTGTATTAATGATTCGGTATCTATTTCCTGCATCCTCCGGAAAAAGGAATTTATCTGTAATCAGCCACACCAAAAACTCTCCCCCTGCCCTATATTTCTTGTCTCACCCTGCTATTATTCTATAATCAGTGACAGTGATTATAAAATCAGTGCCGGCAATTATATAATCAGTGCCAGCGATTATATAATCACAACCGACAATTAAAGAATAGCATAGGGGTAAAATGGTTTTATATGTGACAAAGGGATATTTTTTGAAGCAGGGATGTACTTTTTCCAGTGAAGGAAAGGCATGTAAGTATTAAAATTAACAGTTTTTGAATGTAATCTGTATAGTTTAAAAACAACCAACATTTCTTAGCAAAACGGCCATTAAGCATTAACATACATTACAAACAAAAAGCTTGACAAACAAGCTTGGAGAGTATATCTTTGTATTGTGGTTTTTTCATAATAGTATTAGATTTAAGGTTAACAAAGTTGGTTAGGGGTTGTCGGGATGACAATCCTTAATTTTTTATATACCTACCTCTTCCCTTGATTTCTTATTTCCGGTCATATTTTCATGTTTTTGTAGCGCATTTTGTAGTATGGCACTGGTAAAAAAGTCTTACTTTTAAGCCTTGTAATCGATAAGTAATCTATGTAAATACGAATATCATGAAAATACTATCTTTTATTTTAGTGGTCCTTTTAGGAGGTTTTATGCCTGCCGGGAATCTTTCGGCTGCGGACAAAAAACAAAATCCTCATCATATTACTGTAAAAAACAGCCGGGATCTGCATGCCTATTTCCGATATGCTCCCGACCGTCCGATTGTAATCAGTGGACATCGTGGCGGAATGCTGGACGGCTATCCGGAGAACTGCATCGAATCATTCGAAAAGACCCTGTCCTATATGGAGTCGTTTTTCGAGATAGATCCACGTTTGACAAAAGACGGAGTGATCGTACTGATGCATGACGAAACCATCGACCGGACAACTACCGGAAAAGGAAAGGTTTCGGATTACACATATGCAGAACTGCAACAATTCAATCTGGTAGACCGGAATGGCAACGTGACGGCTTTTAAGATTCCAACTTTAAAAGAATGCCTGGAATGGAGCAAGGGCAAAACAATCCTGAATTTGGATATCAAGGATGTACCTTTGGAAGTCATGGCTGATTTTATAGAAAAGGAAAAACCTGTCAACGTCATGTACACAGTACATAACGCCGGTCAGGCCCGCTACTATCTCGACCGAGAACCGGATGCGATGTTTTCCTGCTGGTGTAAGAACCGGGAAGAATTCGATAAATATGAGAAAGCCGGCATTCCCTGGAGACAGGTGATGGTTTATGTCGGCCCGAAGATGAAGCCCGAACAGCAAGCGTTGTATGATGCCCTACACCGAAATGGAGTCATGTGCATGATTTCCGTTGCTCCGACACACGACCGTGCGAAAACGGAAGCCGAGAAAATCGCCGGTTATCAGTCGGAGATCGGCACTTGTCCCGATGTGATAGAAACGGACTATCCATACCTGTTCCAAGGGCTTGATTTAACAAAATAGTACGGCTTAAAAGACTCTTTATAGCCGATTAAAATCTTTTTGCTATTTACACCTATCCAGTTAACAAGTATTAGCGGTAAAATGCTTGACAAATGCTCTTGACAAGTGTATCTTTGCAATGTGGTTTTTTCATAATAGTATTAGATTTAAGGTTAACAAAGTTGGTTAGGGGTTGTCGTGAGACAGCCTTTAATTGTTTATAGGGGTTTCGTTTCTCTCCCACATACAAACCATACATAAAAAGGACGATCAGGACAGTTTATAGATATTCCCCGGTAACGCTTTTATTTTCCCGTTTATTTCCAGTTCGAACAATAGCGTAGAAAGTTGATGCACCGGCATCTCCAATACTAAGGCAAGCTCGTTGATATGAATTTCGTTCCGCGTTCGCATGATGGCTAAAACCGGATTTTGTTCCGGGACGGAAACATCCGTATCGGCGAAAAGCAGTTCCGTTTGAGCGGGAGTAGCCGTAGCTTGGATATCCCAACAAAGAGCAGATAGCAAGTCGTCGGCAGAAGTAATCAGGCCGGCTTTATTTTGTCGGATCAAGTTGTTGCATCCTTTGGAATGGCTGTCGCCGACACGTCCAGGAAAGCTATAGACATCCCGGCCATAAGAAAATGCAATATCGGCAGTCACCAGAGAACCTCCTTTCTCAGCCGATTCAACCACGATCGTACAATCCGACATTCCAGCGACAATCCGGTTCCGCCGGAGGAAATTAGGGCGGTCCGGTTCTGTCCCGCTGGGAAAGTCAGTCAACAAACCGCCTGATTCCAGCATTTCCACAGCCGTATTCCGATGGCTGGAAGGATAGATACGGTCCAGACCATGCGCCAGTACGGCAACGGTCGGCAGTTGGTTGTGTAAGGCACTCCGGTGGGCACAGATATCGATACCGTAAGCCAGTCCGCTCACGACCAACAAATTAGGAATCGCCTCTGCCAGGTCTTTTATAAGGGATTCGGTAAGCCCCCGGCCGTATTCGGTCGCGTTGCGAGTACCTACGACACTGATGATACGGCTTGCATCAAGATTTGTATTTCCCTTGAAATAGAAAAGTATGGGAGCATCCGGACATTCTCTTAGGCGTGCCGGATAAGCTGCATCAGTCAGGTAATAACAGGAAATATTATTTTTCTCGATAAACGCCAACTCTTTTTCCGCCCGTTGGAGGATTTCCGGGCGCTTGATCTCGGCAGCGAGATGGCTGCCGATACCGGGGATTCTTCCTAACAACTGTTGCTTTTCAGCAAACACAGCTTCTGCATCGTCCAAGGTCTGCAGGAGATGGCGTGCCAGGATATCTCCCACGCCGTTTATCATAGTAAGGCCTATTTGGTAAATCAGTTTGTCTGTCATGTATGTTCTATTCTTTTTAGCATTTCGTCGAAATATTCACCGCGTGTCAGCTTTCCGTTCTCAACGATAACCGACTCGACGATCCCTTTCGTTGCCAGCGCATTGTCGGAAGCTCTGTAAATGTCCTGTTCGAAGACGAGCTTGACACCCTTTTTATAGACATTGAGGCAAGAGATGTAGCTATCGCCGCTCTTAAGCGAGGTCTTATACTGGATTTCTACCCGCGACACAAATCCGTCAACCCCTTTTTCGTGCATCTTTCCGAAGTTCTCGCCGAGTGATTCAAGGAATTCATGCCGGGTATGTTCCATATAATGCTGGTAGTTGGAGTTGTTGACCACTCCCTGCAGGTCGCATTCGTAATCGCGAACCTTGTCTGTCAGTTTAAAAATATACTCTTTCATCATTCAAATACTTTTTCAAGTTGAACCTTTTCCATTTTATACAACCGGTCGGACGGACGGATCTTCTCGTTCACCTTAAAGGAGAATCGTTCGCCTTTGACGGTTTCATCCACCGGTTTCAAATCTACGCGGATTTCTTCTATTGTTTGCATGACCGCACCCGTTGTCGGTCCGGTAATCAGGATCTCATCGCCCACTTTCAGGCTGCCAGATTCCATTTCGAACTCAGCCACACCGATCTTGTCAAAATATTTGATCCCTTTGGCGACATACACTTTCTTCTTTGTCGCGCCGGAACCATATTTACTGCTCCATTCACCCAACCGTTGCCCCAGGTAATAACCGTCCCAGAATCCCCGGTTGAACACACTACGCAGGCGTTCATCCCAAGTGGCAACTTTCTCTTCGTCGAACGTGCCGTTGCAGTAGGCACGTACGGCTTCCTTATAACATTCGGTCACCAGACGGACATATTCGGGACCGCGGGCACGTCCTTCGATCTTGAATACCCGTACGCCTGCATCCATCATCTTATTCATGAAATGAATTGTTTTCAGGTCTTTAGGCGACATGATATACTGGTTTTCGATATCCAGTTCAATATTGCTGTCTTTGTCTTTTACCGAATAAGCACGCCGGCAGATCTGCATGCAGGCTCCCCGGTTGGCGGAAGCGTTCATCTCGTGCAGGCTCAGGTAGCATTTACCGGAAACGGCCATACAGAGGGCTCCATGAGCAAACATTTCGATGCGGATCAGTTCTCCTTTCGGCCCTGTGATCTGCTGGTCGACGATCTGCTGGTAGATTTCGTGCACTTGTTTCAGGTTCAGCTCGCGTGCCAGGACAACGACATCGGCAAAACGGGCATAGAATTTCAGCGCTTCCGCATTGGAGATATTGAGCTGCGTGGAGAGATGCACCTCTTGCCCGATACTGTTCGCATAGTTCATGGCCGCCACATCAGCCGCAATGATTGCAGAGACTTCCGCCTCCTTCGCCGCGTCGATAATCTCGCGCATCAAAGGCAAATCCTCGCCATATATAACAGTATTAACGGTCAAATAGCTTTTAATACCATGCTCACGGCAGATTGCAACGATCTTGCGCAAGTCGTCCGTCGTAAAGTTATTGGAAGAGCGCGAACGCATATTCAATCCTTCAATACCGAAATAAATAGAATCGGCTCCTCCCTGGATAGCCGCCATCAGCGATTCGTACGAACCGACAGGCGCCATTATTTCAAAATCTTTCTCGTTCAAGTTCTTATACATTTACTGGTTCGTTCGCAAAGGTAGGAATAATATCCGAGAAGATCAGCGCAACTGATAAATCGTGATGAGCGGATTTGAATCTTCCGTTATCTGTTGCAGGACCAGATGCTTCTTGAGGTCAGGATATTTCTCTTTGAGATATTCGATTTCCACGGCTGTATTAAACTGTACCATTTGTTTTTTGCCGGGATAAGACAGGTAAGGCCAGATAGGAAGACCGTTGTCTTTCGTATTTCGGAGGCCTATTCCTGCCAGCGTCCAGTTGTTTTTGAATAATTCCTGGGCATTGATCGGAGAAGTTTCACGTTTCAACTCACCGGTAGCCTTATCCAAACCGTACAAATAGAATTTGGATTGGTTGGAACCTTCGAAACATTTAACGAAGTAATGCCGGGGTGTCTCAAAGAAGCTGAAGACGCTATATTTCCCGTCTACCGCCTCATTACCGGTCTTGGAAGAGCGCATTTCTTTTTCTTCCTCGGCAGAATATCCCGTGTTGATAAGAAAAGCCGGAGCGATATTTCTTGCATTTACATCCCAGACCGTGTCTATCCCTTCCGAATAGCATAGTATGCCGTCCTTACTGCCGCTGAATATCCAACCTTTCAGGCTCGTTTCTTCCAACGGCATCAGATCCATATCCCCGATCGTATGCCGGAATGCGATCGTATCGTCTGTGGCCCAATTAAAGACTCCGAGACTGAACATACCCGGCGTGTTCATAGGAACATACATCCTCCCTAATTCCGCCATCGTATTCGGACCGACAGAGAATTGGTACGAGTAAGGGCGCGGATTCTCTATCTTTTTGATAAATTCTCCATCAAAGGAGTAGAAAGAGGTGGAGAAGTATTCGCTGACACAGAAGAGGCGGTTCTCTTCGTCTACGGTTAGCGAAATGATCTGTCCGGTTTCCCCCGGCCCGTTTCCTGTTTTAGCGATGCAGCGCAAGAACTTCCCTTTCCGGTCGAACTGCAAGACACCGTCCTGACGGGTGGAATAGACGAAGATATATTCGTCTGAAACACACAAATCCAATACGTCTGCGATCAAGGATTCATCCGTCAGTTCCAACGGAACATATTCGATGGATTCGATTTCGTCTGCAATCTCTATTTGACCGGAAGTGAAACTCGTTGCTGTCAGATCGATCCGGGGTAATTTGCTGGCAGATTGATCTGATTCGCATCCGGTAAAAGTGGCAATGGCTGTTATAAGCCCGAACAACATCTTTTTCATACGCTTTTTTCTGTCAAAAGTAGGGAATACGGCTTTCTTGTCGGTTTCACATCAGTTCACATCTGCTTAAAAATCATGGATCAAGGAGTCGCATAGCTCCGGCGTCCCCTTTTCACCTGTTATTTTCTGGTACAGGCGTACGCGGCGCATCGAAATCGCCTGGTTGGTACAGCAGAGAAGCATGGCTGCGGTCGAAGGGGGAATTCCCATCTTAATCAGGCAGCACATGCGCCATTCCTGTTCGCTAAGCTTCGGTACTTCTTTTTTCAGCCGTTCGCGAAACTCCGGATAGGTCCGGTTGAGCGCTTGTAATAGTTCTTCCCAGTCTTTGGGGGACGGTTTCCATTCTTCCTTTTTGTGAAAACGCAGGTAGATTTCCGAAGAACAGAAGTCTGCTTCGGACAGAGAAATGACAGTCTTCTTCTGGCGGTAGCGGAAATATCCCCAGATTCCGGTACTACAGGAGACAAGTAGAGTGAACCAGACGTATATTTGCCCTTTCTGTGTCTTTTGAGTGTTGGACAAACGTTTTTCCCATTCTTTCTGTTCCGAGGTACGGAGGAGCCGGGTGATTTGATTTTGTTCTTTTTCCTGTCGCAGTTCAGATAAGTAATGGAGGTAGCTTTTGTGGTAGAAATCCGCTTGCAAACTATCTCCACGATTTCGGGCGATACGTGACAGGGCCGCATATAGATGCGGATGGGAAGAAGGAACTTCACTTAAATTCTTTTCGGCTTCATCTAATTTTCCCAAAGCAATCTGCAAATCTGCCAGAGCTAAATATATTTCCGCTTTCTCTTTCCGTGGAATCGTTTGTCCCGATTCCTCTTTTAGTAAAGTTTCCGCCTCTTTATAACTTCCATTCTGTTGCAAGATCTTTGCCTGCTTTATCCGGCAACCGGCCTTTTCGTAATAATAAAAGGCGCTGTCTGCCTGTCCGGATAAGGAATAAACATCCCCTATTTCCCGATAAAGTTCCAGCCTTAGTGAATCACTGGCAGGGTTCAGGATATAGCTTAATGCTACATTTTCGTTTTCCAGTGCTTTCTGCTTCAATGATTGTTTCCGGTAAATTTTTCCTGTTTCCAGGTAGGCAATGGAAAGGGCGACGCTGTCTTTTTCCTTCTCCGCCTGCCCGATCGCCTGTCGATAGGTCTCTAATGCCGGGAGAAACTGCAACCTTTCTCTGTAAAAGGCAGCCTGCCGGAGAAGTTCACCGGTGGTCGGAATCTCGTTCTGTCCGGAAGAAGAACAGGCAGTGAAAAGACAAATGAGAATGAGTATTCCTATTTTATGTATCATCTGGATCTTTCTTTTGAAAGGACAAAGATAGTAACATTCTTCAATAGGTAATCTCTTCTGTGAAGAGGTTATACCTCCCCGTTCACTCCCCCCAGATTGGAGTTTGTAAACGGAGAGGAAGACAAGGCTATACTTTATACCCCTGATCCTTAGTCGATGAATTGCAGTATTTCGTACCGGACAGGATAATCGATCTTTTTCTTCAATTCTTGCTTGACGGTTTCCAGCAACTCTTTAGGAGCTTTTTTGTTGATCCTGACAGTTACTTTCGTAATATTATCGCTATAGATCTTGTCTATACGTTGTCCGAGGTTAGGCCCCAGTTTGGCATGACGATCATATAGAACAAATTGCTGATCCGGTTGTCCGTCCCGATAGCTGAAAACAACCTGTCCCGCAGGAGGAGGCGGTGGTGGTGGAGGAGCAGCAGCGTCTCCGATTTTGAAAGCGTGCATATTGATTTTGCAGACCCATCCTTTTTTCTCCAACAACCCTTTGAGTTTTTCCACCTCTTGTCTGGATACTTTGGCATTCTCAGGTTGAAGGATCAAAGGAACCGACTTGGATATCTGATTCAACCGAGAATCATTCTGATTTGCACTGAACCTTTCTATGCTAAGTGCGGCGACAATCTTTTTGTTCTGAATTAGAAAAACCGCATCGTCATTCTTACGGTAAGGTTTAGCAACATCATCCATGACCGTGTTCGGGACAGTCTTGTCGATCTTGCATTTAATCCCTTTTTCTTCCAAAACCGCTTTAACCTTTTCCAAATAAGAAGCAGGGACATCCTCAAAAGCCGGATTGATAGTCACTTCCAAAGTGTTCTTGAATTGACCTTCCGCAACTCGCGTTCTGATCCTATCCAGCGTTTTGCATACAAGACGGTTCAAATCTTCCGAACCAGACACTTTGTAGGTGAGGAAAACAGCATGATCCTGTTGCACAGTTTCCTGATTTACCGTACTTTTGTTAACTGATAGATGAATTTCTCCGGTCGCTTCCGGTGGTGAACCCACCTCCGGACGAGCGAACGCACTTAAGGCCGCGAGGCCTACCGGGACCAGGAGCGCAAGCTTCAACCGGGCCCAATTGTTCGATTTCTTTTTTAACATCATAGTAATACGTTTTTTAATTTTACTGTGATTGAAGCTGTTGGCAAGAGTGTAGAGGCTGGAGCCGACAGCTTTTTTCACAAGCAATAGTTGATATTTCGTTGCATCGATGCCTTGATTGAGCACACCTTTATCCGCCTGATACTCGTGTATGTCCCGCAACTCCCTTTTCAACAGCCACACGGCAGGATTCAACCATTGTAGCAGAAGGATCATTTCCATATAGGCCAGATCGACCGAATGGTTATGGCGAAGGTGCATTTTCTCGTGTGTAAGGATTTCATCCGGATGATCCCGGTAATCGTCTTCCGACAAGAAGATATAACGCCCCCAACTGAAAGGAGACAAGGAGCCAGGAAGCAGGATCAACGTGTACTTCCCCTGTTGCAATTTCCTACCACTCCTCGACAGCTGATACATTTTCCTGAATGACAAAACCGTTGTAACCAAACATATACAACAGCCTATAAAATAAACAATCCCGATAATCCCTACCCAGGGAACGGAAGTCTCCTTCTGCCCCGTCATACCCGTAAGCACTTCTTCCTTATCCGGAGCCGGAAGCAGATTTACCTCTTCTTCATGGAAAACCATCTCCCATTGACTGGTCGTATAACTAAAAGGAAGAGGCTGGGATGTTTTGATCCGGCAGAGTGGAAGAAGCATACAGATCCCTGTTCCCACCAACAATATCCGGCGGTTGAACCGGAAAAACGTGTCATTGCTAAACAACGCCTTAAAACAGACGTAGAACACAGCCAGACAAATACCGGATTTTAATATGTATAGAAGAAAGACTTCCATAGACATTCGTTTTTACTTGTTTTTGATCTGCCGGATCAACTCCTGCAACTCGTCAATCGTAAGCGCCTCCTCTTCTATCAACGTCGAAACGACACGGGTGTACGAGTTATCATAATATTTGTCGATCACTTGTTTCAGAGAATTACGCCGGTAATCGTCTTCCGATACCAATGCATAATATTGGTGTGTATTACCATACACCTTGTATCCGATATATCCCTTTTCTTCCAGCGAGCGGACAATCGTGGACAAAGTGTTATAATGCGGCCTGGGCTCTTCCTGCAAGTCAAGTAACTCGCGAACAAACAAGGGACCTTTCGTCCAAAAGTAGCCCAATATCTCTTCTTCTTTTGATGTCAATCTGACCATAATTCGTTTTTTATTAAAGGAATGCACAAATATAACTATATTATTTAGTAATACAACTATACGATATAGTTATTTCACTATATTTATTAGTAGAAACACTTTTCCTCCTGTTTTTACCCCGAAATCAGTACCTTTGTAGTCGTTATTGACGATAAATATGAAAATAGGTACAATAGATTTAGGCGAACGCCCTGTCTTCCTGGCTCCGATGGAAGATGTTACAGATGTTTCTTTCCGGTTGATGTGTAAACGTTTTGGTGCCGATATGGTTTATACCGAATTCGTTTCGGCAGATGCCCTGATCCGCAGTGTAAACAAAACACAGCAAAAACTGAATGTGGCAAATGAAGAACGTCCGGTCGCCATCCAGATATACGGTCGCGATGTTCCGACAATGGTCGAAGCCGCACAAATTTGCGAGGCTGCTCATCCGGACATTCTCGACATCAATTTCGGTTGTCCGGTCAAACGGGTAGCAGGCAAAGGAGCTGGTGCCGGCATGCTGCGCAATATCTCGCTGATGCTGGACATCACCCGCGAAGTCGTTAAAGCGGTGAACATCCCCGTCACCGTAAAGACACGCTTAGGCTGGGATGCCGACAACCGGATCATCGTAGACCTGGCTGAACAGCTGCAAGATTGCGGTATCGCCGCCCTTTCCATCCACGGACGTACCCGAGCACAGATGTATACCGGAGAGGCAGACTGGACACTGATCGGCGAGGTAAAAAAGAATCCCCGCATGCAGATCCCTATCATCGGTAATGGCGATGTCACTTCCGCCGAAATCTGTAAACAACGTTTCGAACAATATGGAGTGGATGCCGTTATGATCGGTCGAGGCAGCATAGGCCGTCCCTGGATTTTCCGCGAAGTGAAACATTTCCTGAATACGGGCGAACTATTGCCTGCCGAATCCTTCTCCTGGTATCTGGACATACTAAAAAAGCAGGTGGAACAAAGTGTTGCACGTTTGGATGAACGCCGGGGGATTCTCCACATACGCCGCCATTTAGCTGCAACTCCGTTGTTTAAGGGTATTGCCGACTTCAAGCAGACACGTGTTGCCATGCTGCGTGCAGAAACAGTGGAAGCCTTGTTCGACATTTTGGATTCCATCCCTGACAAATTTCACACAGGAAGCGGATTTCAAAGCGACCCTCGAGTATCAGAATCGATAGATTATTGATATAATAACAAAGTGAATCCGCACACAGTGTCAATTTTAAAACAAAAAGTGGCAAATTTGCAATAAAATGTAATCACAACTCTTGCGTATTCAGTAAATATACTTTATATTTGCAGTGAGTTTTTTTCATAGTATTTTAGATCTAAGGTTAACAAAGTCTTTGCAGAGGGGGAATCGAGAGACTGTTTCACTGGAAAGCAACAAAAAGGCCGCATCCATTCTTATTATAGGGAGTGCGGCTTTTTTGTGGACTTGAACGAACATTATTTTGACGACCGTCTTCATCGTCCTGGCGACCGTCTTTATCACGATGAAGTCAATGTTCATATAGGATGAAGACGGTCGTCACGACAATAAAGACGGTCGCCAGGAAAAGGAACATTGGAAACATTTTTACGGGAAGAGATGAAATAAAAAAGGAGGTATGTCGAAACTATCCTGTTCCCGCACTTGACGCGAGATCGCATTAAAACCGGCCCTATAAAAATCTGATTGATAAGGTCTGTCCTTTTGCGGCCCCGCATCAAGTGCGGGGACAAGGAGATTCTGACACACCGCCTTTTCTATATATACTAATAAAATGTATTAGTCTTTCAACTTAGCAGAGATGAACTCACGGTTCAAACGGGCGATATTGCTAACGGAGATGTTCTTCGGACATTCCATTTCACAAGCGCGTGTGTTGGTACAGTTACCAAAGCCCAGTTCGTCCATTTTAGCAACCATTGCTTTCGCACGGCGAGCCGCTTCCACCTTACCCTGAGGTAACAGAGCCAACTGGCTAACCTTTGCAGAAACAAACAGCATCGCTGAACCGTTCTTACAAGCAGCAGCACAAGCACCGCAACCAATGCAAGCAGCAGCATCCATAGCCAAGTCAGCATCCTTCTTTGGAATAGGAATAGCATTTGCATCAGGCACACCACCGGTATTCACTGAAGTAAAACCACCTGCCTGGATGATTTTGTCGTAAGCATAACGATCCACCATCAAGTCGCGGATTACCGGGAAACCGGCAGAACGCCACGGTTCGATTGTAATCGTTTCGCCATCATTGAAACGACGCATATAGAGCTGACAGGTCGTTGCACCTGTTGCCGGTCCATGTGGATGTCCGTTTACATACAATGAACACATACCGCAGATACCTTCACGGCAGTCGTGGTCGAATACGATAGGTTCTTTACCTTCGCTAACCAAACGCTCATTCAAAATGTCTAACATTTCCAAGAAAGAAACACTCTGATTGATTTTGTCGATTTGGTAAGTCTCAAACTGTCCTTTATCTTTCGGACCTTTCTGACGCCAAACTTTAAGTGTTACCTTTATATCTTTATCCATGATTCTAATTTTTGTGATTGATGATTATTACTTCTTGTAGTTACGTGTTTGAGGAACAACGAACTGATAGTTCAAATCTTCCTTCAGCATAACCGGGTCTTTGTCTTCGCCCTGGTATTCCCAACAAGAGACGTACATGAACTTATCGTCATGACGCATAGCTTCGCCTTCTTCGGTCTGATGTTCCGTACGGAAGTGACCACCACAAGATTCTGCGCGGTCTAACGCATCGTGTGCCATCAATGTACCGATTTCGATAAAGTCTGCCAGACGCAATGCCTTGTCCAATTCCACGTTCATATTGTTAGCTTCACCCGGAATGAATACATTGCTCCAGAATTCTTTCTTCAGGTCTTTCAACATGGAGATAGCTTCCTTCAAACCTTCCGCATCACGTGCCATACCAACGTGTTCCCACATGATATGTCCTAATTTGCGGTGGATAGAATCTACTGTTTCTTTACCCTTCACGTTCATCAATTTCGCGATACGAGCATTGATAGCCTTTTCTGCTTCCGCAAACTCAGGCAGGTCAGTGCTGAAACGCGGAACCTGGATCTGGTCAGACAGATAGTTCTGGATCGTGTAAGGCAATACGAAGTAACCATCGGCCAATCCCTGCATCAAAGCAGAAGCACCCAGACGGTTAGCACCGTGGTCAGAGAAGTTAGCTTCACCGATTGCGAACAGACCCGGAATAGAAGTCATCAATTCATAGTCAACCCACAGACCACCCATTGAGTAGTGCAATGCAGGATAAATCATCATCGGAGTTTCGTACGGATCATCGTTAGTGATTTCTTCATACATATCGAACAGGTTACCGTATTTCTGCTTAACCACTTCCTTACCCAGACGGTTGATAGCGTCGGAGAAGTCGAGGAATACAGCCAAACCAGTGTTGTTTACACCGAAACCAGCGTCGCAACGTTCTTTGGCGGCACGCGAAGCCACGTCACGCGGAACCAAGTTACCGAATGCCGGATAACGACGTTCCAGATAGTAGTCGCGGTCTGCTTCAGGTATATCTTTACCTTTCTTAGTTCCAGCCTGCAATGCCTTTGCATCTTCCAGTTTCTTCGGAACCCAGATACGACCATCGTTACGCAGTGATTCAGACATCAAAGTCAACTTAGACTGGTAGTCGCCTTTCACCGGTACACAAGTCGGGTGGATCTGCACCATACAAGGGTTAGCAAAATAAGCACCTTTCTTATAGCACTGCCATGCAGCAGAACCGTTGGAAGCCATCGCGTTGGTAGACAAGAAGAATGTATTTACATAACCACCTGTTGCCACCACTACGGCGTGAGCTGCGAAACGTTCGATTTTACCAGTAATCAAGTTACGGGCAATGATACCGCGAGCGCGACCGTCTACCTTTACAACATCCAACATTTCGTGACGAGTGTACATCTTCACCTTACCCAAACCGATCTGGCGGCTCAATGCAGAGTAAGCACCCAGCAACAACTGCTGTCCGGTCTGACCGCGGGCATAGAACGTACGGGATACCTGAGCACCACCGAATGAACGGTTATCCAACAGACCGCCGTATTCACGAGCGAAAGGTACACCCTGTGCTACGCACTGGTCGATAATAGAGTTTGACACTTCAGCCAAGCGATAAACATTTGCTTCGCGGGCACGGTAGTCACCACCTTTGATTGTATCGTAGAACAGACGGTAAACAGAGTCACCATCATTCTGATAATTCTTTGCCGCATTGATACCACCCTGTGCAGCGATAGAGTGAGCACGACGGGGAGAGTCCTGAATACAGAAATTCAATACATTGAATCCCATTTCAGCCAAAGAGGCAGCAGCAGAAGCACCGGCCAGACCAGTACCTACTACAATGACATCCAAACGACGTTTGTTTGCGGGATTCACCAATTTCTGGTGATTTTTATAATTTGTCCACTTCTCAGCCAACGGGCCCTGAGGGATTTTAGAATCTATTTGAGTCATACTATTTTATTTTCAAATTGAATTAAATAATACCGAAATTAAGCACCTACACCGTTCAGGTAGAAGATAACTGTGATAACAGCGAATAAGCCACAAATAATCGTAGCAACCCATTTAGAGATACATTCCCAACGGCTTAACCAAACGGTATTGTTCCAGCCAATTGTGTGAATAGCAGACCAAAAACCGTGAGTCAGGTGGAACCACAGAGCAACGAACCAAATCAGATACAATACTGTATTGACAATATTGCCCTGGAAGTAGAAGTTGATAAACGCTGCACCATCCTGAGGATGAATGTCACCATGAATACCTGCCAGTTCGGCAAACATCATGTTGTACCAGAACTGAGTAAAGTGCAAAACCATGAACAGGATAACGATCACACCCAAAACAAACATGTTCTGAGAAGCCCATTCAACCCCTTTCGGACGAGCATTGATAGCATAACGGTCGTTACCGCGAGCCTTACGATTCTGCAGAGTCAAGATAATAGCATACACAAAGTGTACGACTACACCTGCAGCCAACACCAATGTACCGAGCAAAGCATACCAGTTAGAACCCAGCAAACCGCAAATCACGTTATACGCTTCACCAGAAAATACTGCCGCAATGTTCATACATAAGTGGAACACCAAGAACAGAATGAGAAAGAGACCTGATATACTCATTATCAGCTTCTTCCCGATAGAAGAATTAAGTAACCACATAAGATAATAATTTAAGTTATTTAATTGTATTTAGAAATTTCTTCCCATCTATGGTTATTATTATGCAAAGGTATGCTAAATCCCCATATCACGCAAACGATTAAAGAAATATTTCATCAATCAGAACGCAGCTTGCCGGCAGGTTTTATTTTCATCTGATATCACGAATGAATTGTGTGAAACGAAAAAAATTCGTTTTTTTGTAGCCGATACGGGCAGGTCCTGCCGGATAACTGATTATTATTTAATTGTCATATTATGAAAACTGCTATTTTTTCTATTGGTGTTTTTTTGATTTCTCTGTTCTTAGGCTCTTGCCAGCCTTCCGAAACATCCTGTTCCGTTGTCGACACGGGGAAAGCCCTGGACTATAAGATGGGAGAAAAACTATTGTTCTCTTACAACTATGCCACGGTTTACCCGGTCTCAGGCGTCGATTCGGTCTATAAACGCAGCGGTTTCATCCATCCTTTGAAGACACTGGGTGGCGAAGTGATGACCAATTGTTCTCCCGCCGACCACTACCATCATTTCGGTTTATGGTATGCCTGGACGAAAACCACATTCGAAGGAAACGAGATCGACTTCTGGAACCTCCACAAAAAACAAGGGACAGTCCGCTTCCGCAACTTCGAACGCGTATCCGACAACGGTTTTGTCGCAACACTGGATCATGTGGTCTACCCCGATTCTCCCGCAGAAAAAGTAGCGATGAACGAACGCCTGGAAATCAACATCGGGACGACATCCTTACCGGG
The DNA here is from genome assembly GCF_025151045.1 of Parabacteroides johnsonii DSM 18315. Taxonomy (NCBI): domain Bacteria; kingdom Pseudomonadati; phylum Bacteroidota; class Bacteroidia; order Bacteroidales; family Tannerellaceae; genus Parabacteroides; species Parabacteroides johnsonii. The sequence goes on from NZ_CP102285.1 coordinate 3,494,358, forward strand.
CTATTATATCGACTATCATACCACTGTCCGTCTCGCCAGCCCCAGCCCGATCACCATGGAAGCCTACCGTTATGGCGGCATATGTATCCGTACGCGCGAGGACTGGAACGACCAGACGGCTGAAATGCTCACCTCAGAAGGACTTTCCCGCGACGAAGCTGACGGTTCGAGAGCCCGCTGGTGCTATTACCAGGGAAACGCCGGAAATGAAAAAGCTTGCATCCTGATCGTTGCCGATCCTTCCAACCTAAACTATCCTGAACCTTTGCGCGTATGGGACAAGACCGTCAACAAGCCGGCCGGTGATGTCATGTGGAATTTTTCGCCAACCAAACAACAGGCATTCACCTTGGAACCCGGCAAAGAACTGAGCCTGTCTTACCGCATTTATGTATTGGACAAGAAAATCAACGCCACTACGGCAGAGGTGCTGTCTGATTTCGATCGTGATTGAGCCGCAGGCAAACATACAAACGGTTCATTTCTTATTGTCTTATTGTCTATTTTTCCAAAATACCCGTTGGTCCAAATCGAAATACTACCCCATAAAAACAAGATTTCTACCCCATATTTTTTGATTTTCCATAGCGGGTAATATTTATTAATAATCTTATACATACTATAACGGTGATTACCAGCAATATACAAAACACTTCCTTTTAGGGAGGTTATTGTATGTTTTCCTCAGATGAATAAAGACGATGAGGCAGCTAGACAATATACCGGAAACGCCTTTACCGTCCCGTTTCTTGTTCGCAAATATGGGATAATTGATGTTAGATAATTTAACACAGATATAGGATTTCATTACTTATGATTTTTGTACTTGTCAAAAAACAGGTACAAAAATCATATTTTATGCAGATTGAAAATAGCATAACCACAAAATAGTCAGACAAATATGCAATATTATAAAATAAGATTATTTTTTAACGGCTAATACCAAGAAATAAGGTATGAGTTCTATCAGAACTATGGTTTTTGGACATCTTATATCCGGGTCAAAGATATGAATTTTTCATTTCGTTGTGTGTTTTTTATTAAAAAAAAATCCCATCGGCCTCAATTTTAACAATTCCAATTTACAGATCCCTAACATATATCAGGCAATATCAAACATTAGAGTTTATTTTTCTACGAAAACCAACTTGTAGCTCATCTGTTAATCGCACCGATTGTAAAAAATTCACATCTACTACATATAATTCTTTACAAATGCATGAGTTCTGATAGAACTAATTTAAAAACACAGAAAACGCAATAAAAGTATGCCAAATCTAATGAGCCTGATCTAACAAGACACTCAACGGATGAAAGCCATTTTCGTAGGATGTATTATTTCTTTTAAATATATACTCTATGTTGAAAAAAACTAAATTTATCAGTTTAATTTTGCTTTCGGGAGCCTTAGCTGTCCCCGTTGGTGCTTTTGCCGAAACTGCACCGTTTAAGCAAGAAACGAACATTTCCCAGCAAAATGGGAAAGTGTCCGGTATTGTAGAAGATGCCTTAGGTCCTGTAGCCGGTGCATCTGTAGTAGTAAAAGGGACTACTAACGGTAGCGTTACCGATATGAACGGTAACTTTACATTAGAAGGTGTAAACAAAGGAGCTATTATCCAAATTTCTTTTATTGGATATGTTACTCAGGAGATCAAGTACACCGGACAATCATCTTTAAAAGTCAATTTGAAGGAAGATTCACAAGCTCTTGAAGAAGTTGTCGTCGTAGGTTATGGTACACAAAAGAAAGCCAACCTGACCGGTGCGGTTGCACAAGTAGCGGGTGATGTTTTGGAAAACCGTCCTATCGCTAATATCGGACAAGGTCTGCAGGGTGTCGTTCCAAACTTAAATGTAACCATCCAATCCGGTGCTCCAGGTAAAGGATCTGATTTCAATGTTCGTGGTACAACATCTATCAATGGTGGTAGTCCGTTAGTATTGGTCGATAACGTACAGATGGATGCAAACTTAGTTAATCCGGACGATATTGCCTCTATCTCCGTATTGAAAGACGCAGCATCTGCTGCTATTTATGGTGCGCGTGCCGCCTATGGTGTAATTTTGATAACAACTAAACAAGGGAAAAAAGAACGTAAACCACAAGTATCTTTGACAGCTAATGGTTATTGGCAAAGTCCATCAAAACGAATTCGGAATGCAAATTCAATGGAATTCCTGACAATGAAGGATTTGGCCTACCAGAATGGTGGTGGCAACGGCCATTATTATAATGAAGATGTTTATAAATACGCAGAAGCATACGCCAATGGTGAGTATGCTTATCCTGAATTTTATAACGAATCTTCCGATCCTAACAAGTGGCAGTACTGTGGTAATACAGACTGGTTCCGCGAATTGTATAAAAAAGCAAGCTTCTCTCAAATGTATAATATCAATGTTAACGGGGGTAGTGAAAAAACGACTTATTATGCCTCTGTAGGCTATAATGATGTTGGAGGTTTGCTAAAAGAGGCAGATGATAGCTACCATAAATTTAACGTAAACATGAACATCTCGACCGACGTCACGAAATGGTTAAATGTTTCTGCCAAAGTTATGCATACCTATACGAAAGAGTCTCACCCTTCCGGTGGAACAACAGCAATGAACTCCACGGCATGGTCTGGGATCGAGGCCTATAGTGGTATGATGAAAAACGACCTAAGCCCGTTAATGCCTGTTTATCACGGACACACCGGACTTTTATATAATACAGCCGGAGCTGCTGCAATCAACGATCCGTCATTAGGAATTACAACACTTGGTGGTAAGCAATATGTAGATAACGGACAACGTTACTATGCAGGCATGGGTAGCTATACGAACCCAATCGCCCTACAGGCACAAGGCGGTAATAACGATTATAAACAAAACGACTTGTGGATGACAGGGGCTATCCGTATTACTCCATTGGAAGGACTGATTATAAATGCAGACTATACATTCAATATGTATAATAAAGGCTCTAAACAACATGTGCAGAGTTTTACGGAATATAAAGCTGTTGCTGGAACAGAAGGTGTTTATCCCTGGACAAACCCAAGCAGTGTAGTAATGACAAACAACGAGGATTATTATACAGCTTTCAATGCTTTTGCCGAATATACAAAAACTTTTAATAGCTCTCACAATTTCAAGGTGATGGCTGGTTATAATCAGGAATATAAGCATAATAAATATTTTTGGGCAGGTCGTAAAGGATTGATTGACGATTCTAATCCAGCAATGAATTTAGCTACAGGTGAAAAGAACGTCGGATATGAAGAAACTCACTGGTCTATCAACGGTTTCTTCTTCCGGTTGAACTATAACTACGAACAACGTTATCTGATTGAATTTAACGGACGTTATGACGGTTCTTCCAAATTCCCGAAAGATGATCGTTATGCATTTTTCCCATCAGTATCTGCAGCGTGGCGCATTTCCGGGGAATCATTTTGGGAACCATTGAGAACATGGTGGGATGATATGAAGATCCGTGCATCTTACGGTTCGTTGGGTAATCAGGTTACAGGAGATTTAGGAAACTTCCCTTATTTGGCATCTTATGGAACAAACACCAGCTATGGTATGATTTTAGGCGGTGCTCGTCCAGTAGCCGTTACACCGGCAGGCCTGGTTAGCGCTGCATTTACTTGGGAAACTGTTAATCAGATGGACTTCGGTTTCGATGCTCTTTTCTTAAACCAGCGCTTGAGTGCCGGTTTTGACTGGTATCGTCGTGATACAAAAGACATGTTAACTGCCGGACAGGCATTACCTGCTGTATTAGGGGCCAGTGTTCCAGTTGAAAATGCTGCTGATTTGAAAACAACAGGATGGGAATTGTCCCTTGGATGGAACGATCGTTTGGAAAGTGGATTTGCCTATTGGGTAAAAGGTGTTTTATCTGACTATCAATCTGAAATTACCCGATTTGCTAATCCGACAGGAACTCTTCGAGATAAAGACAATAAAAACATGTATTACGAAGGGTATAAAATTGGAACAATTTATGGTTATGAATCCAATGGTTTGTATCAAACAGATGCTGATGCACAGAAATTAGACAAATCCGAATTATATGGCGGGACATGGGCAGCAGGTGATGTAAGCTACGTCGACCGTAATAATGATGGAAAAATCACGAAGGGTAAAACATTAAGCAATATGGGAGATGAAAAAATCATCGGTAATGATACTCCTCGCTACAGTTACGGTTTAACTGCCGGCTTCGAATACAAGGGTTTTGACTTTGAAATGTTCTGGCAAGGTATTGGAAAACGTGATTACATGTGCGGCGGCAATGCTTTCTGGGGAATCACTTCAGAATGGGATACTCCTTTGAAAGAAGCTTTGGATTATTGGACCCCTGAAAATACAGGTGCATATTTCCCACGTCCGACTTGGGTAAACGGCGGTAATAGACAAAACACAGATCGTTATTTACAAAATGCCGCTTATTTGCGCTTGAAGAATTTGACCATCGGTTATACAATTCCACAAAAACATCTTTCTAAAGTTGGCATCAGCCGTCTGAGAGTATATGTATTGGGCGAAAACTTGTTAACATTCACTCCTCTTATCGATTCATTCGATCCTGAGACTTTGAATAATATGTCTTATCCGATTCAGAAGAAGTATTCTATCGGACTTAATTTAACATTCTAACAAAAAACAAGGAACATATATGAAACTGAAATATATTTTTGGAATGGTTGCAGCTGTAGGATTGATGAACTCCTGCGATGTGACTGATAAAAAGCCAATCGATTCTTTTACAGACGAATCGTATTGGACCAAGGTTAGCGATCTGAAATATTATGCAAACGGTTTATATGATAATTTGGATAAACCAGGCGTAGACAAGGACAACACAAGCGACAATTGCGTAACAACCAATTACAGTTCAACACTGTTCAACGAAATCGTAATTCCGACAACGGCTGATAACGCAGATTGGAAATGGAATAATATCCGTGCGTGTAACTTCTTCCTGCAACGCTATAAGCGTGTGGAAGGTCTTGAAAACGAAATCAATCTGTATGTAGCCGAAGTTCGTTTTTTCCGTGCATTGGATTATTTTGGTAAGATAAAAAAATTCGGAGATGTTCCTTGGTATGAAAAGGATTTGCAGACTTCTGATACGGAAGAACTTTATAAAGGTCGGGATTCTCGTGATTTCGTATTGGGCAAGGTCATAGAAGATCTGGAATTTGCGATTCAGTGGTTACCTGATTATGGACAGCAGGAAAGTGGCCGTTTGACTAAAGATGCAGCTCGTACTCAATTAGCACGTGTATGTCTGTATTTCGGCACATACAAAAAATACCATAATGAAAGCGGTACTCCTTCTTCAGAAGAGCTATTGAGAAAGGCAGTTAGTCTGACAAATGACATTATCGCAACAGGAAATTATGAGATTGTCAAAGGCTCAGATACCGGTTGCGGTCAAGATCCATTTGAGAATTATCCTTTGTATTATTCAAATCAGTTTGTCCAGGAAGATTTGACAAAGAACAAAGAATGCATTTTGGCACGAATCTATGAAACAGGTGTTTTAATGCATGAGACAGGCCGTCAGGCAGGAAGCAACGGAACTGGTTTGTCTAAAGACTTTGTCGAATCATTTCTTTGCATAGATGGAAAACCAATATCCATCAGTGATCAGTATAAAGGTGATGAAACGTTGGATAATGAATTTGAAAATCGCGATCCGCGCATGTATCAGATAGTAGACAACCAGCATAAGCCTTACACGATCATTAATGGAGAGCGTCAGACGAATCCTTATCCTGATTGTGGTGCAACAGGTGCCGTAACAGGCTATCCATGTGTAAAATACCGTTCTCCGTTACAGGCACAATGGGAAGCGAACCAGACTTCTTATGACTGGTTTGTATATCGTTATGCAGAAGTTTTGCTGATCAATGCAGAAGCAAATGCAGAATTAGGACAATGTACTCAAGCTGTGTTGGATCAGACCATTAATCTGTTGCGTGATCGTGTAGATATGCCTCATTTGACAACCACCCCGGTAGCCGACCCAGCAGCCATCAATTATGGTTATTCTGTATCTCCCCTGATTTATGAAATCCGTCGCGAACGTCGTATTGAACTGATTGCAGAAGGCTTCCGTTTAGACGATTTGAAACGTTGGAATGGTATGACTGCTTTAGAAAACCCAAAAACCATGTTCGGTGTTCGAGTTACCGATGCTGTTCGTGAACAATATAAACCAGGAAATATCACATTTGGAGGTGAAGATGGTCGTCCGGTTATTGAATATCAAGGTAAAACTTATTTGTACCAATATCCGAGCAAAAGTTTGAATGATGCAGGTCGCAAATGGTCTGCCGACGATAAGCGTTGGTTAAGCCCATTACCGACAGACGAATTGACATTGAATCCGAATCTGGAACAGAACCCAGGTTGGAAATAATAAATAATTGACAGGAAAGGACTGTGTCAAAAATTATTTTGACATAGCCTTCCTGTCTTTTTATTATATATCTATATGAAATATAAAAGCTTAATATCCGGTTTTCTCTTGTTCCTTTTGCAAGTGACAGTCTTTTATTATACCTTTTGCTATTTGTTCCCCTTTAAGGAGCAATTGCAAATGTTCCAGTTTACAAACCAATACGCAGCTACTACATTAGGGCAGGCCGGTGGTGTCGCTCTTTATATTTCAGAGTTTCTTTCTCAGTTTTATGTCGTAATAGGTATAGGGCCTGTTATCGCTGCACTTACTCTGACAGGTATTGCCTTTTTTTCTTTTCTCTTTTTAAAAAAAATAGCATTGCGGGACGATCTTCCTTTTGTTGGCCTGCTTCCTTGGCTTTCCTTATTTATTATGCAATTGGATTACGATTATCAAGAACAAGGAACGATCGCCTATCTTTTTTTATTATTCTTCTTATGGTTGTACACGAATCTGAAGCCTAAGATTCGGTTGATATACGGAATTTGCTTAATCCCTGTATTATATTGGGTTGGCGGACCTGTTGTTCATTTATTTGCTCTTTCTGCTTTGTTGTTTGAATTCCTTACCAATGGAAATAAAAAATATACAAGTTTGGTCTATCCGCTTGTTGCCATTTTGTCTGCTGTTATCGGAGCTTATTTAGGATTCAGCAGGAATTTGAAGTTCGCTTTTTTACCGGATGCCTATTATGATCCGATGTTACACACTTCCCGGATCTATTATTCCTGGTATGCCTTGCCGGTTATGATGGTATTGGGCGCGTATTTAAGAAAATGGAAAGAACCCACATCTTTAAAGAAAAAATGTATTTGGATCGGGATTCAGTGGGTGGTAATAGGGTTCGTAGCTTATGAGGGAATTATGCGTTGGGGACGATTAGATACGATCGACCATCTCGAACAAGACTATTATATTCGCAATGGAGAATGGGATAAGGTGATAACGTCGTTTAATCAAACCACTCTGTCCAAGCGCCGTATGTGCGGTTTGAACTTAGCGCTTGCCCATAAAGGGATACTTTCGGAAAGGTTGTTGGATTATCCGCAACGCGGGATCGAGACGTTGATGTTACGCTGGGACCAGTCGGTATTTACAGCGGAACTGCATAGCGACCTCTATTACTGTATGGGAATTATTAGTACGGCACAGAAGTTCGCCTTTGAAGCTTTTGTCAGCTCACACCCTTCCGGAAATCCCCGAATGTTGAAAAGGCTGGTGGAAACCAATCTCATTACCGGTGCTTATCCGGTCGCAGAAAAATATATCCGGTTATTGGAGAACACTTGGTATTATAAGGATTGGGCTACCGATCATCGACGTTTCCTCTATAATGACCAGGCCATAAAGGATGATAAGGAATTGGGAGTGAAACGCCGTTGCTGGAAATCGGAAACACTTATACCTGAAATATATACAGATCCGGTCAGTACTCTGATTCATCTGGTTCCGGCTTGTCCGGATAATAAAGCCGGCTTGCAGTATTTGACTTCGTTTTTACTGTTGAACAAAGATATTGAAACTTATAAAACCCTGCAGGAAAGCTTGTACCGTTCTTCCGCCTGGCACGATATGACGGAATGCCAGCAGGAGGCAATCGTAATTTGCAGTCCCAATGATCCGCACTTCTGGTTGGAGCATGGAGTAAGCATCAAAGTAAGAAACAGAGCGATCGCCTTTATGCAGAAGGTGCAGGACGTTTCCCGCTCGGGACAGAACCCTGCGGTAGCTTTGGCTTCCGAATATGGCAAGACATATTGGTACTATTATATGTTTAATACGATAAATAAATGAAACAATTGCTTTTCTGCATATTCCTTTTGCTGTTGGGAGGATGTTCTTCCAACCAACCACCTGCCGTATCTGGACAGATAGATGAACTGCCGGCCATCTATCCGGATTATACCGGCGTGACCGTGCCGCAATCGATTGCACCTTTGAACTTCGCCGTGCGGACGGAAGGGAAAACGTGTGCGGTATTTACAACCGAAGGATATACATTTACCGTTTATGCCTCCGACGGAGCCTTTTCCATTCCCAATGCAGACTGGAACAAATTATTAACTGCGGCAAAAGGGAAGCAGATTGAGATCTCTGTCCTGACAGAAGAAAAGGGGAAATGGAAAGCCTTTCTTCCGTTCCATATTCGGGTTTCGGAAGATCCGGTCGATCCGTATATCGCTTACCGCCTGATCGATCCCGGTTACCAGCTGTGGAACGAGATGGGAATCTATCAGCGAGAACTGGCTTCTTTCGATCAGGAGCCGATTCTGGAAAACCGCCTGATGGATAATAATTGCATAAACTGCCATTCGTTTTGCATGCAGGACCCGAATAAAATGCTGTTCCATGTCCGTGCAAAGTATGGCTGTACCGTGCTTGTGGATGACGATCGGATAAAAACGCTCGATACAAAAACCGATCAGACGATATCGGCATTAGTCTATCCTTCCTGGCATCCTTCGGGGAAGTTTGTTGCTTTTTCCACCAATAATACAACTCAGGATACGCATCCGGTACATCGTACAGAAGTATATGACAAGGCATCGGATGTAGTCGTCTACGATGTAGAAAAACAGGAAATCATCACGACGCAAGCATTGTTCTCGAAAAAGCGTTTTGAAACATTCCCCACCTTTTCACCGGATGGAAAACAACTTTACTTTTGTTCAGCCCCGGCATTGAAGGTTCCGGGCGAATTGCGTGACCTTCGCTATAGCCTTTGTCGTATTTCTTTCGATCCAGAAAGCCGGACATTCGGTTCTGTTGTCGACACGATCTTTCAGGCGGAAACAGAGCAGCGAAGCATCTTGTTTCCCCGTGTCTCGCCAGACGGAAAATATCTACTTTGTACAACGACATCTTACGGGACATTCCCTATCTGGCATAAAGATGCGGATCTGTGTATGTTTGACCTGAGCACAGGTACGCAAGTTCCAACAGAAGAAGCCAACAGTCCTGATACAGACAGTTATCATTCCTGGTCGTCCAACAGTAAATGGGTGGTATTCAGCAGTCGTCGTTTGGATGGCTTATACACACGTCCTTTCATTGCTCATGTCGGTGAAGGAGGCATTCTCTCGAAGCCGTTCGTCCTACCCCAAAAATCAACGGACTACTATACGCTTCTCACCAAATCGTATAATATTCCGGAATTTGTCAAGGGGAAGGTGAAAACGGATACATACAAATTAGTCTCCCGAATAAAAGAAGGGAAAAACCGGAAAATCTCATTTATAAAATAACAACATGAACACAAAGAATCTTTTAATCACCGGTATGTTTGCCGGGTTGTTTCTTTCCTGCAAGGAAATAGAGCCACCTGCACCTGTTTTGCCTGTTCCAACGCCGGAGCAAATCAAATGGCAGAGAATGGAAAATTATGCATTCGTGCATTTCGGGTTGAACACGTTCAATGATTTGGAATGGGGCTATGGAAATACGCCTGCGGAAACATTCAATCCGACAGACTTGGATTGCGAACAATGGGTACGTATCATCAAAGCTGCCGGCCTGAAAGGGGTGATCCTGACAGCTAAGCACCACGACGGCTTTTGCCTTTGGCCAACCCAGACGGTCGACTATAATATCTCTAACTCACCTTATAAAAACGGAAAAGGCGACATGGTGCGGGAACTGTCCGATGCCTGTAAGAAGCATGGCCTGAAGTTCGGGCTTTATCTCTCTCCCTGGGATCGCCATAATGCCGAATATGGGCGGGAAGGATACCAGAAGACCTATCATGAGCAAATCAACGAACTGATTTCCAACTACGGTCCGTTGTTCGAGTTCTGGTTTGACGGGGCGAACGGAGGAAATGGTTGGTACGGTGGGACGAATGAAACACGTTCGATCGATCCGAAAACCTATTATGGCTACGAGACTGCCCGCGAAATGATCAAAGCGAAACATCCGGAAGCGATGATCTTCGGCGGAACGGTTCCCGATATCCGCTGGATCGGCAACGAATCCGGTTGGGCTGGTGAAACAAACTGGTCGCCTTATTCGTTGGACAAGGAGACGCATTATACACAAAACCAATGGGGGATGAAAGACGGGAACCAGTGGTTGCCGGGAGAATGCGACGTATCGATCCGTCCGGGATGGTTCTATCATCATCGTGAAGATCATCAGGTTCGTACTGTTCCGAATCTGGTCGATTTGTATTATCGCAGTGTGGGACATAATGCCAACTTTCTGCTGAACTTCCCGGTAGCATTGAGCGGACAAATTCATCCGGTCGATTCGGCGCGTGCCGTCGACTGGTATCATACGATCCAGGCAGAGTTGAAAGATAATCTGTTGGCAGGTATCAAGCCTAAGGCAAGCGAAACCCGTGGAGGTGCTTATAAGGCATCGAATGTGACGGACGACAGTTGGGATTCTTATTGGGCAACTTCCGATGGGGTGACGTCAGGTTCGCTAACCTTCCCATTACCGACAGGAACCTCGCTGAACCGAGTGCTGATTCAAGAGTACATACCTCTTGGACAACGTGTATGCGCCTTTACGCTTGAAGTGGAAAAGGATGGAAAATGGCTGCCGGTGGAAACAGCCGATACGCTTTCGACAGTAGGTTACAAACGTATCATCCGCTTCAAAACGACTCCGGCAGATGCTTTGCGTATTCATTTCACAGAAGCAAAAGGCCCGTTATGTATCAATAATGTGGAAGCTTTTCTGGCTCCCCCGCTGTTGGAACAGCCGCGTATCGCGCGGAATGCGAAAAACGAAGTTCATATAGATGTGGAAAGCGAAGGAGCCGACATTTATTATACGACGGATGGAACGGAGCCGACGGCACAGTCTGCAAAATATGAAGTTCCGTTTATATTGGACAAGAAAGGAACCGTCAAAGCGATTACTTATGATGCGCAGTCCGGAAAATCCGGTCCTGTAGCCATCCGTCGTTTCGACTTGCCTGCAGCCGATTACAAGGTGGTCAGCCCTGCCGATGAGCGGACAAATCTCATGTTTGACGGAAACGGTTATTCCACCTATTACCTGCCCGAAAGCAAAAACGAAATAGCAGTAGAGTTAGCGGCCCCTCATACGATAAGCGGTTTTGTTTACACTCCTAACCAGGGACGCGATTCGCAAGGGCATATTTCAAACTATCAATTGTCTGTGGATGGAAAGGTCGTGGCTTCGGGCGAGTTCTCGAACATCAAACATAACCCAATCGAACAAGAAATACGCTTTGCGCCTGTCAAAGGCCGAAAATTAGTTTTTAAGGCAACACGAATAGTGGATAACGTAAAACGTGTTGGAATTGCTGAGTTTTCCGTTATCACGGAAGACTAAACGATTTTCAACATAATTTGTGTTCGACAGCAAGTGCCTGTGAAGGTCCTTGCTGTCTTTTTTTTCTGCCGGACTAAAATAAAAAAATGCTATCCATTAAACCTTTTTGCACCTAATCCGTCTATAATTTCGCGTACTTGTGTATATTTACGTGTCGATAAGTGTTTTTAAGTAGAATACCTGGAAAATATGACGAAGAGAGTGAAGTGGAGCGTGACGGCTGCGATTGTTTTGATGATTGCCGGGATGATCGCTTACCCGCAGATTAAAAGCCGTATGAAAGCATCAAAAGATGCTGCCGAAGTGGTTCCGCCAGCCGGAAGCCAAGTTCGGAAACAAGTTTTGAATATTAATGCGGAAGTACTGAAATATCAGTCCCTTACCGATAAGACCATTGTAACCGGCAGTACGATCCCGGATGAAGAGGTAGACCTCTCGTTCGAATCGTCGGGCAAGATCGTGGCCATCTATTTTACGGAAGGTACGCATGTGAAATCCGGTGACCTACTTGCCAAGATCAACGACAAGCCATTACAGGCGGAACTGAAGAAGTTGGAAGCGCAGGTGCCTTTAGCCAAGGACCGTGTGTACCGCCAGCATACGCTTTTGGAAAAAGATGCGGTCAGCCAGGAGGCCTATGAACAGGTGGCTACTGAATATGAAAAGCTGATGGCAGACATCGAACTGGTAAAAGCCAACATCGCCCAGACCGAACTCCGGGCGCCGTTCGACGGGATTATCGGCCTCCGCAACGTCAGCGAAGGCGCCTATGCCTCTCCCTCGACCGTTATCACCAAGCTGACAAAAATATCTCCCCTGAAAATCGAGTTTTCCGTTCCCGAACGCTATTCTGCCGACATCAAAGACGGTACGCCGATCGTGTTCAGGATGAACTCGTCTGTCGGCATGATGCAAGACTACAAAGCAACCGTTTATGCCGTAGAAAGTAAAATCGACGAAGCAACCCGTTCGTTGAAAGTGCGTGCGACCTATCCGAACCGGGACGAGTCGATCGTGCCGGGACGCTACACCTCTGTCGAAATCACCCGCCGTGACATAAAAGACGCATTGGCGATCCCCAGCGAGGCACTGATCCCGGAAATGGGAAAGAACATCGTCTACCTGTATAAGAGCGGCGTGGCCGAACCTGCCGAGATTATCTTAGGGCTCCGTACAGAAAGCCAGGTCCAGGTATTGAAAGGGCTGAGCGTGGGTGACACGGTGATTACATCCGGCGTGATGCAGCTTCGTACGGGAATGAAAGTATCGATCGATAACCTGAAGTAACAAAGCAGCATGGCGAATATTTCTGAAATCAGCATAAAGAGGCCGGTACTCTCGACCGTGATGACGATCATCCTTCTGTTGTTCGGGATGATCGGTTATAAGTTCTTAGGTGTCCGTGAGTTTCCAAGTGTGGACAACCCGATCATTTCGGTCAACGTAACCTATCCGGGAGCCAACGCCGAAGTCATCATGAACCAGATCACGGAGCCGCTCGAACAGAATATCAACGGTATTCCCGGCATTCGCTCGCTAAGTAGCGTCAGTAGCCAGGGCAGTTGCCGTATCACAGTAGAGTTTGAACTCTCGGTCGACCTGGAAACGGCGGCCAACGACGTACGCGACAAAGTTTCGCGTGCCCAGCGTTACCTGCCTCGCGACTGTGACCCGCCGACGGTATCAAAAGCAGACGCCGACGCTACCCCGATCATGCAAATCGGTATTCGAAGCAGCAAGCGCTCGTTGATGGAGCTGAGTGAAATCGCCGAACTGACGGTGAAGGAACGGCTTCAGACCATTCCGAACGTGAGTGGCGTGGACATCTGGGGACAAAAGCGTTACTCCATGCGCCTGTGGCTGGACCCGATCAAAATGGCCGGCTACGGAGTTACCCCACTGGATGTGAAGAACGCGGTGGACGCCGAAAATGTCGAGCTTCCTTCCGGCAGCATTGAAGGGAACACGATCGACTTGTCTATCCGTACGTTAGGACTGATGCATACAGCAACGGAATTCAATGATTTGATCATCAAGCGTGACGGCGACAATATCATCCGCTTCCAAGACGTAGGGCGAGCCGAGGTAAGCCCGGAAGATTTGCGAAGCGTGATGCGCAAGAACGGCGAACCGATGGTTATCGACGTCATCATCCCGCAACCGGGCGCCAACCAGATCGAAATTGCCGATGAAGCCTACCAACGTATCGAGCAGTTGAAGAAAGACCTGCCGGAAGACGTAACGGTCGAAATGGTGTACGATAATACCCGCTTCATCCGGGCTTCCATCGCAGAAGTGGAGGAAACCATCTATGTGGCTTTTCTACTCGTGGTATTGATTATCTTCCTGTTCCTACGCGACTGGCGTGTGACGCTTGTCCCGGTAGTCGTCATCCCCGTATCATTGGTCGGAGCATTCTTTGTGATGTATGTCTCCGGGTTCTCCATCAATGTGTTGACCATGTTGGCAGTAGTGCTCTCGGTCGGATTGGTGGTGGACGACGCGATCGTGATGGCAGAGAACATCTACGTCCGCATCGAGCAGGGAATGGAACCGAAAGAGGCCGGTATAGACGGGGCGAAAGAGATATTCTTCGCCGTCGTATCTACAACGGTAACACTCGTATCCGTATTCCTCCCGATTGTCTTTATGGAAGGTATGACAGGACGCTTGTTCAAGGAGTTCAGTATCGTGATCGCCGGCTCCGTAACAATATCTTCCTTTGTGGCTTTGACCTTTACGCCGATGTTGGCGACCAAGCTACTGAGAAAACGCGAGAACAAAGGCTGGCTGTACACGAAAACGGAACCGTTCTTCGAAGGCATGAACAATATCTATGCGAAGTCGCTGAATGCATTCCTGAACCACAAGTGGTGGTCCATACCGATTGTCGTGATCCTTTTCGGTTCCATCGGTTATTTCTGGCGGACCATCCGCTCCGAGCTTTCTCCATTGGAAGACCGTTCATCCATTTCGATCAATATACGCGCACAAGAAGGGGCTACTTTCGAGTTCATCCGCGACTTTACGGACCAAGTGGCCGCCATGGCCGACACGCTGGCTCCCGAGCGGCAAGCCCTGACGGTTCGTGCGAATAACAGCAACGGATATATCACCATTTTGCTCCCCGACATCAAAGATCGTGAGCGTTCGCAGATGGAGATTGCCGACGTGCTGTCGAAGAATGTACGCGGCAAGACAGAAGCACGTGCTTTCGTCCAGCAACAGTCAACTTTCGGGGGACGTCGCGCAGGTATGCCCGTACAATATGTCTTACAGGCGACCAGCTTAGAGAAACTACAGGAATATTTGCCCGCTTTTATGCAGAAGGTAAGCGAAAGCCCGGTGTTCCAAATGGCGGATGTAAACCTGAAGTTTACGAAACCCGAAGCCCGTATCGAGATCAACCGCGACAAAGCCTCTTCATTGGGTGTCAGCACCCGCACGATTGCCCAGACACTACAATATGCGTTGAGCGGCCAGCGTATGGGATATTTTTACATGAACGGGAAACAGTATCAGATATTGGGCGAGATCAACCGTCAACAGCGCAACACGCCGTTGGACCTGAAATCCATTTATGTCCGCAGCGATGCCGGAGAGATGATCCAGCTGGACAACCTCGTCACGCTGAAAGAAGACGTTGCCCCGCCTCAGTTGTATCGTTACAACCGCTTTGTGTCGGCAACGGTTTCCAGCGGCCTCAACAAGGGCTATACGATCGGTGACGGCCTGGACGAAATGGACCGCATCGCCTCGGAGACGTTGGACAACAGTTTCCGTACGGCTCTGTCGGGCGAGTCGAAAGAGTTCCGCGAAAGCTCGTCCAGTTTGATGTTTGCCATGATCCTCGCGCTGTTCATGATCTATCTGGTCCTGGCCGCGCAGTTCGAGAGTTTCAAAGATCCGCTGGTCGTGATGTTCACGGTTCCGCTGGCTATTGCGGGGGCGTTGATCTTTATGAGCTATTCAGGCGTGACCATGAATATATTCAGTCAGATCGGTATCATCATGCTGATCGGTCTGGTGGCAAAAAACGGTATTCTGATCGTAGAGTTTGCCAACCAACGCCAGGAAGCGGGATTGAGCATGGCAGAAGCGATCCGCTCGGCATCCACACAGCGTCTGCGTCCGATCCTGATGACCAGTATTTCGACGATCTTAGGATTGGTTCCGCTGGTATATGCTTCGGGCGAAGGGGCACAAGGACGTATCGCGATGGGTATCGCCGTAGTGGGCGGTATGATCGTTTCGACATTCCTGACCCTGTTTATCGTTCCGGCGATGTACAGCTTTATTTCTACCGACAGACGGAAAAAAGTTGAAAGTTGAAAGTTGAGAGTGAGACATACTCTCATGAGATAAAATTTCAAAATATGAAAAGGATTCTTTTATTAATATGTATAGTATTTGCGGTCGTTCCGGCCGGGGCGCAACGAGTGTTCAGCCTGGATGACTGCATCCAGACCGGATTGGAACGCAATTATTCCATCCGCATCATCCGTAACGAACAACAGATCAGCGACAACAACGCAACTCCCGGCAATGCCGGTTACCTGCCGACCGTCGATCTGAGCAGCGGCTTCAGCGGCACGCTTAATAATAACAATAACAAGTTGTCCGACGGAACGACGGAAAAAACAAACGGTGTCCACAACGAGACGGCAGACGTCGGCCTGAATGTGAACTGGACCGTCTTCGACGGATTAGGCATACAGGCTACTTACGACAAACTGAGAGAATTGCAGAACTTAGGCGAACTGAACACCCGGATGACGATCGAGGATTTCGTCGCCGACCTTTCGAGCGAATACTACAACTTGATCCGCCAGAAGATCCGCCTCCGTAACCTCCGTTCCACATTGGAGCTGTCTCGCGAACGTCTGCGTATCGTGGAAGAACGGTATTATATCGGCTCGATGTCCCGCCTCGATCTCCAGCAGGCACAAGTCGACTTCAATGCCGACAGTTCCAATGTCCTGAACCAGTTGGAACAAGTGCATACTTCCCGTATCCGCCTGAACCGGCTGATGGCATTGGAAGATGTGGAGGAACAGGTACAGATCAAGGACTCCCTGATTACTCCCAACCCGTTTTTAGATGAAGTGGAACTCTGGAAGAGCACGCTTACCTCCAATTCTTCCCTGCTGATCGCCAAGAAGAACCAGGTGATTTCCGAGTTGGACTACAAAAAGATCAAGAGCCGTAACTATCCGTACGTCAAACTGAATGCCGGATACGGCTATACGGCGAACTGGTACGAAGTAGGAACGACCGACCTCCAGCGCCGCCTCGGACTCAACTACGGAGTGACGGTCGGCATCAACGTTTTCGACGGTTTCAACCGGAAACGTGAACAACGGAATGCCCGGATACAGATTCAGAACCAGGAATTGCGTACGCAAGAGCTGGAACTGGGATTGCGAGCCGATATGAGCAATTTCTGGATGGCTTATCGCAACAACCTGGACTTGTGGAGCCTGGAAAAAGAGAATTTAGTCGCGGCACAGGAGAATTACCGGATTGCGATCGACCGCTATAAACTGGGTGACCTGTCCGGTATCGAATTGCGTGAAGCCCAGAACAGCCTGCTGGAAGCAGAAGAGCGCCAATCCATCGCCGAATATTCCACCAAGATATGCGAAATCTCCCTTTTGCAGCTTAGCGGAAAGATCATGGATATGTTCCATGAAAATGATTAACTTTGCAGAGTTAACGATTTATGATTTTAGATTTATGATTTATGATCGAGGTTCACAAATCATAAATCATAAATCATAAATCATAAATCATAAATCATGCGCATCATCCCCAAAGCTAATTCACTAAGAAAAGGCATACTTTTATACAGAGGCATCCGTTACCGCAAAGGCTTCGGGGTTCATTCCCCCTTTGTCTTCAACCTGATCACGAAAGTGATCGAGGAGCGTTGCCAATACTATAGCTTCTACGACATCGAACTGATCCGTAAGCAACTGCTTTTCCAGAATGGCGAGATCACTTATCCCGACCGCCAGCAAAAGGGGAAGATGCGCCGCCGCACGATCGGCCGGATTGTCGAACGCGAAGCGATACGGCCCAAGCACGGCGCCTTGCTTTTCCGTCTTGCCAACTATTTCAAATCGAAGCATATCCTTCAGATTGGCCCCTCTATGGGCCTGTCCACTTTGTATCTGACTTCATATGCATCCGATCTGAAATGTATCGCTCTGGAAAACGTACCGGAGTTTGCCTCCATCGCCCGTATCGCTTTCAGCAAAGCCGCCCGTAACCCAGTCGACCTGCGTGTCGGAGGATATAAAGATTTACTCCCAAAAGCCTTGAAAGACATGGAGCAACTCGATTTTGTCTTTTTCAATACCCTGTATGAGCAGCAAAACAATAGCTGGCTGTTTGAGACCTGTCTAAAACATGTGCACGGCGATACGGTTTTTGTCTTCGAAGGTATCAAAGCCAGCCGCAAAATGCGCGAGTTCTGGCAGAAAGTATGCAGTCATCCCGAAGTAACGGTAACAATCGACCTGTATTCAATGGGAATCGTGTTTTTCAACAAGAAGTTACATAAAAGAGATTATATCGTTTATTTCTGACTCTTTATCCGGACACAAGCAGTTACCCCTAAAAAGGTTGCCCGTATTCCGGCAATATTATTTGAAAATCGGGACAAAAATCGATAATTGAAGATCCCTTGTTTCCGTATTGCCGACTACATGATTCCAATAAATCCGTTTAAATCCATTTTTGTAAGACAGGTCGACCTGAAACCAGTTGAAATCATAACCGACTTTCACAACAAGAGGAATATCGAATTTATTATCCTCCAAATTGGCTTTGGCTTTCGTATTGAAATAAACTGTCGGTTCCACTCCAATTCCGGCCTTTAGCCCTCTCCATAGTTTATAACCGGCGACAACATTCAAAGATAGTCCGTTAAATAATTTTGTATTATCATAAATAGCGCCGCCCGGCTGCTGCTCGCCATAATTAATATCAGGATCAAACCCTTGTTCTTGAAAAGCGATGTTCACTCTCCTCGCTTGATATAACAGAGCAGCATCAATCAAAAAATGATTTTTAAATTCATACTGGATATCTTGGACTCCGATTTAGCATCCAAACTAATAATTCTCAAAAGTAATTAATTATCAGTATAAAAGCAAAGGAATAACATTAAAATCAATAAAACAAATTTGTTGCTGCTATACAATAAATATATCCTGATAAACAATTTACCAGAATGTCAGATTTCCCATCTTTAGATTCATCTATATACATCCTTCAGTTATGTTAAAACTTACAACAACCCCTTTCAAAATGCCAATATACATATCTACATAGTTTTCAGCGATTTAACAGAATATCTGTTTGTTAAAAAATATTACCCTTGCAGGTAATTTGAAATATAAGGGATAAAAATTCAAATTTCATGCACTACTGTTTCGATTTGGACCAACGGATATTTCGGAAAATTACACAATAAGTAAGGAGTAGTAATAAAGCGTCGATCCTGCAATTCTTTCTTTCCGATAAAATAAATAATCCGAATCCTTGCACAAATCCCGGAATCTGACGAATATTGTACTCTTTTTGCAACATCTGGCAAGGATGTGCGATTATATAATAAAACGATAAGTTATTGTCATATGAAAAAGAGCATTATATACACAGGGACCGGCGACAAGGGAACCACTTCCTTAGTTGGCGGCGAACGGGTGTCGAAAGCGCACCAACGTATCGAGAGCTATGGTACGGTCGACGAACTGAACTCGTTTATCGGATTGTTGATCACTTCGCTCGAAGAGAAAGCGGATCAGGACTTCCTGCTGTTTATTCAGCACAAGTTGTTTACGATCGGTTCCTATCTGGCAACCGATCAGGAAAACACGGAGCTGAAAATAGAAAGTAAGGTGATGCCGGAAACGATCACCCGTATCGAGCGGGAAATAGACCGCCTGGATAACGAACTGCCCAAGATGCGCAACTTCATTTTGCCGGGAGGAAGCCGCCCGGCCTCTTTGGCGCATGTGTGCCGGACAGTCTGCCGGCGTGCCGAACGCCAGATCTACCGTTTGGCAGAGACAATTCCGGTTGAAGAACCTGTCCTGGTTTTCATGAACAGATTGTCTGATTATCTGTTTGTTCTGGCACGTAAGGAATGCATACGGAATAATGGCAAAGAAATTATCTGGGATTATACTTGCATCTAAAGAATATTGTTTTATTTTTGCGGAAAATTTGAGAACCTGACCGCCGTAAGGTGGTTATTAATACTTGACAGCTATGTATTGGACATTAGAGTTAGCTTCAAAACTGGAAGACGCACCCTGGCCTGCAACCAAGGATGAATTGATTGACTATGCACAACGTTCTGGTGCGCCACTGGAAGTGATTGAAAATTTGCAGGAAATGGAAGACGAAGGTGAGATTTATGAATGCATGGAAGATATCTGGCCCGACTATCCAAGTAAAGAAGACTTTTTCTTCAATGAGGAGGAATATTAATCTCATTTAAATAGATTAAAATTAAGAAACTGCGCGATAAACAAGTATGATTTGTTTGTCGCGCTGGTGTTTTTATAGGAAAGGACTGTTGCTCCACGTTTTATCTTACATAAATGTGTATATTTGCACAAATCATATTGGAAAAATGTGATTTACGAACGAAAAATGCGAATATAATATGGAGATCAAAAGAGATATAATGGCCGCTTTGCTTAAATGGAAGCAGCGACCTGAACGTAAACCGCTCATTATTCAGGGAGCACGTCAGATTGGAAAAACGTGGATCATGCGAAAGTTCGGAGAGGAGTATTTCGACTACGTTGCCTACTTTAACTTCGATGCATCGGAGGAATTATGCCGAGAGTTCGAGAATACGAAAAGCCCTGGACGGTTAATCGATATTCTCCGGCTCTATACGGAATATCCTATCGAACCGGAACGGACATTGATTATTTTCGATGAGATCCAGCAGAGCAACAAGGCTCTGAACAGTTTAAAATATTTCTGCGAAGAAACTCCCGAATATCATATCCTTGCGGCAGGATCTTTATTAGGAGTGTCTCTCTCGCAGGGAGATTCGTTCCCGGTCGGCAAAGTAGAATTTTTGCGAATGTATCCGGTTACGTTCCGGGAATTTCTGCGTGCCGATACGCCACAAATGTACGAATATCTGGAAAATTTAACGGAGATAGCCCCATTGCCCGAAATAGTCATGGGCCGTGTCGGAGAGGCATATCGCCGCTATCAGGTTTGCGGAGGAATGCCTGCTGCAGTTACTGCTATGCTTGAAAAGCGAGGAATACAAGAGATTGAAGATATTCAGAAATCGATTCTGATGGCCTACTCTTTGGACTTTGCCAAGCATGCCCCAGGAAAGGATATTCCGCGCATTGCTGCTATTTGGAACTCAATACCGTCTCAGTTGGCAAAGGAAAATCGAAAGTTTGTCTATAAACTTGTCAAAACAGGAGCGAGAGCACGAGAATATGAGGATGGGCTATTGTGGTTAGAGCACGCAGGAATGATATATCGTATCTTCTGTTCTTCCAAACCTGGTTTGCCGTTGAGTGCATACGACGACCTTTCGGCATTTAAAATCTATCTGTGTGACGGGGGTTTACTTCGTGTCATGGCACAACTTCCGGCAGATGTACTTTGGACAGAAAATCCGCTTTATACTGAGTTCAAAGGTGCAATGGCGGAAAATATGGTGTTGCAGTCCTTCGTTGCGCATTTCGATGCAATGCCGAGATATTGGACATCCGAAGCGACCGCAGAGGTGGATTTCCTGTTACAAAACAATATGTCACTACTTCCTGTGGAAGTTAAAACCGGTATTCGTTTGGGTGGTAAAAGCCTTGGAATATACATTGATCGTTTCGCTGTCGGATTGGCTTTGCGTTTTTCCATGAACAACCTGAAACGAGATGGTACGATTCTTAATCTCCCCATATTTCTTGCAGATTGGACTGAAAAACTGTTAATGATATAAGATTTTTTATTTAAGAAGAATGACCTGATATACAATTTATCTCTTTCTTTTTCGTTTATTTTTTCATAAAGGCGAGTAAATTTGCCTGTTTTTATAGTTGTTATAGCAAAATCGAATGAACAAATATCTCCTGCTTATTATCCTTTTGGTAACCGGCCTCACGGGAGCGCGGGCGCAATACGACTCGCAGTTGAGCCAGTATTTTATGGCGCTGGGTTACTATAATCCGGCATATGCGGGTGTTACGGGAGACTTGAATATGTTGGCAATGTCCCGTTTGCAATATGTCGGGATCGACGGGGCGCCGACTTCCTTCTTCATCAATGCGGATATGCCGCTGAAGATAGGGAAGACCAATCATGGCGTCGGGATGGTCGTCTTTACCGAAGGAATTGGGCTTTTCGTCAATACACATGTCAATTTGCAGTATGCCTATAAACAAAAACTGTTTGGCGGCACACTCAGTATCGGAATGCAGTTCGGAATGGTAAACCAGTCGTTTGACGGAGAAAAGGTCTTTTATCCAACCAGCCAGTTCCACCAACAGGAAGACCAAGCGATTCCAAAAACACAGGCAAGCGGAATGGGCTTCGACATGAATGCCGGGCTTTACTATCACCGCAAGAACCTCTATGCCGGTTTAGGCGTCACGCACTTGAACAAGACAGAGATCTCATTGGACGATTATTCTTCCATGTATCTCGCCAGTACATATAATTTGATAGCCGGATACAATATTCAGTTTCGAAATCCGTTGTATGAATTACAGCCGTCTGTATTCCTGAAAACAGACATGCAGGTTTTTCAAGCGGACATAACCGCCCGGCTGTTTTATAATAAGATGTTTAACGGAGGTTTTTCCTGGCGTGTGAATGAGTCGCTGATCCTGTTGTTAGGAGCCAAGATCGGGAGTTTCCAGGTAGGATATGCGTATGATTTTCCGATCTCTACCATACCCATCTTGAAAGCCACGAGTGGAAGCCACGAGTTGGTAGTGAGCTACAAGTTGAAGTTGAAAAAATCGAAGTCAGGAAAGAATAGACATAAAAGTGTACGTATATTATAGTATATGAAAAAAGTATTGTTAGTACTTGCGGCAGTAACCCTGTTTACCTCATGTGGCAAAACCCTTTCCGGTGGCGGGGGCGAAGTGACGGGGGTACGATCGGTTGCATTTAACGAACCTGCCCCTTACGGGATGGTTCTGATCAAAAGAGGCTCATTCGAGATGGGACCCGCTGATAAGGATTCCTTGTGGGGAATCAATCCGGAAACGAAAGGTGTCTCTTTCGATGCTTTCTGGATGGACGAGACAGAGGTGACGAATGCCAAATACCGCCAATTCGTGTATTGGGTGCGCGATTCCATTATCCGCGAGCGTCTGGCCGACCCGGCTTATGGCGGCAATGACCTGTTTAAGATTACCGAAGATCGATACGGCGAACCGGTTACCCCGCATCTGGATTGGAGCCGTCCGATTCCCTGGAAACGTGCCAATGAAGACGAGATCCGGGCAATCGAAAGCGTCTATACCGTCAATCCGGTGACCGGCGAAAAGACGTTGGACCCGAAACAGATGGTCTACCGTTACGAATGGTACGACTATACGTCGGCTGCCCTTCGCAAACACAACCTGGACCCGGCAGCCCGCGTGCGTAACACCGATATACAGGTCGATCCCAACGAAGTGATCATGATATCCAAAGATACGGCCTACATCACCGAGGAAGGCGAGATCGTGAACGAGACCATCACGCGCCAGCTTAGCGGACCATGGGATTTCCTTCATACCCGTATCGTGAATATCTATCCGGACGAAAGTTGCTGGGTGAACGATTTCAATAATGCTTACAACGAACCTTATATGCGTATGTATTTCTCGCATCCGGGCTATGACGATTATCCTGTGGTAGGCGTTTCTTGGGAACAGGCGACTGCTTTCTGCGTATGGCGCACCAACCTGTTCAAGGAATCTCTGAACTTCCCCAGCGGACAGGCCATCGAACCGTTCCGCCTGCCGACCGAAGGCGAGTGGGAATATGCCGCCCGTACAGGCAAGAACGAAAACAAATATCCGTGGGCCGGTGACGAACTGGTGAGCGGAAAAGGTTGCTTCTTAGGCAACTTCAAGCCGGGCAAAGGCAACTATACAGAAGACGGACACCTGATTACTTCGCGTGTCGGCTCTTTCGCTCCGAACGAATTCGGCCTCTATGACATGGCCGGCAATGTGGCGGAATGGACATCTACCTCCTATTCCGAATCCGGACCGAGCCAGATGAGCGACATGAACCCGGATCTGCGCTACAATGCCGCGAAAGAAGACCCGTACGCCATGAAAAAGAAGGTCGTACGAGGCGGTTCCTGGAAAGACGTGGCACAGTTCATCCGTTCGGATATGCGCACCTTCGAATACCAGAACGAAACCCGTTCATACATCGGTTTCCGTTGCGCCCGCACACAAATCGGTTTTTCGAGAGCAAAAGGTAAAAAATAACGCAGGGGCGGGGTTCGCCCGCCCTCTCTAATTAACGAATATACATTATATTATGGGAAAATATAGAAGATATAAAAACAGAGTAGAAATGTACCTCGCCAGTGAAAAAGGCAAGCGGGTACTGAATTTCTGTTATAGCTGGGGTGCCTCCATCGTTATTATCGGCGCCTTGTTCAAATTGTTGCACTTGCCGTATGGTAACCAGATCCTGTTTGTGGCCATGACGGTAGAGGCATTGGTATTCTTTATCTCCGCATTTGAAAAGCCATTCAATGAATATCACTGGGAAGAAGTGTTCCCGGTATTGAAATCGAAGAATCCGCTCGACCGTCCGGATTTCGCCAATACGCCTATGTCCAATCTGGTCAACTCGCCGGAGAATACGACCGACGACGAGATCGCTGGCGGGCTGAAAATCAATTTAAGCGGCAAGCAGGCTTCCGGACTGGGCAGTCTCGGCCTGGATGTGAGCGAAGAAGATACGAAAAACCTTTCCGACAGTATCAAGAAGCTGAGTGGTGCCGCCGAACAGATCTCCAAAATGGCGGAGCTGACGGAAGCGACGCAGAAATACTTGGAACAGCTTTCGGGCATGTCCGAGAATATGGAGCGTTTCAGCCAGGTGACCCATTCGCTGACCGACGTTTCCGACACGCTCTTGAACTCGTATAAGAGCATTACGGATAATTCGGATGGCATCAACCAGAATTCCCGCGGTTACGTGCAGCAGATGGAAATGCTGAACCGCAACATATCCGGCTTGAACACGATCTACGAGATACAGTTGAAGAGCATCAGCTCACAGATCGAATCGATCGAACACATCAACAGTGGTTTGAGCCGTATTCGCGAAATGTATGACGGCTCCGTTGTCGACAGTTCCGTGTTCCGTAACGAGACGGAAAAGATGACGCGACAGTTGGCCGAATTGAACCAGGTATACAGCCGCCTGTTACAGGCCATGACGGTCAATATGGGGTATCAGCAACCTGCACAGCCGCAGCAGCCTGCTTACCAACAGCAGCAACCGCAGCCCGCACAGCAGCAGAATTACCAGCAGGCCTATCAGCAACCGTACGGATATCAGCAGCAAACTCCGTATACAAACAACCCAATGAAGTAATCGAATATGGCAGGAATAGCAAATAATCCCAATTCGCCCCGTCAGAAGATGATCAACCTGATGTATCTGGTGTTCATCGCTATGATGGCACTCAACGTGTCGTCGGAGGTACTTGACGGTTTCGAACTGGTGGAAGGCAGCTTGCGTACTTCTATCGATAATACCTCGACCCGTAATGAGATCGTCACGGAGGAACTGAAGGCTTATTATCAGACAAATCCCGAAAAAGTACGTGAATGGTACGAAAAGGGGACAAAGGTGAAGCAGGCTTCCGACAGTCTGTACAATTATGTGCAGGATCTGAAAGTGCGTATTGCACAGATTGCCGACGGTAAGGATGCCGATGTCAATAATATCGATCATAAGGACGACCTCGAAGCGGCTTCCCGCGTGATGTTGTCTCCCGTTTCGGGTGAAGGCAAAAAATTGCGCCAGAGCATCGAAAAATACCGGACACTGATGGGCGAGATGGTGGAAGACTCTGCCAAGACGCGCATCATCGAAGCCAGCCTGTCGACGACACCGCCTCACAAGGCTGGTATCAATACCCGCACTTGGGAAGAGGCTTTGTTCGAGAATATGCCGGTGGCGGCGGCTGTCACCTTGCTGACGAAATTGCAAAGCGATATCCGCTATGCCGAAGGTGAAGTGTTGTCGAACCTGCTGAGCAGCGTCGACATGCGCGACTATCGTGTGAACCAGATCACGGCACAGGTAATCCCGGAAAGCCAGATCGTCATGCGTGGCAGTCAGTACAAGGCCAATATCGTCTTATCGGCTGTCGACTCGACGAAACGCCCGACCGTCTATGTGAACGGAAAGGAACTGCCTTATGATGCAAACGGCATGTTTACGGCTGTCGCCGGTACTCCTGGCACTTATCCGGTCAAAGGATATATCGAAATGCCGGGTAGTGACGGCAGCGTGATGCGCCGCGAGTTCGAAAGCGAATATTTCGTGACGGAACCGAGTGCGACGGTAGCGCCGATGCTGATGAATGTGTTGTATGCCGGAATCGCCAACCCGATCCGTATTGCCGTGCCGGGCGTACCGAGCGGTAATGTGACGGCGACCATGACAAACGGGACATTGATCCGCAAAGGAGACCAATGGGAAGCCCGTCCGACAACGGTCGGAACAGATGCCATCGTTTCCGTCCATGCTAAAATGGCGGATGGCCGCAGCGTCGAGATGGCGAAAACGACTTTCCGCGTACGCGCCCTGCCTGATCCGATGCCTTTTATCGAATATAAGGACCAGAACGGCAATATGCGCAAGTTCCGTGGTGGCCAGTTCTCCAAACGGAATTTGGTGGAAGCCGACGGTATCCAGGCGGCTATCGACGACGACTTGCTGAACGTGCCGTTCAAGGTGTTGAGTTTCGAGTTGACTTTCTACGATTCGATGGGCAACATCATTCCGGAAGTCACGCAAGGCAACCAGTTCTCACAGCGTCAGAAAGATTATATCCGCCGCCTGGCAAGAGGCAAACGCTTCTACATTACCCATGTGAAGGTATTAGGACCGGACAACAAGGAACGTATCATTCCGACCGTCGAAGTAATCGTCAATTAACATAACGTAGGGGCGAGGTTTGCTCGCCCCGTAATGTATAAAGATATATGAAACGTTTATATTACATAGCAACCCTCGCCATTGCCCTGTTCGCCTCCGTCCCCATGCAGGCGCAGGAAGAGGCCGGTAACGCCCAGCAACAACAGCAGAGACGCCGTGGCCCCGTATCGAGCCGTGGCGCCCGTGAAGAAGATAAGAAAGAGAGCGGTATGCCCGAACTGACCGTCCGTGCACAGGATATGAACGAACGGATGACGCAGAATATCGGCAACGCCCGCTGGATGCGTGTCATCTATCGCCAGATCGATCTCACGAAAGAGCAGAATGCTCCTCTATACTATCCCACCCAACCGATGAACGGACAGATGAATCTGTTTTCGATCATCTTCCAGTTGGTATGCGAGGGTAAGCTGTCCGCCTATGAATACCTGGACGGTTACGAGGATTTCAGCGACAACCGCAAGCTCGACCTGAAAGTCATGCTGGACCGTTGCCGCATCTTCTATGAAGAGACGCCAGGCAAAGACAACGAACCCGCCAGTTTCGTCGTAAATGAAAGCGATATTCCTTCCGGTGATGTCCGCTCCTATTATATAAAAGAAGCCTGGTATTTCGACCAGAACAACTCCGTATTCGATGTCAAGACACTCGCGATCTGCCCGATCCTGACGATCGTGGACGATATGGGACAGAACACCATGCCGATGTTCTGGATTCCTTATGAAAACCTGCGGCCCTATATCAATACGGCCTATATCATGACGTCCAACATCAACAACGCCATGACTTTCACGCTCGACGATTATTTCCGTCGCCGGATGTTCCAGGGCGATATCTTCAAGACGCAGAACCTGATGAATCAGCCTCTGCAAGCCTACTGCCCGACACCCGATTCGATGAAACGCGAGCAGGAACGTATCGAGAATCAATTGATCACCTTCGAGAAGTCCCTCTATCTGCAACCGGATACAGCTCAGTTGGCTGCTGACACAAAAGGCAAGAAAACCAAAAGTGCAACTGTCTCCGCCCGTGGCAAAAAGACGGAAGCCGCCAAAGAGAGTAAACAAAAGGAGGTCAAAGTCAAAGCTCCGAAAGCCCAGAAAAGCGCTCCGGTCCGCAGCGTACGCCGCCGTCGGTAATCGCTTTTTAAAATTTACTATATATTAAAAAGAGTGTGTGTCAAGCGCGAGAACGAGGCGGTTTTGACACACACTCTTTTTCTTTAGAAGAGATTACAACTTATGTATCACCTTCATCAACTGGTCTCCCAAGCCGATCGTGTAGCCTTGTGAAACGAATACTACGCGGTTGAAAGTGTCGGCGATAATGAAGATAGGCAGTGTGTTGGCATTCTGCAACTTCATGGCTGCGGCGATCTCCTTCTGAATCGTCTTGTCGATATCTATACCGTATGTGATGGTACTTGGCAACTCTCCGAACTCTTTCGGGTCGAAGTTCTGAAAACCCTTTTCATCGGGGAACAGCAAGACCATGCCACGGCCCCATTCTTCGAGCTCCTTCTTTACGGCAGCAATGTCACGCATGGCGTGGTTGGTCGGTTCCTGGCGGGCTCCGAGGACAGCGACGATATAATAGCCACGGCCGGTAGTCGCTAACAGACTCGTTTCCTCGCCATTGTCGGCCCGTTTGAACTTGTTTTCGGAGTTGAAGTTGCCGATGACCTGTACATCATCCTGACTCTCACGCATCTCCAGTTTGATATTGCTTGTCTTACCCGGTTCAACGTTGAAGAAGGATATTTCGGCCAATACGCTACCATTCGCCATACGCGTTCCGGTTACCAGCATATAATGGCCCTCATCCATAGAAAGCGGCTTTTTCAACAAGGCGCTCCAAGTGTCGCCGCCCCCCATATCCACATCGCCCGATTCGAAGTTAAGTGTCTGCAACTTGCCGGTCGGCAACACTTTCGCAATTGTGAAATGGCTGTAATACTTCGGGTCCTGCAATGCTTTGATCGGCTGGTAAGAAGCGACGACCTTGCCTTGCTTGGCAATCGTCTGCTCGGCGGCTTCGAAATCCACATCCACCCAGTTCAGGCCTTTCGCATATTGCACTTTTCCTGCTACCGGTTCGATACGTGCCGGAATACCGATGCTACGACATACGGCAACGAAGAATATGTTGCGGGAACCTTTGTCGGCCACGCGCGATTTCCATACGCCCATCGGCATAATCGGAATGCGTTGCGGATTCAGGCTGTCATTGATACTGATATTTTCCTTCACCCAGTCTACAATTAATTGCGGATCAGCTTTGGCCTTCTTCACCAACATCGGATCGACGTTAGCGGCGAAGAACTTCCTGTACGGTGTCAGGAACTCGTTTGCCACACGCGGATTGAGGATATATTCGGTGAACAGGGAGCTTTGTACCGCCTGGGCATTGTTCAGATGGTCCGCCAATACGGAAGCCGGCGTATCACGCAAGTCCTTGGCGGAGATGACATTCAGCAAATCCATCGCCATCGGGCGCTTGTCGGAGGGCGTATCACGAAGGAACTTCTCGATCTCACGCCAGTTACCCCGGCTACCGATCATGACATCGGCTGTTTTCAGCGGGTCGATACCTAATTCTTTGGCAAGTGCTTCCGCTTTCTCTTCCGTATAGAAAGTACCCACATATTTAGTGCGGATCACATCTTCTTCGTGCAGACGCTTGGCGTTGGCCTCTTTCTGTTCGTCTGTCACGCAGGCAGCAATGGAGCCGTCTACCGGAGGAATGACGTCGAGCGTGACGGTTTCGATGTTGCCCGGCTTCTTGTCAAGCGTAATCGTCACATTATTATCTTTGCCGAACGACACCTTGCTATATCCGAACTTGCCATCCTTGGTCGCCCATACCAGCATATCGCCTTTACCGGCCGAAAGGAAAGCTTTCC
This sequence comes from Parabacteroides johnsonii DSM 18315, assembly GCF_025151045.1. NCBI lineage: Bacteria > Pseudomonadati > Bacteroidota > Bacteroidia > Bacteroidales > Tannerellaceae > Parabacteroides > Parabacteroides johnsonii. Next base: position 3,524,222 of record NZ_CP102285.1, read on the forward strand.
CTTCGGCATCCGCTTTCTTATTGGCTACGGAATAGAACTCGGCATAGTTGTATATTTTGAATTCAACATCGGCTCCGGCAGCCGGTCGGCCATTTTCATCCACAACGGTGATCGTCGCTTTGGCTGTCGGGGCATAATTGTCGATTACGTTGATCTCGGTGTAACCGTCGGTTACATCCATGACTTCTTCCGGTCCGTTGTATTTGCCGAATACTTTCGTGTGCATCAGCATACCACGGTAAGCCGGTCCGTTGAACCATCCCAAATTGAGGACCGGTTCCGGTTCGCAGGCTCCGAGAAAATACCATTTACCGTTTACCCAGGCTTCCACCCAGGCATGGTTATCGTCGGTATGCGCCCAACGCGGCGTATAGACCTGGCGGGCAGGTATACCGACCGAACGAAGGGCAGCTACGGTAAACGTCGACTCTTCTCCACAACGCCCGTAAGCGGTCTTCACAGATGCCAACGGCGAACTCGTCCGGGCATCTGACGGTGTATAGATCACTTTCTCATGACACCAATGGTTCACCTCCAACACGGCGTCATACAAGGACAAGTCTTTCACCCGATCTTTCAGTTCTTCATAAAAGACCATGCGGCTCTCGTCCAGATTCTCGTTGTTGACTCGCACGGGAAGTACGAAATGGCGGAAGATATCTTCCGGTATGCTGTCTCCCCAGGGCATTTCCACCCGTGCACGAAACGAGCTGCGGATATTGTCGAGATACAGTTGCCCGTCGTAATCCGTAATATCCCCGATCGGCATATAGGCATACAAGAAAGTAAGCGCCTCTTTTTCGTCCGGTGTCATCTGCTGGTTGAAGACGGAAAAAAGATTCCCGTTCGGCAGAGCAGCCTGCTTTGCCTGGAAATCTTTTTCAACTTCGGCACGAAACGCATCGTCCGAAATGAAATGCTGCTGCTTATTGCATGAAGTTCCCGCAAGGAAAACCAGCAATAATAAGAATAGATTAGTTCTGCTCATGATATCATTATTATTTCCCACAAATATAATGAAACTCGCCCGATTTCGGATGGATTTAAGAAGAATAATGTAAACTATTGGGTTTTCAGGGATTTATGTAGCATTATTCTACATTCGTAAAAGTGTGCTTTGAAGCCGTTTTTTGAATAGTTAAGCAGAAAAATTGCTACCTATCCGTTGCCCATTCCTGTTGCATGGAATTGTTTGAAAATCCTTCCTGTTCCGACCGTAAAGAACGCAGTTTCATCATTTTGGCTTAATGAAGGTACTTATTTTTTTTGAAATATGAAAAATATAGGTTCTGTAAGTCAATGATGATAGCTTTGTCGATGTCTGACGATATTTAACATGCCGATGATCAACTCTGTCTCCATTAATTTTGCAAACAATGGAACAGGTTATGAATCAGAAAGATGTGAAGGTTTCGTTCTACCTTAAAAAGAGCGAGGCGGATGCCAGTGGGAACTGCCCAGTGATGGCACGGCTCATTGTCGGCAAACACTCTGAAACGGCTTTCAGTGTAAAGCTGCGTGTGCCACAATCATTATGGTCATCCGGACGGGCGTGTGGAAAGAGTGTTGCGGCCAGGGAAATCAACAGCAAGCTTGATGAAATCCGAGCGACAGCTCTCGGCATTTATGCGGAAATGTCCGCAGTCCGTGAAGATGTGACTGCGGAGGAAGTGAAGCACCAGCTTTTGGGCATGGCTTCAGGTCAGGAAACCTTGTTGAGCTATTACAGATACTTCATGAGGAATTTTGAGAAGCGTGTAGGTGTTAACCGAACAGAAAAAACTTTATATGCTTATCGTAATTCCTACAATCATGTTGCCGTCTTTTTACAAATGCAATATAAGGTAACAGACCTTCCGTTTACCGCTCTGGACCGTTCATTTATCGAGAAATATGTGTTGTATTTACGTACAGAATGCAATCTCTCACAGTCTACTATTGTCAATCATTCCGTCCGGTTGAAGACGGTAGTCGGCGAAGCAATCGCCGACGGTATAATTACGGCAAATCCGTTTGTAAATAAACTCGTTGAGATACAACTGTAAGTATTTCCTTTTGATTTTATGGTAGTTGCCCAGCAATGTCCGTTTTGCATTACTGATTGCGATATGCACCCATTTGAGTGTTTCCTTGGTGGTTTTGGCGTCTGATTTCTCGGTGACGTGCAATTCCACCAGATCGGAGATGTCAACGTAAGAAGTGCTTTTGTCCGAAAATACGATGGCATCATCCTCCATGCAGTCCCTGACCACGCCGTTGATTCCTTCACTTTGATGGCTATCCAGTACCCTGGCCTTGAAATAACGCACATGCTTCTCCTTTTTGCCCGTTTCGATATCTTCCAACGGGGTGCTTTCGGCCATCACCGCAACGTTCTGCTTTCCCTCGGCTCCCCGGCCACGTGTACCCTTGCCTCGCTCGATTTCCTTACTGGCCACCGAAAAGTAACCCTCATCCAGTTCTATCATCCCTTCCAGTGTATACCTTGCATCCCGGTTGCCCATCGCCCTGCGGAGTTTGTGTACCATCGCCCATACCGGTTCGTAACGCTTCAATCCTAATTGCTTCTGGAGTTCGTTGGTGGAGAATCCCTTTTTTGTGCAACTCATCAGGAACATCGTTTTGTACCACACCAGAAACGGCAGCTTGGAGCTCTCCATGTTCGTACCGCTGCGCAACGAGGTGCGGAAACGGCAACCTTTGCATTCATAACTCCATTTACCCTGTAACCAATAATGGGAAGTGCCCCCGCATCGCTTGCAGACAACCCCTTCCTTATCACGCTGCTCCTTGAAATGCAAACGACAATCTTCCTCCGAACCGAAATGAGCCGTAAAACTGAATATGTTCATAATCCCTGCTTTTTGAGCGCTAATATACTAAAAATATTAGGTGTGTTTGCGGAGAATCAGTAATATTTTGAGCGTATCAAAATAAAGTTATTGAACAGGTTGTTATTTTAAAGGTTTAGTCATGACTCGTGATTATGTATCCAGACTGATTGTGACTTGTTTTGCTGTTTTTTCAGAAAAAAGGTGTTATCTTTGCAAGTGAGATAAAGAGTTATTTGAAAGCATGAGAAATATGGCGGTTCGGAACAGTCCGGCTTTTTCTTATCCATTGCCCGTTCTCGTGCGAGTTTTATCCAATCTGTTGATAGTCAAATAAAACCTACCTGATTACAACAAATATAACGAATAATCTCTATTCTCCATAGAAAAGAGACAGAGACACGATCCATTCTCAATTACCCTGTCACAAATTCTTAAACCAGCGGCAGTGATTATATAATCAGTGCCTGCGATTACATAATCACTGCCGCTGATTATATAATTGCTGGCACCGATTTAAGAATTTATAAGGAGAAAATCATCTTTTCATTTTTATCTACACAAATAAATACACACTTCTTGCTCTTTTATATGGTAAGTTATTGTACTTCTCACTATTTTTTCGTTACTTTGAAGTAGCTAATGATAGTAAACTGTTATCAACTTATGTTTCAAGACTTACATATTTTCGAAAATCCGGAAGTAATCTTACTGGTTGCCTCCACAATCTTTTTCTTCAGTATTATTGCCGGCAAAGCCGGTTTCCGTTTCGGCCTTCCCGCCTTGCTTCTCTTTTTAGGCGTCGGAATGCTGTTTGGTAGCGACGGCTTGGGTATTCAGTTCAGTAATCCCAGCGCGGCACAGTTCATAGGTATGCTGGCATTAAGTATCATACTATTTTCAGGTGGTATGGATACGAAGGTGTCCGAGATCAAGCCGATCGCGAAAGAGGGTGTCATACTCGCAACGGTAGGCGTCTTGCTGACGACTCTTATAACGGGGGGATTTATTTATTATGTGTTCTTATGGTCCACCGGTTACGAAACCCTTACGATAGCGGAATCGATGTTGATGGCGGCGGTAATGTCGTCTACAGACTCAGCCTCCGTCTTTTCCATCCTTAGGAGCAAAGGCGTTTATCTGAAACAACGCTTGCGCCCGACGTTGGAATTGGAGAGCGGTAGCAACGACCCGATGGCGTATATGCTTACCTTGCTCATTATCGCTTATATACAGGTCGGAGGTATGAACTTACAGGAAGCTGTCTTGCAATTGCTCGTCCAGCTGTCTGTCGGTGCGATAGCCGGTTTCCTGTTGGGAAAGCTGGCGGTTCTGATGATCAACAAGATCAATATGGACAACGAGTCTTTATATCCGATCCTATTGTTGACGACTGCTTTCTTCACTTTCTCGGCGACCACTTTATGCAAAGGGAACGGTTATTTGGCCGTGTATATTGCCGGTCTGGTCGTGGGGAACGCCAAGATTGTACATAAGAAGAGCATGGGAACTTTCTTCGACGGTTTTGCCTGGCTGTGGCAGATCGTTATGTTCCTTACGTTAGGTCTGTTGGTGAACCCGCACGAGTTGCTGCCTGTCGCTCCGGTAGGCCTGTTGGTAGGGGTATTTATGATACTGATAGCCCGCCCTGTTACGATCTTTCTTTGTTTGCTCCCGTTTAAAAGTTTCACGACAAAAGGGAAACTGTATATCTCGTGGGTGGGACTTCGTGGAGCGGTACCGATCATCTTCGCCACTTATCCCTGGATCGCCGGGGTCGATCATGGAGGTATGATCTTCAATATCGTGTTTTTCATTACGATTCTTTCCCTCCTGATACAGGGGACGACCGTAACGCAGGCGGCCAAATGGCTTGGCCTCATCGACAGCCCGGAACGGAAAGACGTCTTCGGCATCGAATTGCCGGAAGATATCAAGAGTGCCATGAGTGAGATAGATATCACCCCGGCTGTTCTTTCTCATGGAAACAAGCTGATGCAACTCACCTTGCCCGACCATACCCTTGCGGTTATGGTGAAACGCGACGGACATTACTTCATTCCGAAAGGCAATACGGAACTGAAAGAAAACGACAAACTCCTGATGATTTCCGATAACGACGAGGCCCTGCTACAGGCATACGATTCGTTAGGAGTGAAGGATTATACGATGAAAAAGAACTGACATAACCTCTATTAGGGCTGTTCCGGTGCCACAATGGAATCACGCAACACCAGCAGCCCTTCCGGTCCCATATTAAACAGTAAATCCACAATACTCATATTCGGAAGGAATCCGTGCTTGTCCTGAAAAACCTGGTAATAGGGTTTCGGAGAGAAGGACGGATCTTCTCCTTCATGTTTAGGACGGATGATTTCTCGGAAATCATTCGGCACTTCAGGCTGGTACTCTTCCGTATAGATGACATTCGGGTGCAGGTCGAGCAGACGGCAGATCAACTGGCGCAGTTCCTCATTGTAATCGAATAGGAACTCATACTTCTTCTCGTAAAAAGGAGCGAAATCCTCTTCGTAATATTCGAAAAACGGACTCATATTATAAGCCGAAACCAAAGCGTTCCAATGCAGGTGACGCCAGTTCCCGTGATCGGAGATACGGATGTCCTTGGTCGGGCACTTCAATGTATCCGGTTTCACGATAGGGACGGACAAGGCTAACGGACCGTTGGCGGCAGCAATGGTACAACGGTTCCGGAAGGTTTGCTTCAGGTAGTTTTCGGCTGTTTCGAGATGTATTTCCGGATATTGGAACAGTTTGCAATATTGCTGGACGGGGCCCAGATAGGTTGTTGAAATATAGACAGATTGCATCAGTTTACGGGTTTAAAGATTCGTTGTTTGTCACGGCTGAACCAGCAGAGCCAGGCATTCCCGATGATATGGTCATGCGGGATAAAGCCTAAATGGCGGGAATCGACCGATTCGTTTACATTATCGGAGAGCATCCAGTAATAATCCTGCCCGAAAAAGAAAAAAGTAGTTTCTCTTCCGTCTAAATATAGCTTTCCATCACGAAAAACGGCCTTTTCTCCGGCCTCGGCCAATATTGCCTCCTTACAGGCGGTAAGGGCAGCTTCATCCAGACGATAGGCCCGGCCTTTACGGGGAACGACCAGCTTGTACGGAACTGCCTGATTCCGGATAAAATGAATGTTCATCTCTTCCGTCAGCTCTTCACGCAATTGATATTCTTCGAAGGTCGTCAGGGAAAAAGAAAAACCGAACGTCTCGCTCTTCCAGTCTCGCACCGGAATATTCAGCTTTTGCAAAGCTTTCAGGAAATCAGCAGCACTCTTCTGGGTAATGAAACAGGTATTAAGCGCACGAGGAGAGTGAGGCAGCAGTTTCCCGTTCACCTCGTACCCGTCGCCACTCACCAGGATAGTGTCTCCAGGCATACCGATGCAACGGCTCAAGAACAATGGATTGCTCACCGTATCTTTCAGAAGAGGGCTGGTAAACAGCACAACCTTGTTCCGCCCCGGGTTTCCTTCAATCGGCAATTTATTTACCAGGATATAATCGCCCTGATGCAACGCCTCTTCCATCGCATTCGTCGATATCCGGTAAGATTCGATACAGAAACGGCGAACAGGTATAACAACGAGAAAGGCAATAACGACCGTTATCACCCAGCCTATATAGTAGGGGCGACCTTCACGGTCTCCCGCCTTATAGTCGCCCGTCCCGTTTATGTTATCATTCACCTTTTCCCCCATAGCAACTTGCTTAGTCAGGATGTACCCAGCGGAACATACGGTTCCAACGAATACCGCCGTCGAACAAGCTACGATCCTTATCCAGTGACAGCCAGATCATGATCGGCTTGCCTACGATATGGTCTTCCGGCACGAAGCCCCAGGAACGGCTGTCGGCACTGTTGTGGCGGTTATCACCCATCATCCAGTAATAATCGTATTTAAACGTATAGGTCGTTTCCGGCTTGCCGTTGATATAGACCTTACCATCCTTTACTTCCAGCTTATTATGTTCGTAGTTGACGATACAGCGTTTATAAAGAGCGATATTACGTTCCGTCAACGGGATCGTAGCCCCCTTCTTCGGAATCCATAGCGGTCCGTAATTGTCGCGGCTCCATCCGGTTTGGTAATCTACCGGATAATAAGAATCGGCTCCCATAGGGTCCGGTTCGAGAACCACACGCTTCACGACCGGAAGTTTTTTAGCAATCTCCAATGTCTTTTGAGTCAGCGGAAAATGGTAAACTGGATTATACTGGCCATTGCCATTCGGCTGGATGCCCAACATGGACATATATTTGGAATTATAGCTTCCGTCGATCAATACACGGTCGGCTTTGCTGACATCCAGCAAACGGAACTGCTCTTCACTCAACATGGAACCGTCCGTCTCGACGAAATAGTTAAGCTGCATTTTTTCAGGATTCTTGGCAGCAACACCATCGATGTAGACCTGGTTGTCACGAATCTCGATCGTGTCGCCCGGCATACCAATACACCGTTTGACATAATTCTCGCGTTTGTCGACAGGCCGATAGATCACATCACCGAAATCCGCTTTATTCAACTGGATAGCTTCCCGCCCGTATTGTTCTATCAAGTGATAATAATCCGGGTTTTGAACCTTCAATGCAACCGTATCGCCTGCAGGAAAGTTGAACACGACAATATCATTCCGCTTCACATGCCCGAAACCTTTCACCCGTTTATAGTCCCACTCCGGCCAGTCCAGATAAGACTTGCAGTTGAAAAACGGCAATGTGTTTTGTACCAGCGGGAAGGCAACCGGCGTATTCGGTACACGCGGTCCGTAGCTGAGCTTACTGACAAATAAATAGTCGCCCACTAACAAGGACTTCTCCAGAGAGGAACTGGGAATCTGGTAATTCTGGAAAATAAAGATATTGATGAAATAAACGGCGACCAGTGCAAACAGGATATCATCCACCCATTCCAACACATTGCGTACCTGCGGATTCTTGGTGCGTTTCCAGGCTCCCCAGGGAATGTACCCGGTCAGGAAAATATCGACAAGGACAATCAGGCCCAACAACAGCCAGGCATTCTGCATCCAAAGCGTGAAAAGCAAGTAGAGAACGGCTGCTATGCTGAATTTAATCCATTGTTTTTTAGAAAACTTCTTCATTTGTTTCTGTTATTAATTAAAATTTAAGCATATCGTCCATTCCAAGGAAACCTTTCTTTCCGGCGGTAAATTCAGCGGCAATAACGGCACCCAATGCAAATCCGGCACGGCTCTTCGCATCGTGCTTGATGCTGATCGTGTCGACGTCCGACTCGTATGTAATTTCATGGATACCCGGAACTTCTCCCTCGCGAATGGCATGGATAGGAATATCGGTTGTTTTCTCAGCCGTTTCCAACGTCCAGCGGTCTTTGCGATCCACATTTTCAATGATTCCTTCCGCCAATGTGATGGCTGTTCCGCTGGGAGCGTCCAATTTATGGATATGATGGGTTTCCATCATTTTGATATCGTAAGCAGGGAAGCTGTTCATAATCTTTGCCAGGTATTTGTTGAGGGCGAAGAAAATGTTTACACCGATGCTGAAATTGGAGGCATAGAAAAAAGTTTTTCCCTCTTTTTCGCACATTTCTTTGACTTGTCCGATCTTGTCAAGCCAGCCTGTAGTACCGGAAACAACTGGAACGCCTGCGGCAAAACATTGCATATAATTGTCGAATGCTGTTGCCGGAGTCGTAAACTCGATCGCGACATCAGCACTTTTGAAATTGTCGGAGCGTATTTCTTCGGGGTTATTGATATCTACGACAGACACGATCTGATGTCCTCTGCCAAGTGCTATCTGCTCGATAGTTTTTCCCATCTTTCCGTAACCGATAAGTGCAATCTTCATACTTATATATTTAACTTTCAATTTTTAACTTTCAACTTTCAACTGATAACGTGCTGCAAATATAAAGAATAATGCTTAGATTTGGGACATAAATCTTAACTCTGAAAAAAGATGGAACGTTTATTACATTATGTTTGGAAATACAAACTTTATACGGCTACCCCATTGGCAACCACAGATGGACGCTCTGTTCAGGTAATCGATCCCGGAATGCAGAATACGGATGCAGGTCCCGATTTCTTCAATGCGAAGATCAAAATAGACGGAACACTATGGGCAGGAAGTGTCGAAGTTCATGATAAATCTTCCGACTGGCTGCTCCATCATCATGATACGGATAAAGCATACGACAGCGTAATTCTCCATATTACAGGCTTTAATGATTTCCAGCCTATCCGAACGAACGGGAATCCGATCCCACAAATGCTCCTAACCGTTCCGGAAAATGTCCGCCGTAGCATAAACTGGTTGCTTTACCGGGAAACGGTTCTTCCATGCCTCGATCATATAGCCGGGATCGCCCCTCTACATATAGCCTGCTGGATGGAGGCTTTGCTGAGTGAGCGACTGGAAAGGAAAACACATGACATTTTCTTCCTTTTGGATACATATCAGGCAGACTGGAACGAGGTCTTTTATATTACTTTAACTCGAAACTTCGGCTTTGGTGTGAATAATGATGCTTTTGAAAGGCTGGCAAAGAGCTTGCCGCTCCGTTGCATCCAAAAACAACGGAGCAGCCATTCGCAGATAGAAGCGATGCTTTTCGGACAAGCAGGGATGTTAGCGGAGGAGAACGACGACCATTACTACCGCCTGTTGCAACGGGAATACGATTTTCTACGCCATAAGTTCAGCCTTTCGCCGATGGAAGATTTCGTGTTTAAGAACCTACGGACACGACCGGTCAACTTCCCGTATCTGAAAGTGGCACAGTTAGCTGCTCTCTGGGTGCAGCACGACACCTTGTTCTCAGCCATTCTTGAAGCCGGGAGCACCGGAGAGATCAAAAAGTATTTCAGGATTCCTCCATCCGTTTATTGGGAGACACATTATCATTTCCGATACGCTTCTCCCCGGAAAGAAAAGACCATAGGTGAAAACGCCCTGAACATTCTGCTGATAAACACGGTCGTTCCGATGCTTTTTGCCTACGGCCTACATAACAAACAACCTGAATATTGTGAACGTGCCGCCCGCCTTTTAGAAAGTATTCCCCCGGAAAAGAACACCATCGTCTCCACCTTCTGCAACGCCGGTATCGCCGTCCGCCATGCAGGTGACAGCCAGGCTTTGATCCAATTAAAACGTGAATATTGTGAAAAGAAGAAATGTTTGTATTGCAGGATCGGGTTCAGGATGTTGAAAACGACAATCGGACAAAAGCCCATTTAAATGCAAAGATTGATTAATGGCAGGATATCCTACTAATTTTCACCGGATTTTTCCCTATTTTTGCGCGTGTTTGTCAAATGTATTTGAAATAGACATAAATGGATAATAAATATATATGTAATTCATTCCGCCTGTTGTATGGAATGCTGTTGTTGACTGTCATCTATTCGTGCGCCAATATCGGCAGTCCGAACGGAGGACCCTATGATGAGACGCCTCCCAAATTCGTAAGCAGTACACCGATCCCGAACCAAATTAATTATACAGGCAAAAAGATCGAAATCCTCTTTGACGAGTTGATCCAGATCGAGAAACCTTCGGAGAACGTGATTATCACTCCGCCTCAAATGGAGCTACCGGTTATCCGCTCTGCCGGGAAGAAGGCGGTAATCGAACTGAAAGACACGTTGAAACCCAACACAACCTATACGATCGACTTCACCAATTCCATCTCCGACAATAATGAGAAAAACGTGTTCGAGAATTTCTCTTTTGCTTTTTCAACCGGAGACATAATCGACACACTCGAAGTTTCAGGAGTCTTGCTGAATGCCGAGAACCTCGAACCAATGCCAGGCATTACGATCGGTCTGCACAACAACCTGGAAGATTCCGCATTCGTGAAACTTCCGTTCGTCCGTACTTCCCGAACAAATGACAAAGGGCAGTTCACGATCCGTAATATCGCTCCCGGAACCTATCATATTTTCGCTTTGAACGATGTGAACCGCGACTATAAATTCGACCAGCCGGGCGAGGATATCGCTTTCTTGGATTCTGTCATCGTCCCTTCCTTCGAACTGACGACCCGGCAGGATACGACCTGGAAAGACAGCCTAACGATCGATACGATCCGGACGATCGGTTATACCCGGTTCTTCCCGGACAACATCGAGCTCCGCCTGTTCAAGGAAAAGTTCGAACGCCAGTATATGGTGAAGCCTGAACGCCCGGACGAAAAATACTTTACGCTGCGTTTCAACACGAAGCTGGACACCGTCCCGGTACCTCTCCCCATCAATTTTATTCCGGAAGACAGTTCTTGGTATTTTGTGCAGCAGACAGAAGGCGGTACAGCCGTCAACTACTGGCTTGTCGATTCGACCGTCTGGAAACAGGACACCCTGCAGGTCCAGGTCTCCTATCCGAAAAGTGACTCCCTGAATATCCTGCGTCCGCAAACCGACACGGTCCAGCTGGTATTACGTCGCCGTCCGGCAGAAAAGAAAAAGAAAAAAAAGAAAGACGAACCCGATCCGATCGTATTCTTAGGCATGCAGGTAGACGCTCCCGGTTCGATGGACCTGTTCGATACGATATCCGTAACCTTCAACGAACCGGTATTGGATATCAACAAAGATATGTTCTTCCTCGACCAGAAGATCGATACCATTTGGAATACGGTCGATTTCGACTTCTTCCCCGATTCGACTAACAGCCTGAACTATTTTATCAGACGTCCGTGGAAGTATGGGGAAGAATACCGTATCGAAGTAGATTCCGCCGCCATTCACAGCCTTTACGGAAAGTGGAACGATTTCTTTACCGGCGAGTTCAAGATCAAGAAGGAAGACGAATACGGTCACCTCTATCTCAATATCAACGGTGTGGACACGACTGCTTTCGTCGAGTTGCTCAGCACTGGAGACGCCCCTGTCCGCAAAGCGAAAGTAAAAGACGGCGGAGTACTCTTCATGGACTTGAAGCCTGATAAGTATTATGCCCGTATCGTGATCGACACGAATGACAACGGAGTGTGGGACACTGGTAATTATGCCGAAAAGCGACAGCCCGAAGAGGTTTATTATTCTCCCAAAATGTACGAGATCATGCAGAACTGGCAGGTCGAAGAGACATGGAATGTCAACTCCACCCCGCTGGCTAAGCAAAAGCCTCTTGAGATAACGAAGAATAAGCCGAAGGAAGCAACCAAGAAGAAAAGAAACTACAAGGATGAAAGTCAACAATCATCGTCAAGGAATAATAGCAGCGGTAACATGGGAATGCCGTTCTAAAACCGTCCGTATATGGCTGGTATTTTTATTGTTGCTATCGGCCGTATGTGCGATGGCACAGGAAATTCCGGTCCGGCACAGATTCAACTCCGGCGAGGAAGTGCAATATGAATTGTACTTCAAATGGGGCCTTTTAATGCCCCGTGCAGGCCACGCCACCCTTTCCATCCGTGATGCGGAATATGAGGGCGAGCCATCCTGCCATTACCGGCTTATCTTCCGCACCTCCGGCATTATCGAGAAAGTCTATAAGATGCGGGATACGATCGATTGTCATTTCACCCCCGACATGCTACTTCTACGAAGTGAGAAGCGGGTAAACGAAAACGACTATTATCTGATAGACGACATCCGCTTCTCCTATGACCAAAAGAAGATACTCGCTCATTCTCATCGTTATACGCCCACTCGTACGAAAATCGACACGACGCTCGTGACGGAAGAGCCTTATATGTTCGACATGCTGGGAGCAACGATGTATCTGCGCTCCCTGGACTGGAACAAGATGAAGAGTGGCGAGAGCTTTCCTTTCCAAGTGGCGATAGGGCGTGAACGCATCAACATCAGTTTCCGCTACACCGGACAACAGATCGTAGAACGGAACGAGACACTGAAATACAGAACCCGACATTTCTATATCGACATCTACGACGATGCCTTTACCCAAAGTAAGGAGGCGGCCGAAATCTGGATCGGCGACGACGAGAACCATATCCCGATCAAGATACGTGCCAAGCTGAAGATAGGCGCGGCCGAAGTTTATTACAAATCTTCCAAAGGGCTGCGCTATCCACTCACTTCGCGGGTAGAGATCAGGAGACGGTAAGTTTGAACCTGTTTTTTTATGCTACGTCCTTCGCAGAGGAAAGACGATAAGTTCCGGAAATTCCCAAATAACCCAGTTTTCTATTCCGACTACTTGTAAACATTTATGAAAGAATAATATATCTTTGCATCCAGACACTTTTTCTCTATAATCTTAAAATACCATGTATTATGCTTATTATCACTTATTTGACCTTATTATTGTTGCTGATGGCGTGTGAGGAAACGCCACAAAAAAAACCGCTTGTTCTCTGGTACGACAGCCCAGCCCGGAATTGGGACGAGGCTCTTCCCATCGGTAACGGACGAAGTGGAGCAATGATTTTCGGGAGAACCGACAACGAACAACTCCAATTAAACGAAAACACATTATACAGCGGAGAGCCTTCGGTCGTTTTCAAAGACGTAAAAATAACACCGGAAATGTTCGACAAAGTGGTCGGGCTGATGAAAGCAGGAAAATATACAGAAGCCTCCGATCTGGTCTGCAAGAACTGGCTCGGACGCTTGCACCAGTATTATCAACCGTTCGGCGACTTGCATATCCAAAACAACAAACAAGGAGAGGCCAATCGGTATAAACGGACACTGAATATCTCAGACGCCGTTGCCACAACCGTCTACGAACAGGGCGGAACACATTACGAACGGGAAGTGTTTGCTTCCCATCCGGATAACGTGATCGTCATGCGACTGAAAAGTAATACGCCGGACGGTATCGACATCTCGCTCAATTTCACTTCTCCCCACCCGACAGCCCTGCAAAAAGGGAGGGACGACCGCCTGATCCTTCACGGGCAAGCTCCCGGCTATGTGGAACGGCGTACATTCGAGCAAATCGAACAATGGGGCGACCCATACAAACACCCTGAGCTCTACGATGCAAACGGTAAACGCAAATTTAACAAACGGATGCTTTACGGTGAGGAGATCGATGGGAAAGGGATGTTCTTCGAAGCACAATTGAAACCTGTTTTCCCAAAAGACGGGAAATGTGATATTACTGACTCCGGCATCCATGTCTACGACACGGATGAAGTCTATTTTGTGCTCAGCATGGCAACCAGTTTCAATGGTTTCGACAAAAGCCCGAGCCGAGAAGGCATAGATCCTTCAGCCAAAGCAGCCGGCATCTTGGACAAAGCGCTCTCTTATAACTATCGGACACTGAAACAACGTCATACAGAGGATTATCGTTCTCTGTTCAACCGCGTCGATTTCAAACTGGCATCTTCTCCCGAACAAAAGGCGATGCCGACCGACAAACGAATCGAGCAATTCGCCCAGACAGCCGATCCTGAACTGGCAGCCCTTCTTTTCCAGTTCGGCCGTTACCTGATGATCAGCGGATCGCGTCCGGGTGGGCAGCCTCTGAACTTGCAAGGGATGTGGAATAAAGACACGATCCCGGCCTGGAACTGTGGTTACACGATTAACATCAACACGGAAATGAATTATTGGCCTGCCGAACTGACGAACCTGTCCGAATGCCAACAGCCCCTCTTCCGGATGATCCGTGAACTCGCGGTATCGGGAGCCGAGACAGCTCGAAACATGTACAACCGTCGTGGCTGGGTTGCCCATCATAACACCTCTATCTGGCGAGAATCGCTACCAAACGACAATGTGCCGACGGCCTCTTTCTGGCCGATGGTGCAAGGCTGGCTATGCAGTCATCTATGGGAACACTACCAATTCACGCAAGACGAAACATTCCTCAAAAATGAAGCTTATCCCCTGATGAAAGGAGCAGCCGAGTTTTTTGCCGACTGGCTGATCGAGGATGAAAATGGATACCTGGTGACTCCGGTAGGTGTCTCCCCAGAAAATCGCTTCATCACGGAAGATGGACAAACGGCAGCTATGAGCATGGGGCCTACGATGGACATGGCAATCATCCGCGAAACCTTTACCCGCACGATCGAGGCCTCGGAAATGTTCAATCTGGATGAATCGTTGCGGAATGAGCTGAAAAACAAACTGGCACGTCTGCAACCCTATCAAATCGGAGAACGTGGGCAACTACAGGAGTGGATATATGATTTCAAGGAAGCGGAACCTCAACACCGCCATTTCTCCCACCTGTACGGCTTCCATCCGAGTGACCAGATCACACCGGACAAAACACCGGAATTGTTTAATGCGGTTCGCAAAACGCTCGAACTACGGGGAGACCTGGCTTCCGGCTGGTCAATGGGCTGGAAAATAAACTGCTGGGCACGCCTGCTGGACGGCAATCATGCCTACAAGATCATTGCCAACCTGTTCAATCCTGTCGGATTCGGAAACAGTGCGCATAAAGGTGGAGGACTCTTCCGGAATTTATTGTGCGCACACCCTCCTTTCCAGATCGACGGCAACTTCGGCTATACGGCAGGTGTCGTTGAAATGCTGCTGCAAAGCCACACCGGATACATTCATCTGTTGCCTGCCTTGCCCGATGTATGGAAGGAAGGTTCTGTTTCCGGTCTGAAAGCACGGGGTAACTTCGAGATCGCCATGAACTGGCAGGATGGGATATTGACAGAGGTCAAGATCCGTTCATTGTCTGGGAAGAGCTGCACGCTTCGTACCGGACAGCCTTTCACCGTTAAATCGAACGATAAAACCATAGCTACATCTAAACCGATCCAGTCAAACGGTAAAGAATATTTCCAAGTGACATTCAACACACAAAAAGGCGGAACTTACCTAATCACACAATAAACACAAAGAAATGAAACAAGCATTACCATTGATCGGAATTTCTCTTTTATCTGTTGCCAGTTCACTGGCAGCAGATAAAACGCCCAATATTATTCTAATCCTAGCCGACGATATGCGGGCTTCAGGAATGAACTTTTTAGGAAAAGAACAAGTTCAAACGCCCAATTTGGACAAGTTGGCAGGAGAAAGTACCGTATTTACCAACGCTCATATCATGGGTGGCACATCCGGAGCCGTCAGTATGCCAAGCCGAGCCATGCTGATGACCGGAAAGTATCTGTATAACCTCGAAAAACAGGGAGCAACAATCCCGGATTCACACACGATGATAGGTGAAACCCTCCAGGAAGCTGGTTACAACACTTTCCATACCGGTAAATGGCACAGTAGCTATGAAGCCCTAAACCGTTGTTTCAAAGACGGGAAAGCAATCTTTTTCGGAGGTATGTGGGACCATTGGAACGTTCCCCTATACGATTACCACTCAGATATGAATTACGGAAAACGCCGCCCAGTCATCCGTAACCAAGCAAAATCGAACAAGGTCGAATATGAGAAAGGAGAATACATGTATTCGGGAAAGCATTCAGTAGACATTTTCACCCATGAAGCCATCGAATATATTCAACAGCAAAAAGATAAAAATCAACCGTTCTTCCTATCGGTTGCCTATATGTCTCCTCATGACCCTCGGAGCATGCCGGATGAATACATGCAACGTTACGATCAGGGCCAAATACAACTTCCACCCAACTTTATGGAAAAGCACCCATTCGATAACGGAGAATTAGAAATACGTGATGAGGTATTGGCAGCTATTCCCCGCCGTCCAGATGAGATCAAAAGGCATATTAGGGAATATTATGCCATGATCTCCCATGTGGACAAACGTGTAGGCGACATTATCCAAACTCTGAAAGATAACGACTTATATGAAAACACAATCATCGTATTTGCAGGAGACAACGGGTTAGCAGTCGGACAACATGGTTTGATGGGGAAACAGAACGTTTACGAACATAGCATCGGCGTCCCTTTGATGATCAAAGCAGCCGCACAACACATCGGTAAAAAAACAGCAGACCTATGCTATTTGATAGACGTTTTCCCGACCCTTTGCGACATGCTCCAACTACCTGTGCCCCGATCGGTAGACGGTGTCAGCCTGCTTTCTTCTATAAAAGGGGGAAGGCCTATTCGCGACCATCTCTATTACTGCTACATGGATAATCAACGCAGCATTTCCGACGGGATCTGGAAACTAATCGAATATCATGTAAATGGAGAACGTACGACCCAGTTATTCAAATTGAAAGACGATCCCTGGGAAATGAACAACCTTAGCGGACAAAAAAAATACAGAAAAATAATCCAGCGTCTCCGTGAAAAAATGATCGAAGATCAAAGAAAGACAAATGATACGTCTATTTTCTGGAATAATTTCAGTTATTAATTATGTTTTCGCGCACACACCATGTTTATTTAAAAATAAACTCCTATTTTTGTGGCCTGAACACATTATAAACCATTGATATGGATAAAAAAGTAATAACCTTTGGAGAAATCATGCTTAGGCTGGCCACACCAGACTATCTCCGTTTTTGTCAGAGTGATAAATTGAATGCTACCTTTGGTGGCGGTGAAGCAAACGTTGCTGTATCACTGGCTAACTATGGTATTGCGACCGAGTTTGTAACCCGTTTGCCTAAAAACGACATTGCGCGTGCTTGCGTAATGGACCTGCGTAAGTATGGTGTTGGGACTTCTCACATCGTTTACGGCGGTGACCGCTTGGGTATCTATTTCCTGGAAACAGGTGCTGTAGCCCGCGCCAGCAAAGTCGTCTATGACCGCGCTCATTCGGCTATTTCTGAAATCCAGCCGGGAATGGTAAACTGGGAAGAAGTATTCAAGGATGCATCCTGGTTCCACTGGACAGGTATTACACCAGCTATTTCACAAGGTGCGGCAGATGCTTGCCTTGAAGCTATACAAGTAGCAAACCGTATGGGCATCCCCGTATCATGCGACCTTAATTATCGCAAGAACCTGTGGAAATATGGCAAAACCGCCTCTGAAGTGATGCCGGAATTGGTTGCCGGTTGTGATGTAATTTTAGGAAACGAAGAGGATGCAGAAAAGGTATTCGGCATCAAACCGGAAGGCTTTGACGTGACAGCAACAAACGGCGAGGTGAATGCAGCCGAGTTCGAATCCGTATGTACACAGCTGATGGCCAAATTCCCGCGTGCAAAGAAAGTGATCATCACATTGCGCGGCGCTATCAATGCCAACCACAATACATGGGGCGGTGTTCTTTATGCCGACGGCAAACTGTACCAGTCTCGTCGTTATGACATTACACATATCGTTGACCGTGTAGGCGGCGGTGACTCTTTCATGGGTGGTTTGATCTATGGTCTGCTGACTTATACGACAGACGACCAGAAAGCACTCGATTTCGCTGTTGCAGCTTCTTGCCTGAAACATACTATCTACGGCGACTTCAATCAGGTGACTGTCGATGAAGTTGAAAAACTGATGGGTGGAGATGCTTCGGGACGAGTGTCAAGGTAATTGACAATTAATTCTTCATTCTTTAATCCTTTAATTTATTAATTATGGCTCGATTCAATAAAATGCAGGTACTCGACGCGATCGTCAGCACAGGAATGGTACCTGTTTACTATAATAAGGATGTAGAAATCGCAAAGCAGGTTGTCAAAGCCTGCTATGAAGGCGGTGTCCGTGCATTCGAATTCACCAATCGCGGTGACTTCGCCCACGAAGTATTTGCCGAACTGATCAAGTTCGCTGCAAAAGAATGCCCCGATCTGGTATTAGGTGTCGGCTCTATCGTAGATGCCGGAACAGCTTCCCTGTACTTGCAATTGGGGGCCAACTTCATCGTCGGTCCGTTGTTCAATCCGGAAATTGCAAAGGTGTGCAACCGTCGCTTAGTCCCGTATACACCAGGATGCGGTTCCGTTTCGGAAATCGGTTTCGCCCAAGAAGTTGGTTGTGACTTATGCAAGATTTTCCCCGCCGGAAACGTAGGCGGACCATCGTTCGTAAAGAACATTAAAGCTCCTATGCCTTGGTCCATGATCATGGCTACAGGTGCCGTAGAACCAACGGAAGAAAATCTGTCAGCCTGGTTTAAAGCTGGCGTGACTTGCGTAGGCATGGGTTCCAAGTTGTTCCCGAAAGAAATGATTGCAGCCGGCAATTGGGAGGCAATCTCCACACTTTGCCGCGACGCACTGGCAACTATTAAAAAATATCGGTAAACGATGAGAGTGTGTCAAATATAGGTATTCATGGGACGCAGACGAGCGCAGATATTATTAATTATCAACTAAATAAATCTGCATCAGTTTGCGTATTCTGACTCATCTGCGTCCGGTAATATCAATTTGACACCCTCTCACCTATCATCCATAAATCATAAATCTAAAATCATAAATCATGAAATCCTTTCTCGATTCCAATTTCCTGCTCCAGTCCGAGACAGCTCAGAAACTGTATCACGAACATGCAGCAAAAATGCCAATCATCGATTACCATTGCCACTTGATTCCACAACAGATAGCCGACAACTACCAGTTTGCCGACTTGACAGAGATATGGCTGGGTGGTGACCATTATAAATGGCGTGCGATGCGTGCCAATGGCGTACCCGAAGAATATATCACGGGAGACAAACCGGCGTACGAGAAGTTTGAAAAATGGGCTGAAACTATGCAATATGCCATGCGCAACCCGCTATATCATTGGACTCATCTTGAACTGAGTCGTATCTTCGGCATAGACAAGGTACTGAACCCATCTACCGCCCGCGAGATATACGACGAATGTACAGCCAAATTGCAAACATCCGAATTCCGCGCTCAGGCAATTATGGAGCGTATGAACGTGGAAGTCGTATGTACGACTGACGATCCGATCGATGATTTGAAATATCACGCCCAGATCCGCCAGAGTGGTCTGAAGACCAAAGTTCTGCCAGCCTGGCGCCCGGACAAGGCAATGGCCATCGAGAATGTCGATACATATAACGAATACCTGACCAAGCTGGAAGCTGCTGCCGATATGTCGATCCTCAACTTCAAAAACTTGATCGACGCTTTGCAGAAACGTCACGACTTCTTTGCATCACAGGGCTGCAGCCTGTCTGACCACGGTCTGACCACTTTCTATGCCGAACCCTACACGGATGCAGAAATTGAGGCTATCTTCCTGAAAGCACGTATGAAGAAAGAACTGACAGCCGAAGAGATCGACAAATTCCGTTCTGCCATGCTATATGAGTTTGCTGTCATGGATGCCAAAAGCGACTGGGTACAACAGTTCCACTATGGTGCAACTCGTAACAACAACGCTCGCATGTTCAAAAAGTTAGGCCCCGATACCGGCTACGATGCGATTGGAGATGCAGAAGTTGCAACTCCGCTGGCCCGTTTCCTGAGCCGTTTGGACGAAGAAGGCGTGCTGGCAAAGTCCATTTTCTACAACTTGAACCCGCGCGACAACGAGCTGCTGATGACAACGATCTACAGCTTCAACGACGGTACGGTTCCGGGCAAGATGCAGTATGGCTCCGGCTGGTGGTTCCTGGATCAGATTCACGGTATGGAAAAACAGATGAACGCATTGTCCGACTTAGGATTGCTAAGCCGCTTTGTCGGAATGCTGACAGATTCTCGTAGTTTCCTATCCTACCCACGCCATGAATACTTCCGTCGCATCCTGTGTAACATCCTGGGCCGCGAAGTGGAAGACGGTCTGCTACCGGCATCCGAACTGCCGTTTATCGGCAAGATGGTCGAAGACATCAGTTACAATAACGCAAAAGGGTATTTCGGGTTCTAAGAAATCCTCTTGAAAAAACGGGCTGCGCCAATTTCCTGCTGGCACAGCCCGTTTCCTTATTTATACACGATTAGTTCAGATCTGTAATCATCCACTTAATGACTGCATGAAGAATCGGGATATCATTCTTACAAAGATAATATCTTTACCTGTGTACCAAACAATTTACTACTTTCTTTTCGCTTTGGCTGCTGCCTCTTTAGCTTTTTGGGCTTCGCGGCGAGCTTTTTCTTTGGCTTTCAGTTTTTCTTTGTATTCGCGTTCCTTCTGCTTACGTTCTTTTTCTTTTTGCTTCAGGCGTTCCTTATACTCACGCTCTTTCTGCTTACGCAATTCTTCACGGGCTTTGAGTTTCGCCTTACGTTCAGCTTCGACCTGTTGAAGTTTGGCTTTACGGTCGCGTTCAAGCTGTTTTTCGCGTTCGGCTTTTGCTTTCAACAAAGCTTCTTCTTCAGCCTTTTGCTTCTTCAGAAGTTCCTCATTTTCTTTTGCTTTCTTTTCCTGCAATTCTTTTTCAGCCTTCTGCTGGGCTTCAAAAGCTTTGCGGGCTTCTTCCTTGCGAGCTTCCTCTTCGGCGGCCTCACGCTTGCGAAGTTCTTCGATCTCTTTTAATGTAAGTTCCTTGGGTTGCTCGATAGGAGCGACAACAGCAGGAACGGTGTCAGATAACGCAGGAACAACCGTATCTTTAGCAGCCGGTCGTACGAAAACAGTATCCGTATCCGCAGGAAGGAGTGCTTCCTCTTTATGAACAGTCATCGTGTCTTTCACGACAGGTAATATCACAGCCTCTTCTGCGATCTGCTGTTTCTGTTGCTCTTTCGGACGAACAGTTTTCTTAATGGTTTCCCGCCTTTCTTCCTGAATTTCTGTAGTCGATGTCTCCTCCGGAATATCCTCGGAATTCTGTAATCTGACCTCTTCCGCCTCGGCCTTTGCCTCTTCTTCTTTGATCTGTTCGGCAGCCATGCGAGCTTTCCAACGGGCGGCCAATTCCGGAGTGGTCTCACCAAAGTTTTCCTGGAAGAATTCAATATATTCTTCAAGCGTCTTTCCTCGCATCAACGTTTCATAGTTATCGTCGGAGATCGGAAGAATGGCCACATTCTTGTCCAAAGCGGTCGCATAACCATCTGCTCCGTAGATCATCTTATAATAATGCAAGATCTCATCCAGATTGAAGAAGCCATGGATCGTCAACATACTCATCGGACCTGCCTCTTCAAAGCTCAAGTCGAACTCCTTCACCATAAAGTTTGCGAAATTATAAGCGGCAACGGCGAAAAGCAACTGGTTACGGTCGAGTGTTCCGGCCGGGAACATCAAGAGCATCCTATAAAAAGTGTTTGGCTCCGCCGTGAAAGTACGGGCCGAATCGGCAGCCGAAAGCATACCATCTTCACCTAAACCGAAACGCAAGTTCCAGCTCATTCCCTTGATACCACCTTGAACCATCATACGTCCGCGCAGGACACCCTTCAGCATTTCACCTGCCAGCTCCGTCACATCGGCTGTCGGATATTTCTCAACCAAGGCTTTCAAAGCATTCTTGAAACCTTCGGCATCCCCGGCCTGCACATAGGTCAGTGCTTCGAGGAACATGAACTTCGGCAACAGATCTGCCAAGGGATACTTGGCACTGACATCGCGGTAATTACGACGTACGGTGACCGTATCTTCCGCCAGGTAACTTGCATAAGTCGCCTGATAGATCGAATCCTGCACCTTATCCATCATCCGGATATTATATTCATAATTCGGGTCGGCAATTGCAATCGCATAATCCGATTCCGGAAAAGTCGTGACCAATTTATTCTTATAAGTAGTAGCAAGCACTTGGTCCCCAGAACGAAGTGCCATCAGATAGACCTGATAATAGCTTTCCAAAAGATGGCTATGCTTCGGGAAACGGCGTTCCAGTTCCTCAAAGGCTTCGGTAGCCAACGGGATATCTTCAAGCTTGTCCTTATAAATCATAGCCATGTTATAGAGACCATCTTCTATGATCACGTTAGAAGATTCGATATCTTCGGGTGTCAACGGGAGCTGCTGAATGTAATACTCACGTGTTTTCGGATCGTCGGATGCTACAGGCTCCAGCCCGAGTTCGAGCGAATCTGCCGGCATTTCGTTCGGTTCGCCCGTTTCCCCTTCAGCCATGCCTTCATTCTCGTCCATTCCGTTTTCATCGAAAGTGGACATCTCTTTTTTGCGGCGGCGCCAGTTATCTTCCAGCGCACGCCGTCCCCACTTACGCTGGAAAGCGGTCTTCCCTTGTGATACGGCTTGCGGGTTATAGAAATAAAAACCGGCCCCTCCGGATGTCGTCGGTAATGTGATACCGCCCGTCTCTGTGCCCGGCCGATCGATACCGGTTCCTTTTGCCTCCTGTTCCGCCAGATAGGCTTCTTTCTCAGCAAGCGCTTTAGCTTCTTCTTCCTCTTTTTTCACCTGCTCGATAATCTTATCGATCACAGCAAGCCGTTCAGCTTCTGGCATTTTGGCAAGGGTTTGCAAACTATCCTGCAAATGAACCGCCTCCACATGCACAACCAACTCATCCAGAATAGCAGACAGTTTAGAGACTCGTTCATAGTCTTTATACTCTTTCTGTATGCCGGACAATGCACCGCTAAAGTTCGGTTGCGCCTTGACATAGTCACGCTTCTGGAAATAAAGATCACCCAACTTGATCTGACAGATCGCCTTATCCAAGCCGTTCTGGGTACTTTTCTCCACGCCCAACTCATAGTTCTTGATAGCATTCACCGTATCTTCCCGGCTCATATAGACGTTGCCCAACGCATAATAGACTTGGTCAAGCAGATCCTTGTTCTTATCACTTTTTGCCATCCTCCCCAACATCTTGATCACTTTCTGATAATTACCGCCGGTGAATACTTCGGTCTGACGGATACGGGCAGCAAACTCCAGCTCATAGGGAGGATTGGCTTTGATCACCTGCCCAAACATCTGGTAAGCAAGTCCATTCTGATCCTGTTCAGCGTAAATTTGCCCCAACAAGTACTTCATCCGAGTACGCTGGAGCCGGTTCTTCTCCGCCTTGATCGCTGTCTTGAAATAAGGGACCGCTTCTTCATATTGCTTATTCTTCACCAAGTAGTCGGCATATACCGTCGCATACTGGTTCAAGTTCTTGCGGGGAATACCGTTCGTATTCAGTTTCCCTAAGATATCTTCCGCTTCATAAAACCATTCCATCTCGGAATAGCAGCGGGCTTGCCAGAGACGGGCTTCGGCCACAACCTCTTCATCATGGGCATAATGGCGGGCAATGTAGGAGAAGGTGGCAGATGCCTGCAAGAAATCGGCGTTATAGAACTGCGCCTGCCCCATCATCAACCAGCACTTTTTGAGGAACGGATTGTATTCTTCCTGTTCCTGCCAGGCACGTTGCTTGGGATCGTTGCGCCATCCTGGCTTCTTAGGTGGCTTTGCCTTGATGGAGTGGAGCTTGATCGCTTTATTGCTTTTCTCGATCGCCCGGTCGAAAGGACCTCCCGTTTCAGGCTTGTCTTTGGGCTCGGCACTGATCGGGTACATCAGGATCATGTCAGAATAGCTTTCCTTATAGCCGTTCTGCATGGAAAGCAACGCTTCGTCAAACGATGTTTTTCCGTTGAAATAGATATTATAGCGGGAATTAAAAGCGTGATAGAAGCGGCTTGCCTTGGTATTCTTCTTCGTACTGCAAGACCAAAACAAAGAGACAATCAATAATGCAATTATATAGTAGAAACCTTTCTTCATTGTATTTGTTTGTGAGATAAATGATGATTTGCCGATGTTAAACATGGATGGCATGGTTATAAAAATCATACCGATAAATCATCTTCTACACTAATTCTTTAACGCTCCAATAGGGCTTTTATTGCCTTGACTACTAAAAAGAAAAGGACAAGGACAAGAATAATAAACGCTCCGGAAGGCACATTCAGAAAATAAGAAAGAACAAGCCCGGACACACATCCCAGGAAACCGATAACAATACTTCCGAGAATAATCTTCTTGAAGTCTGACGTAAAAAGGTTTACAGTGATCTGAGGCAATGTCAGTAGACTCATCAGAAGCATAATCCCAACCAGACGGATCGAAAGGACGATCGTCACGGCGATAAAGAACATCATCACATATTCTATCCACTTGACAGGCAACCCTTGTGTCACAGCAAAATCCCTGTCAAACGCCACATAAACAATCTCCCGCAGGAAAAGGGTAAAAAGAACCACCAGCAATAACGCCAAAGCAGCAATCCAGATAATATCTCCCGTCGAAACAGTCAGAATATTCCCAAAAAGGTAGGCAGAAAGATTCGGTGCATATCCGGGTGTCAGGAATATGAAAATGACGCCCAATGCCATCCCTAACGACCAGACACCGGCAATGGCAGAGTCTTCACGCACATTCTGCGTCTTGCTCACCCACTCCACCCCGAATGCGGAGAGTACGGAAAACAACATCGCCATCAGGATCGGATTCATCCCAAGATAGAAACCTAATCCCAACCCTCCGAAAGAAGCATGCGTGATACCTCCACTGATAAAAACAAGTCGTCGTGACACGATATACGTCCCGACAATCCCACAAGCGATCGCGGTTAGCAGACTGCCCAAAAGAGCATGTTGGAAAAAACCATATTGAAGTAAATCCATTTTCTATCTTCTTTATCCTTTTTTATGGTTTCCCGGCAGGAAGCTTTCATTTCATTATAGGGAAACTCCTGTTTCATGCCTATGAAACTTTTGTTCCACACAAGGGAAATTTTCGTTTCATGCCTATGGAACCTAATGTATGCGCCGTTCGCCGACAATCAGGAACGCCTCGTCCTTCAACTCATCCGGTAAATTAATGGCACGAAGTTGCAGACTACGCAGCCAACCAGCCACCTCTATTTCCTTCAACGTATAAAGCACATCACGAAACTCATTCACGGCATCTTCATCGTAAGCATCGGCCTCGACTCCCTGGAAGCGGTCCAGTTCTTCATCGTCATAATACTCGATTTTTTTGCTTACTGCTGCCAGCAGGCTGTCGCGTTCGCAAGTTTCATGTTGTCCGCAACATTCGTCAGTGACAAGCTCCTGTGCTTCGGGGATTTCGGTAATCTCCCCGCGTTCCAGCATCTTCTGCAATTTCCGGTTCCGAAAATAACCGGCAATGGCAGCAACGATACCCAAAACGACTATTCCTATTACTATATACCACATGATAATTAAGAATTAATAATTAATAATGAAATTAAGGGAGCTGGCGGCTGATTACCAATTGCCAACTGCCAATCATCCATTGTCAATTATGATAAAGCCGGCTTTTTTCAGGTCTTCCCAAAAGTGCGGATAACTCTTGCGGACCACCTGCGGATCGGCAATCTCAATTCCTTCCGACACAACCAGGGCGACGGGTGCAAAGGCCATTGCCATCCGGTGATCTTCATAGGTCGCGATCACCGGATGTGCTTGTGGTTCACAACGTTCGCCGTTCCATTCTAAAATACTGTCGTTGCTGTCTGTCAAGAGATACCCTAATTTACAAAGCTCCGTCTTAAGCGCTTCAATACGGTCGGTTTCTTTTATCTTCAGACTTTGCAAACCGGTGAAGCGGAAAGGGATATTTAATAACACACAGGTTACGACAAAGGTTTGAGCCAGATCCGGCTCATTGACGAAGTTATAATTCAGTTTTTTTGTCCTGTTCCCATTGTACTTCAAAATAACACCCCGATCCGTATAAGTCGTGCCCACACCAAGCTGTGCAAACAATTTGGCTCCGGCGGCATCTCCTTGCAAACTGTTCTTAAATAGTCCCAACAACTCGATTTCAGCATTCTTAGACAACGCCATCATGGAATACCAGTAGGAAGCGGCGCTCCAGTCGGATTCGACGGTAAAAGGTATCGGATGATAGTCCTGCGGCCTTACTTTAATGGTCTGCCCACTCCAGTCCGCCTTTACCCCATATTGCTCCATCAGCTGTAATGTCAGGTTAATATAAGGTTTTGAAATTATAGCACCTTCAAGATGCAACGTCAGCCCCTTCTCCATTAGGGGCGCGATCATCAACAACGCTGAAATGTACTGCGAACTGACCCCGCCTGCAAGCGAAATCTCACCTCCCTGCAGCGCACTTCCGAAAATGCGAAGAGGAGGATACCCTTCCTTCTCCATATATTCCACCCTTGCCCCCAACGAATTCAGTGCATCCACCAGTATCTTGATCGGCCGGTTCTTCATCCGCTGGGTCCCGGTAATCGTCCATTCGCCCACCACCTTAGACAAAAAAGCCGTCAGGAACCGCATCGCAGTCCCCGCGGCTTTTATATCAAAGTCACGATCATTCGAATTCAATGCCTTCACCATCACTTCCGTATCATCGCAATCCGACAAATTTCGAATTTCATACGGACTATAGCTCAACGCATTAAGTATCAACGCACGATTACAGATACTCTTGGATGCGGGAAGCTTGATGGAAGCTTTCAGTGAAACAGGACTCTTTACAACGTAGCTCATATCTCTGCATTAAAATGGAGTACAAAAGTACGGATTTTATTGGGAAGATATGACTAATATTGTCCTGATATAGCTATTTTATTTTCCGATAAATCATTTCCAAAGTCGCTAATCTTGTCGTTTTCCCGGCTTCTATGCCCGGCAGGTCCGTTCCGCTCAACTTTTTCCAGGCGGCCAGAGTCGTTGCATCCACCGGCTCCTGCAAACGTGCAGTCCATTCGGGAAGGTAGCCGCGCAGTCCCAAATACTGCACCATGCGGAAGTGAGGACTCGTGTAATCCACATCCTTGAAATACATAAGCGTCGCTTTCTGGTCGATCAGTTTGTCCTGTAGGCGGGAGAGGTCGATATTCTGCACCTTCACCTTCCCGTCGATCGAAAGGGCAGAGGCGATACCGGCGGCCTGTCCCATCGCCATCCAGCAAGGCTCCATGCGCAGGGTGGAAAATCCGATGTGCGAACCCGAAACCGGGACGGGCAACAGAAGGTTGTCCACCTCTTTCGGAACCATCACGCCATAGGGGACTGTATATACCGCCGACGGATAACTCAGGAAGCCGTCCAGATGCACCCTTCCTTTTTCTCTTTTCCGCACCGCATGCGAATCCAGCGCATAATGGCTGGCCGTTATGCTGCTTTCGTGGATGGGCGGGCGGCTGCCGATCGTTACCGGAATGGCATCGTTGGCGGTAAAGAAATAGGCGCCTTCGAAACGACGGCCCTCACGGACGTAGACCTGGCGTGGGAAATGTCCGTTGTCCGCATATTCGTCTTTCGAAAGGCCCCATTCTTTTGCCGCTTTGCGGAAGTGGGCGGGCAGTTCGGGATCGTTTTGGGCGAACCAGAAAAGACCTTCGGTGTATTCGCGCAGACGTTGGGCGAACTTGTCACGCCATTCCCACGAAGAAGTGGGCCAAGGCCAGTTTTCCTCAGGCAGGTCGGTGGAGACGAACACGCCGTGCTGGTTATTGGCGTCCGTCTTCATGTTCGGGACATGGACGATGTTGGTGATCTTGGCGATCCCCCATTTGTCACCCGGAAGTTTGGATGGGTTGCCGGCCTTGATATGCTTCCGGTTCTCTTCCATCATTTCGGGTGTCACGCGTTGCATGGCGGCATCCGTGTTGCGTCCGGTCCAGACATCCTCCACGATGGAGGCATAGTCTTCGCGGTTGTAACGGGCCGGCTTGGTGAAGGCCACGCGGTTCGCCGGATTGTTGGTCAGACAGAGGCGGTAATTGTAGGACTGCACGGCATTGTCTTTCTTGAACGTGCTGCCGTCCCCTTCCGGACCGCCCCAATATTTGTAGACGCGTCCGGCTCCAGGTTCGCCGAACTCGTCTTTCCCTTCGCGCCCTACACGGAAAGGAACGCCGGCGGCGGCTCCGAGGTCACCTTCGTAGGTGGCATCCAGGAATACCGAACCGGTGTATTCCTCCATCTCTCCGGTTTCCCGGTTCAGGATGCGGATCTTTTCGATGCGGTTATCGCGCATAACTATGTTTTCATCTTCGGCATCGAACTGACGCATGGTCAGGACCGTGATCTTGTCCTTCTGTCCGTCGAGCATCTTCTGGAAGATGCGTGCTCCGACGGAGGGTTCGAAGTGGTAACCGTCACTGCATACTTTCACCTGCTCGGAAGCAGGACCGTAGGTATCGATATAGTGTTGCTTCACCGCGTCTACAAACTCACGGAACAGACCGGTCGTTGCGGCACGGGTGGCGATGTCAGTTGCTCCGAGTCCGTTGGCGGGCAGTCCGCCGACATAGCGGGTTCGTTCGAGTATCACCGATTTTTTCCCCATCCGGGCGGCAGAGATGGCTGCCATGATCCCTCCGGGATTCCCTCCGACGATCACCAGGTCGTAGGACGATTGGCCGAAAGCGGTCGCACAGGCTAAAAGGAGGGAGAGTACAAGTGTTTTCTTTCTCATAAAATGCTATTTACAGTTTAATATTTCTTGTGCGTAACGGGCATAATAACTTTACAAACCGTTTACATATTATCAAAAGCTATAAAAACAAGTATTCTATTTGAAGCTAAAGAGAGGAGCACAGATTCTACACTCCCCTATAAAAAGCTATTCAAAAAATTGAATTTATATAATCCTCAATTGCTGTTACATTATTAGAGAATTCTTTTATACTGCTTCTTTTCCATTGGAGATATAGAAGTAAGATCTGCAATTTTCACAGGTTGTTTCGTTGCTATACTATTACGTGCAGCTATCCCTACCAAACAAGCTAATGCCCCATCTCTACTGTTAGCACACTGGCGATACGGATCATCGACATTAGGAAGGAACAATTGATCTTTCAGAAGGGCATCACCTCCTCCATGTCCAGAAGTTCCAAACGGTATATGTATATATTCTCGCTTAGAGAAGTTTTTAAACAACACAATCTCGTCATAGTTTACATCTGAAGTTTTTCGCGACTCTTGTATCCAGGCTTCTAACCGACCTTTTGTTCCATTAAAAGCGATACGGTAACCTTCATAAGGAGAATAGGTTGTTAACGAATATGCCACCTGTACCCCATTTTTGTAATGGATAGTTGCCGCCATTTTATCGAAAATATTGACATCATTTCTAAAGACACAACCATCACGTAAATAACCATCATATTTTTCGTTGGCTACATATATATCCATATGGCTTTTAACCTTGGTAATATCAAAGAAAAACGGACATTGTTTGGTTTGGGGACAGGTACGACAATTTTTCGCCCTCATCGTTCCATTTTTACCGTAAAAATTCAATTCACCTAATGCATATACACTTTCCGGATCACTATCGATCCACCAGTTTAAAAGGTCAAAATGATGGCTGGCTTTGTGCACCCATAACGAACCGCTACATTCAACAAGCCTATGCCAACGTCGGAAATAATCGGCCCCGTGTGAAGTGTCAAGATACCAATGGAAATCTACAGAAGTGATATCACCTATTTCTCCAGCACGAAGCAACTCCCATATTTTAGCCCTATGAGGAGAATATCTATAATTAAATGTAACTCGACAATGTTTTCCGGTTCTTTCTTCCGCATCCAAAATTGCCTGTATTTTCTTTTCATCAATGGTCATTGGTTTTTCAGTAATGACATTTGCACCAAGTTCCATTCCACGGATTATGAACTGATGATGTGTACTATCCATTGTTGTAACGATCAACACCTCAGGCTTTGTTTCTTTCATCATCTTTTCAAAATCCGTGTATGTAGGACAAGAAACTCCAATCATTCTTTTCCCAGTTTCAACACGTCCTTCATTGATATCGCAAAGTCCCACGAATTCAATATAATTGGAATAACTATCTACCAAGTCCTTTCCCCACATAAATATTCCCCTTGAACCTGTACCAACCAAAGCTACAGTTATTTTTTTATTCGATTCAAAAGGAATGTCTTCTATCGAAGAAGCTCCTAAATTGGAACTAATCAAGGAACTTCCGGCAATAACACCGGATGTTTTCAGAAAATCACGTCTCGAAATATTACTTTTCATTTTATCTATTTTATTACTATTTGATACATATTTTTAATTATAGCCCGGATTCTGTTCAAGTACAGCCCCCACATTAGCATCAATTTCACTTTGAGGAATCGGATAAAGCTGATGATGTTCACGAATGTTTGGTGCATTGTATACATTATATTTTACGGTTCTTTCATACAATTTTCCCATTCTACTTAATGTCAATCTTCTCTTTTCTTCAATACCTAATTCACGTAATCTTTCATCCAAAATAAAATCTATCGTAACATCTGATGCCGTAATCAAAGAAGCACCAGCTCGTTTTCGAACAACATTAATATCTTCCGCAGCTGCAGATAAATCACCTTTCATCAAATATGCTTCAGCTCTTAACAAATAGGTTTCTGCAAGTCGCATATCATACCAATCAGAATAAGTTACCCCAGCGTCACTCCTTAACTCCCCTGTTTTTTCATTTGCAATCATTGAAGCCGGATGATCATTAGGGGTTGTACACTTTGTCTGATAAGGATAAGCTCCACGAGACCAAATACCCTGAGTCGACAAACAATACTGATTCTCTGCGGTATTTATGTCAAAATAAACTCCTTGGTATTTCTCTGGTCCATTAGGATTATTATATTTAATACCACGAGGGAAATTATACTCCGAAACTCTAATATCCCCATAATCTATTTCATTATTTACATCATACCATATTACATTCGAAAAATGAAAAGTCGGCATCAGCCATCCCGCACCACGTCCTATATTTGTTGTTTGCAACATATCTGCAATTACACCTTTATCCCAAGGATCAGTTGCTAACGGAGTATTAGGAGCATGGAATCTTTCCATCAAATAACCTGTTCTTTTTGTAGAAGATTGGCCTCCTCCTAAAATATCTAATTCAAATTGTATCACAAATATGGCTTCTTTATTTCCACTCGATCTATTTTGATTGCCTCTTTGAAAAAGATCCCAATACAAATCTCCCGGTTCATCTTTACGGGACCCAAATCGTTCTTTCATTAAACCCATTGCAGGATTATTGATCGCAGCAGATGCTGATTTAACTGCCAAATCATAATTTTTAGCAGCCAATGCTATTTCAGACAGAAGATGATTTGCAGCAACATTAGATACTCTTCCATCTGCTACTTTAGAAATATCTGGTAAGTAATTGACAGCAAATTCCAAATCCGCAATAATCTGCTCCAATACTTCTTCCTTAGATGCACGTACAAAATCATCTTTAGAAGAAGTTATTTCTTCCACAACCAAAGGAACCCCACCATACAGAAAAACAAGATACCTATATGCCAAAGCCCGGAAAAATTTTGCTTCAGCTGCTATTGAATTCTGCTCTTCTTCCGTTAGTTCCGAATCTGGTAACCTACTTATTATCGTATTTGCATTTGCAATGATTTTATAGTTACCTCTCCAATGATAAATCACTTTAGCAGCTGTAGGATCCAGTGTAGCAGGATAATCACTAAAAAATCGAACTACATTCGGCTGACCTGCATGGGTTAAATCTGTTCCCCAAAAAAAATCATATTCATTGTCATTTCCACTATAATACAATGAACGATAATCTCCATACAATTGTATAACTGCGGAGTCAAAATGTTCCTTCGTTTTATACATATTCTCTGCTGTATACTTTCCAGACGGAACTTCCTTCAAAAAATCAGATTCGTTGCATGAACAAAAAGATATCAACATGCAGAAGCAAATTAAATATATTATCTTCATTTCGTTTTTTATTTTAATGTTAATTCAAGTCCAATTGTAAAATGTCTCATAACAGGTCGACCTCCATACCCAAGGCCACTACCCGTCTCAGGATCCCAGCCATCCCATTTCGTCCAAGTACACAGATTCTTACCTGAAACAGATAATCTCAATGCATCTACATAGATTTTAGATAATAATCCGGGATTAAAATCATAACTTAAAATTACATCTTGTAAACGCACAAAACTTCTTTTTTGATAAATATTCGGATTAATAGAACTTGTTCCTGCAGGATTTCTAAATTTTCCATTTGGATTAGAAGGAGTCCAAAAATCTACTTCTTCATACATTCCTTTTGATGATATAAACTGGGGGGTATATGCACCAAATACATCCGCATTCGCCAAGTATCCATTTTTTCCACCTTGAACAGAGTTTAAGAAAATTTTAAGAGTAAACCCTTTATAACGGAAAGTATTATGCAAACTAAAACGATAAGCAGGATCAGATTGTCCTAAGATAATACGATCGTCTGCCGATAATTTACCATCACCACTATGATCAACGATCCGATAACTTCCTGGATAATAACCTTCAGGGATATTATCATTTAACTGATAAATTCCGTCTACATCATAGTGATAAATTGTACTTAACGATTGGCCAATAAACAAATTACTAGAAACCAGATCATCTTCAATACCATCTCCATTAACATCACCCAAAAGATGATTAATTTTATTCTTGTTACGAGAGAAATTAAAAGTCACATCCCAACTGAAATTTTTATTCCTAATAGGAGTTGCATTCAGAGTCAGTTCTATACCTTGATTAGCAATTTCTCCCATATTATCCACAATTTCTTTAAAACCAGTAATTTCAGGAAGTGTTTTTTTCCAAATCAAATCTTTCGTCGTTGTCCTGTAATATTCTATATTCCCTGTTATTCGATTATTTAGCACACCAAAGTCCATTGCAATGTTAATTCCATGCGTCTTCTCCCACTTCAAATTTGCATTAGGAAGATTGGACAATGATTGACCATACGCAGAACTACCTCCATCACCAAAAACATACGCAGCAGAAGATGAAACCGTTGCTAACGAGCTGTACCTACTAACCAAATTACCATTCACACCATAACTTGCTCTCAATTTCAGCAAATCCAACCAATTAACCTGTTTCAGAAATGATTCTTCCGAAGCAATCCAGCCTAACGCGAAAGAAGGAAAATAAGCAACCTTTTCATTCGTCGCAAATCCAGAAAAACCATCTCTTCTGATTGTTCCTGTCAACATATATTTTGACATAAGAGAATAATTTGCTCTAAACATCTGATAAGAAGAGGCTTCTTCCCATGATTGAGATGTCGTGTATTGATTTTTTCCTTGAGCCAAATCATTATAACCTAATGTCTGGTTTGCTAAATCGGTCGACCTTGCAGTAGTATTCTCATACTCCCGTTCCGTCCGACCAATAACCAATGTCGCATCAATATGATGTTGATTAAAATCTTTGGTATAATTCAAAATATTATCGAACGTATAACTATAAGCTGTACCATTCACTTTCTTAGCTTCTCCTGTTTCCGCCTGTGCATATTCATTAGAATTAAACTGCCTTTCCCACTTAAGCATATTTCCATAATTAATATCCCAACTAAATCCAGGAAGAAATGAAATGTTATTTAATCGAGCATAGAAATTTCCAAACAATTCATTTCGCTTATCCATATCCTTATTATAAAGTCCGATTAAAGGATTAGTAAAATCTCCACCTAGAATTACCAAATTTCCATCATCACCATATGGCATTCTTAAAGGCCCAGCCTGCGCCAATTGCGTAAGATTAGGAGACTCACCCGAATAATCAGAAAAAGAACCAAAAGCTTGAGTTCCGACTTTCAACCAATTAGTAACTGAAGTTTCAAGATTTACACGAACTGTTTTTCTATTAAACTTATCATTGATTATATAGTTGTCCTGTTTATCATATCCAAAAGACATATAATAATTAACTTTAGAACTCATACCTTGAATGCCTACATTGTGTGTCATTATAGTCGCATTATTAGTTCCTAAATCCCACCAATCCGTATCAGCACCAGCCCTATAACCTTTCGCGATGGAGGCATCTGTAAAAGGTGCAGAAGTTTCAATATTATAATCGGGGTTATCTTTTGTATAGCCAGATTCTTCTGTATAGGCTTCTTGCCAAAAGATATCACGAATCATTTGCAGATAAGAATCTCTATTTTTTGAATGCAGCCTATTATAAGGAGATCCCACAGAAAACGAAGTATTATAAGTAATTACGGGTTTATCTTGACTCTGTCCACGCTTAGTTGTTATCAAAATTACTCCATTTGCGGCTTGTGCTCCATAAATAGCTTTACTACTTGCATCTTTTAAAATATCAAATGACTTAATATCATTCGGATTCAAACTTGTTAAACTTCCATAATAAACAATACCATCTAAAATGATCAGAGGATTTTGACTTCCGGAAATAGTAGATCGTCCTCGCACTGTAATACTTGGACTTGCCCCCGCCTCATCTACCATCCCAACATTCAATCCAGGAAGAGTTCCTTGTAATCCTTGTAATATATTGACATTAGGAGATCCTTTCAATGCTCCTAAATCGGCAGAAGCAACCGATCCTGTCATATCTTTCTTCCGCATAGTCCCATATCCGACAACTACCACCTCATCAAGATTTTGAGTATCTTCTACCAATTTAATATGAAACTTATTTTTATTTCCAATTAGTATCTCTTGGGAAACATATCCTATATAAGAAATCTCCAACACAGAAGAAGATGCGACATTCAATTCGAAATTTCCATCAATATCAGTGATAACACCATTCGTCGTCCCCCTCTCCACAACATTCGCACCGATGATTGGCTCTCCTTTTTCATCTTTAACAATACCAGTAACTTTTTTTCTAACCTGAGATTTATTTTGACTGATGATTTTTAATTGCTCTGGAGAAGGGTTTATCAGAATAAGATTGTTTTCCGTAATCTCATAATTAATTCCTTCATTATTAAATAATTGTTTCAACACAACTTCTACAGTCTGCTCTCTTACTTGAACAGAAACCTTCTTATCCAGATTAATCTTTCCACTCTCATAAATAAATCGAAAATCGGATTGATTTTCGATCAAATAAAGGATGTCCTTTATTGATTGGTTTTGGACATTCAAAGATAATTTCGTTGTTTGTGAATATACAGTAGCAGAAATATTCAGTGAAAATGCAATCAAGAAAATTACTGTCAATTTCATAATAGATAATATCTTTTTAAAGGTTGGAGAAAAATCCAACTCTAACGTATTAAATAAATTCATATATTTGTAAATTGATTATTAGTTAACTATTAGTGTTGCAAGCACTAATTTTATGATCGAACTTATAACGGGAGATGTTACAGCATTTCCCGTTTTTGTGTATTCATGGCATTCTACTTCATAGGCAATTCTATTTAGAGGTTATACTTATATGTTTTCCTTTTACATGATAGCTTATATTACTTAGGCGAGACAAAGCATCCATAACATCTGTTACGGTCTCTTCCTGTATTACTCCGTTATAACGGATCTTTTCTCCCAATCCCGGTTGAAGCGTAATTTCCACATCATACCATCTTTCTAGATATTTACAAACAACCGACAAAGACATATCTTCCATATATAACTTATTGTCCAACCAGCCATAAGAATGGGACAAAACACCTTCTATTTGCTTAATCTTATTTGTCTCTTTATCGAAAACAGCTATTTCTCCCGGCTTCATCCTCAACATCTCGTTCCCTTTCTCCAGTTCGATACATCCCTCAACTAAAGAAGCTTGGATAACCGGATCATCTGCATACGCCTGCAAGTTGAATGAAGTACCCCAGACCTTCACGTTTAAACCTCCAGCCACTTTAATGACAAAAGGTTCCTTACTCTTGGATACATCAAAAAATCCTTCTCCTTGGAAATCAACTTCCCGCGTTTTTTTCTTCGGATCATAAGAATAAACGACTTCAGAACCTGCATTCAGTTTGACCAAAGATCCATCCGGCAACATGATCTCTGAACGATTCCCATAATCAGCACTCATACTGACCAGCACCTCCGATCCTTTCTGAAAAGCTCCCATAAAAGATAAGGCCAGCACCACCAATAAAGATGCGGCAACCCCGGAAGCCGCATATAATATGTTTTTCCAAGATTTTCGAAGATATACTTTCTGTCGGTTTATCTTGTTAACCTCTTCCCATGCAAGATCAGGATCAAAAATCTCAGGCTCTATATAACGGTGGGATTCTTTCCAAATCTTCTTATACAAATCAAATTCTTTTCTATGAGATTCATCTTCGGCTAACCACTCGGCCAATACCGGATCAAGACGTTTCTCATCTTCATCTTCCAGTAAATAGTCGACGATATAGTCTTTTATATGTTTATGCTCTTCCATGAATCTTGCTTTTATCATATGACACTACAAATAAAAAAAGGTCCTATTCCGGACCTGAAAAAAATTATATTCCTTTTAATTCCAAACATCTCCTCAGTTTCTGAAGCGAGGTCCAGATTTGATTTTTAATCGTTTTTACCGAGATATCGAGTTTTTCCGAGATCTCTTTTTGCTTTAATCCTTTTATTCGGTGTAGCAACAGTACTTCTTTACAGCGATCGGGAAGATGGTCGATACAACCATAAAGGGCAATCCTAAATTCTTCAGACTCGACCCGGTTGTCTTCATACGATAACTGATCTTGAGTTTCCGACAGGTTATTAAAATAGACTTTTGAGCGAAGATGGTTCAATGCCAAATGTTTTGCCATCTTATAAAGATATCCACCAACATTTTCTTTAATTTCAATTCTCTCCCGGTTCTTCCATATATTTAGAAAAAGCTCCTGCACAACATCTTCCGTATCATTTTTATCCATAAGCAGACTATATACATATTGACAAAGGCGACCATAATAACGCTCAAACAGTTTATTATAACTGACGTAATCATCTTTCCTGATCGCCTCTATCAATTTTTCATCTGTGGTATTAGACATACTCTTATCCGGTTTATCTCCTTAGTGCCCAAATATACAATAAATTTTGGATTGAAACCGGAAACATGAACTTTTTCAAAAATGAACACCAACCATACTTTAAAACAAATGCCGTATCAAGACTGAAAATTGACCCTGATACAGCATTTATTTTAAATTTTAGTAGACATCTACAATATCCTCTGATACAATTTCTTTTCCTGAGGCTGTATAGAAGTAAGATCCGCTATTTTCACCGGCTGACCAGCCGCTATACTATTACGCGCCGCAATGCCGACCAAACAAGCCAAAGCACCATCTCGGACACTTGCACACTGCTTATACGGGTCTTCTACTCCAGGTAAGAAAATCTGATCTTTCAGCAATGCATCCCCTCCTCCATGACCAGACGTTCCGAATGGAATTTGGATATACTCACGTTTTCCAAAATTCTTAAATAAAACGAGTTCATCAAAATTTGCATCAGAAGTCGGCCGGGATTCCTGTATCCAAGCTTCCAAACGCCCTTTCGTTCCATTAAAGGCTATACGATAACCTTCATAAGGACTGTAAGTCGTTAGAGAATAAGCAACCTGCACGCCATTTTTATAACGAATTGTTGCCGCCATCTTATCAAAGATATTGACATCGTTTTTAAATACGCATCCATCACGAAGATAACCATCATATTTTTCGTTGGCTACATATAAATCCATATAATTCTGATTCCGTGTTATATCGTAATAGAATTTACATTTGGAAGTGTGAGGACAGGTACGGCAATTCTCTGCTCGGAATGTTCCGTTTTTACCATAATGATCCAAACTGCCCAATGCATACACACTTTCCGGATCACTGTCAATCCACCAATTCAGAAGATCAAAGTGGTGGCTAGCTTTATGTACCCATAAAGAACCGCTACATTCTACCAAACGATGCCAACGACGAAAATAATCGGCACCATGAGAGGTATCCAGATACCAATGAAAATCGGCAGAAGTGATATCGCCAATCTCACCAGCACGGAGTAACTCCCATATTTTCGCACGATGTGGAGAATAACGATAATTAAATGTCACACGGCAATTCTTTCCTGTCCGTTTTTCTGCATCCAAAATTGCCTGGATTTTCTTTTCATCCGTTGTCATCGGCTTTTCTGTAATAATATCCGCACCAAGCTCCATTCCACGGATAATAAAATGATGATGAGTGCTATCCATTGTCGTTACAATCAGCACATCAGGCTTAGTTTCCTTCATCATCTTTTCAAAATCCGTATAAGTAGGACAGGAAGCCCCGATAATCTTCTTACCGGTTTCCACACGACCTTCATTCTTATCGCAAAGGCCTACAAACTCGATGTAGTCAGGATAACTTTTCATTAAGTCATACCCCCACATGGAAGTTCCTCTTCCGCCAGTACCAACAATAGCAAGGCGAAGTTTTTTCCCTACAACTTTCGAAGCTTCAGCTGTTTCTGCCGCTACTCCCGATAATGGATTCAATAAGGCTGCCCCAGTTATAGCACCTGTCGCAGCTAAAAAATGTCGTCGTGATATTTTATTCATAATCATCATATTAATAGAATTATTTATAGCCTTTATTTTGAACGAACACGTCCAAGTTCGTCACTTCATACAACGCATCTTGAGGAAGAGGACGATAGATATGATAATCCTTGATCAATGTAATATCCGGATTATGTTCTTTCACCCATTCCACCATTTTGCCAGAACGTTTCAACATATACCAACGGTTCAATTCGCATCCCAGTTCACGTGCACCTTC
The DNA here is from genome assembly GCF_025151045.1 of Parabacteroides johnsonii DSM 18315. Classification (NCBI taxonomy): domain Bacteria; kingdom Pseudomonadati; phylum Bacteroidota; class Bacteroidia; order Bacteroidales; family Tannerellaceae; genus Parabacteroides; species Parabacteroides johnsonii. The sequence goes on from NZ_CP102285.1 coordinate 3,563,328, forward strand.
TTCTAGGATAAAATCCATGTCCATATCAGCGGCAGTTACCTTCAGTTCGCTTTCATGTCCATCAACTAAAGCTCTTTTTCTCAGTTGGGTAATCACTTCTGCCGCTTTTTCCGGTTGGTTAGTTCTTACATACGCTTCAGCCAAAGTTATATAGACTTCACCTAGACGCATCAGAATCAAGTCTTTAAAGCCTTCTTCCCGTTTAGCCTCATCACGGCTCGGATCCAGATATTTTGTCATTGTATGATGGCAGGATCTACCGTTGATAGTAGGAATTCCGGTATTAATATCATAAAGATCCGTAATATTGTCGACAATAATTCCTCTGTCTTCATAGCTTTTCACATATTCATCTGACACAACATCCAATGTCCGGATAAGCAGCGTATCGGAATAGTCGGGTTCATTATTCCAGTTATCCGGAATTCTGCACCATGCAGTCTGGAAAGTCTGTTCCCTGCGCTTATCAAATTTATCGAAAAGACTGATATAATAATAGGTAGGCATCGTACAACGATATTCACGGCCATATACGCGAGAATGGCTCCACAATCCGTCAATATTGATGTTCGGATTTTTGGCTGACTTGTTATACCAACCTACAAAATACCGATGCATACTATTCGCATCAATATCCGTAAGGTCCATTCCGTTATACACCAAATCACTTGTGTATTGTATTGACCAGATAATCTCGTCATTTATTTGGTTATTCACATCAAACACAGATGCATAATTATCCAAAAGTTTATAATTATAGTCATTAATAACTGAATTACACAACTTCACCACTTCATCATAACACTGTTGTTTAGTATAACCGGCTCCCGTAATAATCGAATCATCATAAGCAGCCAACGCCATCAAAACACGCATTTTCAAAGTTTTAGCAACCCCGATATTCATACGGCCCCATTGAGTATTCTGAGGCATATCCAAATATTGGAAAGCAATATCCAAATCTTCCAATATTTTCTTGTAAAAGACAGCAATACCCGGTTGATATCCTTCTGTTATCACTGATTGGGACGGAGTATCCGCATAATGGGATGCAGGACCATATGTCTCGACAATCATAAACAAGTAAAAAGCACGCAAAGCATGAACCTCCGATATCAGTTGATTCTTTTTTTCCTCATGTGCAATAGGAGTTTCCTGTATATACTGTACCCCCAAGTTTGCAACGTTCAATCCCTTATAAAGATATTTCCAATATTGGGAATTCCAACGATTAGAAATCATGAGAGGATCGTTATAAATCATAGCCTCTTCATAAGGCCAACCAACACCGTTAGTTGCATAGGTTGTCAAATCCGTTCCGCAATCTGCAAACTTGTATAAACGTTCTGTCAGATAACGATTCCGTTGATAGATACTCAATATAAGCGACTCAACCCCTTCTTCTGTTTTCGCATACGTATCACTGATCAACCCTTTTGGCTCTTCTTCCAGAAAATCACAAGAAAAGGAACTTACAGATAATACGATTAATAAAAAAATTGCTATGTTTTTCATAATACATGACTTATTAGAATGTTACATTAACTCCGAAATTATAACTACTGGGAACCGTATAATTAATATTAGGTTGTTCAGGTATAATATCAAACTCCGCAGCTCTATACAAATAACCGACATTTCTCATTTGCACATAGAAACGCAATTTTCTGATTGGCACCTTCTTTGATAGCAGATTCTCAAAACTATATCCTAATGTTATATCCTGAATTTTAATATGGTCGCCTTTCTGGTAGCCATTAGAGGTACGATAGGTATCATAACCACTCGCCTGATCCGCACGTGGGTAACTATTTGTCGGATTATCCGGAGTCCAGTAATCTACAGCCGGCAACCATCTCTGTCCGTCCATTGTAATATCATCATATGGAGCGGGCTTAACCAAATATCCCCATCTTGAGTTCAGATTGAAAGAAAAATCAAAATTCTTATATTGAACATTCGCACCTAACGAAGCAATCCATTTCGGGCGAACCTGCCCCAAGATTATGCGATCGTCCGCAGCACTAATCGAACCATCTCCATTTTGATCTTTAACCTTGATATCCCCCACTTTAGCATTATATTTGGCAGCAGCTTCTTCTTCTCCCAACTGCCAAATACCAATTTTTTCATAATCATAGAACACACCTAAAGGTTTTCCGATAAACCATTTATTATTCGGCAAATCTTCACCACTAATCAAAGCCGTAATCTTTTCCCAGTTTCTGGAAGCATTCAGTGAAATATCGACATTCAAGTCTTTTGTCCTTACCGGATTATAGTTCAAATTGAACTCAACTCCCGAAGTTTCTGTTTCTCCGATATTCTGCCAAATATCATTGAAACCGGTAAAAGAAGGAATCGTTCTCTTCATCAACAAATCACTCGTTTTTGTATTATAGTACTCGACATAACCATTCAATTTATTGTTGAACAAGCCGAAATCAACCCCTGCATTTACAGTTTTGGATATTTCCCATCCAAGATCAAGATTCACGATCGAAGTTGGGCTATATACATAGAACTTATTAGACGAATCTTCTCCGAACAAATAAGCATATTGCGACAAAGAAGCAAGTGTTTGATAAGGAGAAATAGCAGTATTACCTACAGTACCATATGACACACGAAGTTTAAGGCTATTAATCCAATTCACATTCTGCATAAAATTTTCATCCTTCATACTCCAACTGACTCCCCCTGAAGGGAAAACAGCCCATTGGTTCCCTTTTGCCAAACGAGACGAACCATCTGTTCTGAAAGCTATATTAAAATAATATTTATTCTTATAATTATAGCGTAAACGACCCAAGACAGATGCCAAAGCCCAGTTTTCAAAACTACTTCCTATTTTTATATTTTCCGTGTTGGAACCTAAATTATGATATGATGTATATTCTACCGGCTGGTTATCTCCAGACAAAGTACCTTTATCATATCTCCGGCTCTGCATTTCACCGACAAGGTCAACAACCAAATTATGATCTCCGAAACTATTATCATATGTAATAATATGGTTTAGTGTCCACTGGTCATAATTATTATACTCTTTACCGGAATTCGTCTTGACACCTTTACCCTTGTATGAATCTTTACCATAGAAATACCCTCGCTTATAGTCTGAGAAAATATAACCAAAGTTAGTATGCATACTCAACCATTTATTTATCTTTATATGTGAAGTCAAATTAAGATTCAACAAATTGCTTTGGGCATCATCTGCAAACTGTCCAGGCACATTATCAGCCAACGGGTTATACCCGGACGTGTTTAACGGATTCGGGAAATAATTAAGATCACCATTCTCCAAATACGGATCAGATAACGGTGTCATATACAATATTTCGTTATTGAGTTTCTGGAATCCAGATATATTATTTCGTTTCAATCGAACAGTCGTACCCAATGTCCAGAAGTCTGCTAGATCATGATCTGCCGTCAATGTCAAATTATAGTTTTCCGCATCATTCGTTTTATAATACCCCTGTTCTTTATCATATTTAAATGATAACAATAAACGAGTCTTCTCTCCACTATTACTGATGCTCAAATGATAACTCTGTGTCAATGCATTGCGATACAATAAATCCTGCCAATCGGTATAATTGCCATTTCTTATCATATCAAGTTCAGATTGGGTGAAAACATCTTCATCCGCAAAAGGCGTATCCCATCCATGAGCATACCTGTATCCATCACGTCTAAACTGTACATACTCTTCTCCGGACTGCAAAGGCATCATATGAGGAACGTTCAAACCTATATAAGAATTAAAATTAACTTCACGGTTTACCCCTTTTTTTCCTCTTTTGGTCGTTACCAAAATAACACCATTTGCACCCATAGAACCATAAATAGCAGAGCTTGCAGCGTCTTTCAACACTTCAATTGATTCTATATCGTAAGTATTTACACTCCCTAAACTTCCAGGAATACCGTCTACGATAATCAGTGGATTATTTCCTGCATTCAAAGATCTTGCACCACGGATATAAATTTGCTGATCATCCCCTGCATATCGTGCAGACTGGATATCCAGACCAGCGACTTTTCCCTGCAAGGCATCTTGGACATTACTTGTTGAAGCAGCACTAATAGTTGATCCTTTGACAGTAGACATAGCACTTACAATATCTCTTTTTCTGGATGTACCATAACCGATCACAACAATTTCATCCAAATTCTCCGTATTCTCTGCCAAAGAAATATTCAATACATTTTTCCCGTCCACCTTTATCTCTTTGGTATCATAACCGATATAGGAAACCAGGAGAACAGCCGAAGGAGAAATATCCAAACTATATTGACCATTCAAATCGGTGACAGTCCCGTTCGTCGTCCCCCTCTCCACAACATTCGCACCGATGATCGGTTCACCTTTTTCATCTTTGACAACGCCTGTGACTTTTTTTGTTTCGGAAGATGCCGGGGTTTTTCTGGAAATGATTACATGGCCGTTACTGAATGTGATGGAACAGTTCGTGCCTTCTAGTAATTGTTCCAGGACGTTCTTGACGTTGTTGCCGGCCGGCACTTTCTTGATCACGCGTGAATCGTTGACATCTTGTGTGTTGTAGTCTACGAAAAGTTTCGTTTGTTGTTCGATTTGCTTGAAAGCAGCCTTTAAGGTTAAATTACTTCCAGACAAACGAACCTGTTGATTTTGAGCAAATACGAACGAGCTACCAAGAGACAGAGCTCCAATTATGCATAAACGGGAAAGCGTTTTTCCCGCTTTTATAGGTATTAGATTAGTTAATTTCATATATTTGTATGTTTGAAAATTGAATATTAATTATTTCCAACGTTTTACGTTGAGTCCAAAAAAGTCACAATTCGGTTTCAAACGCCGGAAAGAGGGATTTTCGCACTTTCGTTCTTTCCGGTTTTCTTTTGTTCATCCTGTTCCTCTCCTCTATTTTTAATTTATAAATACAACATTTCCCTTTATCTTAAAATGAATGCCGATCAACTGCTGCAAAACAGTCAACACATCCTCCAGTGTTTCATGCGGGGCGAACTTGACATTGTAATATTCGTCCGCATATTTCTGGGAATTATAATGAATCGTCACGTTAAACTTCCGTTCCAACGAAGCCATCAGATGACTGAAAGAGACATTCTCGTAAATCAGGTAACCGCTACGCTCCATCTTATAGAGCAAAGCATCGACTGACTGGACCGTTACCGTATGCGCCGCATGCGAATAAACCAAGCGTTCATTCGGCTTCAGGATAGCCGGCTGGTGGTCGCCTGTCTTTACATCCACTTTGACACTTCCCTCTTCCAAAATCGTACTCGTACAGGAATCACCCGGATAAGAAGCAACCGTAAATACCGTACCTAAAGCCTGGATATCCAAATAAGTCGTCTTCACGATAAAAGGCTTTTCCCTGTTTTTCCGAACTGTGAACGAAGCTTCACCTGTCAGGTAAACCGTACGGGTTTCCGTATCCGTAAAGTCTTTCGGATAAACGAGCAACGAACCGGCATCGACCCATACCTGTGAACCATCCGGCAAAATAACCTGCCGACTCTCACCATAAGGAACGAATAATTCCGCCATCTCTACATGCCGGGTAGGTTTCAAGCGATCCGTAACGAAGAAAGTCGCCGCTCCCGTCAATAGCATCAATGCAATTACCGCCGCATATTTGATCCATCCACGATACATCGAGACGGTATTCCGACGGACCGGTTCAACCTGTAAATGTCTTTGCAGGGCATCCCAGTCTTCGCGAGTCTCGACAGTCGCTTCTGCCGGCGAATGTTCCCAAAAGGCCTGCAACATATCGGTCTTCTCAGAAGCTCCATCTTCCGCCCGCAGCCAACGTCCGAACAGGACACGCCCCGAACGGGAAAAATGCTTTCCGAAATAAAGTTGTATGATTCGTTTTATATTGTTGTCGTTTTCCATAAAATCCCGTGCTTTATAATGGAGTCGGCTTACTATGGAAATACACACAACCGAATATGCACTTTTTTTCAACTTTTCTTCATTATGTTTTTCCGGTTTTGTGCAAGTGTAATCTGTTTTCGACATTGTCGTGTATATTTTCGACAATGTCGAATATATTTTTGACAACGTCGAATATATACACGACAATGTCGAAAACAGATTACACTTGCATCCAACCGGCAAAAGACAAGCATGCGAATGACGGTTCAAGCGTGCAAAAGGAAGAAAAGATAAAGGACTTTACGAAGAATGGCAAGGGCGGCGGTCAGGTGGTTTTCCACCGTTCGTTTGCTGATATCGAGGCGCATGGCGATTTCGTCATTGGACAAGCCTTCCTCACGGCTCATCCGGTAGATTTTGCTTCGCTGGGGAGACATTTGATCGACCGTACGGTTGATGATCGATTGCAGCTCGCGGACGAACAAGGCTTCTTCCTCTGATTCGGCCGGGGAGGCTTCCTGCAAGTATTCGTTCGTATATTTTTCCGATACTATAAGACGATCGAAGTAGTCATACACGGTAAAACGCGCCATCTGGAAAAGGTAGGAGGAGAAAGAACGGACATTTTTAAGTTTTTCGCGGTCTTTCCACAACGAGAGAAACAAATCCTGGGCCATATCACGGCTGACTTCCTTATCATGCGTTAGGCCGATAAGGAAATTTACCAACCGAGGTTGGTACTGGAAAAACAGATGCTCGAAAGCTTCCACATTTCCAGCGGCGATCTCCTTTAACTTATTTTGCTCCTCTGGTAATTCCATAACAAATGCGAAGTAGCGAAAAATATCAGAATAATCAAAATAAAAGTTTGCAACTGAGTTGCATTAATTTTGTTATAATTTTACAGAGTCAAGAAAAACAATACGATTTATGTCAACAAAACAATGCGAAGAGAAGCTCAAAGATAAAGGTGTGCGCCCTACAGCCGCCCGGATCCTTATATTACAGAAATTGTCGGAACAGACACATCCTATTTCCTTGCTCGAACTGGAGGCGCAACTTGAGACATTAGACAAATCGACCATTTCACGCTCTCTGGCGATCCTGTTGGAGCATCACGCCGTCCACGCTTTCGAGGACGGAAGCGGGTCGATGAAATACGAAATCTGCCGGAGCGACACCGATACTTGCTTTATAGAAAACAGGCATATCCATTTTTACTGTGAGGTTTGCCATAAAACCTATTGTATGGACCCGATAAAAATCCCGGTCGTACAGTTGCCGGAAGGCTTCATCATGGATACGATCAACTATACGGTCAAAGGGATTTGTCCGGCATGCAAGCCAACGGATCTGTAAAATGCAATCGAGTTGCAAAAGTATCTTCGGATCTTTGCATCGGAATAATAAAAACAGATTGATTTATGGAAGCAAAAACTACTTGCCACTCCGGATGCGGATGTGGACACGGACACAATAAAGGAGAAAAACGTTGGGAGATAGCATTACCAATCCTGTCTTTCATTCTGTTAATTGCGGGACTGATCTTGGACCATACCGGACAAAGCTGGTTCTCGCCGGCGGTAAAGCTCGTCTGGTATCTGACAGCTTTCCTCCCGGTAGGGCTGCCTGTCATGCGAGAAGCTTATCGTGAGGCTTTGCAAAAAGATTTTTTCACTGAATTCTCATTGATGTCGATTGCTTCGATCGGAGCTTTCAGCATTGGCGAATATCCAGAAGCTGTAGCTGTCATGCTTTTCTATACGGTTGGAGAAATGCTGCAAAACAAGGCCGTCGAACGTGCTTCACAAAATATCAGCCGCTTGCTCGATGTCCGTCCCGAACGTACGGATGTATTCCGTGAAGGTAAATATATCAACGTCTCCCCGAAAGAGGTGAAGACAGGTGAACGGATCGAGGTAAAGCCGGGCGGACGCATACCGCTCGACGGAATTTTGCAGGAAACCGAAGCGTCGTTCGACACCTCCGCCCTGACAGGCGAAAGCATGCCCCGTACTCTCAGGAAAGGAGATGAAGTCCTGGCGGGAATGATCGTACTGGGACAAGCCGTCCGCATAGAAGTGAACCGCCCGTATGACCAGAGTGCATTAGCCCGCATTTTAGCGTTGGTGAAAGATGCTGCCGAACGTAAAGCTCCTGCCGAGCTGTTCATCCGCCGGTTCGCACGGTTCTACACACCGGCTGTGATCGTATTGGCTCTGCTGATCGTCATAGTTCCGGCACTTGCCGGGCTGGTGGTGCCGTCTTTCCAATATGTCTTCCATGACTGGTTGTACCGGGGATTGGTATTTTTGGTTATCTCCTGCCCATGCGCCTTGGTAATCAGTGTACCGCTGGGATATTTCGGAGGTATCGGGGCGGCTTCACAAGCCGGTATCTTGTTCAAGGGCGGCAATTATCTGGATGCTATCACCCGGATAAATACCGTCGCATTCGACAAAACCGGTACATTGACTACCGGCCGTTTCGAGGTGACGGATATGCTGGCACATGGAATTTCCGAACCGGAACTATTGGCCTTACTTTTATCCGTCGAACAGAAAAGTACTCACCCGATCGCACAGGCGATCGTCCGCTACGCAAAGAAACAGAATATCTCTGCAATCAACATCTCGGAGATGCATGAACTGGCCGGACATGGTATGGAAGCAATCATCGGTGGACAGGAAGTACTTGTCGGGAATATCCGCCTGATGACAGAGCGCGGGATTTCCATCCCCGAAGAGTTGTCCGACAAGGTGGCGACCGTCGTTATCTGCGCCATCGGCAAAAAATATGCCGGCCATCTACTATTGTCCGATACATTGAAAGATGATGCAGTGGAGGCGATTGCCAAACTGAGGAAGTTAGGAGTGACAGATATCCGTTTACTGTCGGGTGACAAAAAAGAGATTGTCGAGTCTTTTGCCAAACGTTTAGACATCGACCTCGCATACGGAAACCTGTTGCCGGAAGATAAGGCGACGCATATCCGGGAAATGGTTGAAGAGCCGGGTAAATCCGTAGCTTTTGTCGGAGACGGAATGAACGATGCTCCGGTATTGGCACTAAGCCATGTAGGAATTGCGATGGGCGGACTCGGTTCGGATGCAGCGATCGAGAGTGCCGACGTCGTTATCCAGAACGACCAGCCGTCCAAAGTCGCAACGGCTATCGCTATCGGTCGCAAGACACGTACAATTGTCCGTCAGAATATCATAGGGGCACTTGGTGTAAAAGGGATTGTACTGTTGGCTGGTGCATTGGGATACGTCACGTTGTGGGGAGCAGTCTTCGCAGATGTCGGTGTCGCTCTGCTGGCGGTCTTCAACTCGGTCCGCATACTGAACAGGAAGGTATGGTAAAACTGATGATGTGTCAAATATCGGTATTCATGGGACGCAGACAACGCAGACGAGCGCAGATTAACACAGATATATTAATTATCAACAAAATAAATCTGCGTTCGTCTGCGCATTCTGCATCATCCGCGTCCGGTAATGTCAATTTGACACACCTTCACTTACCTTTCAGAAAAGGTTTTCCATTTTTCCAAATCACCTCTTCTTGTGTGATATACCAGGTTTTTCCATTATCGTTATTTCCCTGATAGAACAAGTAGGTTCGTCCGTCCGAATCGGTAAAAATATGAGGATGACCGGATTCGCTGGAATTCCATTCGCCTGGTTTGCCGTTCCTAAGGAAAGGTTCTTCCGAAAGGCGTTTCCAAACAATGCCGTCTTCACTTTCCGCCACTCCGATTTGTTGGGGGGCATTATTGTAAGCTCCGGCATAAAACATATAAAGCTTGTCACCTCTTTTTGCAATCGAAGCCCCTTCGATACATTTTCCTTCCCACGGATACACGGGATACAGGATAGAGGAATCCGTCGCCTGCACCCAGTCTTCCCGGTTAAAATTAGTATTGCCCGGAGCAACGGCAACTCCCTGCATCTGGATGTCGTAGTTTTTATCGCGGGTTGCAAAATAGAGGAAATAACGTCCTTTGAACTCGCATACTTCCGCATCTATGGCACGACCGCAAGTCCAATCTCCGGCCGGATGGAAAATCGGATTCGTCGGATTCCTCTTGAAACGAATGCCGTCATCCGATACGGCATGGCAGATAGCATCTTTTTCACCATTCCCATATGTCTGATAAAACAAATGCACCTTTCCATCCTTCACCAACGCACCGGGTGCACAAAGTCCTTTCTTCTCATAATCAGCTCCGGGAGCAGGCGTGATCTCTCCCACCTTCGTCCAGTTAACCAAATCCTTACTCTCCGCAATCCCAATATTCCATCCAGAAGCAGGATCCCCCTTCATCGGCGGAATAGAATGATACATCAAATAGCGCCCCTTAAATTTAACCACATGCGGATCTTTCGAATAAGGCACTCCGACACGGGAGGTATCACCATACATCATGAGGGGAAGTTGCTGAGCATTTGCACTCAAAGAGAGGAGCAGGCTGAGAATTGTTAGTAAAAGTGTTTTCATTATCATTTTATTATTCATTAATCCAATATACAAAGATAAATACAAATTCAAGGAGAGACAAAAACTCATCTCTCCCTAAACCATATTTCAAATCAAAAATCTCAACTATTAGTTACCATAACCCGGATTCTGTGTAAACTCTTCCGGATTTGAAACATTGGTGAGTTGGTCACGGGGTATTGGGCGTAAGATATGGAACTCTTCAAATTTTCCAGCAGTTGAAGAGCTCATATTCGAATCATTCATACGCTCCATTAATTTTCCTGTACGTTTTAAATCATACCAACGATGCATTTCTCCCATCAGTTCACGTCCACGCTCGTCCAAAATAAAATCAATCGAAACATCCGATGATTTTATCTCCATATCTGTTTCATGGCCGGGAACAGCAGCCCTATGACGAACTACATTAATATACTCGACAGCCTTCTGCGAATTACCCAATAAAAATGCAGCCTCAGCAGCCAACAAATAAGTATCCGCCAAACGGAAAACAAACACGTCTCGTGAACCTGCAGTCCAATTGACTTCCGGACGTAACGGATCTAAGTGTTTTACCAGATAAGCATACATTTTATAACTTGTAAAACGAGTATTTGAAGGCCACTTTGCATTGGGATTCGTTTCAGACTGGACATCTATCGCCGGATCAATTTGTTCACGCATATATTCAGGTAAGAAAACAAGCACCGGCCAAACATCCTTGATTTGCTCTGGTGTCCAAGGTTCTCTCGGATCGATCATCGCCAATTCACCTTTTTTCCAAACTTTTTCTTCCATCTGCTTGCTATAAGGGCTAAATATTTTTTCGGTCACAGACTCTTCTGTCACATTCCATCTGGAAATAAAACAATCATCCCAACGTTTATCTATCGTTTCATCGAACAAGTTAATAGCGAAATCTGTCGAACGCTCTCTACTCCAAGGACGACCATATTCTATCACACGCAATACTGCCGGATGTTCTTCTGAATAAGCAGAACAAAAAAACATATGAGCCGTATTTCCATTTCCATTCAATTCAGCATTTTGTGTATACAGCACTGGGAAAATAACTTCTGAATTATGTTTATTATTAATATCCCAAAGTTCTGCATGCGACTGAACCAATGAGTATTGTCCAGAATTAATCACTGTTTCTGCATACTCTAATGCATTTTCAATATCACGATTATCCCGTTTTACTGTCAATAAAACTCTTGACAAGTGATGCATCGCTGCATATTTTGTTACTCGACCATATTCTGAAACAGAATAAGATTCCGGCAAATTCTGCATTGCATACTCCAAATCAGAAATAATTTGCGTCCACACCTCATCAGCTTTTGTTTTGTACACAGCTGTTTCAACAGAATTTGTAGGTTTTAAAGACATTGGAACATCTCCAAATTGCTGAACCAAATGATAAAAATAATGAGCTCTGATGAATAAGGCTTCCGCCAAATATTGTATACGCAAACTTTCATCCAGCCCTTCAATTTCATCATTTTCCAAACTATAAATAACAGTATTGCATTGATTTATTGACTTATAAGAATTATACCAAAAACTTCTTACATCATTATTGGTTGCATCTATTGTCCAATTTCTCCATTGTTCACTACCATTATAAGCGATCCATAAATCAGAAGGACCTTCACACATATAAATCAGATATTCCTGTATATACATGTTTCTTAAGGTAGAATACAATCCATTCACTCCATTAGTAATTCCCTCTTTAGTGGTATAGAAATTACCAACAGTCACTTTGTTATAAGCTGTTTCTTCCAAGAAGTCACAAGACACTAAGCAGAATAAAGACAGCAAACCTATTAATGTTTTATTTAGTATTTTCATATCTCATTATCAATTAGACTATTTAGAAAGTTGCATTTACTCCAAAAACGAATGATGTCAATGGGCGATGGTCCGTATAAGCATTACAGTTTTCCGGATCCAGTCCTACATAATCACTTTTTGTCCAAGTATATGGATTTTCAACCATAAAATACATCCTAAACTTTTCGCTATAGAACTTCTTGGAGATTTCTTTCGGCAATGTATAGCCCACGTTAATGTTCTTCAAACGAATGAAAGAGAGATCTCTATAAGCATAATCACTCGATGTCAACAACTCCTGTGGATTGGTTATGACAGGTTTAGGACACGTATTCGACGGATTATCAGGCGTCCAAAAATCTACATTCAAATGATTATAACGAGTAGAACCAGCTTCATCTGTTAAAACACCTAGCACCTGACCATATTTCTGACGTGTATAGAAATAAACATTCAAATCAAAGTTCTTATAATACAATCCGGTAGATAAACCTGCTGTCCACTTCGGTATTTTATTGAATGTGTGCAAATCACCTTCATCATATACACCGTTATTGTTTACATCTTCTATTTTAGGATTTCCCGGTTCACGCCCATATCGTGCAGCCTCTTCCTCTTCTCCCTTTTGCCAAACGCCGATATATTTATACAAGCGCTCAATATACAGCGGCTCTCCAATAAACCATTTGTTACCTGGGCTATCCTCTTTTCCGTTAAACAATTCGACTATTTCATTCTTATTATAACCAAACGTCAAGTCCACTGTCCATTTGAAATCTTTCGTTATCACTGGAACTGTATTCAATGCAATTTCCACACCTGAATTACGAGTTTTACCTACATTCTGCCAAGTAAATTCATATCCGGTTGTAATCGGTAAATTACGTTTCATCAACAAATCATCTGTATTACGGACATATCCATCAATAGAACCATTGATACGGTTATTCAAGAAGCCGAAATCAACACCAACATTATATTCTTCTGTCCGCTCCCACCCTAATTGATTATTAGCCAATTCAGTAGGGAGATATCCCATAGCCGATTGTTCGGTTGTACCAAAATAATAGACATATTTACCTAAAGCTCCTTGCGTTGCATATTCCGATATAGCTGTATTTCCTGAATTACCCCAACTTAAACGGAGTTTCAAATTTGAAAGCCAATCAACATCTCTCAAAAATGATTCATCATTCATGCGCCAAGCTAATGCCACAGATGGGAAAAAGTCCCATTTATTACCTTTAGCCAAACGGGAAGAGCCATCATAACGCCCCGTCAATGTCAATAAATACCGATCCTTAAACGAATAATTGATTCTTCCCATGAATGACAACAATGCCCATTTTCGTACGGAAGATAGACGAGTAAAGACATCCGGAGCTTCATTCACATTAAACGAAGAACCAAAATAAGGCATACCTTGACCTGTCAATCCGACCAATTCCGATTTATCAGTCTGCATATCATGTACAAGCGAAGCATCCAAACTATGCTCATTCCATGTTTTTTTGTAATTCAACATATTTGTGAATGTAATCTGCTGTTCATTCGTTTTCTTATACTCAGCAGACGGATCCGCCAACTGCCGAGCCTGTGAAGTCGCACTTCTGTAAATTCCATTTTCAATTGCGGATAAACCATAGGTCAAACTGGTACGGAATTTCAGCCCCGTAACAATTTCCCAATCAGCAAACAGGTTCAATAAAATACGAGTTCTCTTCTCCTTATTGTCTACATTACTTTTATCAGTATCGAACAAAGGATTCGAATGCAATACCGTCTGATACCAACCACTATTATAGAAGCGTAAATCACCATTTTCATCATACACCTCCGTTAGAGGATCCAGTACAGTACCATATTTCCAAACACTATTATCTCCATTATTACGGGTTGTCAGTGCCAATAAAGAAGAATAACCGACTTTCAAGTTCTTTGCTAATTCCATATCTCCATTAATACGGGCAGAGAAACGTTCATATCCCATATTATCAATAATACTTTGGTCTTTATTATAACCTAACACTAACATATTACGGTTACGACCATTCGACTGGTTGATACTGACATTATGATCCGTTTTATAGCCCGTACCGCTAAACATCAAATCTTGCCAATCTACAAATTGTCCGGAGTTCAAGGCTTTTAATTGAATATCATCAAATATTTCCTTATCTGTCTTTCCATAATTAGCCATTCTTTTCCAGTCTGCATATTTTTCACCGCTCATCATATCATAATTTTTGAATGACTTGGACACACCGACATATCCGTCATAACTAACAGACAGTTTAGCTTCCTTACGGGCACGTTTTGTCGTAATGATAACAACACCATTTGCTCCTCGAGAACCATAAATAGCGGTGGATGAAGCATCTTTCAAAACATCAATCGACTCGATTTCTGCCGGATTGATCTCATCGATCTTTCCTCCGAACGGAGCATCATCCACCACTATCAATGGATCATTGCCCGCATTGATCGAATTATATCCACGGATCACAATGGTAGAAGATGCTCCGGGAGAGTTTCCCATCGTAATATCCGCACCTGCAATTTTACCTTGCAATGCTTGCATAGGATCTTTCATCACAGCCTGATTCTGAATCGATGAAGATGAAATCTGTGAAACAGATCCTGTCAGGTCACGTTTTTTGACAGAACCATAGCCAACCACAACCACTTCATCCAAAGCTTGTGTATCTTCCTTCAATTGGATGTTCAATGTTGTCTTACCTTTACTAACCGCAACATCCTTGTCCAAATATCCGATGTACGTTATACTTAATTTGGAACCTTCGGATATCGACAAAGAGAAATTCCCATCCATATCCGTAATCGTACCATTAGACGTTCCCTTTTCAACAACATTCGCACCGGCAACAGGTTCGCCATTTTCATCTTTCACAATACCTTTCACGATGATCTGCTTTTGCTGAGTGATAGATGGTTCCGCTGCTTCTTTCTTGGAAATTACAATCATCTTGCCTTGGACGGAATAAGACAATCCATTATCCAATATGGCAGATAGCACTTCTTCCAAGGATGCATCTTTAAAATCTCGCGTAATCTGCTTCCGTTCATTTACCTCGTCTTTCTTGTAAATGATGGAATACTGTAGTTCTTTCTCTACTTCCGCTAATACTGTTTTTAAAGGAACATTTTTAAATTGCCGGGTGATCCGCTGTGCATTCATGGAGGTGGCTCCAGAAAGCATCAAGGCAAGGATTAACGCCCTTCCTACATGTTTTCTATACATAAACCAATAAATTAAAGAATTAGATTTAATAATATATTAACAATTGCGCTATTGTTTTCGAATATAAATATCCCGGCCCCGCCGCTCATAACGGATCGGTATAATCTCGGATAAAGCTTGAAAGACATCTCCGACAGTCTCTTCATTGCGAAGTGATACACGGAAAGCAATATCTTTTTCCAAGTCGTCCCCCAAATGAATCTGAACGTCATATTTACGGGATAGGCGGACTGCTAGCTCATTGAGAGTGATTTTATCATATTCAACTCTACCTTCTGTCCAGGATTTATATTGAGATGCCTGCACCCTCTGACGGGAAAAACTTCCGTTTTGTTTGTCAAGACTAAGCAATTCTCCCGGTGCAACCGGAATATGTCTTCCTTTATATAAAATATCGATAGAGCCTTCCAATAATGTCGTTTTGGCAGAAATATCTTCGGGGTAAGAAGATACATTAAACTTTGTTCCTTTGACCAATACACTATACTGGTCCGTTTTAACCACAAAAGGAGTTCCATCCGACTGTTTGGTCACTTCAAAATAAGCTTCGCCGGTTAAAAAGACTTCCCTGTTTTTAGAATTGAAATTACCGGCATACTGTAAAGAAGAACCGGCATTCAACCATACAATCGTTCCATCCGCCAATATCAGCTTACTTTTTTCTCCATAGGCCGTTTCTAAAGCAAACCGGTTATCGGCAGTTTCCGTATTCCGATAAAGATAGAAACCATATGTTCCACTCAATAATAAAACACATGCAATTGCAGCAACAGCGATAAACCGCTGCAATTGCATGTATTTAGTACTAAACACCCCATTCAGCGATTGACGCACCTGCATCCGGCGCTGCAACTGTTTCCATTCATTCGAAACTTCAGGAATCAATTTATAAGAAAGCATCCATTCTTCCTCCCATTGGCGAAACATTCTCTTATTGGAAGGTGCATCATTCACAAACCGGAAAAGAATTTCTTCTTCGGAGGGAGTAATGCGTCCTTCAAAATAACGTATTGCCAACTGGTGATTATCGATCTCCTGCTCTTTCATAACTTTTGCTTTCTATATGATGTAACAACCCAAATGAATTTTACCCAACCCCCTCCCTGAAAAAAATTTTCCAAAACAAAAGAAACAGGACTTCGTTCATTCGGAAAGCAGCCAAGCCAGTATCGCGATATAGACATCCAACGGATATTTATCTTTAAAATGTGCGGAAAAGCGTGCTAAGGCTTTGGCTATATGTTTCTCTACCGCAGTAGTCGATATTTGGAGAGCATCTGCAATCTCCCGGTTTTTCATTTTCTTAAAACGGCTCATTTCAAATACTTCACGGCAACGGGAGGGCAAATCATTCATAACAAGACGGATCTGTTGTTGCAGTTCCTTATACAGAAGCGTATATTCCGGACTCAGGTTAAAGTCCCAATAATAAAGTTCTTCCTGCCCAGCCACCCTATCCAAATGTTCCAGGTTATGCTGCTCGACCAGTTGTAGATGTTTCAAATAATTCAGACAGGCATTTCTCACCATTGCGAAAAGAAGAGATGAAATGGAAACAGCTTCTATCAGATCACGTTTTTCCCAAAACCTCAAAAAGCTCTCCTGTATGATATCCCTGACTGCCTCCTCATCTGTCACAAAACGAGCAGCATATCCCCGCAACCGAGGATAATAGCTATTGAACAGAAATTCGAATGCTTCGCCGTTTCCGTTCTTTATCTCCCGAAGGAGAGTCTTCTCGTCTGTGAAGTTCTTCATAATGATTATCTATTATGTTTCATCTCCTTATTCTTGCAATTATAAAACCCCTCTATATAGATATTCAAGTCTTTGTCTATTTCAACAACAGCAAAACTATTATTTTCGGGAAGACTTCCTTCTATCATTCCTTTCATCGTAAAATAGTGGATTCCATGCCGGAAACTATAGTTACCCGCGTGATGATGTCCTTGGATAACGGCTACGACCTTGCCGCTTTGCTCAAGTATCGAAACGATCTCCTCAGCATTGCCGATACAAAGTTCCTTACTAATACCCGAAAAAGTATCCAACAGTTCATGGATAAAGATCACGACAGGCAAATCGTCTTTCTTCAGTTCCTGCTGCAACCATTCTCTTTGGCCAGCGGGGATAAACGCCTTGGTCCAATCGAAATTACCGGAATCATAATCGGAACCATCCTCGTTGCAGTTACCATCGAGTACGATAAACTTAATCTGGTTCCGTACGAAGGAATAATAAGGTTTTCCTTTCGCATTCCCATAATTGGCCGTATGCGCGAGGAATTCAGGTTTTGAAATGCTATCCATATCATGATTGCCCAACACATGATAGACAGGGCCGTCGAATGTCTGGAACTTTGCTTCTATCTCATCTAAAAACGACAAAGTCTGCCCTCTTTCAGGAGTATCACCCATATCCTTCAAATCTCCAAGTTCAATCATGAAATCTAATTTCCGCCTATTAAAAACGTCTATTGCTTCCGATAATTTTGTGATAGATTGTTCATAATAGCGGGTTCCGTGTACATTCCGATGAGCAAAATGTAT
Source organism: Parabacteroides johnsonii DSM 18315 (assembly GCF_025151045.1). Taxonomy (NCBI): domain Bacteria; kingdom Pseudomonadati; phylum Bacteroidota; class Bacteroidia; order Bacteroidales; family Tannerellaceae; genus Parabacteroides; species Parabacteroides johnsonii. The sequence continues at coordinate 3,581,362 of NZ_CP102285.1, forward strand.
ATCCGTTACCAAGCCGAAACGCAGTCTCTTTTCATTTTCCCGCGCCAACAAACCCGGACAGGATAAAAGTAATGCCCCCGCACATGATCTCTTAAAAAATAATCGTCTATTCATGGTTTATCAGATTGATTAGGGCAAATGTAAACAATATTCCCGGAGAATTGGATAAAACTGTTTACCTTTGCCTTATCAAATACGAATCTGTCATATGAAACTAAAAGTAATTATTCTGCTTATCAGTCTGTTGTCCGGCTCTATCGAAGCCCAGACAATTCATTACAATGCTTTCTCACACAACGATTATGAACGTCCCCGTCCGCTATTCGATGCCCTTTCATTCCAATTCAATTGTGTGGAAGCGGATTTATGGCTAATCGACGGCGAGCTGTATGTGTCCCACGATTCGGTCGCCCCCAACCCGGATATCACATTCGAGAAACTGTATCTCTTGCCATTAGTCGAACGGATCAAAAAGAACGGGGGCAAAGTATATCCGGGCAGCGACCGCCCGTTTTACCTGATGGTTGATTGCAAGACAGACGGCGAAGCGATGTACCCCGTCTTGAAAAAGAAACTGGAGCCATACGAATCTCTTTTCTGTCATGAAAAGGACGGGAAACTGCAAGAAAGTGCCGTGTTGTTCTATCTGTCAGGGAGAAGTCCCCGTAAGGCTATTGCTGCTGAAACCAACCGATTTATCTTTCTGGACGGTACGATAGAAGATTTAGGGAAAGGTATTCCGGCCGCCCAAATGCCTGTCATTAGCGATAATTATTCCAAATACATCGGCTGGAAAGGCCAGGGAGAGATACCCGCCGAAAAGCTCGAAAAGATGCGCGAATATATCCGGCAAACCCATGCGGAAGGCAAACTATTCCGCTGGTGGGGTGCACCGGACACACCACTATTCAAAAAGTTCTTTATCAAAGAAAAAGTGGATCTGATCGGGGCCGACAACCTGAAAGCGTTGAGCTTGATTTTACAGAATCCCTAAAAAATCTTTTTTCATCCCGAATAATTCTTTTTTAAATGTCTACTAATTTTGTAATCGGCGTCAGTGATTATATAATCAGTAGTTGTGATTATATAATCGCCAGCACTGATTTTATAATCACTGCCACTGATTACAGAATTAATAGGCACTCCGATGTTTTCTTATACTATGTAGATAAGTAAACCAAGACTACTTATAAGACGAAATATTGAATAACTTCTTCATCTCGCCCGTTTTCACCTTAGCCGTAAACAGATCTTGCAAATCCTTAGCGGATAAGGAGTAAGACGGTGCGAAAGCAGGGGATTCCATGTATTCCAAAATGCTACGATAGAACTGCCGAGCTTCCGGGCAGTCCTGTACGGCTTTCAGATCGGACATACAAACTAAGAGTTTGCCGTTCCCTATCTTGAATTCGAACAACAAGCCCAATTTATGGTTGCGTTCGACATTGTCGATTACCTGCACGATCGGCCGGTAATCGTCGGACAGACGGTCTAAGACCATAGGGTAGCTCTGCTTGATGATCGGGAACCATTGCCAGTTGGTGTGGAACTCGGTCGGGAAATCAGCCAATGCAGGGTGGCTGGGATCAGTCAAGATTCCCAATGTACCGGGAGAAACAGGACGGTCTAAGTTTTCGCAGATAGTCCGGAACATACGGTAATTCCAATAATCCGTCTGGAAAAGTCCGCCTACCGTTTGCTCCTTGTGTTTATCTTTCGAAGGGAACCAAAGGACTTTGCCGCCTTCCGCCAGGTATTTCAGACGGGCATCCAGATCATCCGTCACACAAATGTTTTCAGACGGTGCAACCTCTTTATCTGCCGGATAAATCCAAAGGGAATAATCATTTCGGTAAGGAGTGCCGTCTATCGACAAGGCGAGCGTGACTTTTTCAGCCTTCCGGACAGAAGCGATAGTCGATTTCAATGTGCCTACCTTTGCCAGCTCTCCTTGTTTGACCTGTAAAGGTAAAACACCCTTGTCCAAGACCTGTTGTTTGCTGTCGGTCAATGTCCAGGACAGTTGTTTGCCATGCAAATCGCTTTCGGAATAATTGGCTATCTCTACCTCTCCGGTGAGCGCCTCATCATTCGTCCAACAAAACTTCTCCGTGCAGAACAAAGGAACCACTTCCGAACAGAAATGCCGCCATTCTTCCGGCGTGATCAACCCTTTACTCTCCATAAAAGCATCCAAGATTCCGACATAAGCCGAGCCTTGTCCCGGATAATCCTGCAAATCGAGCAACTGGAAACCGCCCCATTCCGGTGTACGCAGGTTCATCTCGATATCCGCCCGGTACAACAGAGCCGACCATTTACCGGAAGCCATCATAAAGTCATGCGCTTGGTCGGCCATACCGGCCTCTTCCAAGCGTTTCTTGAAGATTTCGAAATTGCGGGGCTTCAATACACCCGTATATTTCTTTATCTCTTCATAATTCGGATATACCTGGAACTGCCCCGTCTCGTGGCTGATAATCGGAACATCGCACAAAGCATTGGCAGAGGAGAAATCCATCTCCGAATTCGGATACGTATGGTTCAGATACCCACCGTCATAAGCGTCGGCAAATGAGAAAGAGGCACGGGCATGGGTGTTGAACTGCTTGTCGTCTTCACGCCCGACACGGCAAGTCGTGAAATAATCTTCATCCGCCTGCTTTCCTTTAAAGCCTAAATAATTATTCGAACCGGAAGCATAGATATGGCGGTTATCCTCCTTTTTGAAGGTCTGGATCAGCATGGCAAGTCCTTCTTCGCCGGACATCTCGTTTCCTAATCCGAACATCACGAAAGAGGCATGATTGCTATAAGCCCGATGCAGGTTCCGCCCTTCTTTCAACAGATAATCGCATAATTCGGTATCATCGATATCGATATTACCCCAAACAGGAAGTTCCGGTTGCAGGTAAATGCCTTCGATGTCGGCAGCCTCAAAACAGGCTTCGGGAGGACACCAGGAGTGGAAACGATAATGGTTGATGCCGTACTGTTTCGCTACCTGGAAATAGTGCCGCCAGGTCTCCACATCCATTGCGGTATGGGCAATCAGAGGGAAGACGCAGGCGTCATGTTTTCCGCGCAGGAACGTAACCTTGCCATTCATGGTGAACTGACGTCCTTTTGTCTTGAAATCACGCAAACCGAAAGTTGCCTGCTCCGTATCGACCGATTGATCTGTTTTTAGTGAGACAGAGAGACGGTATAGAGCCGGTGTAAATTCGCTCCAAAGCAAAGCCTTATCCCCCAGCGCAAGTTCGAACTCCTGTTCCGGTTTCGTCCAGTCCACTTCAATTGTCTGTACGGGTGTCTTATGCTGTTTATCCGTATTCCAGGCTTCGGCATAAAAGGACAATGTGCCTTTTCCCGCCCCTTTGTCCGGGTTACGAAGGGTTACTCTGGCTGTCACGGCTTTTTTCGCGACATCCGGATAAAGCTGGACGTCATCGATCCCGCAAAGAGGTGCGCTTTCCAGATAAAAATCACCGATAATTCCATTCCAGTTTGTCTGTGTGGAAGCAGAATAAGCATGTGAAGAGCCGTAGACCTTTTCCGGCACGGCCTGCTTGCCGTTATCGACTAAAATAGCAACGGTATGGGTTCCGGGAGACAGATAAGAGGACAGGTCATATTGTTGAGCCGTAGAGATATCGTTATTCGCCCCGACCTCTTTTCCGTCGATCCAGATCGTCGTGGGCTTCGTGCGCTCCATCACCAGGCGGACGGATGTTCCGTCCCATTCTTCCGGTATATCGACCTGTTTCGTGTACAGCGCTTTTCCTTCAAACACATATTCCCTGGAAAGGGATGTAGTCAGTGTCATATCCGTATTGTAAGTTCCTTTTTTTCCCATATCGGTAGTACCGGGCAGGAAAAGAGAATCCGTACAGGGCTTTGCGGGCCAATCAGGAGTAATCCCCGTACCGGCAGTATCCAGTTGTAATCCCCAATTACCCTTGAGGGAAATGCGACTCCGGGTATCGAAAGGCAGTTGTCGGGTACAAGCGGAACAAAATCCGGCGGTTAACAACAAGGCAACAAGTTTAATCGAATTTTTCATCTTCTTCAGGTTTATATTTACATGCTTCAGCTGTTTTCGTTTCACCCGGTTTACAAACAATATCGAGATAACTGAACGGATTACCCAGTTCATCGTTCGTATGCTTGGCATCCATCCCGCTAATCATGGCGACATTACCCGGAAACATGGCTCTCCAAATCAATTCTTTCCCGGACTTGTTCACGAAGGTGCTACTTCCGGCAGATTGATGCAAGATAGATATTTTTCCTGAGAATACAGGAATATTTTCTATCGAAACCCAATGGGTAGCATCCGTAAAGCGCGGAAGAGTGGTAATACGGTTTGCCGTGACATCGGCATCTACACCGGCAAGTCCACACACAATTCCCTCAATCACACCGCTGGCTACTTCGGGATAATCCCGGCGTTCATTCGCATAAAGCTCCTTTAGATAAGGATAGCCCATATCCTGCCTGCCGTATTTATAAAAGATCTTCGGATAGTAAGACATGCTTTCCACGTTTGTCTCCTTCTCCGACAGGATCGTCAATAAACGATTGATACGTTCCGGTTTGTCTACGATACCAAACCAAAGAGGAAAAACATTGCATCCGCCTTCTTTCAGGTTTTCATTCTCCAACTTATAGGCATAATAGTTTTGAGTCTCTTCATTCCACCAACCGGCATTATATAGGCGTGCATACTCTTCCGCCTTCGACTCATAGTGGCGGGCGGCCTCTTCATTTCCTCCCAGCCGTTGAATCTGTGCATACGATTTCAATCCCCGGTAGATCGTAGCGATCAAATCGCCGGTTACCGTCAATCCCCGAACCGATTCCTCATAAGAAGGGAGCCCACGGAAGGATTTGAACTTCGGATCGACACGTGTATCGTCTTCGTGCATCACTCCCGGACGTTCCATGATCTTATCCGCCTGCAACTGCCATCTGTCGATATATTCATTGGCCGATAAACGGAAGAACTCTTCAAAACGGGGATCATTGATGTAGACTTCATTGCCTGTCCAGAGGTACAAACGGTAACAAGCGTTCATCACATCGAAGTTCGCATTCAGGTTATACCAGAAATCCTGATCCGAGACATAATCAGCCGGAGCCGGCAGGTTATTCCTGTCTATCTCCCAATAGGTGCAATAGTCCTTCGACTCGGAAATATTCTCGACAAACTTACCTATCATATTCGCATTTTGCCTGCCATGCCCGTTCAGCTCCTCGCCTATACATTGATGAGAGACATCCCGCATGCAGAAAGCCTGGCGATTCGGCAAAGCCGCTTCATACCAAGGTCCGACCGGATCGGAATCCTCCCCGACATACTGATTCGAATTACTTACGGCCCAATCGAATATATTCACCAGAGCAGTATCGTCGGATGCCACACAAAATGAGGTACGTGCTGCATCCGCTATATCAGGATACTTCACCTGCCCAGGCTGGCCGCAAGCACAACTTAAAACAAGGATAAGAGATAAATATGATAATTTCATTTCTATACGATCATTATGTTATTACAAAAAAAGCGCATCAGAATATCCTCGGATAGTCCTGACGCGCTTTCTCCTTATAATTCAGAACCGGTTATTATTTCCAACCTTCGTTCTGGGTGATACGACCTGGGTTCAAGTCGATCTCTGCTTGCGGAATCGGCCACCAGAAATCTCTTGCCGTATAGGCATCTCTCTCCGCTGGAATCAAAACGGTATGTTTAGGCGTCCCGCTCGAAAAGTCGCGATATTCGATACCTTCGATCGGCTTGTTCATCACATCCAACAAAATGTTCCAGCGACGGATATCGGCAAAACGAAGCCCTTCCTGTGCTAGTTCCACACGTCTTTCGTTGCGGATCAGATCCCGGAGGCTGCCGTTATACTGTTCGGCAACCATTTTGTCGATATCGTTCGTATTGCCGGCACGGTCACGAATCACTTTAATCAGAGACTTGGCTTCGTCCGTACTTCCTCCGGTTTCCACCAACGCTTCCGCCCTCAACAGATAAGCTTCCGCATAACGGAAAATTATAAACGAGTTGTAAGTTGTCCATGTCTCTTCTTCCTGGAAGTATTTTTTCCAAGACAGGCCGGTAGGCGTCTTGTTCCATTCTCCACCGCCACCTTCTGCCAAAACATCACCTACGCTGACTTCCTTGTCTTGCAAAGCCCCGTAATCCTTGTTGGGATCAAAATAAGTTTTGCCATCCTTTTCAATCACATTGTTCGGAATCGTATTAAAATACTTGCCGCGCATTTCCATACCCGGAGCGTAGATAGTCTGATAAAAACGGGGATCTTTATTCAGATACGGCATAGTTTCATTTCTCTCGCCCACATATTCAAAAGCATCAGCCAATGCTTTCACCGGAGTCGTCACGCAATAACCACCAATAGACTGGTTATACCAGTTTCCCCAACTATTCGTCGCATCCAATGAATAGCGTCTTACCAGAATCACTTCATCGAGATCTTCACAACCGGTTACAAACAACTTGTCAAAATCGGCCAGCTGCGGAGCGGATGCAACCAATTGGGCCGTTTCATCCAACGTAATCTGGAAATAAGACTTATCATTCAGATACCCGGCGGCATAGGCGGCAGCACGTGCACGAAGCAAGCGGGCAGCCGGTTTTCCGATCTTCGATTTATTGCTTGGCTTGTCCGGTAATCCGGCAATTGCCTTGTCCAGGTCATCCAGGATAAAATCGAACACTTCTTTCGGGTCCTGTACTTGCTTAACGTTTTCACTTTCCGCTACTGTAGCCGGATTCTCGGTATAAAACATGATATGTCCGAAGATAGAAACCAAATCCAGATAAAAATAGGCACGCAATGTACGAGCTTCACCCAAAACCTGGTTCCGGTTAGCATCGCTTTCCCCGCCCGGCCACTGGTACTTATCGATATTGTTGATTACGTTATTCGCACGCTGGACGGAAATATATCCTTTATCCCATTTGTCGGCCGGGAAAGAAGAGGCCGTACTTCCGATGCCTCGTCCCAAGTCATATCCCCTATTCCAACTATGCGTAACCAAACCATTATCCGTCACGCCATCCATCCATAAATCATAACTTTCGACATTCAGTCTCTCATACAAGGCGGTCAACGCCTTCTCATAATCTTCTGCCGATTTGAAATAACCGTCCGCCGTAATAATACCTTCCGGCTCCAGATCAATATTACTGTTACAACCGCCTGCCATACAAAGAGTCAGAGCGAATGCCCCATACAGCAACGATTTCTTATATATTTTCATAATGCTCTATTTATTAGTTTAGATTAAAAGATAATGTTTACACCGAAGTTCACAATTTTCAACGGAGGGAAGTCATTAATTCTATCGCTCTTTCCTTCCGGGTCCAGACCTTGATACAAGCTACTGAATGTAAGCAAGTTCGAGCCAGAAACATACAATCTCAGCTTCGTGATTCTCAGCTTGTCCGTGATACCCTTCGAGAAGGTATAACCCAACTGGGCGTTCTTCAGACGAAGATAGTTTGTCTTTTTCAGGAAGAACGAATTATAGGTAGATGCATTACGGTTGTTAGCCGCCTCCAAACGGGGCATTTCGGCATTTCCATTCTGGTTCTCTTCCGTCCATCTGTCGCGGAAATGTACACCGGTGAAGGCTTCATAACTCGGTCCTTCGATCCATTCCCCGTACATCATTCGGTTTGCACCGCTTGATCCCTGGAACAACAAGCTCAGATCGAAACCTTTATATTCGCCGCTGATATTCCATCCATATGTGAACTTAGGAATATTGGAGGCAAAAATCTGACGGTCGTCCGGGTCGATTGTTCCATCGTTATTCGTATCGACCAATTTCACATCGCCAGCATGAAGATCAGACATACCACGCGGGTCCGATTTATATTTGGCACGGTATTCTTCCAATTCCTGTTCGTTCGCGATCAAACCATCTGCCTGGTAGATGTAGAAAGCGTTCAAAGGCGAACCGATCGTCTGGATATTATAACCACTGATATTCTTATCGTCACCACCGCGATCGATCCATTCGTTCTTGTTATAAGCCAGGTTGAAAGAGGTGTTGAATGTAAACTCTCCGAATGTTTTACGGAAACCGACCATAGCTTCTACACCTGAGTTACGAACCACTCCGGCATTTTGTTCAGGAGCATCCAGACCAATGAAATGAGGGATACCCAGTGCTAACAAAATATCTTTCGTATCTTTTGAATACCAGTCCAATTCACCATAGATCGTGTTATTCAGGAAACCAAAGTCCAAACCGATATTAGTCTGTTCCACTGTTTCCCAAGTCACATCCGGATTCGCCATCTTTTTCTGGTAAACCGCAGAAACAAGGCTACCGTTCATGACCACATTCGAGGTGTTATACTGAGGCAGATACATGAAGGCATCAATACGTTCGTTACCGGTCTGTCCCCAGGATGCTCTCAGTTTCAGATTATCCACAAATCCCAGATTCTTCATAAACCCTTCTTCCGAAATACGCCATGCGGCAGAGAAAGACGGGAAAACACCCCACTTATGCCCTTTTGCAAAACGGGAAGAACCGTCGGTTCGGATATTCGCTTCAAATAAATACTTATCCTTGAAACCGTAGTTTACACGTCCGAAGAAAGAATTGATACCCCATTTTGTCGGATATCCTTCCGCAAACTGGCTACCGGCCGAACCTAAAGAGACATCCGGTAAAGCGTCAGAGATCAAATCTTTACGCTGAGCCATCGAATAGTAGTTGCGGTAAGAGATTTGTTCCATACCGTAAAGCAATGCCAAATCATGGTCGTCACCGAAACGTTTTTTGTAATTGGCCAAAAAACGTAGTGTCATCTGATAACTATTATTACGTTCGTCTTTCACACTGTTTGGATTATTACGCTGTGTAACCAGTTCCCCGGCTTCATTGTAATATTTATAATTCTTATAATGGATCTTTCTTCTGTCCCATGAACCGTTCAAAGAGGCCATACCCGTAAACACCAAATCCTTGATTGGTTCGAAATCAGCTTTTACCTGTCCATAAACCACATCCATATTATAACGGTCTTCCCCTACGACATCCAAATCCATAAGGGAGATAGCATTTCTGTTCTGCTTATCCAAACGGTAATCGCCGTTTTCATATCTGACCGGTGATGTGGGTTGCATACTCCATACATCCGACTGTACACTACCTAATGCTTCCGGCCACAGGCGGTCAATATGTCGATATGTCACATCACTGCTAACTTTCAGCATCTTTCCAATATTCAAATCTGTATTCACACGATAGCTATAACGCTGATATTCCGTATTTTCCACCAATCCAGGCTGATCCAGATAGTCAAATGAGACCAAATAGCGTCCGACTTCGCTACCACCTGTCAAGTTCAATGTATGCTGTGTGATATAAGTAGGTTTATACACCTCATTCGCCCAATTGATATAAGAATGATTATACGGATCATCGCCTCTTTCCGTTGCCAGAATATCATCTTCCGAATATTTGATCGAACCGCCGGAATTGACTAATGCTTCATTAACCATCGTCATATATTCGCGTGCGGAAACCTGTTCGGCTCTTACCGCCCGGTCTTGGAAACCGATCGTACCATCGTACGATAATTTCACTTTACCTTCCTTACCACGTTTGGTCGTTACCAGAATTACACCGTGAGCAGCACGTGAGCCATAGATAGAAGCAGATGCAGCATCTTTTAAAACGGAGATATTCTCGATTTCGGAAGAAGGAATCTGACTTAAAGACATTTCGATACCGTCCACCAATACCAGCGGTTTCGCATTGCCAGTCGTTCCGACACCACGCAAGTAGATTTCAGGATCGTCACTACCCGGAGCACCGCCACGGTCGACTACCGTAATACCGGGGCTCAACCCTTGCAAAGCTTTTGTGGCATTTACCACTGTCATTTTATTGATTTCATCACCCTCCAGCTTTGTAACGGCACCGGTAGTCGTCACTTTACGCTGCACACCGTAACCGACAACAACAACCTCGCTCAATGCTTGGGTATCTTCAACCAACTGGATAGCCAATGTCGACTGGTTACCAACCTTTACTTCTTGCGTATTATAACCGATATAGGATACCTGTACGACCGCACCCGGAGCGACTTCCAGTGTAAACTTACCATCGATATCGGTGATAATACCGTTTGTAGTTCCTTTTTCAATCACATTGGCGCCAATAATCGGTTCGCCCAGGTCATCCGTAACGACACCCGTAATCGTTTTCTTTTGCTGGGCAACGACCGGAGCGGATGTTTCTTTTGCTTTGTAACTCGACAAGACAATATAAGAGCCCTTCTGGGAATAATTCAATCCCAACTGGGTAGAGAGATTATCCAAAACTTCCTTAATGGACTTACCGACCATATTAACGGATATCCTTTTATTTACATTTACACCGGCATCATAAATGAAAAGGTAATCCGTCTGCTTTTCAATAGTATTCAAATAATCTTTCACTGAAAGATTATCACCCTGCAGGGTGATCTTTTGCGATATCGCATTCTCTGCATGCAAGCAGAAAATGGCTGCAAATAATAACATATAGGTTATTCTCATAATCCTAAATAAATGTTTATGTCGTGATTTTAATAAGAGACAAAACCCCGACAAAGGTATTTTATTCATAACTTTGTGATATTTAAAGATTAATACTTGTGTTAGACATGTGTTAGTTATAAGGCGGTGAATCTCGCACATTCATCGCCTTTTTACATCGTTTTTCGTGTTTTATTTCATTCCATAGGCATTTCTCGTTTTTAATTTAAGGTTACACATTTACTTTATATAGATAATCGTATTATCATCACTGCGGGAAAAAGTAAAACGCGTACTGCGTTGCAACACCTGCAAAATGAAATCCACCCCGTCCGAAACACGGCACTTACCACTACATTTATAGTCATGCAGACTTTTGTTTTGGATTACGATACGGATATCATACGTCTTCTCAAAGCGTTTCATCAAATCGGCAAAACGGATCTCCTCAAAGCAGATCAACCCCTCTTTCCAGCGATAGTCATCCAGGTTACGGATTGATTCCACCATCATTTTGCCTCCCGTCCATTCCGCTTTCTGCATCGGAGCAAGCCGGATGGAAGGACCAGGCTTCATCTTATTTATCAGTTCGATGGAACCTTCCAACAGGGCGGCTGAAAATTCACAATCCGACTCCGACTCATTCACCCGGACATTAAATTCCGTCCCTAAAACTTTTATATCGCATTTCTTCGTCTGTACGACAAACGGATGTTCCACATCTTTAGAGACATCAAAATAGGCTTCACCTTTCAACGACACACGGCGGGTATCCTCGCTAAAAGAGGCCGGATAAGTCATTTCACTACAAGCGTTCAACCAGACATTCGTCCCGTCGGACAGGGTGAGGTTCGCCCGCTGGCCCGGAGGAACGACTATCTTGTTCATCGCCAATACAGGAGCCGGTTTTGCCACGTTATTATATATGTACAGGGTAGACACTACCAATACGGAAATTGCAACGGCGATCTTCAGCGATTCTCTGATAACAAAGGGCAGACTGAAACGGTGACCGGATTGCACCATACTGCTATTTTTCGTCTTATGCAACAACAGCACATCAAAATATTTCCGCTCCCTTATCAGCTCTTCCCGATTCTTATCAGAAGCATCCACCCAGTCACAAACAGCCTCTTCCTCTTCAAAAGAGGCTGTTCCTGCAAAAAATCGATGTAATACATTTCTGTCCATATACTATATAAGCACCTCTCGAAAGTAACCCCCTAAAATTTTATCCGAATATTTTCACCTTCCTTTATTTTCCGGTTACAGATCGTTTTTCCGTCTGCGATAACGGCAACTTGCAGTTTATCACCGAGGCGCTTCACTTCGATATCGAATACTTGACCGAACGCACAAATCTTACGCAGGTTCATATGATCCCACTCCTGCGGCAGACGGGGAGTAAAGACAAACGAATTCAGGCCGGTCGGACGAATACCAAACATCCCTTCCGTAATGATACGGCAATACAAACCGCTTTCGGCAGACAGATGGCGCTGGTTACCTTCCGGCCATGCCTCGATTGCATAAGGGACATGTTCACCCAGCAGACGCTGGGAAGAATAGAATTTTAAATAATCGGTAGCTTTCTCTGTCTCACCGCAAGCATACACGCCACGCAACGCATACAAGGTGGAGCGGTCCCAGAATGTTTCACTTCCGGCCTGCGTCAGCAAACCGTTCTCCGTCCACAGGCGCGGAGAGAACAACGCCTGGATGGTCGCATCTTTCCGGTCCTGTATCCCGACCGTGAGCGGAATGCAGATCCAGGAACGCAGGACATCATTTCCTTCATAATATTTATAGGTATCAAATCCTTCGACAGTCCCACCGAAATAGCGGTCGATATTTTTCTTCAGGGCTATAGCCTGGCGAGTATAGGCAGCTACCGGCTTACCTAAATCTCTCCCTAAATAACCGGCTGAGATCAAGGCATCATAATATAAGGAAGAAGTGCAAAGGTTTGCTTTTCCAGCAGGGAAACGGTTTTCCAGTTCATCCGCATCGGAAGCCACAACACCACTCTCATTCAGATTGCGCCGGCAATATTCCAAGCACCATTCGATCAATGGCCACAACTTTTCGGCTTCAGCCTTATCTCCTTTGGACAAAGCATAGCGGGAAGCACCATAAGCAACCATCGCCGCATCGCCACGGTCACCGGCCCCCGCCCAGATGTCGATACCCTCCGCTATGATTGAACTAGGGATCGGCTTGTATTCCGGATTCATGAAACGGGCAAAATGTTCATACGAGCACAATGCGGAACGGTTTCCGACTTCATATCCCAAGTAAGGAAAGAAAGGATTGATATATTCCGCCTGGTCGTTCGCCCAGATTGCAGCATAGTAGGATTCGCCGCCGGGACCATGCATCAGGCCGCCTTTCGTGTCGTAAATACTTTCCGCTCCACGGATTTTTGCAAAAGCGAACATGGTGTTGATGACAGGATCGGGCGTATCCAGAACCAAGTTATCCCAGAAGCCGGCAATCAAATCCTGCCGGGCCTGTAACTCCCGGTCAATATCGAACGAAAGCTCACTTTCATTCTTTTTATATCCGGCAAAAATCGCACTGAATGTCAGTTCCTCGCCCGGTTGCAACTGACGAGTTGCCTGTCCGTTGATAGTCGAAACCAACTTATAGCTACCATCCACCCCTTTCGCGACATCTGTCTCGACAACCGAACGGGAAGAAGGGATTTCTATCGATATCGTGGATTCACCTGTATTCCGTAAAATATATTTTTCACAAAAAGCCGGATTCGAGACGGAAGGGAACAAGACACGCGTCAGACCAAGTTTTCCTTTACGAGGAAGCACGTATTCGCTCTGCACGACCATCGTGCCGTTCAACGTGACCTCTTTTACCTTCTCGTTCAGTAAAGACTGTCCGTTTACCTCGACCATATCCGTCACATCCCAAGCAAAACGACGCATCAAGCTGGCATGCGTATTATTCGGAATCGTGCGGAGCATCGGCCATACCATACTTCTGTTCAGCATAAAGGAACCATTCGCATCCACTCCGTAGCGAAGCACGGTCGAGACTTTCAACCCGCTCATTTCGATATGGTCCTCATGTGGGACGCGCTCGTCTATCTGCCAAGTAATACCACCGGCAGGATTAATAACCCAGCGATCGGCTGCCGAAACGGAAAGGCAGCTAATCCATAAAAGAGATAAAAGGCAATAAATCTGTTTTCTCATGTTACTTAATTATAATGTGTTTTTCAAGTTTCTTTTCATAATAAGCACCTCAAAAAAGATATCCCCTAAAAAAATATCATTCTTTCTGAAACACTTTCATTTCACATTCACATGAACAAAACAATCGTCATATAGTCCTTCAACTTCACTTTCAATATCTTCAATGCTTTTGATATGTGAAACTCCACACTCTTGACGGAAAGAGAGAAATGGGCAGCAATTTCCGGGTATGTCTTATTTTCATAGCGGCTCATGATAAAGATCCGACGGGTCTTGTCAGGCATCATCGCCAATGCTTCATCAACGAGCCGTCCGGCCTCCGAACTGAAGATTTCTTGAGGATCGCAGGCTTCAAGAGTAGCGATCCTCAGGCTGTTCACCCGTTGCTGGTGTTCCTGGATGCGTTGTTCCACATCTTCACGGACACGAAGATGACGAAGGTAATTCAGACATTTATGTTTGATCACTTCCAGGATATAGGCAGGAATATTCGAATTGGAAGAAAGAGAATAGCGGTTTTCCCAATAATACATGATCCCCTCGACAGCAATATCTTCCGCTGCCGCTTCATCTTGCAGGTACGTATTGGCGAAACGCACAAACAATCCATGATATTCGGCAAACAACTTATTAAAAGCTTTTATCTCCGAGGCTGTTTCCATAATGTCGCTTTTCGCCGATAAAGATAGTACAAATTTTCAATAATGCAGATTACAAGAAACAGAGTTTCCTGCGTATTCTAATTCCAGAAGGTGCCGGAAACTCTGTTTTCACCCGCTTATTTTACTTTTTCGAACCAAGGCAGGCGTTCCAGAGGAGCCGTCACTTCGATCGTTTTCGGTCCCTTGAACTTTTTGCCGGTATCGTCTATCCATACGCCTTTAGGCAACATCACTCTGCGTGTGTGCTCTTTGGTCAGTACCGGAGCAATCAGATATTTATCGCCCAACATGAACTGATCCTTGCAATCAACGAATCCCTGGTGCGGGAACACATATTCCATATGCCGGATGATCGGCTCACCGGTCTTTGCAGCATGATGCGCCTGCTCCAGAATGTATGTTCCCATCTTCTCGTGCAGATGAGCATAATCACGGCAAATCGCCAGATGCTTTTCATCGAGGATCCGCCACGGAGCCACCGAGAATTGCATCATCGGCATCAAGGCGTGTACCTGGCAGGAACGCACAATCAGCTCCTGGTCGAGCTTTGTCTGGTCCACTCCCAGGAAAGAACCGAACTGACCTCCGCCGATCATATCCGGGCAAGCATAAGCATATCCCAGCAGACCGGCAGCAATCATGTCTGGAATCAGCAGGCCAACCGCATTCCAAGAGTAATCCTTATCACCCAGACGCTGAACCAAGGCCTCACCCCCCATCTTCCATCCGGCACGATACTCGTTGAACGGGAAATCCAACCCGATTTCCGCCCAATACCGGCACATATCCACCGAAGTAGCCGACTGATCGTAAAACTCCAGTCCCGGATCGTTATAATGGCCAATATCACCGGCGTCGAACTTGAAACCATCCGCCCCGTATTTCTCTTGCATGCTGCGCAATTGTTGTTTCAGATGTTCAGCAGCAGCCGGATTACTCAAGTCATAGCAGGCACTATAGCCATTCCACCACGGGATGATGGCCGCTTCATTTGTTCCCTTCTTCTTGATCAGGTATTCTTTCTGCTGAAGCTCACGAAACTCCGGGCTATCCGGGCTGACGAACGGGCAAATCCAGAACATGATCTTAAATCCCTGCTCGTGCAGACGATCGATCATTCCTTTCGGATCAGGAAAGCGTTCAGGTTTAAAGTCGAAATTGCCATAATATTTCTGCCAGTTATCATCCACCATGAACACACCGACTGGAAAATCATTCTCCAATACATGATCCGCATATTTCAGGATATCCTGCTGATTCTGGTTATACATCAGTTCGATCCAAGTATTATACTGCGGCATGGAAAAGAACAACGGGTCCGGCAAATCACCGGAAGGCGGGAAATGTTTGGCTGAAGCAGCCATATAGGCATCTTTTAACGTACGGCCCGCCAATACCGGTTCCATCTTCTCATAATCGGAATACAAACGCAGCTCTCCATTCTCGACTTGAAAAGAAAACGGCTTGTCACTCCAGATATACCGTCCCTCCGAAGAAAGCAGAAGCGGCACGTTCTGATTGTTCAGATTCTCAGCAGAAAGGTCGAACAAACGCAGGTCACCTTCAAAAGGCATCCTCGCTCCCAGACCGACTGCACCGCCCCACCATTTCTCTCCTTCGAGAGACGTTATTTTCGATTCGTACTTACTCGCGGCAAAGCAGGGCAATACCAAGAGAGCCAAGAAAAGGAGAGAGATTGTTCTATGTGTCATGATATATTCAATATTGTTATGTTATTTCCCGAATATTTCTGCAAATATACGTTGTACTGTCGGAATACAATCACCTTCCGGTTCGTTTGAATAAGGATTTGTCTGCTTGGTCCAGGGTTCCTCGATTGCATAAAAGTCGATCGCCGCTGTTTTTTTACCATCCAAAAGCCGAGTCTGATAATCGAACCAGGTTTTCCAACGCATATAATAGAAATCTTTCAGGATGCCGTTCCATTCGCGATGGGCATAATCGCGCAAGCCTCCTTCGTCGGCCGCCAACCGGTTACCCCAAGTCGTAATCTGCACACGGGCATTCCATTCGTACAGATCCTTTTCTTCAGAGGTATTTCCGAGGCTACGAGCGCGGGCGATCCAGGTTCCGACCTTAAACTCAGGACGTGTTGCCAGCAGTTCATCCTGCAACAGGATCAAACGCAGAAAACGATCCGAAGCATCTTTATACAGCTTTTTATCGCCGGCGGCAAAAGCGGCCTCAACCACCTTCTCCGTAAGACGTCCTTTCTCGGCGATTGCCTGGCGGACAATATCAACCAGATCATACTCGAAATTATTGTTTCCCTTAAACTGATCGGAGACAGACACCATCATGGCGGCAGCACGGATCACATCGTTCGGATCATAATAGTCTTTCATCTCCGACCAGCTCGAAACCTGATACGGATGTTCGGTAGGACGGGCACAGAATACCGACTCATGGGTTCCCTGCTGCGTATTTGCGTCTGGGCAGTTATAGATGGAATTGCTCAACAGTATCCAGGCGTCCTGCACAACGGGGTTGCTCTTTCCGTAACGGGCAACCGTATACGCTTTCAACCACTGATCCTTGTCGAAACGCTGCGGGCGCCAAGGCAATTCCGTCAGCAGTTCGAACATAACCGGATTGTTTTCACTTCCTTCCATTGTCATACCGACTCCTTTCAAGGTTGTACCGAACGGACTTTCCTTCGCTTTATAGAACTCGTCGATCACATGCTTCATCTTCCCATGCAGCCCGATGTTTCCACCATAGTTCAGCAACATACAGTAAATCCAGTCATGCTGTCCAAACCCGTCCTTCCGATACCAAGTAGATGCAGGATCTCCCCACTGCGGACGGCTTTCCGCAAACAGATCCAACGCGATCAGGTCTCCTGCCTCCAAATTCCCGATCATCTGCGGACGTGGGTTCGCCTGCCATGCCTGAGCCACCCAGACGGCTTTCGGATTATTCTTCTTCATCGCCTGCATGATTGCCTTTCCGGCAGCATCCAGATCCACACCGGCCACACTTCCGCCTTCGTGGAACGGGTCCATGCTATAATAGTTCGCTTTGCCATACAATTTGTTCATCTCCTTATAATAGAGGGAAGCGATCTCTTCGAAACGCGGATCTGTCGGCTGTAAAAATGCCGGACGGCGATACCCATTCCATAATCCCGGATCAGAAACATTCAAGCCTAACTTTTCTTTTGCGTTATGAGGAACCATGCCGGAGTATCCGGGGAATACCGGTTCGATACCATATTCACGCATCCGCTTTACGATCTGTTGCTGCAAAGCGATTTGCTGCTTGTACCAGCTATCCGGATTCGGACCGCCCCAGCCTTCCAGATTGTTCATCAGCCACCAAGCCTGAAAACCGGGACCGGCTATAAACTCATTGATTTCTTCTTTCGTATAACCTAACTTGCTCAGCACATTGAACCAGACACCATCCGTCCCGACCATCGCCAACGGCAAATTAATACCGTGCAACGCCATCCAGTCGATCTCTTTCTCCCAACGTGCCCAATCCCAAAAAGCCATCGTATAAGAGAAGGTACAATAGTTGAAGTCATAGCGGTATTTCATATCCGTCTCATGGCGTTCCTTCAGCTTCACTGCCGGCAAGACTTCCGGCAATTCGGCTTGCATGCCGTTCCAGGAAAGATGAATTCCGGCATGATATTTCAGATACCAGTTCAGCCCGGTCGCGATACTCACATAATTATTACCCCGAATCACGACCTTGTCACCCTTCTGGTCGAGCTCAAAGAAATCGACAGGAGATTTCACCTGTTCAATCACAAATTTACGCGACGCACCTTTGTCGATACGTTCCAGCAACCCTTCGATAGGAGAAGCTGCATTTACGGCAAGTGCAATGAGCAGCATGCCAAGGATATGGATGATTTTCATTTGATAGAGATTTTATTCATTAAGATATTGACACCATATTTTCCGTCAGGAGACACCCACCACTGCGTATCACCGTTTGCACAACGGATCGCAAAACGATTGTCATACTGCAAACGGTCAGAGCCATCGGGAATCCAGAGACCGAGACGGTACGTTCCCTTTGCCAGGCCAGCCGGAATCTGCAGGTCGGTAGCGATCGTATGCAGCAACGGAGTGCAGGTGCTGTCGCCCGGTTCATACGGTTGCCAGTCATTCACATTCGTATCCGTCAAGGCGACATGGCAGACCTTACCGGACTCGTCGATCAAGACCAGATAAACAGGATGTTCATTAAACAATGTCGAGAAACCCCGGTTTATCAAAGATATTTCAACAGGATTAGCCTGTCCGGCAAGCAAAACCGCCGGAGCCGTCATCTCCTGCAACTCGATACGGTAACCGAGGTGGTCCCGGATATAATCGAATACATTCCGTTCCGCGACAGAACCATCCTTCCTGGTGAAATATCCATCCGATACCGGCATCTTGTTTTCCCGCAGGAATTCTGCGGAAACAGGAGTTTCCTTCCAATACATCATCGAATACTTATCTTTCGTATTCTTTTCTTTATAGTTATGGATTGCGCTAAGTGAAGTGAAATGTTGCAAGAACAGGCGGCGTGCCGTCTGCAGTCCATCAATGATCCACCCGGCTTCGGGATTATCAGGGTCCTCGTTCATGCTCCAAGTTCCCCAGGGCAGTTCTCCATCGACCGGAAGACAAGGAGACTCACACACAATCTGCTCATAAGCAGGCGTACCTTCCGACATTCCGCCATCCCACTGATGTTTTTTAATCACAATAAAATCATCATGGAAAGAAACCCGTTTATAATCGCCAGAAGCCATATCCAGCAAATTTTTATATTCGGGAACCCGTATTTGGATAGCCCGCCCTTCCGGTGTCATCCGGCAGATATGTTGCAAAACAGTCCGCTTCGTGTCATCCGATTTTTCTAGACCATGAAAAGAACTGTGCCACTCCCCCCAGGCACCGATCATGCCAGCCTGTACAACCTGGATCACATCCTTATTCTCTTCAAGGAAAGGCTTGAGTTGTTCCGTATGACGAATGATGTCTTCCAATGTAGGACCGGTAGCTGCCCGCCCCAGGAACTGGGTTTCATAAGCAAAACGGAGGACTGCTTTCTTGCCTAAGGCCCGCAATTTGTCAAAAAAAACGCCCATCGTCTGGAAATCCTCTCCTGCCAGCTCTTTTCCGACTGCTCCCGTCAGATAGAAATAGGTCTGCACCAGTGAAACGCTGTCGGAAGCATAGAGTTCGGACTGTTCTTCCAGATAGGAAGTGATGTCAGGAAATTCTTCAGGGGCCCAGACATAGTTCTTTTCCGTTACATCCAATGCCACTTCAAGGCGAAACCCTCTTTCGGGATTATACAGCCCTTCCATACCTGCCGGATCATCCGCATAAATACCTCGGAAAGTACGATGCTGAACACCGGAACCACAAGAGATGAAAAGTCCAAGCGTCAATGCGGTAGCCAGCATAAGGGTCATAATATTTTTCATATCAATCTTTTTTAATAGTTGTTATAATCAATGTAGCCTCCTGCCCCTTCAACAAATCATCCGGAAGACCGGTAATCTTCCCGTTCACGATAATCGTTCCGGCGTCTTGAACCAGTCGTAAGGCTTTATCACTCAACGGCTCCCATTCCACAAACTGTTGTGTTACCGTTCCGTCGTTATAATGCACATTCACAAACGAAGGTGTATATAACAACTCACGTGTCACATGCCCGTCAATATCGCGCAAGGTAGCTTTTCCTTCGGAGACCTGCAAGCGTGCCGGTTCGATAGAAGTGATGCGCAACTCATTTTCCGATACCGCCCGATAGCCGTCGGGTATCTTCTTGTACATACGGATATAGTCGATATCAAAACTCTTCGGATACGGGACGGAAGGATCGTAAGTTCCTGTCCAACCGTTCTTTGCTTTTCGATTGTCATAGAAAGAGATAATCTGGATCAGCGGATAAGTGATCGCAGCCTTATGTGTCATCACCTGTATGCCATCCACATACACGGTCACACCTTCCGGTGTCCAATCGAAACCATACACATGAAATTCTTCCGCCAGTTTCTTATTGGCAAACCAGGGATGTTCCGTGTGATACTGGATCGTCGAATCTTTCCAACTGTGCACGGTGGACCAGATACGATCGACATCAGTCCCCAATATCTCAAAGATATCGATCTCGCAACTCTGGTTCGGATCATCTTCAAACCCGATCAACCACCAGGCACAATGCACACCACCTCCTGCTTGCATCTTGGCACGCATTTCGTAATAGCCGTACTGGTTTATTTGTGTAGCTTCCGTCTTGATCGAGTGAAGGGCTTTCTTTTTCGGATCATAGTGATGCATACCTGTGCGGCTGGCACTCATAAAACCCGATATATACATACCCTTATCAAACTCATTTTTTGAATCCCGGTCGATCGTCAGACGGACCACTCCGTCTTTCATCTCGTATGTCGGTGTACAGACGGTCCGGTCTTTCGGCCAGGATGGCAGATACTCGGGAATCCATTTCGTCCGGTCGATCTCTTTCCCATCGAATTCATCGTGAAAGATCAGACGGTAGCCCTCTTTCTCCAAAGGATTGGCAGGATAATCCTGGGCCTGTATGTTCTGCAAGTTTCCCTGTAAAAGGAAACAGGCAAGAAGTGTACTGAATAGATGTTTATTACTCATGATATTTATTTGTTAGCGGAGAGAAAAAAGGCCGCAAATGAAGCGGCCCTTTCTCAATTAATATAGACTCTAAAAGAATCGGATCAATAGCCCGGATTCTGGACGATCTTACCCTTACCTTCGTTGATTACAGCTTGAGGCAACGGGAATAAGACAAACTCGTCTTTGGTAGTCGTACAACCACGGTCTCTTGCATTCTGGATAAACTGTCCGTGGCGAATCAGGTCGGAACGGCGGACACCTTCGAACCAAAGTTCGTGTCCTCTTTCATCCAATACTTTCTGCAAGAAATCGTCTACACCTTTTACATCACCCATCGTATATGGATTCAGTTTGGCACGTACACGAACCTGATTCAACAGATCCAGTGCTTCAGAGGTTACGGCATTTCCTTTACGGACGATTGCTTCAGAAAGCAAAGTCAGAACATCTGCATAGCGGTAAACAACCAAGTCGATCTGGCTACCGTCACCTGTAGATTCGGGGTCTTCGCCATATTTTACAGGAACAGCTCCTGAATAAAGGTTACCATGCTTGGCAATATCAGACTCTTCATTGAACAGTACGCCATCAGTACCTACATATTCGCCAACCAAAACAGACAGACGGTCATCTCCTTCCTCGAAAGTGCGGTAAAAAGGCCAGGGAACTTTGTAACCATCCCATTTCTGGATAGCAGTATTCTGAGTCGGGTAATTGCCCGGTAAAGCGTGATCATGCCACAACTGAAGATTTGTACCTCTTTCTTCCGTACAAGCAAAGATAATCTCCTTGTTACCTTCATTTTCAAGCGTAAAGATATCTGCATATCTATCCATCAATCCATAACCATATTCGGCTTTCAACAATTCACGACCGCATTCTTCCGCTTTCGCCCAGTTTTTCTCATGCATATAGTACTTCATCAGAATCGTATATGCCAAACCTTTGTCAAAGCGTCCGAACTGTGTCGTACGGGTAGGCAGGCCTTTCAAAGATTCAGTCAATTCTGTTTCAATGAAATTTGTCATCTCTTCCTGAGTTGCACGCGGCTCAATTACTTCATCCAACGGATTCTTCAAATCTTCCAGCGTCGGAATTGGAATAGGTCCATAGAAATCATACAACAAGAATGCCAACCAACCACGACCGAGATGAGTTTCAGCCACCAGTAAAGCCTTCTTCTCGTCACTCATTTCTACATTTGATATACGATCCAATGTCAATGTCATTGTACCCAGATATTTGGCATAATCCGTATAATTGAGGGTCGTATAAGAATGATTCGGAGTCCAGTTATGAGTTGTCAGCGGAATCCAGCTATCATTCACCCAGCAGCAAACAGCAATATCAGTTGACATATCTCCAATAACCTGGAAACTGTGAGCCGTACTGAATACACCGCTATACTCCGCACTACGGAAAGGGGCATAGACACCACCCACGACAAGTGCCTCCGCATCTTTTTCATTCGTCGGGAAAAAATCCGGATTGATCGCATCATATCTTTCCGAATCCAAATTAGTACATGAGGCCAATGCGCAACAGCACATTACTGTATATAATAATTTCTTCATGACTTTATCTTTATTTTTAACTGTTTATACTATTAGAATGTAATATCCAAACCGAAGCTGTAAGTACGAACATTCGGGTAAGCCCATTGCAACTGAGATGGAGCACTTTCTGAACTTGAAATGTCAGTTTCCGGGTCAAGACCTGTATACGGAGTAATCGTAAACGGATTGTTCACGTCGAAGTACACACGTATGTTAGACAGAATATGTTTGCTAGTCTTAATTGGAATATTATAACCTAAAGTAATATTACGACAACGGATAAACCAAGTCTTTTCATAATAATAATCACCGACTCCATATGCGCTTTCAGTCTGGAAATATCCGGGTAACGTACCGTTCGGATTGCTGGAAGACCAAAGATCCGATATTGAAGTAGGCTGATTATAGCCACGACGCAAGTCATTAACGTTATTACTCAACCATTGTTTCTTATAACTTCCGGCAGAGAGTTTATCAAACTGTCCATAGAAATAAACATTGAAATCAAAGTTTTTCCAACGCAAAGTATTATTAAACCCGAACAAATAGCCCGGATCGGCAGATCCGTAGATCACTTTATCTGCATCATCCAGCTTACCATCAGGTTTTCCAGTCTTCATCGGAATACCATGTTTATCGACCTTAATGGAACCATCGGCTTCATAAACATATCCGTCGATATCTTTGATCTTTACCTGTCCGGGTAATGCACCAGGCATATGGTCGATCGTTTCACCTACCTGGACCAAACCATCTGACAAATAGCCGGAATAATAACGCATCCATCCGTTATATTGGTCATAAGCGTTAGGTTTCCATTTCGGATCACGTTCTTTCCACTTGTCACGATACAGAGAGAATGTCAAGTCTGATGTCCATTCAAAGTCCTTATTACGGATATTAGTCGTATTGATTGTCAATTCAAAACCTTGGCTCTGAGTTTTACCCACGTTTGCAATGATTTTATTTACCTCGTTATAAGACAGCAGAGTCTGTTCGTTCAACAAATCGGAAACGACTTTGTGATAATATTCAGCAGTCACATTAATACGTCCGTCCAAGAAACCTAAATCCAGACCAACGTTCCATTCACGGGCTGTTTCCCAAGTCAAAACACTGTTTCCGAACTGATCCAAATAGACACCATTAATCATGGAACTGCCAAAGATATTGTTGTTGCCTACCTTATAATAACTATATGCTTTATCTCCTACATTGGAGTTACCTGTTTCACCATAGCTTAAACGCAATTTACCATTAGACAATACACTTCTCAAAGGAGCCAAGAATTCTTCTTCCGTAAATCTCCATCCGGCAGCAACTGAAGGGAAGAACCCCCAACGTTCACCTGAAGCAAAGTTAGAAGAACCATCGGCACGCAATGTAGCTGTCAGCAGATAACGATCTTTAAACGTATAGTTCAAACGACCGAAGAATGAAGCCATACGAGATTTGGTCGCACTCGATTCGACCGTCGGACGTTTCGCATTACCCGCACCCAAGTTATTGTATAAGAAACCATCTGTAATGAAGTCATTGCTTTTTCCAGAAAACATTTCATACGTAAACAACTGATAAGAATGACCAACCAAAGCGTTGAAATTATGATCGCCTACCTGTTTCGTATAATTAGCTGTCAATTCCATCAAGTAGTCAGAGTTATCACCCTGCGCAATAGAAGCCGCACCATTTTCACGTTGTCCATAAAGAGTCGTCGTAGGCATATATTGTTTCAGTTTCTGATAATTACGGTCGATACCGAAATTTGCCTTCAATAATAAACCATCGATCGGACGAACTTCAAAAAAAGCATTTGCCAACAAACGTTCCTGAGTCGTTTTATCTGTAATATCCAACAGTGAAACTGGGTTCGGTAAGAAAGAGGCATCGGAGTTCATCGAATAATTACCATTCTCGTCCCGAACAGGTAAAGCCGGATTAAACTGAGCCGCAGAAACCAGGATTCCCGCATTTTCATTCTGGCCACTACCTAAAGGCACATTGTCATATTCATTACGTGTCGCCGTCAAATTAATCCCCATCTTTACATATTTGCTCAATTTCTGGTCTAAATTGGCACGAAGGGAGTATCTTGTCATTCCATTATTTTTAATCACCCCATTCTGATTAAAATAGTTTCCGGAAACCAGGTATTTCGTATTGTCGTTCCCACCTGTTATAGACAAGTTATGAGATGTCTGAAAACCTAAACGGGATATTTCATCAAACCAATTCGTATTATTAGCCGGATTGGCAATCTGAGCATCCGTATAAGGCAACGTCAAAGCCGGCAAAGAAGGATCTGTAGCCTCTTTTCCTCCATAAATGCCAACACCGTTCGTACGCATCCACTGTTCACGAGTGTAATCGTTTGTTGCCGACATAAAACCGGAAGCGTCTAACATTTCATAAGATTTGGCAATCTGCTGTACAGAAGCCGATCCGGAATACTGCACCTTAGCTGCTCCGCTCTTACCTCGTTTTGTAGTCACGATGATCACACCGTTACCAGCCCGGGCACCATAAATTGCAGTCGAGCTTGCATCTTTCAGCACTTCGATAGACTCAATATCGTTTGGATTGATAGAAGCCAGGATATTATCTTTATTACCTCCCGAATATTGGTTACCACTATCCAATGAGCCCGGGGAATTCACGGGGAAACCATCAATAATGATCAACGGATCATTACCTGCCTTATCAGAAGAAGCAGCACCGCGAATACGGAATGTTGATTGTCCACCCGGCTGGGCGCTAATCGTGCTGACCTGCAAACCGGCAGCTTTACCAGCCAAAGCATGACTAACTGTAGACACTGTCGCTACAGGAGTATCATCCATCTTTACAGAGGCAACCGCACCTGTCATATCCTTCTTCTTCATTGTACCGTAACCGACAACGACTACTTCTTCCAAAGCCTGCGTATCTTCTTTCAACAGAACGTTGATCACACTCTGGTTCTTCACAACAATATCCTGCGGAATGTATCCGATAAAGGAAATTTGCAAAGTCGCGTTAGCCGGAACTTCAATGGAGAAGTTTCCATCCATGTCGGTAGTCGTACCATTAGTCGTACCTTTCTGGATAACGTTTGCGCCGGCAACAGGACCGAATGCATCGCTTACAGTACCGGTCACCTTACGATCCTGTTGTGCGGCGGCGGTAGAAGCCGGAGCCGGTTCGGAAGTCAGGACGATGTGACGGTCCTTGATAGTATATTTCAGTCCTGTTTTAGCAGCAATGGCGTCCAACACAGTCTGAATATTGGCATTCTTCTCATTAATTGAGATCTTTTCATTCTTGTTGATCTCTTCCAGATTATAGAAAAACAGGAATTCAGACTGCTTTTCGATCTGTTTCAACACTTTTTCTAACGTTTCATTCTTAGCTGAAACATTTAGAGTGGCAGTTTGTGCATAGGTGGAAGCAACCACGTTCGACAGACAAACAGCCAACATTAACACGGTTAATTTCATGATTTTTATAGTTCTTTTCAGGTTAAGAGAAACAACTATACGTTGATTATTCATACTTTTGAATGTTTTTAAGATTAAACATGATCCCACGGCAATGGGAGTTTAATTGTTCACACTTTCAGAAGAGGAGATCCAGCAAGATTTTCTCTTCTTTTTTTGTTTAAGACTAACTGGTGTTCATATTTCCTACTAAGATTAGCAATTTGTTTTTATTTAGATTTCTGATATTATTACATGATGATCATCGATCTTGTACCGGATCGGGATTGACAAATGGATAATCTCCATGATGTCTTTGATACTCTGCCCGCGATAGAAAGTCCCTGTAAATGTCCGCCGGTTCAGGGCTTCCGACTTGACTGTGAACTGCACGCCGTAGACATGGCTCAACCGGTACAGAATAGCATCAAGACTTTGTTCGGGGAAATAATAATATCCGGTTGTCCACGAAACGAACCGGTTGGCGTCGACTTGTTGCAGGAGGGCTGATTGCGTTTTTTTGTTATAGACAAACTGTTCGTTTGGCCTCAATACCGTAGGATGTAACAAGCTCTGCGTGGTCAACAGGACGGAACCTTCCAGCAGTGTTGTAGTCAGAAGTGAATCGGTCGGATAAGCAGAGACGTTGAACTTTGTTCCGAGCGCTTTGATAGATTGCTCTTTCGTATTGACAATAAATGGCTTATCTTTATCTTTGGCGACTTCAAAATAAGCTTCTCCTTCCAGTTGCACGACACGTTCGGATTGACCATAACGGGAATCATAGGAGAAAGAAGTCCGGGTTCCGAGACTGACACGGGTTCCGTCCGGCAAGACAACTACATCCGCTTCAAGCCCGTCTCCACCTACATAGCTGGTAATCCAGCCATCATATTCTCTTGAAAAAAATAGAAATACAGTAGAAGTAATGGCTGCGGCAAAGATTGCCACAGCCGCATAAGTACTTATGCGCGTTAACAAGGTAAACCTTTTACGCTGGCGGGACTTTCTCTTATGGAGAAGGCGAAGCCAGCTATCGTGTATTTCAGAAACATCACGGGAAGGTGCACAGGCTTCATAAAGTGCTTTCGTCTCGAAAAACAGTTTTTTATTGTCTGCACTTTCATTCACCCAGGCATAAAAATCGTCCAAAGACCGACCTTGCAGCCGTCCTTGCAAATACCCGATGATTAATTCCGAATGTTCGTTTTCCATTTTTTTAATTAATTAGATGTAGATACAAAGTCGACACATGGTTAACTTGGCTCTTACATATACACAACGAACGGGAAAGAAAAAGTACTCACAAGAAAAATGATTTTTTTATAAAATATTTTCATCATACAATTAAGAGTCGGTACAACCAACCTCTCCTTATTGTCATATTTCTTGAAAAAGCCATTGGTCCGAATCGAAACTACTACCGCATCTAATTCACTTTTATACTCCATCTAATTCAAATTACCCGCAAGGGTAATATTTTTTAACAAACTAATATTTCCATATATCACTAATAACCAAAGATTTAAGAAAAAACATAATTTTAAGGGGGGATACTGTCATGTTTGCAAGCACAAAAGAGGATTCAAATGCCTGCCGATCTTCCCGAAAGCTCCGATGCTGCCGAACTTTTTCCGGCATCACGTCGTCTGCCGACAATCGTCGGCAAGCCTGCTGACAGTTGTCGACAAGCGGCTAAATACCGATTGGTTGGAAAGGATGAGGAGAGAAAAAGACCCACAAATCCTTTATAAAAGAAAGATAAGCAGGAACAGATTCGAACAGTTCTTGCGCAGATAAAGGAGGGAACGATAAAGCAGGTTCTCGACCGTTCGGACGGAGAGATTCAGGCGTTCTGCTATTTCGGCCGCTTTCAGACCTTCGAGATAGGACATACGGAAGACTTCCTGGCTTCTTTCAGGCAGTTCGGCAACCTTTTTCATCAGCAAATCGAGCAGATCCTTTCGCATGAAAAGTTCGTCGGAAGCTTCAAAGAAATCAAGTTCGTCCAATTTTAACTGAAGGGCACGGTGATCGATGATCTCCTGCTCCATATTCATCCGGCGGAGGTAATCCAGGCAGGCATTCCGTACGGAGACATAAAGCACCCGTTTCAGGTCACTCTCCGGAAGGCGGAACACCTGCTTGTCCCACAGTTTCAGGAATACATCGTGAACAATATCTTCTGCAAAGAAGCCGGAAACAAACTTCTCCGCAAAGCGCATCAACATCGGGGCATACTCCGTATAAATATGTTGATAATGATCTATGTCCAAAGATGCATTCCCCATACTTGCAAATATAGAAAAAAAATCTAATTATTCATTAACAAACACTTCATGCACACCCGGCTTATCGAATTTTATAGGTTCGACCTTCCCGGTGACAGCATTCATACATTGAACAATATCGTTTCCAGTAGTCTGGGCCTTGACTGCCCATCCATTTTCTTTCTTGCAGACAGACAGGATATCCGTCGTATTAGAAGCCGGCATAACAGCCAATCCATCAGCGCAATGTATGGTTTCGATATGATAGCGGCGTACAGCTACCGGGAATCTCTTACCTTTATATATGAAGGTAGCCGGACGCTGTTCTTGGTCGCTCGTCCAATCAGCGTTCAACAGATAGATCGTACGGCGATCCGAGTGATCCCAAACCGTGAAACCGACGGAAGGAGCCGCCTCCATCCAGCCTTTACAGACTTCCTCACCGGCAGTCTTGGCTGCAATCTCTTTCATGGCTGCCACGTAGTCAGCTTTCAACGTTGTTTCGGCAGGATAGGCTTTCTGGGGGAAATAGATGATTTTTCCCAAACCACAGGTAATCTCTGTCTTAGTTGTTAATTGTTGGTAATTTTCTCCCAACATCTCACGGATAACCGCATCGTCGGAAGGAAAACGGACCGATTGGTCGGGCTGCAACTCTTCATTCAGATGAGCAGCCGTAAGCAAAAGTGTTCCGCCTTTGAATACGAAATCCCGGATACGCAGGAAATCATTCGCATCATAACTGTTCCATCCGAGGAAGATCATCGCTTTATACCGGTCCATCACATCTTGAGGTGCTTCGACAGGAAGCAAGTCAACCGTACCGTAAGGGGTGGAAGTGAACCAACCTTCCGGCCCGCAGCCATCCACGATATTGTCCGGATAGAAGACATTCAGCAGATCGAAACTTTCGCATGCCTTATTGAACTTCCATTTATCACCCTTCTGCGACCACAGGCTACCGCGACCGAACGATTTCCAAGCGTCATTACGTCCCTGAATCACGGCAATATTGCTTCTCAGATCTCCACGGCGGGAATGCGTTTCCACGAAATCGAGCATCTGATGCTGGGCAAACAGGTGTTCCTTGCCGGAAACGGAATAACGGTCGTTCATATATTCGTCCGTCCACAAGGCTTCTTCCGTATTCATGTGGGAAGAACCGTGCATATAAGCAACAGCCAGCGACATATACAGACGCAAGGAGTGCTTCGGATCGGTAAACGGGCCTGAGCCCCATTGCATGGCATGAAGCGTCCCGTAAAGCGGACGGCTGTAGGCGCGGGATGCACCACGCAAGGAAGAGAGTATGATTTCTTCCGGCCCGTACATTTGTTCGGCTCCCAACCAGTCGTAACCGGCTTGATACAGATAGCGGAACAATGTGGATGGTCCCGTATGGCGTGTACTCGGACCTTTGGAATAGCGGAAATTGGCAACGAGTTTGCGGGCGCCGTCGGCCATATCCGTCACTCCTTCCGGATCATAATGGATAAAGACACCGTGATCGGTATAAATCGGACGACGTTTGGCAAAGATTCCGCCATAAGGACGGTTGCGTGCCGCCATATCAGAGAAGACTCCCTGATACTGGAAATGCTGCCAGTAATAGTAGCCGCCGTCATTCTCATGCGCCTGCTTGCCACGGAACATCGGGGAAGCCAATGTTTCCAAAGAAGGATTGATCCGGCTTCCTGCCAGCGTACGCCCTTCGACTTGCCAAGCGTACGGGATTTTCAACTGGTCCAGCAACCGGGTGTAATAGCCGATTACGGCAGGGTCGGCAACACGGAAACCGCTCCACTGGTAGGAAGGACGGAACTGATACCAGTTACCGATCCGGTTGGAAATATACCATTTAAAAAAATAATCATACGGCGTATATTGCTTGTCGATATAGATTTCATCACCAGACGAAAGGTAAATCTGCTCTGCTTCCTTGTCGATTACTTGGCGGATTTGTGCCTGCTCCGTACGGCTACCATCATCAAACACCAGCGGGATAGCGTGACCGGCCTCGCCTGCACGCATTTCTACAACATGCAGACCGGGCTTTTCAAACAAACATTCCTGCTCGGCGGGCGTGGCAGCACCGTTTGCCTTTACTTTGAGGCTGACACTCGGTTTATTCGTTTCCACCAATATGCCGAAAGAGGCGTTTTTGGCAACATATTCGGGGACGGAAACGACTTCGAAATCACGTGCTGTCTCTTCGATGATCTCCAAACCTCTCAATTCATACGGATAAGCGGCGCGATGCGGTTCTTTCCGAAGTGTCAGCTTCATCTCGCCACTGCCTTGCAAGGAAGACGGAAGCGGAATATAGAAATCCGCCACATTGGAAGCACGGTCGAAGATGTTTCCCTCGAAGAGCGTCTCTCCATTAAATTCGAGCTTCCACATCGGCCAGCTACGGGTTGCGAGATTACAGCCGATCCAGTAGTTGTAGTCGTCCGTTTTTTGGGTAAATTTGGTAAATGGTATGGAGCAAACCACCTTCTTGTCCTGTGTCAGGCGCGGAGCTTCCACCCAACATTCGCCGCTGAAATGCGTTCCGCCAACACGCAGGAAAGCGCAAGCCACATTTTCCGGCAATACGAATGTCTCAGACACCGTCTGGTATTTTCCCGTACCTTCCGGGACCGGCATGTAGAGCACAGAATCCGGCTTATCATAGATATCGTCAGCCCCCCGTCCCGGTTTCTGGTAGAACAATTCGATTTCGACTCCGAAATCGCCATTCTTGGAAACAGTCAAATCCTGTTTCTTCACGACCGGCAGCGTAACCGTCAGTTCACCCGGTTTCAGCAACTTACCGGAAATGCGGTAATAGGCATGGCGCTCGAAATTATTGTCTTCGCCTTTGAAATAAAGCGAATAACGATCCTTTTTACGGATCACAGAATCCAAGTTGTCGTCAATATAAAACTCAGACCGACGGAACATTTCTTCACCTCTGCTCTGAAAAGGGGCAGACATCTTCACTCCTCCGATCACGCGCAGGAATTTCCGTGTCGGGATTCCGGACTGCCCGAAGGTAACGATTTCGGAGACGCTCTGATCGGGTTCGAGCAGATGTGTTTTTTCACTTCCTGCGGGGGTAAAGATGACTGTTCTTGTTTCTTTCCAGGAAGATGAGGCGTATGCCTGAAGTACAGCAAATACAATTAGGCATAGGGAGATACATGTTTTTTTCATATAAACTTAATACAAATGTTTTTCGTTCAAATCACTTTCCAAATGTACGATTTATTTCCGTATTATTATTACTCGCAGTTTTTATGTACTTTTGTAGATGTAATATAAGCACCTAAGACTGAAAAATGATAGTTGTAAGAGATACGGAGACATTGAAAGGGAAAAGGCTGGTAGCCACTATCGGCTTTTTCGATGGAGTTCATCTGGGACATCGTTTTCTGATTCACGAACTGAAGCAGGTGGCCGAGGCCGCTGGATTGCCTTCCGCCGTCATTACGTTTCCCGAACATCCCCGTGCAGTCCTGCACGCCGACTATCAGCCTAAGCTGCTCAATTCGTTCGAAGAGAAATTGAAACATTTGGCATCCACCGGGATCGACTATTGTATCGTGTTAGACTTCACTCTCGAACTATCCCGCCTGACGGCAAAAGAGTTTATCACGACCGTATTAGCAGACCGGTTGCATGTGGATACTTTGCTGATCGGCTACGACCATCGCTTCGGGCATAACCGCGAGGATGGCTTCGAGCAATATGTAACGTATGGTAAGAATTACGGCATCCGGGTGATCAAAGCTTCGCAATACAGCGAAGGTGAGGCGGCCGTCAGTTCGTCCGAAATACGGAAACTCCTTGCGGAATGCCGGGTAGAAGAGGCGGCTCATCTGCTGACTTATCCTTATGGGCTGAGGGGAAGCATCGTCAGTGGTTATAAGGTTGGCCGGAAATTAGGTTTTCCGACCGCCAATATCCAGGTAGACGAACCTTTCAAGATTATTCCGGGTATCGGCGTATATGCCGTTCGGGTCTATCTGAACGAACAGCGCTACAAAGGAATGCTGTACATCGGCAACCGCCCGACTTTGGACAACGGTGACAACATCACACTGGAAGTAAACATCCTCAACTTCTCCGGCGATATCTACAATAATGAAATAACAGTCGCGTTCATACAACACGTACGAGGCGACATCAAATTCAACTCCCTCGACCAATTGATCGACCAACTGAAAAAAGACAGGGAAACGGTGGATAGAATATTAACGGAATAAAACATATCATGTACTACGACGCAATAGACCTATTAAAAGGGATGATTTCACGTCCTTCTTTCAGCAGGGAAGAGGGAGAAGTGGCTGATTTTCTCAAGAAAAGTTGGGAAAAGGCCGGGTATAAGGTGAACCGCAAGGGGAATAACCTATGGCTAATTGCTCCTGGTTTTGATTTGGACAAGCCTACCTTGCTGCTTAATTCGCATATCGACACTGTCAAGCCGGCTTCGGGCTGGACCAAAGATCCGTTTAAGCCAGAGGAGACGGAAGACGAACGTCTGTACGGTCTCGGCAGCAACGATGCCGGCGCGAGCGTAGTTTCTCTTTACGAGGCATTCAGAGTGTTGTCAGGAAAGGAACAACCCTACAACCTGATCTTCTTGGCTTCATGCGAAGAAGAAGTTTCCGGTAAGAACGGGCTGGAAAGTGCTCTTGCCGACCTTCCTCCCATCTCATTCGCCGTTGTCGGCGAACCGACTGGTATGCAACCTGCCATAGCCGAAAAGGGGCTGATGGTCCTGGATTGCGTAAGTACCGGTAAGGCCGGACATGCCGCCCGGAACGAAGGGATCAATGCCATCACGCTCGCTATGAAAGATATCGAATGGTTCAACAGCTATCAATTCCCGGAAAAAAGTGATTTCCTCGGACCGGTGAAAATGAGCGTAACGATTATCCATGCCGGTACACAGCACAATGTCATTCCGGACCGCTGCGAATTTACCGTCGATATCCGGACAAACGAATTCTATCCCAACGAAAAGCTGTTCGAACTGATCAAGCCTCAGGTCGGCTGCGAAATAAAGGCCCGCAGTTTCCGCCTCAACTCTACCCGTACAGATTTGCAACATCCGTTCGTACGTCGCGCCGTCATGATGGGGAAAGAGCCTTTCGGTTCGCCTACTTTAAGCGACCAGGCCCTCATGCACTTCCCTTCCGTAAAGATCGGACCGGGAAACTCCGCCCGTTCCCATGCCGCCGACGAATATATCGGCCTGATGGAGATACGGGAAGCAATCGATATGTATGTGAAGTTATTAGACGGACTACAACTGGTATAAAATGATCCAACTGTTAAAAGACAAAAGCAATATTATGCAAGCCTTTTGGTTAGGTTTCGGAAGACTTAGCTCATTTGCATTGGCTTTTGTCAGTGCAGCGATTCTGTCCCGTTTTCTTAGCAAAGAAGATTATGGGACCTATAAACAAATCATGTATTTATATGCATCTTTTTCATTAATCTTCATGGCAGGTCTTCCGGAAACACTTACCTATTTTCTGCCAAAATTAAAGAAAGAAGAGCAAAAATACTTAGTTCTCCAGTTTGAAATAATATTCATCTTCTTAGGATTGCTGTTTTCTTCTTGCTTATATTTTGGCTCCTCTACTATTGCTGAGATATTGAATAACCCAACCTTGGCAGATGCACTAAAAATATATGCGCCGGTCCCCTTGTTGCTGATGCCGACTTTCACTATGGAAAGCATTTACATGAACGAACATAAAAGCCATTATCAAGCGATTTATCTTATTTTCTCGCGATTCATGGTTTTATGCGGTATTACACTTCCAGTCATTTTCTATCAGGCAAGTTGTCAAGTAGCTCTTCATGGCTTGGTCTTCTCGTCTGCTTGTATGCTCATTGTGGCTCTATTTTTGATAGCTAAGCCATACAAAGGATATCACTGTCAGAGAAGCCATTTGAATATACGAGATGTCATTGGCTATTCTATTCCTTTGTTGAGTGCAGACTTTGCTTTGATGCTATTCAATTCAGCCGATCAGTTTTTCATCAGCCGATATTTTGGAGAAGCTGTTTTTGCCGAATATTCCAATGGATTCATACAATTTCCTTTAGCAACTATGGTGTCAGGAAGTGTCCTAACTGTATTGATACCAATGTTTTCACAAGCCAATACTACTAAGAAACTAAACGAGGCTATCCGATCATGGCAAAATGCCATCCGAAAAACCTGCTTGTTGCTCTATCCGATCTTAGTATTTTGTTTCTTTTTTGCGACAGAGATTGTTACGTTCATTTATGGGAAAAACTATACTTGTTCGGCCATTTACTTTCAAATCATACTTATTAGCAATTTATTTAATATTTATCCATTCCTTCCCCTTTTATTGGCACTCAAAAAGTTAAAAGTATATTCATCTTTTTACTTCTTATCTGCCTTATCCATCTGGGTAACGGAGGCTATTGGGATTCGTCTCTTTTCTTCCCCGATTGCTATTGCTTGTATATCAATTACCAATACAATCTTGTTAGTAGTCGTGTTTTACCTTTACATAAAAAGGGAGTTACAAACAACTGTGTTTACAAGCAGAATTTTGTTATTTCTGAGCAAGGTGCTATTTCACAGCCTATTGACTGCCTCTCTGATTTACTGGAGTACATCGGCCTTTCAGGAATCATATCCACCATTGATTACCTTGCTGATGGCATTTCTGCTTTTTTATTTAGTGCTCGTCGCAAGCAGTCGCTTGTTTGGACTCAATTATATGAGTATTTTAGTACATCTTTTTAATTCTTTCACAAACAAAAATCATGGACGTTCAAATTAAGTTATATCGAAATAAATGGATATCCGGAAACGGAATTCATAGCATCGGATGGGCTTCTACTCCTGACACTTGCTATCCGGATAAAGCCTTCCACCAATTTATCGAATCGCAAATTGATCCGAACACATTCGGCGCAGATGATGCTTATCAATTAGCAAACACACTCAATGGGAGCTATGCTTTAGTAATTACCACACATCAAAGCGTCTTTTTAATTGCAGACAGAACACGGTCATATCCCTTAATCTATCTAAAAAATAAGGGTGTCCTATATATCACAGATGATTTTTTATCTCTAAAAGCCGATTATGTACTCAAACCTACAGTGGATATTTCTCAGGCCGAAACATTCCTCCTTTCAAGTTTGACGTTCGGAAACCATACGATTTACAAAGAGGTATTTGGCATACAAGCTGCCGAAATAGTAGAATTATCTAAACAAAATGAGACTGCCAAGTCAAAACGTTATTTTCGCTATACGCTAAATACCGAAAACAAGCAGCAACTCATAACTAAAGAAGAGATCAACAAGCAAAACGAAATATTTGCCCATGTTTTCCAACGAATGTCAGATAGTGCTCCGACCGTACATAATTGGATTGTACCTTTAAGTGGAGGGCATGATTCTCGTATGATTATCAATCAAATACATAAGCTGGGAATTAAAAATGTGATTTGTTTTTCATACGGAGAAGTCAACAATCGGCAAGCTCAATTAAGCCAACGAGTGGCTAATGCATTAGGGTATCCTTGGTATTTCGTTGAATATACTGCTGAAAAGTGGTATCAAATACGACAAACTGCCGATTTTAACCGATATTTCGACTTTGCTTTCAACGGAATAAGCAATCCGCATATACAAGATCTGTTAGCAGTATATGAACTGAACAAACAGGGTGTTTTCCACCCTGACGATATTTTTGTTCCAGGACATACATTCGATTTTATCACAGGTTCTCAATGTCTAAGAAATATAAAAGAACTACAGTCGGAGAAAGATGTTATCAATTATTTGAGATACTGCATCAATCAATGGAGTTACAAAACACGTCCCAAACATCTTTTAAAAGAGATTACTGATATGATCAGGCAAACCCCTTTACCTTATAATAACTTTACAGAATACTTCTATTGGCAAGAATGGCATTGCAAATTTTTATTGAACAGTGTCCGTGTATATGAATATTTCGGATTTGATTGGCGTGCACCTTTATGGGACCAAGAGCTGGTTAAATATTGGCAATCGTTGCACGTAGACTACAAATTATACCGCAATTTTCTATATGAATGTGAACAACAAGGACTATATAATGAACCTCTACGCTCCATCCCATTTGATTTTCAAATGAATCCAAAAGCTCGCACAATAGACAAACTGTTGCGTTTGATTCCCTATACCTTCATTCGCAAAATTAAACATTATATTCGCCCGCAAGCCATACATTTAGATGACGGGCTGCATCATGTATATGCTCATCAAAAAACAATCTTAAAAGATCAGGCTACCTACAACTCTTGTCCCAAAGCATTACAAAACTATTTGAAACCGTATAAAAATCGACCTTTATGCTGGTTCCCAGACAATGATAACAATAGTATGTACGCTTTGCGAGAGCAATTTAAACAGGAAGTTTTTTCCTAATCCAGCCACGGAGCTGGATTCAATTTCGTCTTTTCTTTCCAAAGCTGGAAATGAAGGATCGTAGCATTGCCATCCTCAGTATCGGTAAAAATCTTTCCGATCGCCTGGCGGGTACTTACCTTATCGCCTGCCTTCACATAGACCTGGCTCAAATTGCTGTAAACCGTCAGATAGTTACCGTGACGGATAATGACCGAATTGTTATATCCCGGGACAACGAACACGCGTGTCACCTCGCCATTGAACACGGCACGAGCATCAGCCCCTGGAGCGGTCTGGATATCGATACCGCTGTTATTCGTACGGACATACTTCAGTTCCTGATGCTGCTGCTCGCCAAAGGCAGCGACAATCGTATGGCGACCGGACACAGGATAGGGCAAACGGCCCTTATTGCCTGCAAAATCATCAGACAAACGTTTCTCGGCTTTTGTCATGGCATATCCCCCTTTGGTATCGGCAACACGTTCCTCACGGACCTGCTCTGTCTCAGGTGCGGTATCAGGGACTTTCTTGCCTGAAGCAGCTGCCTTTTCACGTGCCAGACGGTTCCTTTCAGCACGGGCGGCCCGCTCACGGGCGGCTTCGGCTTCGGCACGGGCGATTTCTTCAGCTATCTGCTTTTCGATCTGGCGGTTCAGGGCATCAGCCTGCTTCTTCTTCTTTTTCAGATCAGCCTGCAACTGCTTCTGTTTCTTGTTTAACTGCTGCACCTCCTCTTTTTGGCTCGATTCTTCGGTCTGGAGCTTGCGGCTTTCATCTTCCCGTGCCCCCAATAAGGCGTTCTTCTCGGAACGCGTCTTTTCCAGTTCTTTCTGCTTGTCGGCAATTTCCTTTTGCTTATCGATAATTTCGGATGCTTGCTTCTTCTGCCAGTCGGCATACTCGCGAAGGTAACGCATACGGCGAAGAGACTGGGCGAAATTGTCAGCGGAAAGGATAAACAGCAATTTATCCTGCGAACTACGGCGTTTGTACATGCTTTGAACCGATTTACCGTAATTCTGCCGTTTATTCCCCAACTCTTTTTCCAGTTGGGAGATGTTACGGCGGGAAGAAGCTATTTGTTTGTCTATTTCCCCGATCTCTTGGTTCAGGAGACTGATAACCTGTTTACGGGAAAGAATTTGTTTGGAGAGCAGGTTTAGCCGGTTTAGAGAGTTACGTGCCGTCTGCCGCGTCTCGTCTAATAACTGGCTGGTCATCTCGATCTCGGCAAGTGCGGCTTTACGCTGTTTTTCGAGTTCGCGCACTCTTGCCGAGTTCTGTGCGAAAACAGAACCGATCGACAGCACGAATATGACGAACCAGAGATATCTCATCTTACATCTTACTACTACTCAACGATTTGATGATCTGAGACAATGTGATACGTTTATATTTGGCAGGAATGGAAAAATCCATTTTCACCGGGACATCCGTCTGCATACGGGAGAAATACAGTGTAATTCCTCCTTGCGAAGCGCCCTCCTTCATCACCTGCACATCCATTTTCATCGGGAATGGCTGTCCGTCTGCCAAGCGAAAATCGGCATAGTCCCATTGCAGGGCGTAACGGTCTGAAGGTTCGGCAATACAGGTTGAGAGAATCTTCTCCTCTCCATCCGCCATAAAAGTGTACAATAGTCCCATCACATCCTTTACCTGTATTTCGGCTGTGGGTCCGTCCTGCTTCAACTTAAAACGACTATACTGCTTCGGGCTGATCCCTTGCTGTCCAGGAAGGAACAGATGATTGGTGAAAAGCGCCTGCAGATTATAAAAATTGAACTCAATCGGCGTCTGCCCTTTTAGGTTGGCATAATTATCAGCTACATAGCGCTTGTTCATGCGGTCGATCACTTTTACGCTATCCACACTGATCTCGGCGCGGAAAACCTCAATACCTAAAAAAGGTTGTACGGACAACTGGAAAGCGCTGTCTTTTACCATCTTCAGGTCAACACGAGAACTCATATTGTTACCCGGCAGGTTCAAGTCTACGTTCAGGCGTGCGGTCAGGGTTTCATACTTAAACGCCTGCTCCTGCATAAGCGCAAAGAACTCGTTATGCGCTTTCGCTCCGCCTGCTTCGACCGTACCGACTTTCTTGGTCGATTTGCAGCCTGTGAACGACAGGGCGATAAAAAAGGCCAGCACAAAGGCAAAGCTTATCTTATTCATTCTTGACCTCCTCTTCTATATAGGTTCCTTCTGCGATCTTGCGATCCAGTACCTCACTTTCTTTTCCCATCTCCTTCGCCTTCTTCCACTGTTCAAGCGCTTTTTCCTTATCACCGCTCATAAAGAGGATATCGCCGTAATGGTCCACCAGTTCGGAACTTTTGGTCGTATCGTTGGCAAGAGCGCTCTCTATGTATATCTTGGCAAGCGTATAGTTTCCTTGTACAAAGAATATCCAAGCATAGGTATCAAGATAAGTCGAATTGTTCGGTTCCAGTTTGACCGCCAACGCGCTCATCCGCTCCGCCTTTTTCAGGTCTTTCTTTTCCAGTGAAAGAAAATAGGCATAATTATTGAGGACGACCACATTCTTATCATTATATTTCAAAGCTTCGTCATATGCCTTGTAGGCTTCCGGCATATTCTTGATCTGATAGTAAATATCGCCTATCTGCCCATAAAAATCAGACTTCAACCCGACGTTCGTCTCTGGAATAATCTCCAGGCCGGCTTTGTAAGTATCCAGTGCATCCTGATACTTTTCCTGCTGGAAATAAGCGATCCCAAGATAAAAGTAATACTCCGGTGCATCGGGGAAAAGCTCCTGGCAACGGGTACAAATACGGATCACTTCGGGGATGTCTTCCGACTTCAACGCCAGATTCAGGAGTTGTTGCCAGGCAGCAGCATTCGAAGGCTCCATCTCGGTAATCAGCTGAAACTGGAAACGGGCTTCGTCTGTCTTTCCCTGCGTAATCAGCAAACTACCGTACATCTGTTTCAGATCGATATCTTCCGGATGTTGTTCCAGCAATGTCAGGAAAAGGGCATTCGCGCTCTCGGTCCCTTTCTTCGTCTGCTGCAATTTGAGAATATAGCGGGACAGGATACCGACTTTCGTATCGACATCCAGCTTTTCATTCACCAATGCATTGCGTATCTGCGTCTCGGCAGCGTCCTTATTACCGACAGCTTCATAATAGTTCGCCATGGAGACAATGTAATAAGGACTTCCCGGATCGATTTCGTGCGCTTTCTGATAATATTTCAGTGCTTTGACCGTATCATTCTTTTCCAGGTGAAGATCACCCAGAATTATCTGATAGCGGGATTCCATCGGGAACTTGTCGGCAAGCTTTTCCACCTCTTTGAACGCATTTTCGGTCTGCTCCAACGCGTTATACAACTTATATTTCTGCATTGAAAGCGCTTCATTCATACCGATGGACGATTCGAGGGCGTCATAAGCATCGATCGCCTTCCCGATTTCGCCTTCCTGTGTAAGCGCATCCGCCAGGTAATAGTTCAACTCCGGTTTTCCGGGATAATCTTTTACAAGCTTCTCATACTCTTCCGCCGCCTCGCCGAACATACCAAGGTTGCGGCTCATGGTCGCCAACGCCAGTCTATAGGTAAAATTATCGGAACTGTAAGCCACTGCACGTCTCAACATCTCCAACGACTTTTCCGGACGGTTCAGCTGGGCATAAAACGAAGAAAGTTCGTATAAGACGGCCGAAGCAGTCGAGTCGATCGCCAGACAATGGTTAAAGGCATCATAAGCAGCATCGAATTTTCCGGCAGTCTTCAAGTTCAGCCCTTCGTAGAAGAAGTAATCGAATTTCCGCTGATCCGCCTCCTGTCCCTGCGCCCTCAACGACAGCGGACATCCCATCAAAGGGAATAGGAACAATATCGAAAACAGCAACTTTAGCATTTTCCTCATAATTGTCAATTATCAATTATTAATTGTCAATTCAGAATTATTTCCCTGTGTGACCGAAGCCGCCAGCACCCCGTTCGGTGTCGTCCAGCGCTTCCACCAGCTGCCAAGCGACCTGGCTATGAGTCGTGATCACCATCTGGCAAATCCGCTCTCCGTCATTGACGGTAAAAGGTTCGGATGAGAGATTTATCAGGATTATACCGATCTCGCCGCGATAGTCCGCATCGATAGTACCCGGAGTGTTCAGCAATGTAATGCCATGCTTCAATGCCAGACCGCTACGGGGGCGCATCTGTGCCTCATAGCCTTCCGGCAATGCGATATATAATCCGGTCGGAATCAGTTTCCGTTCAAGGGGGTTCAAAACTACCGGTTCCGTCAGATTTGCACGGATATCCATTCCTGCCGACAGCGGAGTCGCGTATCCCGGCAGCGGATGGTGTGACTTATTTATGATCTTTACTTCCATAAACTCTTTTATTTCCGGGCAAATTTACACAAATATCCCTGATTACCATCTCTTGGAAGTTCCATTATTCTTTAAATTATGCTTATAAAACGAACGTTCATCGCTCAACAGGCTTAGCTCACCCGGACAGCCTTCTGTCACTTCGAGCGGAAGATGAGCACGATAACTTTGCAGGTTCATTTAGAATAGACTCATTATAAAAGCAAAAAGGATCACCCTCACAGGCAATCCTTTCTTATTAACCAAAACCTTAACTATGAAAAAATTTATGATGCGAATATAGGGTATCTTTTTTAATCTGCAAACTTTTTCGAGAAAAAATTCATATACTATCGAGCGAATGCATGCCGAATGTAGTTTGATGGCTATCTATCAATTCATTACCAACTTTCACTTCTACTATAGCAGTGTATAGATAAGGATTTCGGACACTCCATCGTTCCGGATAAAACATTTCTATCGTATGTATAACGACCTTCTTCCCTCCAGCTGCGATCTCTGCCGGAGAGGATATCTGATAGAGAACTTTCCCTTCCCGATCCTGTATCCGGGTAGAAACTTCCACGATTACGCCAGAGGCTTCATTCTTCAAGGGTGTTTCAATTTCGACCGTACTCTTGTCCGCATTAATGACCGGGATAGTGATGTTCGTTCCCCAATTATCCACATGAACCTGTCCGGCTTTCACCAGCCATACATTCCGGCCGATATCAGAATCCGAATCCCGGTGAGAGTTAAATTGTACGCAACTGTCTGTTTGAACAAGTAATATATTTTCTTTCTTGCCATAATTCAGAAACGGTGTTAGGACAAAACGAGACGAGGCATTTCCGTCAGGACGAGGACATAACCAATGTCCGTTCAGCCAGATCTTACGATTCAGGGTCGCTCTTTCAAAATCCAGACAGATCACTTTTCCTTTGTCTTTTTCGGGCAACTTGAATTGTTTCCGATATCCATCCATGCCCTCACACAGTGTATCGCCTTCGGATATGAAAGCATCTGTTTGTCCTCCGCCCAAAACAAAGTCCCATTCCTGGCTGAAGGATATTCTTTCATACCCTTTTTTCCAAATGCCACATGCGGTAAGAGACAGACAGATCAGGGCAAATACGGATAGTCTCATACGTGTACAGTTAACTCGTTTATATTATACAAAGGTAATACAAAAGAGACTAAAAAATGAGAGAAGAACATACAAAATAAAGGGGTATGTCGTTATAATATCATACATTTGTAGGGATGAACCTGTTTGTTCATCTTCAAAAAAGAAAGATAAAACTATGGCAGCAAAGAAAGACAGAGTGCTTTGGGCAGACGATGAGATAGATTTGTTAAAGCCCCACATCCTTTTCCTGCAGGATAAGGGATATGAAGTGATTCCGGTAATCAGCGGGCAGGACGCCATCGAATGCTGTAAGGAAGAGTCGTTCGACATTATTTTCCTGGACGAGAATATGCCGGGGCTGACCGGATTGGAAACATTGGCACAGATCAAGGCGATCAATCCCGATGTCCCTGTCGTCATGGTTACCAAGAGCGAAGAAGAAAGCATCATGAACCAGGCTATCGGTAACAAGATCGCCGATTACCTGATCAAACCGGTCAATCCGAATCAGTTGCTCTTGTCTATCAAGAAGAATGTTCATAAGAATGTAATTATATCCGAGACGACAACTGTCGGCTATCAGCAGGAGTTCGGGCGTATTGGCATGCAGATCAACGACTCGCTAACGACCGACGACTGGATGGAGGTTTACAAGAAGCTTGTCTATTGGGAAATAGAACTGGAAAACAGTCAGGTTCCGATGACCGACCTGCTACGCATGCAGAAACAGGAGGCGAACAGTGCATTCGGCAAATTTGTCAAAAAGAATTACGTGGACTGGATTCAGAACCCCGGAATCCGCCCGTTGATGAGCCCGGATTTATTCAAAAAGAAAGTATTCCCGATGCTCGACAACGGAGATAAGGTCTTTTTCATCCTGATCGACAATTTCCGTCTCGATCAGTGGCGCGAAGTAAAGGATCTGCTTGCCGAATACTATACGTTCGACGAAAGCCTATACTACAGTATCCTTCCGACTGCCACACAGTATGCCCGCAACTCGATCTTCTCAGGACTGATGCCTTTGCAGATCGAAAAGATGTTTCCGGAACTTTGGGTGGACGAGGATAGCGAGGAGGGGAAAAACCTGAACGAAGCACCGCTTATCCGGACGCAGATCGAGCGGTTTCGTAAGAAATATACCTTCTCCTATCACAAGGTGCATGATTCGCAATATAACGACAAATTGCTGAATATCGTCCCTTCCCTATTTCATAACCAGTTGAATGTGGTGGTACTGAACTTTGTCGATATGCTTTCCCATGCCCGTACCGAAAACAAGATGATCCGCGAACTGGCCCAGAGCGAAGCTGCCTATCGCAGCCTGACACGTTCCTGGTTCCAGCATTCGGGCACGCTGGAACTTTTCAAGCGTATTGCCGGAAAAGGATATAAAGTGATCGTTACGACCGACCACGGTACTATCCGTGTCGATAACCCGCAGAAAGTAATAGGCGATAAGAATACAAATACCAACCTGCGCTACAAGGTTGGCAAAAACTTGAATTATAATCCGAAAGAAGTATTTGACATCCGTTTTCCCGACAAGGCAGGGTTACCTTCCCCGAACCTGAGCAGCAAATACATCTTTGCGATGAACAATGATTTCTTTGCTTATCCGAACAACTATAATTATTATGTTTCTTATTATAAGAATACATTCCAACACGGTGGTATTTCGATGGAAGAAATGCTGATTCCTTTCATTACTATGACAGTAAAATAATTAGCAACCGCAAAATAATTGGCAAT
Organism: Parabacteroides johnsonii DSM 18315; assembly: GCF_025151045.1. NCBI lineage: Bacteria > Pseudomonadati > Bacteroidota > Bacteroidia > Bacteroidales > Tannerellaceae > Parabacteroides > Parabacteroides johnsonii. Next base: position 3,625,401 of record NZ_CP102285.1, read on the forward strand.
TGACAATTGACAATTGACAATTGTTTTAACTTTGCAATCGAAAACTTCAATTGCCGGCTGTCAATTACCAATTCTCTTTCTCACTGAATTGTCTATTGTCAATTGTCAATTGCCAATTATTAAAGTTATGCATACAATTAAAATCGAAAATTTAGATACGATCCGCCAAGCTGCCAAAGAGTTTATTGCCGGGATGGACGACCGTACCGTTTTCGCTTTCCGGGGCGATATGGGAGCCGGGAAGACCACTTTCATCAAGGCTATCTGCGAAGAGTTAGGCGTGGAAGATGTCATCAACAGCCCGACGTTCGCCATTATCAACGAATATCGTAGCGGAGAAACCGGTGAACTGATCTATCATTTTGACTTCTACCGCATCAACAAATTAAGCGAAGCAGAAGATATAGGCACGGAAGACTATTTCTATAGCGGTGCTCTCTGCTTTATCGAATGGCCGGAAAAGATCGAAGAATTATTGCCGGGTGACGTTGTGGAAGTTGCCATTACAGAAAACCTGGACGGTTCCCGCACCGTAGAAGTGAAATAAGATGGAACCTACCGAATATTTTATCCTGACACTCTTTATCGCATTAGGGATATTCTCGATTGTCGCTGCAATCCTGAATCTCGACTGGTATTTCCAAACCAGTGGAGCCATGACATTCGTCAAGTGGCTGGGGCGCAAAGGCGCCCGTATTTTCTATGCTCTTTTGGGATTAGGATTGATTGCCTGTGGAGTGACAGGACTTCTCTTTTGGAATTGACAATTGACAATTTTAGAGATAGAACAATCGACCAAAGGCCGAACTAATTGTCAATTGTCAATTGTTTAAACCAGTGCAAAGTCCAGCTGTTTCCTCTCCAGGTTAGCTTGTGCTACTTTTACCGTGATGGCATCTCCTAATTGGTAAGTACGTTTCGTTCTACGACCAAGCAGACAATAGTTCTTGTCGTCAAACTCATAGAAGTCATCATCGAGATCACGGATCGGAACAAGCCCCTCACATTTGTTTTCATTCAGCTCCACGTACAAACCCCATTCGGTGACACCGGATACGACACCATCGAATACCTGTCCCAGTTTATCTTTCATAAACTCGACCTGTTTGTACTTGATGGAAGAACGTTCGGCATTTGAAGCCACTATTTCCATCTCAGAGCAATGTTTGCAATACTCCTCATACTTGCTCTTTATCACACTACGGCCACCTGCCAGATAGCGTTCCAGCAAACGATGTACCATCATATCCGGATAACGGCGGATAGGAGAAGTGAAGTGTGTATAATAGTCCATTGCTAACCCATAATGACCGATATTATCCGTCGTATAATGAGCTTTCTGCATGGAACGGATAGCCAGCGTCTCCACCAGATTTTCTTCTGGTTTACCCTGTACGTTATCCAACAACTTGTTGATACCTTTGGATATATCCGTTTTCGTCCCTTCCGTACGCATCTTGTAACCGAAGCGACTGATGAATGCGGAGAAGTCCCTCAATTTTTCAGGATCCGGCTGTTCATGAATACGATAGACAAACGTTTTCTTTGTCCTATTCTTGCTCTTTCCGACAAACTCGGCTACCGTACGGTTGGCCAGCAGCATGAATTCTTCAATCAGTTTATTAGCTTCCTTCGATTCTTTGATGTAGGTTCCTAACGGTTTACCATTCTCGTCTATGTCGAATTTGACTTCGTAACGGTCGAAAGCGATTGCCCCGTCCTTAAAGCGACGGTCACGCAATTTTTGCGCCATGCTGTTAAGCATCAGGATTTCTTCTTTATAATCGCCTTCTCCTGTCTCGATGACAACCTGAGCTTCTTCATAAGTGAAGCGACGGTCGCTCTTGATAATGGTACGGGTGATATGGGATTGTTGGACTTCGGCATCCTTATTCAACTCGAAAACTGCGGAAAAACAAAGTTTTTCTTCATCCGGACGGAGCGAACAGATCTGATTGCACAGACGTTCCGGTAACATCGGGATAGTGCGGTCCACGAGATAAACAGATGTCGCACGACTGAAAGCTTCCCGGTCTATCAGACTTTCGGGTTTGACATAGTAGGTCACATCGGCGATATGAACGCCTACTTCCCAATTGCCATTATCCAACTTACGGGCGGAAAGGGCATCATCGAAGTCCTTAGCATCTTTCGGGTCAATCGTAAAAGTCGTGATGCCACGGAAATCCTCACGCTTGGCAATTTCCTCTTCGGGAATTGCTTCCGATATCTTTTCCGCAGCCTTCTCTACATTGACCGGATATTTATACGGAAGGTTGAACTCTGCCAGAATAGCGTTCATCTCCGCATTGTTTTCACCGGCGGTACCCAAAATATCTACCACCTCACCCAGCGGGTTCTTGGCTTCCTCCGGCCATTCGGTAATACGGACGATCGCTTTGTCGCCAGTCTTGCCACCTTTCAACTTGTCTTTTGGGATAAAGATATCGTTTGCGAGCGTTTTGTCTTCCGTTATCAGGAACGCAAATCCTTTGGTCACCTGTAGTTTACCGGTAATCAATCGTCGCTCACTTTCCAGTATCTCGATAACCTCGCCTTCTGGGTCAGCCCCTTTTCTCTTGGCATGAAGCTGTATTTTTACCTTATCACCGTTAAGCGCATGTGCGGAGTTTCGCTCTGCCACAAAAATCGGCGTCCCCCCATCTTCGGGAATAAAAGAGTTTTTGCCATTCTGACGGCGCATAAAGGTTCCGATAGCAGTCGTTCCCCAATTATTATAACGGTAACGTCCCCTGTCTATTTCGGAAATGAAGTTGTCGGAAGAAAGAGCATACAGGATATCCACCACCTGCAACTTCTGCACCTGATTGGTTACTCCTATCATACTGCTGATTTGTCGATAGTTAAAAGGTTCTTTGGGAGAAGACTTGAAAACGTTGATGATGGCATTGATCATAGCCTCTTTTTTCATCCGTTTGTTTTCGCCTTTGGAATTGCTTTTCTTCTTCCCCGGTTTATTACTTTTCTTTTCAGATTTACTCTTAGTCATATATCTTTTTCAATGTTTTACAAAGTAAACAATAAATTTTGAGAAGCTGTTTACATTTGTGATAAATAATCTTCGGGAGATTTATTCCCCGAAACAGTTGGCCCTTACACCTTTAATACCCGGTTTGCAACAAAATACACTGCCACTTAAGGGGTATTCCCGGAGTTGTTCCTCGGACAAGCCTGCACGAGCCGTTGTTATGTAAAGCGTATCCATTTTATTGCCTCCGAAAGCGCAAGAAGCGACATTAGGTGCCGGGACCTCTACTTTCGCCAGCAATTCTCCCGTGTAGGGATTGTAGCAATAAACACCATATCCTCCCCATTGGGCTACCCAAAGGTGATCGTCGCTATCAATCGCCATACCATCGGGTGCTCCCGTCCCGTCGGGCAAGGTAACGGCTATACCGTCGAACAAGATATCCCCGTTGTCGGCATCGTAGCGGTAGCGGGCTATCTTACCGGTCGGCGTGTCGTTATAATACATAAACTTCTTATTGGACGACCAGACGATCCCGTTTGAAATCGTGACCTTTTTCAATTTCGTGGTGACAGTCCCGGCAGGCGAAACAGTGTACAAGGTCCCGGCACCTTTAGGTGCACCAAATCCCATCGTCCCTACCCACAAATGTCCGGCAGGATCACATTTACCGTCGTTACAACGCACTTTACCGTTTTCGTCAGGTATCGGAGCAATGGAAGTGGTATGGCCGTCATGCAGGTTTACCCGCACAATTTCATTTTGCAAGGCTATGATAACCGTACTGTCCGTTTCGGGAACCACCGTCGATGCCATACGATCAAACTTCCAGGAACTACATTCTTTTGTATCGGGATGATATTCGTATAATGTTTGCCCTTCGATGTCCACCCAAAACAAAGTGTGACGCTCGGGATGCCAGATAGAACCTTCTCCAGTAGTCGCTTCAGCCTGATAAGCCAACTCTGCTGGAATCATTTCGACCTTTGGTGAGCAGGATGTTGTCATAATTAAAAGTGATAATAAAATAGATGCGTTAATAAGAAAATGTTTCATGGTATAAAAAAGACTGTTCTTGCCAGTTACGGATAAGTTTTATGCAAATATACTAAATAAATCCGAGATTTCTTTTAAATTAGGCGCCGAATTTATATAATCGGCTTTGATTGCCATTAATGAACAGATTTTAAATGAATAGTAAGATGAAAGAATTGAATGAAAAAACTGCCGGCAAAATGCTGTATCCGGAACGGATTATCCAGTTCGGCGAAGGCAATTTCCTCCGGGCATTCGTGGATTGGATTATCCAGAAGATGAATGAAAAAGTGGATTTTAACAGCAGCGTTGTGGTGGTCCAGCCTATCGACCGGGGAATGGTCGACATGTTGAACGCACAGGATTGCTTGTACCATGTCAATCTTCAGGGATTAGACAAAGGCAAGAAGGTCGACAGCCTTACCCGGATCGATGTGATAAGCCGCGCGTTGAATCCTTATGTGGATTTTTCCGCATTCATGAAACTGGCGGAACAGCCGGAAATGCGCTTCGTCATTTCAAATACGACGGAAGCAGGAATCACCTTCGATCCGGCTTGCAAGTTGGAGGACGCGCCTGCTTCTTCTTATCCGGGCAAGCTGACGCAATTGCTTTATCACCGCTACAAAACATTTAACGGAGAAAAAGACAAAGGCTTGCTCATCTTTCCGTGCGAATTGATCTTCCTGAACGGGCATAAACTGAAAGAGACCATTTACCAGTATATCGATTTGTGGCAATTAGGAGAAGATTTCAAAACCTGGTTTACGGAATGCTGCGGTGTATATGCGACGCTGGTCGACCGTATTGTCCCGGGATTTCCACGTAAAGAGATCGATTCAATTAAAGAGAAACTGCAATATAACGACAATTTAGTCGTACAGGCGGAAATATTCTATTTATGGGTAATCGAAGCGCCCGAATCGGTCGCCAAAGAGTTTCCGGCAGACAAAGCTGGCTTGAATGTACTGTTTGTTCCGAGCGAGGAACCTTACCACCAGCGGAAAGTGACCCTTTTGAACGGTCCTCATACTGTTTTAGCGCCTGTCTCTTGGCTTTCCGGAGTGAATATCGTGCGGGATGCCTGCCAACACGACATTTTAGGGAAATACATCCACAAAGTGATGTTCGGGGAATTGCTGGAAACGCTGAATCTGCCGAAAGAAGAATTGGTACAGTTCGGCAATGACGTCATGGAACGTTTTAACAATCCGTTCGTCGATCATTCGGTTGTCTCGATCATGCTGAACTCATTTCCTAAATATGAAACACGTGACCTGCCGGGCTTGAAAATTTACCTGGAACGGAAAGGCGAGTTGCCCAAAGGACTGGTGTTAGGTCTGGCAGCTATTATTACCTATTATAAAGGATATGTCCGTACCGATGGAGCAAAATCCGAACCGAATGATTCCACCGAGATTCTTCAACTATTGCAAGACCTTTGGGCTACTGGCTCGACCGGTCAAGTCGCCGAAGGCGTATTGGCAGCGACTTCCATTTGGGGAGAAGACTTGAACCGCATTCCTGGATTAACCAGTATGGTAAAAGGTTTCCTGGATGCCATTGAAGAAAAAGGAATGCTTAATGTCGTTAAAGAAATTTGCTGATGCGGACTTATATACAAATAAATCCGGCAGACAATGTCATCGTCGCCGTAAAGGATTTACAGGCCGGTGCATCTTTGGATATCAACGGTAAAACGATCATCGTCCTGCAGGATATCCCGGCAGGACACAAAGTAGCCTTACAGGATTTTAAAGAGGGAGACTATATAATTAAATATGGCGCTCCCATCGGACATGCCCGTAAAGCGATAACTGCCGGAAGCTGGGTGAATGAAAAGAATATCAAGACCAATCTGGAAGGGTTACGGGAATATGAATTCAATCCGCAACCTACTCCGGAACAGTTATCCGGAAAGCTGCTTTCCTTTAAAGGATATCGCCGCAAGAATGGAGAAGTGGGAATCCGGAATGAGATATGGGTGATTCCGACCGTCGGTTGCGTCAACGGTATCACACATCGATTGACAGATCGGTTACAACAGGAGACACAGGGCGCCGGAGTCGATGCGATCGTCGCATTCCCTCATAATTATGGCTGTTCCCAACTGGGAGACGATCATGAGAATACCCGGAAGATTTTACGGGATATGGTTCTGCATCCGAATGCCGGTGCAGTTCTCGTTGTCGGGTTAGGTTGCGAAAACAACCAGGTCGGCGCTTTCCGTGAAATACTTGGCGATTACGATACGGAACGTATCCGCTTTATGGAAACGCAAAAGGTGGACGATGAACTGGAAACGGGAATGGCACTGTTGCGAGAACTCTATGCGATTGCTTCGCAGGATCAGCGGACAGATATTCCTTTAAATGAATTGCGTGTAGGATTGAAATGCGGAGGATCGGATGGATTTTCCGGTATTACGGCCAATCCGCTGTTAGGTGTCTTTTCCGACTTTCTGGTAGCCCAGGGAGGGACAACCGTCCTGACAGAAGTTCCGGAGATGTTTGGCGCCGAGACGATCCTGATGAACCGGAGCGAATCGAAAGCTGTCTTTGAGAAGACCGTTCATCTGATTAACGACTTCAAATCCTATTTTATAGAGAACAAACAGCCGATTTACGAAAACCCTTCTCCGGGTAATAAGGCAGGAGGCATTTCCACCCTGGAAGAGAAATCCCTGGGTTGCACGCAAAAAGCCGGAACATCGGCTGTCCGAGACGTGATGCTTTACGGTGAACAGCTAAAAACAAAGGGACTGAATTTGTTGAGTGCCCCCGGGAACGATCTCGTAGCCAGTACGGCTCTTGCTTCATCCGGCTGTCATCTGGTTTTGTTCACAACCGGAAGAGGAACTCCGTTCGGCACATTTGTTCCGACAGTCAAAGTTTCGACCAACAGTAATCTAAATGCCCGCAAACCGAACTGGATCGACTTCAATGCCGGCTCCCTTTTGGAGGGCAAAAGCATGGAGGAACTTTGTGAATGTTTTATCCAGTTTATCATCGGTATCGCAAGTGGCAACCCGACTAACAATGAAAAGAACGGTTACAGAGAGATCGCAATTTTCAAATCCGGTGTGACACTGTGATTCACACAAGTCTGATAGACGCAGATTCAAATAAATAAAATTATATCTGCGTCATCAGACTCATATTTTCTTAAATCTTCTTCTCAATAACTGCTTGTACCACATTCAGCACATAGTCGCCTAACTTCTCAGCTTCACCAATGATATCCATGTAGTAGACACCGTCCTGATACTGGTATTTCTTATTGTTGATATTTTCTACATTGTGGATCTTCAACTGATTGCGGTAATTGTTTATTTCATTTTCGATATTATAAGACGGATTGACATCGTCGCGTACAAGCTCCGACTTCTTCAGAATCTCAATCATACGATGCAAAGCTTTCTCCGTAAGTGCCAACATCTGGTCCACATTGTGATTCTGCTCATCTGTGAATATCGATTTAAACTCGTTACGACGTTTGATGCTTCTCGCCATGTTATTGCAAGAGTCCGCTATACTCTCGATCTCCGATACGGCACGCAGCATGATACGGATTTCTTCCTTACCTTCCGAACTCAAGCGACCTTCCGCCACGCAAGTCAAATAATTGGCAATCTCGATCTCCATCCGGTCACTGATACTTTCGTACTTCTCGACACGGCTATAAATTTTCAGGAAAGCATCCTCATTCTTCTCGTAGAACAGCGCTTTCACCATATCCAGCATACGGCCTGTACGCTCGGCAAACAGCGTGATCTCCTTATGTGCCTGCAAGATCGAAAGTTCGGCTGTCGACAGCATACCCCCCGTAATATAACGTAAACGATATTCCTCGTCCTCGTCTTTCTTTCCTTTGATAAGGAAGCAAACCGTCTTCTCGATCAGCCCGACAAACCAAATCATTATAAAGGTATTGCTGATATTGAAAGCCGTATGGAAAGCAGCCAACTTGAAAGAAACAGCCACTGCTGGATCAGATATATTCATGACATCGGTGACGAACCAAGATACGGCAGCCGTAAACGGATAAAACAAAACCAAGACCCACATAACGCCGAATATATTGAAGACGAGATGCGCCAAAGCAGCCCGCCGGGATTGCGTATTGCCAGTCAAGGCGGCCAAATTAGCGGTAATCGTCGTACCGATGTTTTCACCCAGCACAAGCGCGACTCCCAGGTGATAATCAATCCATCCGTTAGCACACATAATCAACGTGATAGCCATCGTCGCAGCAGAAGCCTGCACGATCATTGTCAGGATAGCTCCGATGAACAGAAACAGGATGATGGACAAGAATCCCATGTCAGTATAATTCTGTACAAAGGCAAGCATCTCCGGATTGGCCCCAAGATCCGGTGCATTGGCTTTTAAGGCCTGAAGTCCCATAAAAAGGAAAGAGAAACCGAAAATGAACTCTCCGACCGATTTACGTGAACTTTTCCCGGAAAACAGGAGTGGAATACCGAATGCGAGTAGAGGAAGGGCAAAAGCCGCAATGTCAACTTTGAACCCGAGAGCCGAGATCAACCAGGCGGTAACGGTCGTACCGATATTGGCTCCCATTATGACTCCGATAGATTGGGTAAGAGTGAGCAGACCGGCGTTTACGAAACTGACCACCATGACTGTAGTGGCGGATGATGATTGAATCAGGGCTGTAATTAAAACCCCGGTAAGCACTCCGGTAACCCTGTTCGTCGTCATGGCCGTCAGAATCCTGCGCAGACTGTCTCCCGCAAATTTCTGCAGACCTTCGCTCATGATCTTCATACCATACAGGAACAAACCTAAGGAACCTATAAGGCGTAGAAAATCAAAAAATGAATAGTCCATTTAAAATACGTTTAAGTGGATGTATATCCGATTAATATTCCTAACTTTAGGGGACAAAAGTATAAATAATAACTGAGATACCATGTCTGAAACTATTACAATTTATTGCAAAAATAACAATACTTATAAAGAGGTGCCGATCGGCTCCTCGCTGTTGGACATCTATTCACTGGTTGGCGCACCCCTCCGGTTACGCCCGATGAATGCGCAAGTAAATAACAAAACAGAAGGGCTTACCTTCCGTTGCTGGCATCCGAAAGATGTTGAATATGTCGACTATTCCGGACTTTCAGGGATGCGGACATATGTCCGTTCCCTCTGTCATATTTTCTCGAAAGCAGTGAACGATGTACTCCCTTCGGCAACTCTGAACCTGGAACATCCCATCTCGAAAGGCTATTATTGCGTTATCCACAACGGCAAAGACATAGACGAAGAAACGATTGGCAAAATCAAGAAGCGGATGCGTGAAATCATCGACGCAGACCTTCCTTTCCATTTGAAAACGGTCCGCACGGTCGATGCAGCAGTCTTGTTCCGTGAAAGGGGCATGAACGACAAGGCCCGTCTGATCGAAAGCGCCGGTATGCCTTATACGTCTTATTACGAACTGGACGGCTATATCAATTATTTCTATGGTTGCCTGACTCCTTCCACCGGCTATATACAGCATTTCGACCTGGTTCCTTATTTCGACGGCGTATTGCTGCGCGTACCCCAAAGGACGAATCCGACAGAGTTAGAACCGGTCATCCGCCAAGATAAAATGTTTCAAGTTTATAAGGAACATCTGACACTACAACGCACGGTCGGATTGGATAACGTCGGAGACCTGAACCGGGCGATAGAGAAGGATATGGCATCCGAGGTCATTATGGTTTCCGAAGCCATGCAGGAAAAACAGGTAGCCAAGATCGCAGAGGAGATTGCCGCCCGCTACGATAGCGGTATCCGTATCGTATTGATTTCCGGTCCGTCTTCTTCGGGAAAAACAACTTTCTGCAAACGGTTGGAGATTCAGTTGATTACAAATTTGATCCATCCGGTCGGACTTTCACTGGACGATTATTTCCTGAACCGTGAAGATACGCCGAAGGACGAATCCGGCGAATATGATTTCGAATCGCTGTATGCGCTCGACCTGCCTTATTTCAACAGTGAATTGCAGAAACTCCTTTCAGGCGAAGAGATCGAAGTGCCGAGCTTCGATTTTGAAACAGGCCGCCGCGTTTTCAAAGGGAAGAAACTGAAGATGCAGAAAAACTCCGTCCTGGTGATAGAAGGCATCCATGCCCTGAACCCCGAACTGACCTCCATGATTGAAGATCGCTACAAATACCGGATCTATGTATCCGTGCTGACTTCCATCTCGCTGGACAACCATAACTGGATTCCGACAACCGACAATCGCCTCTTACGCCGCATCATCCGTGATTATCGGTTCCGCGGATATTCCGCACGCGACACGATCGCACGCTGGCCCAGCGTACGCCGGGGTGAGGACAAATGGATATTCCCGTATCAGGAGAACGCGGATGCGATGTTCAATAGCGCCATGTTGTATGAGCTGGCCGCCCTGCGCAAGGAAGCCGAACCGATCCTGGGCGAAGTGCGCGAATGTGATCCGGAGAATGCCGAAGCATATCGTCTGCTCCGTTTCCTCCGCTACTTCAATTACATTCCCGATGTCGGGCTTCCAGGCACTTCCCTTTTGCGTGAATTCCTCGGAGGCGGCAGTTTCCGATATTGATCTGCAACAACGGAATATTTTCATATGAAGGAACAGGAATTCCATACCCATGAAAATATTGTTTCACTCCCATGAAAATTTATTTTCCCGCAAGAGAAAATAAATTTTCACCGGATGGTAAAAGATGAAACATTACCTTTGCAGCCAATAAAAAACAGGGAGGATATGAAAGAGGCTTTTATAAAACTGCATATTTCCATTATCTTAGCTGGCTTTACCGGCTTGTTCGGAAAATTAATTACACTGAATGAAGGATTACTCGTTTGGTACCGCATGCTTTTTGCAGCAATTATGCTTTTTATAATCCTTTGGGGAAGTGGAAAATTAAAGCGGACTTCCTTTCGCGAAGTGTTGAAAATAGCGGGAACCGGGCTGCTGTTAGGGCTTCACTGGGTATTCTTCTATGGAAGTATCAAGGCGGCAAATGTTTCGATCGGGGTAGTCTGCTTTTCACTGGTCGGCTTCTTCACAGCCTTATTGGAACCTCTGATTATTGGAAGGCGGGTATCGGTAAAAGAACTCTTGTTCAGTCTGGTGACTGTATGCGGTATCGTTTTAATCTTCCAGTTCGACACCCGTTATCGGACAGGAATTATCATCGGTGTGATATCTTCGGCACTGGCAGCTCTTTTCACCATTACAAACAAGAAAGTGGGAGTACGGCATGCTTCCAGCATGATGTTGTTTTACGAAATGATTGGCGGTTTCTTAGGACTGACCTGTCTGCTACCGTTCTATCTGCATTTCTTTCCGGTGGAAACGATCCTACCGGGAATGACCAATTTCCTCTACCTGTTGTTGCTTTCGCTGGTTTGCACAATCGGGCTGTACCTCTTACAGATACAAGTATTGAAACAGGTATCCGCATTCACCGTGAATCTGAGTTACAACCTGGAACCGGTTTACAGTATTATCCTAGCTATGCTTTTTTTCGGCGAGGCGAAAGAGTTGAATCTCGCTTTCTATGCCGGATTGGGATTGATTCTCCTTTCTGTCCTGCTACAGACGCGGGAAGCTACCCGTTGTAAGGGAGCGTAAACCAAAACCGCGCACCTTCTCCCGGCCTCGAATCGACACCGATTGTCCCGTTAAGAGCTTCGATAATGGTTTTGCAGATTGTCAGACCTAAACCGGTTCCCTGCTTGAACGAGTTAATTTTCACGAAGCGGTCGAAGATCGACTGCTGATGCTGAAGCGATATTCCGATACCCGTATCAATTACTTCGATCAGGACATAGCCTTCTACAATGCGGTAAGAAAAACTTATGCTTCCCTCCTCCGTAAATTTGGCCGCGTTCGAGATCAAATTCGAAATCACCTGCGTGACTCGCTTCGGATCGGTATGGATGAGAATGTCCGGCAGAGCATCGAAGTCACAGATCAAAGAAACCTTTTCAGGCATTTTCAACGCGTGTACCTGATACTGCTCATGAAAGATCTCTTTCAGACTGGTATCGGCAAGCGAATAATCCAAGATGCCCGATTCTATTTTGGAAAAATCAAGTATGTCAGTAATCAGACGAAGGAGCAAATCACTATTCTTATTGATTATTTTGACAAACTCTTCTTTTTCTTCTTTATCGTCAGTCTCGGCAAGAATATTGGAAAAGCCGATTATGGCGTTAAGCGGCGTCCGGATCTCATGGCTCATATTGGCGAGGAAAGCCGATTTCAGCTTATCCGCCTCACGTACCTTTTGTATCTCCAACTCCGACTGCCGGGTTTCATATTCCGCATGGTGCAATTTCTCTTCCAACAGTTTTTCTTCGGTGATGTTAGTAACATGGCAGATCATTTTGTTCTGTCGCCTGCTCCCTTTCGTCTTATAAGCCTGCGCATTGATACGAATCCAGATCGTTTCGTTTTCAATAGCGGTACGACATTCAAAGCTGCAATGATCCTGCTTCCCTCCTATCACCTGGAAAAGCAAGTTGACATTATCGGTCGAACGAATAATCTGTTGTACACCTTCGATCGTCATATACTTATTATTTCTCAAATAGTTGAAAAGCTTGTTATCCTCCGGTGTTTCGTTCAGAAGTGGATTGACAAACAATTCTTTCTTTTCAATATCATATTCGGCAATAAGGGAATGGCCGGACAAGAGGACAGCTTTCAAGATCGCCAAATTGTTTTGCGTCTGCTCCTCTTTGGCTTGTTTTTCCGTTTCGTCGGAAATGATCAGCAAATAGCCGATATGCCCAAATTCCCGGTCGTTCAACCCGATTCCTTTCACCATCAGATATTTGGTTTCATCGGAAATATTGGAATGATAATAGCGGGAATCCCGTATACAATTGAAATCATATGCAAGCGGAAAACTGAATGCCTTCTTCTTCTTGATCTGATTAAGAATTTTCTCTGGAACAGCCGGATTCTTGAACAGGTTGACTCCTAACAACTGTTCACGGGAGCTACCGAAGATTTTGGTGTCGGCATCGTTTATATCGATCAAGTTACCTTCCGCATCGTATAATTCCACCCCGATCGGCAGATTATTGAAAAACTGCTGAAACTTTGTGCTCAGCTTGGAGATACGTTTTCTCGACTCTTCCAGGTTATAATTGGTTTGCCAGCGTTCAATTATGATGGAGAAAATACCGGCAATGATATGCATATCCTCCACTTCCGGAGCAGTCCAGAAACGGCTCATCCGGACCGAATCGAAACCAATGAAACCTTGTACTTTATTATGGAAGGTAAGTGGAATGATCAGCATAGACTTCAGTTGCTGTTCGGTCAGCAGGATTTTATCGATGTCCGCTTCGGCGGGTAAACCGGCAATATCTCCCAACACGATATCGTGTCCGGCTTTGACGGTGTCAATAATCCACGGGATTATATCGTATGTCAACTTATTCCGATCATCTTTAGGAGCCTTTACCCACGTACTCATCACTTCACATGTGAAATTGGCCGTCAACCCGTCTTCTTCAAAGATGGCAACGTAGCCCCAATCAGCACTGAAATAGTCCAGTAACAAATTCATTGCTTTTTCGATAGGCTTGTTTTCTTCGTTGAAAAGGATTACCAGGACTTCAGAAATAATACGTTTGATTGTCGGCGTCTCCGAGGATATACAAACCTCGGCATTGTCAGGTTCATTATCTCTGGCTTCCAGTAATCGTATCAATTCTTCCCGGGTCAACTGATCGTATGGCGATGCTTTAAGAGTCATATCAGATTCTTTATCTGATCGCAAAAGTAGAAAATAGTTTTGATTTTTAATCCTTTTCGATAATAATAATAATTTAATCTATCCTCCTTTAGAACTATTATATTTTGAATATCGAGGTCATTCCGTGTAAAAAGTTATATTTGCATGTTCTAAACATTGGACGGTCCGGTGATTGTCCTCTCATTATTGAATTTGATTATGTTGAAGCAACAGTTACAACAAAAGTTACAGCAAAAACTCTCTCCGCAGCAGATTCAGTTGATCCGGCTTCTGGAACTTCCCGCCATAGAGCTGGAAGAACGCGTGAAGCATGAACTGGAAGACAATCCCGCTTTGGAAGAAGGAAAGGAAATTGCGGATGACTTTGACCGTACTGACGAAAGTGGCGAGGAGCCTTCATCTAACGAGATGGAGGGAGGAAACGAAACAGACACCGACCTTTCACTCGGTGACTATATGAGTGAGGACGACATACCCGATTACAAACTTCGTGAGTTGAGTGAGCGGGCAGAAAAAAAAGAGGATGTTCCTTTCTCGGTCAGCGAATCCCTGAACGAATATCTGCTCCAACAACTCGGACTACGGGATTTGCCGGAGAAGCAGGTGAAGATCGCCGAATATATCATCGGAAACATAGATGATGACGGCTATCTACGCCGTGACCTGTCCGCCATAGCCGATGACCTGGTGTTTCAGGCGGGACAGGATGTGACGGAAAAAGAAATAGAGACAGTTCTTACTATCATACAAGACTTTGATCCGGCAGGAGTCGGCGCCCGTAATCTTCAGGAGTGCCTTCTTCTCCAGTTGGCCCGTCGGGAAAAAACACCTGAGACGGAGTTAGCAACCCGGATGTTAACTAATTTTTTCGAAGAGTTTACCCGTAAACATTACGACAAGATCATAAGAGGACTGGATATCGACGAGGCCGCCCTGAAAAAGGCCATTCGTGAGATAACAACCCTCGATCCTAAACCTTGTGCCAGTTGGGGCGGTTCTATGGAAACAGCTTTGAGCCAGATCATTCCCGATTTTGTAGTGGAGGCGACAGGTGGTGAACTGATCCTGAGCATGAACAACCGGGGAATCCCCGATATGCGCATCAACCGTGAATATGCGGAGATGTTTCAGGATTATGCCGGTAACAAAGCGAACCAGACAGCCCAAATGAAGGAAGCTGTCCAATTTGTGAAACAGAAACTCGATTCCGCCCAATGGTTCATCGATGCCATCAAGCAGCGTCAGGAAACTTTGCAGCGCACGATGGAAACGATCATCCTCTTGCAACGCGACTTCTTCCTCACCGGTGATGAAGCGACTTTACGGCCTATGATCCTCAAAGATGTGGCGGAACGAGCCGGATATGACATCTCGACAATCTCGCGTGTGAGCAACAGCAAGTACGTGCAGACAAATTTCGGTATTTATCCGCTCAAATATTTCTTCTCCGAATCGATGCAAACCGACAGCGGCGAAGAAATTTCCACCCGCGAGGTGAAAAAGATCATGAAAGAGCATATCGACGGAGAAGACAAGCGCAAACCGCTTACCGATGAAGAGCTGGCCTCCATCCTGAAAGAGAAAGGCTATATCATCGCCCGCCGTACGGTAGCCAAATACCGCGAACAATTGGGTATCCCGGTTGCACGGCTCAGAAAAGAAATATAAATTTGAAGCGTTATGAGGTTATTTTCAAATATCATATCCGGTATGTTCCATCCGTTGCTGATGGTGACGTATGGAGTCGTGCTGGCTCTCACCTTCACGTATCTGGCAATCTATCCGCCGACCATGAAGCTGTTGCTCGCAGGCGGAACATTCCTGTCTACCGCGGTTATCCCCGGAGCATTCATCTTTATGATGGTAAAAAACGGGGCGGCAGTCGATCTGGAACTGTCGGATAGACATGAGCGTGTGGTTCCGTATCTGATCTTTATCACATCGATCATGGTCTGCGCTTTCTATATGTATAAAATGATGTTGCCGTTCTGGTTCATCTCCTTGCTATTAGGTGCCTGTGTAGCATTAATCTTGGCACTGCTCATCAACTTTTTCTGGAAAATCAGCGCCCATGCGATCGGGATAGGCGGATTGTTGGGCGGCATTATGGGGGTAGCGCGGATCCACTTGATAAATCCTTACTGGGCTTTTATCATCGTGATCCTGATAGCAGGGCTGGTAGGTACTTCGCGTATCTTTCTGAAAAGGCATACTCCCATGCAGGTATATGCCGGGTTTTGTCTCGGATTTATATGTACCTTTGTAGCCTCATTCTTGAGTTATATCTATTTATTCATCTAATAAAAACACTAAAATTATGAATTTTCCTGCAGATTTAAAGTACACAAAAGATCATGAATGGATCCGTGTAGATGGCAATGTAGCTTACGTTGGTATTACCGATTACGCTCAGGGCGAACTGGGTGAAATCGTTTTCGTCGACATCACGACAGAAGGCGAAGTTGTTGCCAAAGAAGAAGTTTTCGGTACAATCGAAGCTGTAAAGACCGTTTCAGACCTGTTCATGCCGGTAAGCGGTGAAGTGATCGAAGCAAATGCCGAGCTGGATGACAAACCTGAATTGGTGAATGAAGATGTATATGGCAATGGATGGTTAATCAAGATTTCTATCTCAGATCCTTCTGAACTGGATGAACTGATGTCTGCTGCCGAATACGAACAAATGATTGCGAAATGACACCTGTAGTAAGCATTATCATGGGCAGTACCTCGGACCTGCCCGTAATGGAAAAAGCGGCTAAACTGCTTGACGAGATGGAAATCCCGTTCGAAATGCACGCTTTGTCCGCCCATCGTACGCCAGCTGAAGTGGAAGTATTCGCCAAAGGAGCCAAAGACCGCGGTATCAAAGTGATTATTGCGGCTGCCGGCATGGCTGCCCACCTGTGCGGTGTAATCGCTTCGATGACGACAGTCCCTGTGATCGGCGTGCCTATCAATTCGACACTCGACGGTATGGACGCTTTGCTGGCCATCGTACAGATGCCTCCGGGAATTCCGGTCGCCACTGTCGGTATCAACGGTGCTTTGAACGCCGGTATCCTGGCAGTCCAAATGCTTGCCGTCGGAGACGAACAACTCCAAGATAAGCTTGCCGCCTATAAGGAAGACCTTAAAAAGAAGATCGTAAAAGCAAACGAAGAACTGGCTAAGGTTTCCTTCAAATACAAAACGAATTAGTTGAAAGTTGAGAGTTGAAAGTTGAAAGTTAACAAAAACGCAAAGTGTTGATACCGCTTGCCACCCTCGTTGACTCTCACCTTTCAACTTTCACCTTTCAACTTTCACCTTTCAACTAAAAAAGATGGAAGATTTTTTTAACTATCGCCGCCGCAAATCATCTATTGTCAACATAGGGAATACTCCGTTAGGGGGCGATAATCCGATTCGCATCCAGTCGATGGCAAACGTCTCCACAATGGATACCGATGCAGCCGTCCACCAAGCGATCCGGATGATCGAAGCCGGTGCGGAATATGTACGTTTCACCGCCCAGGGAGAACGTGAAGCTCGTAATTTAGGTGCAATCCGCAAACAACTTGACGAAGCCGGATATACGACTCCGTTAGTCGCCGACATCCATTTCAACCCGCGCGCGGCCGATGCCGCAGCCGAAGAAGTGGAAAAAGTGCGCATCAACCCCGGAAACTATGTGGACAAAGTGAAGACGTTTGACCTACTGGAATATACCGACGAGGAATATGCTGCAGAGCTGCAAAAGATACGCGACCGTTTCATACCATTCCTCAACATCTGTAAAGCACACGGAACCGCCATCCGTATTGGCGTAAACCACGGTTCGCTATCCGACCGGATCATGAGCCGGTACGGCGACACTCCCGAAGGCATGGTTGCCTCATGCATGGAATTCCTGCGTATCTGCCGGGAGGAAGACTTTCCCGATGTCGTGATTTCCATCAAAGCCTCGAACACGGTCGTCATGGTAAAAACCGTCCGTCTGTTGGTCAGGACAATGGAATCAGAAGATATGCACTACCCGTTGCATCTCGGTGTAACGGAAGCCGGCGACGGAGAAGACGGACGCATCAAAAGTGCCGTCGGAATCGGAGCCCTATTGTCCGATGGCATAGGTGATACGATCCGCGTCTCTTTGAGCGAAGATCCGGAGGCAGAAATCCCGGTTGCCCGTAAGTTGGTCGATTACATACTCGAACGCGAAGGGCACGAGCCATTAGAGGCCACACCTGCTCCGGGATATGATCCGGTAACAGTCGGACGCCGCCACAGCCGGGTGACGGAAGGAATCGGGGGTAACTTCCCGCCAGTCGTCATTTCCGACCGCAGCAACGGTGATTTCGAGTTTGATCATGCTTCCCAGCCGGACTATATATACATCGGCAAGGAAGATCCCGACAACCTGCCGGACAACTTCCGTCTTTTAGTAGACGCCCACTTCTGGAAAGAACGTCCGAACGCCTATCCTTTCTTTATCGCATCGGAAATAGAGGAACTGAAAGACTATTCTGTCCCCTTGAAATTTATCCGCCTCACCTACCGGGATCTGACCGACCGCGTAATCGAGGTCCTGAAAAAGGATACTTCCGTAATCGTAGTCTTGAGCACGCATCACCGGAACGGTATCGCTGCCGAACGCGCAGCCATGCATCGCCTGCTCATTGCCGGTTGCGATGTACCGGTTATCTTGCACCGCGACTATAGGGAAACAGATACCGAAGCTTTACAACTGAAATCGGCCGCCGATTTCGGAACTTTACTGTTAGATGGTTTCGGAGACGGGATCATGTTGCACAACGAAGGCTGCGAAGCGATGGTGACAGACAGTTGCATGTTCGGCATCCTGCAAGCAACCCGTACCCGCATCAGCAAAACAGAATATATCTCCTGTCCAAGCTGCGGACGAACTTTGTATGACCTACAAACCACAATCGCTCACATCAAGGAGGCCACTTCACATCTGAAAGGCTTGAAGATCGGCATCATGGGGTGCATCGTGAATGGCCCCGGCGAAATGGCGGATGCCGATTACGGCTATGTCGGTGCCGGAAAGAACCGGATCAGTTTGTACAAAGGCAAAGAATGTGTCCTGAAAAATATCTCCGAAGAAGAAGCTGTAGAACGATTGGTCCAGCTGATAAAGGAAAATGGAGACTGGAAAGGTTAAAAAAGATAAAATAGTAAAGAAAAATAACACATACGCTTGCGGATATAGAAATTGTAACTATATTTGTAGCACGTAAATTTTTTCATAGTTAAAGTTTTGGTTAGAGAAGGGCAGGCCTGTGAAGGTAGCCCTTTTCGTTTTTTAGTACTCTTCCCTAATGTCTTTCTCCCGGTCAAACCCCTCCTCGAACCGATTATCCTTGATCTCAGCATTAACAACACGCTGGAAAAAGAAACGATGGTTGTTCCAGTGGAAAGCCGGATAATCATGATTTTGTTTAATCACATTATTACGGAAGACAAGGCCATCCACCGATTTAGCATACAGGATCGGCATATCAAAGGTTTCGAACTCGTTGTCCTCGATCACGATCCCACCATGGAAATATTTCTTCTGACCTTTCAAATCCGGTATCTCCGGATAGATGGAGATAACAGCGTTCGTAAACTGGAACTGATTTGTCAACGCATTGATAAACTTGTTGTTCCGGATCAGTACGTCATGACAAGCCCCCGTCTCGAACCATCCGTTACAGTCACCACACAAAAGGATTGCCGTCCCGGAAGTGTGATCAAAAATGTTATTCTCGACTACCGTCTTCTTCGGAGTACTGAACAGGGAACCACGGGCACGATTGTTACGGATCACATTGTCGGCAAAATAAACCTCCGGTGTCCACTCCAGATTCTCGATACCGTAAGTGCCGGCCTCACTGATGGCGGGATCGACAGGCTTATCAAACGTAATGCGGAACTGCTTTGCACCATGATCGTCAGGCTTATCGACAGCTTCAATCGCAGTTACCTTGTTCTGTTTCCCTAAAATTTCCATTGTTTTGGAGTCGATAAACTGGACGGCATCACCCGGACGTCCCCATTCGAAACCGTAGGACTGACCGTGCATGTATTCACCGACCAATGTCTTGTCGTCTATTCGCTTTTGCACTTTCAGATAGGTTCCATGCACATTGATGGCATCATCCATCATGCCCTCGTACAGACCACCGACCGAACGAATCAACCCCTTACAGCCGGAAAAATGAGTCGCATCAGCCTGTGTCGTAAAATAACGCGGATCATCCTCGCCACGCAGGCAGACCGAGAATTTATCCAGTGTGATATTTTCGCTCATCTGTGCCAACAAACCCATTCCTTCCGCATAATGCACCTGTATATTTTTGAGTGTCGTATTCGTATCATGATACATGAATATCCCCGGAGTCGGACGGCCGTATCCACGGAAAACGACAACCGTGCCCGGTATCAGTTTCTTGTTCTTCCAGGGAGCGCAGATCTTGCGTGGCGCAATCTCTGCAACCTGTTTGCTGCCCACGCTGATATCACTGGTCGTATAGACCAATCGCTTTGTATCTCCTTCAAAAGCGATACCCCAAGCAGGGACATGCTCCCAACCTTCCCCTTTGGCGACAAAGTTACTGTCACGTATTTCGTATTCCACCCAAGGAGCAACCTCGTAGGTGATCATACCGCCGAGCGTGTCATTCTCCAGCACTTTCACCTGGCTGATATGCGGATTCGCAAAGTCAATACTGAAATTCTTCAACGTGCAATTATCCGAACCCACCAGAGAGACCGGAAGCATCCGCCCATGGAAAACCAATTCGGAGCCTTGCCCGTCAAAAACCACGTTCTTCATATTCTCGAAAGCCAGCCCCACCTGTTTCGGATTATCCTGGTCATGATTGGAGATGAAATATTCACGTTCCGAAGAACCTGTCGGATAAAAATCATAACGCCCTTTCGGCAGGAAGATCCGGACTGTGTCGGAATTCGATTCCGCCGCTATTTGTTGAAGGGCTTTTGCCATCAATGGAGAAGCGTTCTCGCCGGTATCAGGGTTCAATCCATATGAGGACAGATCATACGCACTGCCTTTACAAGCCGTAAGGAGAGCGACAAACAGAAGCATTACAATAGAATTTAGTTTCATGGCCTACATCTTTTGTTGATTATATTGATAAATATACAGGCAAATATACCATATTATTTGTAAATTTGCCCCTCTTAATACAATATAGATATGGAACATCCATTAAGCATTTACAACACACTCACAAGAAAAAAGGAACAGTTCATCCCGCTGCACGAACCGCATGTGGGTATGTATGTTTGTGGTCCTACCGTTTATGGCGATGCCCATCTGGGCCATGCACGTCCGGCGATCACATTTGATCTGCTGTTCCGTTATCTGACTCATATAGGATACAAAGTACGCTATGTACGCAACATAACGGATGTCGGTCACCTGGAACACGATGCAGACGACGGCGAAGACAAAATCGCCAAGAAAGCCCGTCTCGAACAACTCGAACCGATGGAGGTCGTGCAATATTACCTGAACCGTTACCACCGTGCAATGGAAGCGCTCAACGTATTGCCTCCCAGCATCGAACCGCATGCGTCCGGCCACATCATCGAACAGATAGAACTGGTCAAGAAGATACTGGATAACGGTTATGCGTACGAAAGCGAAGGTTCCGTTTATTTTGATGTGGAGAAATACAACAAAGATCATAACTACGGCGTTCTTTCCGGACGTAACATCGACGATATGTTGAATACGACCCGCGCATTGGACGGACAGGATGAGAAGCATAATCCGATCGATTTTGCCCTTTGGAAATGTGCACAGCCGGAACATATCATGCGCTGGCCTTCTCCCTGGAGCGACGGATTCCCCGGCTGGCATTGCGAATGCACGGCGATGGGCAAGAAATACTTGGGCGAACATTTCGACATCCACGGAGGTGGCATGGACTTGATCTTCCCGCATCACGAATGCGAGATTGCACAGGCTGTCGCTTCCCAAGGTGAAGATATGGTCCATTACTGGATGCACAACAATATGATCACCATCAACGGACAGAAGATGGGAAAATCCTTGGGCAACTTCATCACGCTGGACGAGTTTTTTACCGGGGACAATAAGATGTTGAGCCAAGCCTATTCACCTATGACCATCCGTTTCTTTATCCTTCAGGCGCATTATCGCAGCACGGTGGATTTCAGCAACGAAGCCTTGCAGGCCGCCGAAAAGGGGTTGGAACGCTTGATGGACGCCTACCACCACCTGATGAAGCTGAAGGCAGCCGACGTTTCAACAGTGGACGTAAAGGATTTGCGTCGCAAATGCTACGATGCGATGAACGACGACCTGAA
Organism: Parabacteroides johnsonii DSM 18315; assembly: GCF_025151045.1. NCBI lineage: Bacteria > Pseudomonadati > Bacteroidota > Bacteroidia > Bacteroidales > Tannerellaceae > Parabacteroides > Parabacteroides johnsonii. The sequence continues at coordinate 3,647,549 of NZ_CP102285.1, forward strand.
CTCACCGATCGTGATCGCCCATCTATTCGACGCAGCTCGCACAATCAACTCCGTAAAAGACGGTAAAGCTACGATTTCGCTCGAAGACCTGAAAGAGTTACAGGATGTATTCCATACGTTCATTTTCGATATCCTCGGAATGAAAGATGAAGCGGCTTCAGCTGGAAATAACAGCAATGAAGCGTTCGGCAAAGCTATGGATCTGTTGCTAACCATCCGCCAGCAGGCAAAAGCCAACAAGGACTGGGCTACATCAGACAAGATCCGCAACGAACTAACAGCTATCGGCTTCGAGATCAAAGACACGAAAGACGGAGCTGAATGGAAATTAAGCAAATAGAAAGATGACTATACAGGAATTTCTACAGGGCGACAAGTTCGCCCTGCTTGCTGGTGTCGAATTATTAGAAACCGCAAGCGGGTATGCAAAAGCACGCATGGAAATAAAACCGGAACATCTCAACGGTGGTGGCGTATGCCAAGGAGGCGCCATTTTTACGTTAGCAGACCTGGCCTTTGCAGCAGCCACAAATAGTCATGCACGCCTGACACTTTCCATCACATCCAGCATCAACTTCTTTAAAGCTGAAAGCAAAGGCTATCTTTATGCCGAAGCCCATGAGACATTTAGCCACAAACGGCTCGCGAACTGTGAAGTACGCATTACCAATGAAACCGGTGACCTGATCGCCACCTTCAACGGTACAGGCTATCGGAAAGACACGGAACTGCCTTTTGCCCCGATAGAATAAGATTCATCTCAATATTTCCAACAGACGGCGTCTGTTCGTTACTTTTTAAGTAAGTTTTCGTGTCAGTCGAATAATTTACTTAAAAGATGTACCAGACTGATTTAACGGAAACAAAATATTATCCGATTTATAAAAGAGGACGACACCCGGCATCTTCTGTCACTATCTATCTAATAAATAATATATTAGCCGGTGTCAACGTGGTTTTTCAAGGTTGACACCACATCGACACCTTTTCCTGTCTTTGGCGATTACCGGATATTTGTAGACAAGTAATAATCTACCAACTATCCCATTTCATGCCATCAACTAATTCAAAACATACAAAGAACTAAATGATAGCATATGGTAAAGTATATACAGGTAGTACTACTTATATGCAACAGGTAGTACTGCCTATTGACAGTATATAGTACTACGTATCTACGGTAGATAGTATTGCATATAAGTAATATGTGATATGCCATGAATTAGTTCACTATGACTTTTGAAGTAGTTTATGGCATATTTCGAAACAGTTGCTTCATGAGGATGGACAGGTTACGGACAAAACTTCGGACACAAAAAGGTGTCGATGTGGTGTCGACCTCAATACCGGCATCGACACCTTTTAATATATTGTTTATTAGACAGATGACATCAAGATATGCCAGGTGTCGTTCTCTATTGCATTTTTTTATATAAAGATTTGAATTGGATAAAATCTAAACAGGCTCTATTATCATGATCAGCTACCACCTTCTTCCGTAGTCGATATAAACACAAAGCAAGCTTTACCCCTCATCCCTGAGACATAAAGCCTAAACACGTAAATCAGTTATTATAAAAAACGAAGCAGTGTTATTAATGAATGTGTCTATAAGTATACTCTTTATTTTCCGTAGACAAAGGAAGGGCATATATATTGCAAGGATATGACAAGAGAAAGACAATTTAATTGAAAATAGAAGACCAAGGATTGTTTTTCTTTCGTACCTTAGTCCCCAAAGACGAGAAACTGTTTTGATTTTTTCGCCTCATGATTTGAGATGTATTAAATCAAAACAGTTTCTGAGTTTCCTAACAATTTTCAATTACCAATAATGGTTTATCTGAAGCAAATCAAACTAATCAATCCGGACGAGGTATCGGGGCCGGTAGAAGATCTGAAATATCCGTACAAGGCAGCAGCCGTACGGTATATGGACGAACTGGTATTCACGAGGCCTGTCACATTCCTGGTGGGAGAAAACGGGATCGGTAAATCGACCTTGTTAGAGGCCGTCATGTATAAATACGAGAGGCGTAACGAAGATCTGCAAGGCATGCTGAACGACGGCGACGAGAGCCACAAGGTACTCGCCAACGTCTTACCCGATCAGATTCGTTTAGTGGAGGTACGCAAACCGGACGACTATTTCTTTTTCCGTGCCGAATCTTTTTTCGACCATGCCCGCGAGATCGATGCCCAATCGATGCGCGACATCCTCAAATACGGACGCGATTACTCCATGGCACGCTATGGAGGACGGCGTCTGCTGGAGCAGTCGCACGGTGAAAGTTTCCTCAGCACATTCCTCAACTACGGAGAACGGAACATGCTCTATATCCTCGACGAACCGGAAGCAGCCCTTTCCCCCCAGCGCCAACTGTCATTGCTCGTACGGATAAAAGAATTGGTGGACCAGGGATGCCAACTCATCATCTCCACCCATTCGCCGATACTGATGGCTTATCCGGAAGCCGACATCTACAACATAGACGAAGACGGCGCTCGCCTGACTCCTTTTGAGGAAACGGAACATTACCAACTGACGAAATATTTCCTGACACACACGCAGCAGATGCTCCGAGAACTGGGAATCGGTTGAACAGGATATCCGGCATGCGTCCGTCCCCTGACTTTCAGCAGTGCCGGGAGATTATCTCTCCCAGGCATTTAGGATTTCCGCTACATAGACGTTATGCGGATTCCCAGCCATCGCGCTGTACCACTTTTCGTATAAGGCGGGATCAACAAAATGATCCTTATCCATCTTAGTCACATAAAGAGTTTTGCATTCGAGTGTCAGGCGCGATTCCTCGAAACAAGGGTTACCCAAATCGGTAAAACAGGGCGTCAAACCTGTCGCAGCCACCTTATCAATCTCCCGTCCCGACTTCGAACCGCAAATCTTATGAGCGGCCTTATGCTCTTCCCCCAAGAAGGAAAGCGTGAAAGCGCCCTTCGCATCGACAAACTCGCGGGTATAACGTTCCGGACGGATAAAAACGAACACTACCGGCTTGTTCCACAGGAAACCTACGCCTCCCCAACTTGCCGTCATCATGTTGAACTCGTCTTTATCACCGGCGCTTACCAGCATCCACTCTTTTCCGATAATCTCTATAAAATTGTCTTTGACCCGACCCGGCTCTATTGCCTTCATAATTTCATACCTTAATTTTATAACCACCCAAAGATACAGAAATATTCATTTGCGTATATGCTGAGTGTAAATATCTCTCTACAACATATAAAACTATTTTAGTACGGTTAACCAGATATTCTTGTCCATACAGAATATTTTCTTTAGGTTTGCATCTTAATATTCACGTAATTATCAAGACTATAAACTGCCAAAATGGAAATACTGAACAACTGGATCAGCGGGATTAACGACCTCTTGTGGTCGTATGTTTTAATTATCATGCTATTAGGATGCGCCTTCTGGTTCACCTTCAAAACCCGTTTCGTCCAATTTCGTATGTTCCGGGAGATGATACGCGTGCTTGGCGACTCCGCCAACAAAGCCCATGAAGGCGAAAAGCATATCTCATCTTTCCAAGCGTTCGCCGTATCGCTCGCCAGCCGTGTCGGTACAGGCAATCTGGCCGGAGTAGCCACAGCCATCGCCGTAGGAGGTCCGGGGGCAGTGTTCTGGATGTGGATCATCGCCCTTTTAGGTTCGGCCAGCGCTTTTGTCGAGTCTACGCTCGCACAGCTTTACAAACGGAAAGGGAAGGACTCCTTTATCGGAGGACCGGCTTACTATATGCGATACGGATTGGGGCTGAACTGGATGGGCGCATTGTTCGCTATCCTGATCTCTGTCACTTTCGGCTTCGCGTTCAACTCGGTACAGAGCAACACGATCTGCGAGGCCATGCAAGGCTCGTTCGGTTTCGATCCGAAAATCGTAGGTGCGATACTGACGGTACTGACACTTGTCATTATTTTTGGAGGAATCCAGCGAATAGCCAAAGTCAGCAGCGTACTCGTCCCCATGATGGCATTGGGATACGTGGCACTCGCATTGGGGATCGTACTGTTCAATATCACAGAACTGCCGACCGTCATCAAACTGATCGTAAGCAGTGCTTTCGGATGGGAACAAGCGGTAGGCGGCACGGTCGGAGCCGCCCTGATGCAGGGGATCAAGCGCGGCCTGTTCAGCAACGAGGCTGGTATGGGTTCGGCCCCGAACGTGGCGGCCACCGCATCCGTCACACATCCGGTCAAACAGGGATTGATCCAAACTTTGGGCGTTTTCACCGATACCCTGCTGATCTGTACTTGCACAGCTTTTATCATCCTGTTCAGCGGGGCGCCGTTGGACGGTTCGGTAAACGGAGTACAACTGACACAGCATGCCTTGACGCTCGAAGTGGGAAAAGCCGGAGGGATATTCGTTGCCGTAGCGATCTTTCTGTTCGCTTTCAGCAGTATTATCGGAAACTATTATTACGGGGAAGCGAACATCCGTTTCATCACACCGAAGAAAAGCGTGCTTTATATTTATCGCCTGTTGGTCGGCGGCATGGTAATGTTCGGAGCGTTGGCAAGCCTGGAACTCGCTTGGAGTCTGGCGGATATCACGATGGCTTTCATGACGATCTGCAACCTGGTCGCTATCTCGTTGCTGAGCAAACAGGCCTTCCTGCTACTGCACGATTACATTGCTCAGAAACGCAGTGGGATCAAAAGTCCGGTGTTCGATAAAAACAAGCTACCGGAACTGAAGGACAAGGCAGAATGCTGGTAAACACTTCTTATTGATAGATCAGGCTAAACAAACGTTCAGGAGCAAAGACCTCGTTGGCGACCTCCTGTATCTCTTCGGCGGTCAGCCTTTCCACCTTAGCAAAGACTTCCGGCAGGGTATCATAGCGGTTATAATGGAGAAAGCTCTTTCCCAACCCCAAGAACAGTCCCTCCCGGTTATCGCCAGAGACACCCAACTGCCCGATCACCTGCTTCTTGGCCGCTGCCAACTGGGTTGCGGTCAGTTTTACATCGCGCAGCTTAGCCAGTTCCTTATGAACAAGCCTGATCGCTTTCTCCTTATTCTTCGGATCGGTCCCGAAATAGATACTTGCCAATCCTGTATCGGTATAAGAAGTCACATTTGATTCGACATTATAGACAAGCCCGTTTTTTTCCCGGAGAGAGACATTCAAACGGTTGTTCATCCCCGGACCTCCCAAGAGATTGTTCAGCAGGAACAGCGGCAGACGTTTCTCATCGTGCATACTGTATGCTCGTCCTCCGATCAGCACATGCGCCTGATGGGTATCTTTGTGTATCTGGCGGCTGACGGGAAGGATCTCGCCGGGTGCCATCCGGTTACGTGCCGCCATCGGGAAAGCGATATCAGACAGGGTGCTTTCCGCCAGCTGCACGATCTTCTTGAACGGAATCCGGCCCATCGAAAAGAACACCATGTTTTCGGGTGCATAAAAACGCTTCATAAACGACTTGCCCGACTCACTTCCGAAACCGAGTAGCGAATGCTCGTCCCCTAAGATATTATGTCCCAATGCATGACCGTCGAATAGCAGATTCTCAAATTCATCGAAGATCAGTTCAGAAGGACTGTCCTCGTATGAATTGATTTCGTCCAGGATCACATCCACCTCCTTCTCGATCTCTTGTTCCGGGAACTGCGAATGGAACACCAGGTCGGTCAGCAGTTCGAAAGCCCGCCGGAAATGCTCCTCCATAAAGATGGAATAGACAAAAGTCTCCTCCTTCGTGGTATAGGCATTCAGCTCCCCTCCCACATTCTCCATCCGGTTCAGGATATGCCAAGACTTACGTTTTTCCGTTCCTTTGAATATCATGTGTTCGACAAAATGAGCCAAGCCGAACTCGTCCGCCTCCTCATCCCGTGTCCCGACATTCACGGCAAACCCGCAGTATGATACCGGAGAAGCAGCAGGAAGATGTACGATACGCAAACCATTCGGCAAAATATGTGAGAAGTAATCTTTTTCCATTATCCATTCATTAAGAGGGCACAAAAGTACAACAAATATTTATTTACAGACTTCTTTTAACTACCCTAGCCGTCAAATTAAAACTCTTTACTATGGAATTACAAACAATACAAAGTAAGATTTACGAGATCAGAGGACAGAAAGTCATATTAGATTTCGACTTGGCTGAATTATATCAATCAGATACCCGCTCTCTCAATCAAGCAGTCAAAAGAAACATCAAACGTTTTCCTCTCGACTTCATGTTTCAACTGACCACCGACGAATGGTCCGTCTTGATGTCACAATTTGTGACATCAAGTTGGGGTGGCACTCGGAAACGTCCCTTTGCATTTACAGAGCAAGGTGTTGCTATGCTGTCAGGACTATTGAAGAGCGATATCGCAATAGAAGTGAATATTTCAATCATGCGTGCTTTCGTCGCCATGCGCCAATACCTGCTCAACTCCGCTCCCTCACCCCAACTCAAAGAACTGAAAGAACGGATCGAGGCATTAGAAGACATCACAGAGGAAAACGAAGAAAAATTTGACGAAATCTACCTTGCCTTGGCGCAATTGGCACAAAAAAACAAACAGAACAACCAACCCCGTAATCCAATAGGATTCGTCAAACCCCAATAAAGTACAAAAATATGCGCTTCCCGCTGTGCAGGTATCATTAAAATAGATACTTTTGTACTTTGTTAAATTCATAACATCATATAGAATCATTTTTAAAGCTATGATAAACGAAGCAATCTCATCCATCCTGCAACAGGAAGCTGAAGCAGTACGCAATATTCCGATAACCAACGGCTATGAAGAGGCAGTGACACTCATTGTGAAACACGTACACGAACTCGGTGGAAACCTGATCACCAGCGGCATGGGGAAAGCAGGACAGATCGCCATGAACATCGCAACGACCTTCTGTTCGACAGGCACGCCTGCCTACTTCCTGCATCCCAGCGAAGCGCAGCATGGCGACCTCGGTATCGTCCGCAAGAACGATGTCATGTTGCTTATCTCCAATTCTGGCAAGACACGCGAACTGCTCGAACTGGTGGAGTTGACACGTGGTCTCGTGCCGGAAATGCAGTTTATCGTTATCACTGGCAACCCCGACAGCCCGTTAGCAGCTGAAGCGACGATCTGCCTGCCGACAGGTGCGCCAAAAGAAGTGTGCCCCTTAGGCCTCACCCCCACCACATCGACCACGGTCATGACGGTGATAGGCGATCTGTTAGTAGTCGGCACCATGAAACGCATCAACTTCGGCTATCCCGACTATGCCAAACGACATCACGGTGGTTATCTAGGCTCGAAAAGCCGCGAGCAGTGTAAAACAGAAAACAAATAAACAGTATGAGGAAGGTAATCGGCATCGGAGAAACCATTCTCGACATCATCTTCAAGAACAACCAGCCCCATACAGCAGTACCCGGCGGATCGACCTTCAACGGCCTTATCTCGTTAGGACGTCTCGGAGTACCCGTTTCCTTCATCAGCGAAGTAGGCAATGACCGTGTCGGCGACATCATCCGCGACTTTATGATGGAAAACAACCTTTCCACCCGCTACGTCGACCGTTTTCCGGACGGTAAAAGTCCGATCTCGCTCGCGTTTCTGGACGACGACAGCAATGCCAACTACACCTTCTACAAGGAGTATCCGAAGCAACGCCTCGACGTGCCCCTGCCGGAGATCAACGAAGATGACATTTTCATCTACGGCTCCTACTATTCGCTGAACCCCGCGCTCAGAGGACGGATGGTGGAGTTCCTCAACTATGCCCGCCAGCGCAAGGCGATTCTTTACTACGATCCGAATTTCCGCAAGGCGCACGCCCACGAAGCCATACGCCTCGCTCCGACATTACTCGAAAATTTCGAATATGCCGATATCGTACGTGGTTCGGACGAAGACTTCCTCAATATTTTCGGAGAGACTGACAGTGAAAAGGTCTACACTGACCATATCCGTTTCTACTGCGACCGTTTCATCACTACCCACGGAGCCGGAGGCGTAAACCTTTACCACGGCGACCGGCACCGTCATTTCGACTCGCCCGCCATCCGTCCGGTCAGTACGATCGGAGCCGGAGACAACTTCAATGCAGGTATCCTCTACGGTCTGTTAAAATATAATGTCCGCCACCGCGACCTCGTCACTCTCCCTCAGGAGACATGGGCGAACATCATCCGGTGCGGGATCGATCTGGCTACTGAGGTTTGCCACAGCTACGACAATTACATTTCTAAAGAATTTGCAACCTCCTACCTCTCTCAGTCTTAAATATCATTAACCGGGTAGATAAAGGGGTATAAAGACACATGTTTTTCACTATCTTTGCTTTGCATGAGTAGTAGAAGTATGATATTGAAACGGATTCTTTTCTTGTTCACCAGTGTGACCTTATTGGCAGGGTGCAGCTCCGGCAGAGCACCTGAAATTCGTGCCATATGTTTGCGTGACGACATCGGTAACTATATTATCAAATGGGAAACAGATCCCCATACCGACGGGATGATGAAACTTTATGTATCCGACACCCCCAACTCTTTCGACATGTCGCAGCCGTGCGGCTATGCTAACATCAACGACGGGAGAGTGACCTACATCACAAATGACAACATCACCCGCAAATACTTCCTCCTGTCGTTCAACGACAAGTACTACCGTACCGTCGGTGCCCGCTCGGTACAGATGGACAGTGTCCAGAACTTGCGCGACATAGGAGGCTATTTCAGCGAACACGGGAACCGTATGACCGGCTGGGGCAAGATATTCCGTTCGGGTGAACTCAAGGCGCTTAGCCGCAACGACACCATCCGGTTGGACAACCTGAAGATCAAAACGGTCATTGACCTCCGGGGAGAAGACGAGGTAGCTCTCGCCCCGGAAAAATATACAGGAGCAAACATCATCTCCATCCCAATCCCGGTAAAAGGAAAAGAACAGATCGCCCGACGTTTGGAAGAAGGGCGCATACGCAAAGGTGACGGACTCGTATACATGCAGGATACATACATCAGCTACGTGACAGACGAGAGCGAACAGTTCGGCAAGGCATTGAAAGTCTTCCTCGACAAGGACAACTACCCGATCCTCGTGAATTGTTCGTTAGGCAAAGACCGCGCAGGTTTCCTGACCGCCATGCTGCTGACAGCTCTCGACGTACCCGAAGAAACGATTATGAAGGACTATATGGCTTCGAACAACCATATAGACCTGAGACACCTTGCCTATATGGCACGCAACCTCAATACGGACGCCCAGGAAACTATCACCGTTCTGCTGGGTGCAGACGAGACATGGCTGGACTTAGCCTTCCATAAAATAAAGAAAGAGTACGGTTCGACTGACAAATATTTGTCGAAAGGGCTCCATCTTACGGAAAAAGAGCGCGATACACTAAAAGATATTATCCTACACTGATAGGTATCCGAATAATTTGCGTACCTTTGCCCACTCTGAATTATTATATATACACATATATCACATTTTGAAAACATTTGAAGAATTAGGAGTTGCCGCACCAATACTGAAGGCAATTCAAGAAATGGGCTACGAATCGCCCATGCCGGTACAGGAGGAAGTGATTCCTTTCTTACTGGGAGATGACAACGACGTAATTGCATTAGCACAAACAGGTACGGGGAAAACAGCCGCTTTCGGCCTTCCGATCCTGCAAAAAATCGATGTAACTACATACCAGCCCCAAGCACTCGTACTTTGTCCTACTCGCGAGCTTTGTCTACAGATCGCAGACGATCTGAACGACTACTCCAAGTATATCGACAACCTGAAGGTTCTCCCAGTGTACGGTGGTTCCAGCATCGAGAGCCAGATTAAGACGCTGAAACGTGGTGTGCACGTGGTAGTGGCCACTCCGGGACGCCTCTTGGACCTGATGAACCGCAAGACGGTGAACCTCAGCTTGGTAAAGAATGTCATCATGGACGAGGCGGATGAGATGCTCAACATGGGCTTCACCGACAGCATCAACGCCATCCTCGCCGAAGTGCCGGAAAACCGCAACATGCTGCTCTTCTCGGCCACCATGCCGAAGGAGATTGCTGCCATCACGAAGAGGTACATGAAGAATCCGAAGGAAATCGTGATCGGCAACAAGAACGAGGGCAATAAGAATATCCGCGATATCTACTACATGGTCCGTGCACAGGACAAGTACCTCGCGCTGAAACGTATCGCCGACTTTTACCCGAACATCTACGGCATCGTCTTCTGCCGTACCCGCAAAGAGACGCAGGAGATCGCCGACAAACTGATACAGGATGGCTACAACGCCGATTCGCTGCACGGCGAACTGAGCCAGGCACAGCGCGACTACGTAATGCAGAAGTTTCGCGTCAAAAACATACAGCTTCTGGTTGCCACTGACGTGGCTGCCCGCGGCCTGGACGTGGACGACCTGACACACGTGATTAACTATGGCTTGCCCGATGAAGTAGAATCCTACACACACCGCCGCGGCCGTACCGGTCGTGCCGGTAAGACGGGTATCTCCATTTCGATCTGTCATGTGAAAGAAAAGGGCAAGATACGTGAGATCGAACGCATCATCAACAAGAAATTCGAAAAGGGTGAGATCCCTTCCGGAAGTGCTATCTGCGAAAAGCAGCTTTTCAATCTCGTAGATCAGATCGAAAAAGTGAAGGTGAACGAGGAAGAAATCGCCTCCCTGATGCCTCAAATCTACCGCAAGCTGGAATGGCTGGACAAGGAGGATATCATCAAGCGAGTCGTTTCGCTCGAATTCAACCGTATGATCGACTACTACAAAGATGCTGACGAAATCCAGCAGGTGGACGAACGTTCCGCCCGTAGTGAACGGGGTGAACGTGGCGAACGCCGTGCATATGTGGCCGAAGAGGGTTATTCGCGCTTCTTCCTCAACTTCGGCAAAGCCGACGGCCTCTATCCGAACCAACTGATCGAACTGGTCAACAAATGCGTGCCGGGCAAGGTGCGTATCGGTAAGATCGACCTGCGCGAAAACTTCTCTTTCTTCGAAGTGGAAGAGGGTGAAGCCCAACGCGTGATGAACAGCATGAATGGGTTTGAAGTGGACGGACGCCGCATCTCCGTCGAGCCTGCACAGGGCAAGAAAGAAGAAGGCGGACGGGGTGGCAAACGCAGTTATGGAGGCCGGCGTAGCGATGACGGCTACAAAGGCAAACGAGGTTCCAAAGATAGCGGACGCCGGAGTAACGATCGTTCAGACCGTGCTTTCCGCAAAGACGAACGCGACAGTAACCGCCCATGGAAACGGACAGCCGCCGCACGTGATGCCCGTAAAAAAAGACGTTTCTGATCCTTCTTCCTCACGCTAACAAAAGCAGGAAACCGCAGCATACATCAGCAACCCCCAGCCGGTAACGACAGGGAGTTGCTGTTTTTATTTCCACTTCTCTTCTTATCCCAACATATCTTATCCATTCTTCAACACATCATCCTTGTCCGGTGCATCGGGTTCGGGTGTGGATTCCGGATTAAAGGGGTTGAAATAGTAGATGCCTTTCTCACCGAGGAATTGCAGGAAGTACGGGAGCTTCTGCATAAAGAGGCTGCACTCCTTTGACTTGGCAGGGGTCCAAGCGGATTCGGCTACTGCGACCAAACGTGGGAACGTCATATAATCCAGACGTTTGGCATCGGCTACACGTTCCGTCCAAAGGGAGAACTGGAGACCCATCACCTGGTCTTCATAATCACGAGTCAGATGGATGATAGGTTCGGGGAAACGGTAGATGTCTTCGACCGGATTGAAACCGCCCCACACACGGCCCACTTTATGGCCACCATATTGGATGAAGTCGGCATACAACGGACGACGCGGAGTCATAATCACCCGGTAACCGTTTTCGAGCGCTTTCACCAACTGGTGTTTGCGGTCATGCCGCCACCACATGATGACGGCTTTGTCGGGAGAGACACCGGCATCGATCATCTCGTCCCAACCGATCATCGTCTTACCTTTGGAAGCTACGATATCGGCGGCACGGCGGATAAAATACTGTTCCAAGCCCGTTTCGTTGCCCAAGTTCTTATCTTTGATAAACTGTTGGATTTCGGGATCGGTGAACCAGCTTTGGTTACCGTAATGCACTTCATCGCCTCCGATATGGATATAGGGAGACGGAAACAGGGCAACAATCTCATCGAGCACGTTGCTGATAAACTCGAACGTCTCTTCCTTACAGGGATGGAATGTGAAATGCTGCCATTTTCCCTCACCGCCGCCGGAGATTTCGGGATAGGAACGGCAGACGGCAGTAGCATGGCCCGGCATGTCGAATTCAGGAACGACCATGATATGACGGTCGGCTGCATAGGCAACTATCTCTTTGATCTCTTCTTGGGTGTAGAACGTAGCGGGCGCTTTCGGGTCGTGCCAGTTACCGACAGCCCCCTCGGTAGTCAGCTTCGGATAGCGCTTGATCTCGATACGCCAACCCGGTTCGTCGGTCAAGTGCCAGTGGAACACATTCAGGCGAAGAGACGCCATGATATCCAGATATTGTTTTACCTTTTCTTTTCCAAAGAAATGGCGGCTCTCGTCGAGCATAAAACCACGCCAACCATAGCGGGGCTGATCTTGTATCTTGCAGGCTCGCACGCTGCCCTTACCGAAACGGGATAGTTGAAGAAGGGCTTCCTTCGCATAGAACAGGCCGGCTTCGGAAGAGGCTTGCAACAGGATGCTGTTCGGTTCGATAACAAGCGTATAGGCTTCATCAGCCATCTTACAATCATTATTAAGTTCCAGACGGATGATTCCGCTGGCAGGTGATGATTGCATACCGGCTTCTTTCAACTCGGTTTGTAGTCCGGCGGCCAGCTTATCAGCATACCCGCCATTACCTTGTATCTGCAGATTCTTTCCAATGGTGAACGAGCCTTTTCCGTTCTGCACCTTTGCAGGTGTCGGGAACAAAGGTTGTTGTGCCATTATCGGCAACACGAATAGGAGCAACAGAGCGCTCAGATAAATCATTTTTCTCATGGCATATTTATGTTTAATCATTTCCTTGCAGGGATATTTCTCTTCTACCGGGGGATTAATCCCCCAAGCAAGGGGTAGCAAATATAACAAAATTTCATATCTTTAGCCGCAAAATCAAATATAATACCATGAACAGACTGATTATCCTCATTATTGTACTTATCTGTTACGGGGACAGCCTCCGTGCCCAGAAAATCGAGTACTCCCAGCCGGTCAACACTCCTGAAAGTTGTACAAGCATCATGGTCGGCAAGAAAGCATCAGCCGACGGTTCGGTCATGACCAGTCACACTTGCGACGGGAACTACCGCACATGGATGGAGATCGTCCCGGCGGCACGTTATGAGCACGACACGACAGTCGCCATCTATAACGGCCGCATGCATACCGAATATCCTGCCGACCGTACGAATATGGAATTGAAAGGGACGATACCGGAAGCCCGATCGACCTACCAGTTCCTAAATACTTCCTATCCCTGCCTCAACGAGAAGCAATTGGGGATCGGCGAGACGACGATCTCCGGACGTGAAGAGTTGCAGAACAAGAAGGGGATGTTCATGATTGAGGAACTGGGAAAGATAGCCTTGCAGCGTTGCACGACGGCACGCGAAGCGATCCGGCTGATCGGACAGCTGGTAGCCGAATATGGATACGGAGATTCGGGTGAATGCCTGACGATTGCCGATCCGAACGAGGTCTGGCATTTCGAGGTGTTCGGCGAAGGCCCGGACAAGGTCGGGGGCGTATGGGCGGCTGTCCGTATCCCGGACGATCATGTGGGCGTATCGGCCAATATTTCGCGTATCTCCACGCTCGACCTGAAAGATAAAGATCGTTATATGGCTTCGGAAAATGTATTCTCCGTTGCCAAAAAGATGGGTTTCTGGGACGGCAAGGAACCGTTCAAATTCTGGAAAGCTTATAGTGGGGGTAACTATTTCGGCGAACCGAAATCATTCAGCATCCGTGAGTATTTTATCCTGAACGCATTGGCCCCCTCACTCAAACTGTCGTACGATGCGGAAGAACTGCCGATCAGCGTGAAGCCGGATAAAGCGGTTGCCGTAACAGATGTGATGGCATTACTGCGCCAGACCTACGAGGGAACGGAATGGGACATGACGAAAAACCTGAAAGTTACTACCAAGAACAAGGAGACACAAAAGACAGACACCCTCACCAGCCCCGCGGCAAACCCGTGGATGGTGACAGATATGGTCAGTATGTTGAATGCTGTGAAGCCAGGGACGGTGACACGCAATCGCCTGGTATCAGTCCCGCAGTGTTCTTACTCGCACGTGATACAGCTTCGCAGTTGGCTGCCGGATGCCGTAGGCGGTGTAGCCTGGCTGTCGTTCGACAATCCGGGACAGAGCCCACGTATCCCGATCTTTGCTGGTACAACCGACCTACCGGTTGCTTTCGGCATCTGCGGACAGCACCGTCATCGTGAGGATGCTATCATCTGGAAATACCGGACGGCAAACAAATTGGCGACAGTTCGCTGGGGACTGACCAAAGACAAGATCAACGGTGCAGTCGCCCACTTCGAAGAAAAGGGCTTATCGGAAATGCCTTTCGTGGAAAGCCGCTACAAAGAGTTGCAAAGCAGCAAAGGGGAAGAAGCCGCACGGACTTTCCTGACAGGCTACACGGCTGACTTCGCAGGAGCAACAATCCTACGCTGGCAGGAGATGGCGGATGAATTTTGGAAGATGTTCGCGAGGGGATTTTGAAAAAATGAAAGAGTGAAAGAATTAAAAAGTTAGACAATATGAAAACATTTATTTTATCTTGCATGTTGGCATTCTCTGTCTCGACAGCGTTTGGCCAGGGGTATCAGTTTACAGAGGTGGTAACGGTTCCTGCTACCCCGGTTAAGAACCAGGCAGCAACGGGTACTTGCTGGTGCTTTGCCACGACTTCATTTATGGAATCCGAACTGCTCCGTATGGGAAAGGGCACGTATGACCTTTCGGAGATGTTCATCGTCCGCCAGAAATACATGAATCAGTTGCAGGACAACTATCTGCGTCGCGGAAATGGTAACATCGGACAGGGCAGCCTGTCGCATACATTTATGAACGCATACCGCCAAGTCGGGATTGTCCCTGAAGAGGTTTACACGGGTATCAATTATGACTCCGAACGACATAACCATAGCGAGATGGTCCGCTATATGCATGCCATCGCCGATGTGGCAGTAAAGACGAAACAGCGCAGTCCGGAATATGACAAACTGATTGCGAACCTGTTCGACACCTATTTAGGCAAACTACCGGAGAAGTTTACATATAAAGGAAAAGAATATACGCCGAAGTCATTCGCCGAATCATTGGGATTGAACATGGACGATTATATCGAGCTGACCAGTTTCACGCATCATCCGTATTATGTGAAATTTGACGTGGAAGTGCCTGACAATTGGGAACATTCCTTAATGTACAACCTGCCGCTCGATGAAATGATGGAAACAGTGGATTATGCTTTGACGAACGGCTATACGGTATGCTGGGACGGTGACGTGAGCGAGAAGGGATTCTCCTTTACAAACGGTGTCGCCATCAATCCGGAAGTGAAGAAGGTGGAAGACCTGTCGAATACGGATCGTGCCCGCTTCGAGAAATTAGGCGAAAAGGAACGTTTGGAAGAGGTATTCAAGTTCGAACGTCCGTACCCGGAAATCAAAGTAACCCCGGAAGTACGCCAGGCCGGCTTCGAATCATTCGTGACTACCGACGATCATCTGATGCACGTGACCGGCATCACGAAAGATCAGAACGGCACGAAATATTACATCACCAAAAACTCATGGGGTACTGACCGCAACAAGTTCGGCGGCTACCTGAACATGTCCGAGAGCTTCGTCCGCGCCAAGACCATCTACGTAATGGTCCATAAGGATGCGATACCGAAAGCGATCAAGATTAAGTTAGGAATTAAATAACACATTCCACATCTATTCATTGGGGGTGTGTCGAAACTATCCTGTTCCCGCGCTTGACGCGGGATCGCATTAAAACCGACCCTATAAAAATCTGATTGAGAAGGTCTGTCCTTTTGCGTCCCCGCGCTTGACGCGGGGACAAGGAGATTTTAACACACCCCCAATATCGTTATATATAAACATACAAAAATTAAAATCGTTATAAACATGAAACACACCTTTATCCTCCTACTTGGAGCCATGCTGTCTTTACAAGGGCAAGCTCAGGACAAGCAGATGCAGTTTCAGAACACGATCAAGATCGAAGCTGGCGACAATCACGCGGACATCATCGGAAAAGCAGCCCATGTCGTGCCTTCGCCCAACCAGTTAGCGGCGTTGCAAAACGAATTTATTGCCTTCATCCATTTCGGACCGAACAGTTTCACCCGGTTGGAATGGGGAAGCGGAAAGGAAGACCCAAAAGTCTTCGACCTGAAAGAGCTCGACACGAATCAGTGGTGCGAAGCCATGAAAGCGGCCGGCATGAAAATGGTGATCCTGACAGTCAAGCACCACGACGGATTCGTCCTGTGGCAAAGCCGCTATACGAAACATGGCATCATGTCCACCGGTTTCCGCAACGGCAAAGGTGACATTCTGAAAGACCTATCCGAATCCTGTCGTAAGTACGGGTTGAAGTTAGGCGTCTATCTGTCGCCGGCAGACCTCTATCAAATAGAAAACCCCGAAGGATTGTACGGTAACCTCAGCCAATACACCAAACGAACCATCCCACGGGAGGTTCCCGGACGGCCTTTTGCCAACAAGACCCGTTTCGAGTTCGTAGTGGACGACTACAACGAATACTTCCTCAACCAACTCTTCGAGATCCTGACCGAATACGGTCCGATCCACGAGGTTTGGTTCGACGGGGCACACCCCAAACGAAAAGGTGGACAGACCTACAACTACCCCGCCTGGAAGAAACTGATCAAGGCACTTGCTCCCGAAGCCGTTATCTTCGGACGGGAAGATGTCCGGTGGTGCGGTAACGAAGCCGGCGGCACACGGTCGACCGAATGGAACGTGATCCCCTACCAAGCAAATCCGGACACGATGTCGAACTTTGCCGATATGACCGACAAAGACCTCGGAAGCCGTGAACAACTCTATAAAGCCAAATACCTGCATTACCAGCAGGCCGAAACCAACACTTCCATCCGTGAAGGCTGGTTCTACCGGGACGACACGCACCAAAAAGTACGAAGCACCGACGATGTGTTCGACATCTATGAACGTGCCGTAGGAGGCAACTCCACCTTCCTGTTGAACATCCCGCCCAACCGGAACGGGAAATTCTCACCAGCAGATGTAGCCGTATTGAAAGGTACCGGCCAGCGAATCCGGGAAACCTACGGGACCGACCTGTTCCGTCAGGCAGAAGGCCCGAAAGAAGTTCTCGACCAAAATGCAGACACCTACGTAACGGTCGATAAAGACGGCCCGGGAATCGTCATCTCCACTCCCCAACCTGTCACCCTCAACCGTTTGGTTCTCCAGGAAGCAATTGCCACCAACGGGGAACGAGTGGAAAAACACGCCGTGGACGCCTGGATCGACGGAGGATGGAAAGAGATCGCCCACTCCACCAACATCGGCTACAAACGAATCCTGCGCTTCCCCGATGTCACGACAGACAAGATACGGGTCCGCATACTCGAATCCCGCCTGACACCTACGATCTGTACCATCTCCGCCCATCACTACAAAGCCCGTCCGCCCCGGTTGAGCGCACAGAGAAACATGGACGGACTGGTTACCATCGAACCGATGCCACAGGAATTCGGCTGGAAAGCGCACGGCGAAAACATTGCGGAGAACCTGAACGCTGGTTTCAAGATCTACTATACGACAGACGGAACGGAACCTTCGGCAGGCTCTACCGAATATAAAGATCCTTTCCAGATGGGAAACAACGAACTGAAAGCAGTAGCCATCCTGAACGGAGAAAAAGGAGCTATCTTGCAGGAACGGTTCGGACTGGTCAAGAAGGAATGGAAAGTAATCGGCAAGACTGCACAATTTCTTGCTATCGATCTCGGCAGCGAACATATATTAAGCGGCTTTGCCTTCACCCCACAAAAACAAGGAGATAAAGGCACGGTAGCCGGTATCATCCGGATCAGCAATGACGGAAAGAACTGGAAAGAGATGGAAAGCTTCGAATTCGGCAACCTGATCAACGACCCGTCCAAACGCTACCATCATTTCAAGCAAATGGTAAAAGCCCGCTACATCCAAGTGGAAGCAGCAGAAATCGCCGCCCGTACGGAAGCTGATGCCCTTGCTGGAATTGACATCTTCTAAAGCTCGCACAACCAATATAACCCCTGTAAGGTAGAGCAAGAATACTGCTGTTGCAAGCGTTTGCTGTTTGGGAAATCTGGCAAAATAAAGGAAAGGGGGCAAAATATACATATCCCCTTTCCTTATGTAGCAAAGCATATAAAACAAAATTCCTTTGTTATCAAAAAGCTGAATATCCTAACATTGTAGAAAAACTGAACTCCCGAAGAATCCCCTGCTGCAAACAAATATTTCCGCAGGCCTGAATATATCAAAAGAGATTTGCCCCTTTGTCGGCATGACGACCGTCTTCATAGTCTATGGTCCCGGCAACTCCCAGTGATGGTAACCGTCTTCGTTGTGAAAAACCGCATACCTCATAGTAGAAAGCCTTTTTTTCGATGAAGAACCGGAATTTACTGCTATTCCCAAAGGATGTGCTTTGTTGTTAACGAAACAATATTACACAATCCCCCCCCCTTTCCAGATCAGGATAAATTACGGAAACAACTTTGCCTCCTTCGGGGGATCACCAGACACAACGTTCCGCCCTGTTCGGGCAAGATACGGACTTGCCATGCCTGCCCCATCATCTTTTCGACCAAAACAAGGACATGGAACATATTCGCCCTCATCCCAAGTCTTGGCCAAGTGATCAAACAGCAAGGCAGCCAACAGACATGCGCTTATGCAAATTTCTTAAAACTCATTCTTTGCTCTTATTTAGTGTATAATACATCTTCTATTTTTAACTCCTGCAATGGGTTGAACGATTCGGACGCCATATATTCCAAAAGACTCTGCCGGAACTGGGCCGCTGCCGGGCGTTTGTTCAAATCGTTTTGCAGATCAGCACCACAAACTAACAATTTGCCTTTCCCGACACGGGCTTCGTAAAGCATTCCAAGTTTGCGGTTTGTAAACCAGTCATCGACGATATGAATGATCGGACGGAAATCCTTCGGATAGTCATCTAAGATCATGGCATCGCAACGGTTCATCAGATCCCACCATTGATAATCACTTACTCCCTCATTCGGGAAAGCAGCCAATGCCGGATGTTTTGCATCACAGCAAACACCAAGTGTATGCGGAGCCTGCCCGCGGGTCCAAGCCGTATTCCAGAAGATACTGGAGAAGCCGACGGCTATGTCACCTCCCTTTTCAGGGGGGACAGTTCCATAGGTCAGCAGCAGGACGGACTCACCTTTATTCAGTTTATCCTGAGCCGTCCGGTCCAGACGTGTCGTAACATACGGGAGATTATCTACCGTCTTTTTCACTGCCGGATAGACCCAGATATTCCAACGATTCCTCATATCCGAATCCCCGATCTGAACGGAGACAAGAAGTTGGGAAGGTTCCTTGATCCCGGCCAGATCACAACGGACCGTTCCGACCGGGATGCAATTTCCGAGGGGTATCTCACGCGTGAAAGAACCTTCTGTCAATATCTGTTTATCCACAGTCGAGACAGTCCAGCGGATCATTGTTTCAGGAAGCGGCTTCTCGCCGAAGTGGGCTATTTCCAGCGGGACTTCCAGTTTTTCATTATTCAACCAAACCATTTTCGGAAAACGTGCCAGCGGAACAGTGCTGTTACAGAACGTACGGTATTCCTCACCAGTCACATACCCTTTATCGTCCCAGAAAGGGTCAAGCACACCTACCAGTGCAGTCCCCTGTCCGGGAAAGTCGTGCAAGTCAAGTAACTGAAAACCGGCAAAACCCGGTGTACGGAGAGCAGCTTCGATATCTGCTTTATAGCAAAGAGTCTGTAAACGCCCGGAAGCATAGAGAAATTTCTCTCCCATATCTTCCATACCTTTATCGGCTAAAGTCTCCTTGAATATTTCTAAGTTTTTAGCTTTCAGCACACCTGTATATTTATCTATTTCCTTGAAGTTAGGATAGACGCACCACTGCCCGATTTCGTGGCTGACAGTCGGCATATCCGATCGGATTTTGCCGGCAAAATCATAATCTGTCCGGGGAGCCTCCCGGTTGATTATGCTATTAATACCGGCACCCCAGGCCTGTATGCGCGGATCGGGAGTATTCCAATAGTCAGCATTCTCCACATACGGCCATCCGGCCGCACTGGAATAGACACGGCGGGGATCTTTCTTTTTCCAATGATCGACCAGACCGGAAAGATAGTGTGCTTGGTCTGCCCCACCGGGTTCATTGCCATAGACCATCATGCAGAAAGAAGGATGGTTACCATATTCTTCAAGGATGCGGTCGCTCTCTTCCTTCAACCACTGATCCTGTGGTTTGCCACTACCGACTTCCGCCCATCCGCCGCATTCTACTTGCAGGTAAATACCCATACTATCAGCCACATGAAAAGCCGCTTCCGGAGGACACCAGGAGTGGAAACGGACATGATTCAAGCCGTATTCCTTACAGGTACGGTAGATCTTAGCCCAATAATCATTTTGCATGGCGGGATATCCTGTCAGTGGAAATATACAACATTCGAGCGTACCACGTAGGAAGACAGGCTGTCCGTTGACCTCAAAACGTGTACCATTTGCCTTAAACTCACGGAAACCGAAATCGTAGGTCTTTCTGTCAACTCCATCCGATGACTGCAGTAAGACATTCATCCTGTAAACATTCGGGGTATGCTCTGACCAGATTTTTAAATCTTTTCCCATATCTACAGCTGCTTCGATATGGCCATCCGAACTCTTTGCATCGACTTCCACCTGAACAAATTCACCTACAGGGTTTCCTGAAGCGGTCTCCGCCCGTAAGAAAATAGTCGAATTATCTTTTCCGATATTTCCTGCCAGTCGTATCTTTAATTTAGCCTGCTTTTTCTTTAGATCCGGATAGATTTGGACAGATTCGATATACCGGGAAGGTTTTGCCGACAGCTTGATATCCCCGATAATTCCATTCCAGTTACTTTGTGTATGATCGGAAATACTATGTGCATTTATTCCGACATCTACATAAAGACGGTTATCCACACGCAATGTAATCGTATGCTCTCCGGCTTGCATACCTTCTAAAACAAAACGGTTAGGAGTCTGAAGGGAATTCTGCTCACCGACTTTCTTACCGTCTATATAGAGAGTTGTCGCCCAATGTGTCCGTTCCAAATAGAGAATAACCGGACGGCCCTCCCAACCGGAAGGCATATTCACTTTCTTCTGGTACCAAGCTACACCTACATAATGCTTGTTCGGATTCAACCAGAAAGGTACTTTGATATTGCCCGATTGCCGGTATTTGGCATATTCGGGAGCATTATACCAGGAACTATCGACAACTTGTCCAGTCCATCGAGTATCCAAGCTGACATCTTTGCCTTTCCCCTGCTCTTGTAATGAACCCGGCAGACAAACAACATCTTCCAAGTCTTTATTCTGCCACTCCTGCCCTATTCCGACATCCGTCGGGTCCAAAGCGAATTGCCATTCACCTGCCAAAGACAGTTCGGAAGAAGTCTCTTTACAGGATAAAAAGAATATCAAGCTTATCGAGGCCCAAAATAAAAAGAAGTTCACCTGTCTCATAATTCTATCAGTTTAAGTAATTTATATATCAGTCCGTTCATTACACTATATAAGGTTTCCGACCATTTGCAAATGTATCTGTACGCCCTGGTGGTTATTATCCATTCCGGCGGCGATGTGAAAATAACGTTCCGCCTTGTCGAGATTGCCGAGTCCGAGATGCCCCAATCCCATCAGGTAGTTGCAATGGATGCGGTTTTTTTTGTCCATATCGTCTTCCCAAATCTGGAGATCGGGAAGTGAAACGGCGAAGTAGTCCATCTTGAAGGTATCGAACAAATGCTTTTCGCCAAAGTCGATCAGTCGGTTAAAGCACCCTCGGGCTTCATCTTCACGTCCTAACTTGCGGAAAGCAAGACCTTGGTAGAAGATCTTATCCGGTTTCTGGTCATTGTAGTACATGGCGGCTGCCGGTTGACTATTCCCGGTGCTGGCGGCCAGGAACAATTCACGCGCTTCGGCTTCACGCCCCAATGCTTGCAAAGCACAGGCTTTGTAATAATTGAAGTCGTTTTCCTGGGCGCCATAGAGTTTCCCCTCGCCTAAATTATGAGGATAGATGAAACATTCTTCGATCAAGTCCAATGCCTTTTCATTCTCCCCGGCTTTCAGACAGGCTTTTACCAACTCGACACGTGCCAGCTGATACTGTGCAGGGACTTTTCCCTCTCCCCCTTCCCAGGGATGGAAACGGCGGGCATCGATCATGTGGATCGCTTCTTCATAACGTCCTAGCTGATTCAATAAGGTGACATATTCCAAATAAAGATCGTCGCGGGAGAAAGCCACCTCTTTCAGCTTGTCTAACAAGTTCAGGCGATCGGCATGGGGACGGTTCAGACGCTTATACAGTTGGTCGAGTTCCATCAGGATCCGGGCATCCCGTATATCCAGCTTAAACGCTCTTTCGAGCAGAGCCACCGCTTCCTGCTGTTTATCCTGTTTGTTGAAATAGGCCAGTGACAAGTTACGGAGAACCGTCGGAAACGTATCGTCCTGTTCGACCGACTTCTCCCATTCGGCTATCGCTTCAGGGTACTGCCGCTTATCGTACCACAGGTTACCCAAATAGTAATGAGCCTTGGGTACGACATCTGCAAACCGGATTACCTCCTGTAACGCCTTGATCGCTTCGAGAGCATTCGGGAAACAACAGTCGGCCGGTTGATGCTCAGCAACACAGATAGCCATTTCAGCCTCTTTCAGACGGCCTAAGGATAACAAAAACCAGCTTTTATAATAATACAGCAATGTGCGTTCCGAGGCAACTACTTCGAATGCAACCTCAACCACTTTCAAGGCTTCTTCCCAGCAACCGGCAGAGGCATAATCGAGCGATAATTCCTCGTAATTATGTCCTTCCGAACGCATCCGTACAAGCAGATCATCCAGGACAGCCTTCTCACCCGTCAACAGATACTCTTCAAAACTACAACCGAAGTTGAAGCGGTCAATAGCAAGGGATTCCCGAATCAGCTTCAAGGCCTCGTCCACTCGTCCGAGATGACGGAGAACGACAGTTTTCAGATGGCGGCCGCGCAAGTTATGCCAGTTCCGGAGCAGGGATTTATCTATTTCATACAAAGCATCTTCCCAATTTCCTTTCGAAGCGGACAACTGGGCCAGCGAATAATAACCGGCATCCTGCCAGGCAGCATTCCAACAGGCTTTATAGAAATAGTCGTAGGCCTCATCCGTCTTACCCTGATATTTCAGCGACAACCCGAGATTATACAAAGGCTCGCCGTCATACGGGTTCGGATTCTTTTCTGTCAGTGTCTTGACAGCACGACGCAAATAAGGTTCGGCTTTTGCAAACTGCCCCTTGCGGATCAGCCACAATCCCATTGCGTTATTGTTGCGGACATCATCCGGATCACGGCTGAGCGCCTCTTCATAATAGTCGGTTGCGGCATAGGTTGCATGACGATATTGCTCAAGATGCAAGCCGGTCAGATAAAGCTGTTCCGTCGTTTGGATATCCTTCGGATCAAGAGCTGCTTTTGCTGGTTCGGGTACTTCCTTTATCTCATTGGGTTCAGGTTCCCAAGATAGAAGGAGTTTTCCCTTTGAGTTACAGATAGAGACGCGAAGACCTGTCAGGGTATCGACCGGAACCCACTCTTCGAGGATCGTTTCTGGTGTGACATCACGAATGATATCCAAAACTTGTTCGTCCTCTTTCACCACCACGATATGCAAATCCTTCTGCACCGAAGTAGCAAAGATTTTCAGGCGGGAAGCATTGCCCTCCGTTTCGATGTTCATCAACAGGTCGGAAGAAGCATTCTTCACCACACCCAATTCCCGGTATGGTATAAAATACTGGGTAAAAGTCTTTTCTTCATATGGCTGCAACCAAGTGAAATCCGGTTGGTTGTCAGTATAGACTCCTGTCATCAACTCGATATAAGGACCGTCCTCATCCGTCAAATTACGATCCCAGGCCTGCCCGAAATCGCCATTTCCCCAGGTCCATTGCTTTTTGCCCGGAGAGACATGGTGGTTGGCAACATGCAGGACACCGGCATGGGTATCATTTTCATAGCCGCCGACAAAATTATATTTGGAACGGATCGCCATGTAGGACGTCGGCACGGGAATATTCTTATAGCGGGAGATATCGACACCTGCCGAATAATCCATCTTATAATAGGTTCCGGTAGCAATCGGATAGCGCGAAACATCCCGCTTTCCATGATCGAACACAGCATTCACATCACCGGGGAAGACCGACTGGTATTGCTCGTTCACGGCAACCGCCGGATTCGCCCACCAGAGGAACGTCTGCGGAACAGGGGTTGGATTATATACTTTTCCCTGTATTTCCAGAACAGCCCGGCCCGGATGTAATGTGAACCCGGCCATCCCTTTCTGGTGGAACATACGTTCCCTTTCGCTAACCCAAACAACCACACTACCGTCCGACTTTTTCTCGATCGAGTAATCCACTGGAAGAACCGTGCTCGGACGATGGTGCTGCGGCCAGTTGAACTCGATACCGCCGGAGATCCAAGGGCCGGTCAATCCGACCAGGGCCGGCTTGATCACATGATTGTAATAAATGAAATGACGTTGCTTGACCTTGTCGTACGCCATCTGTACCCGTCCGCCCAATTCTGGCAGGATCATCACCTTTATATATTCATTTTCCAGATACACGGCATGATAGGACTTATCCTCACAAGTATCTTCGATCTTTTCAATTACAGGATACGGATATACGACCCCGCTGCTTCCCTGATACACACGTTTTTCCAGGAACATCGGATTCTTCTCCGGTTTACCAATGCCATAGGTAGGGAGAAGGATATCTTCCTCCCAAACTTTTACAATCTCTGCCATATTCTCAAATTATTTCGTTAATTCTTTTTCCAGTTCTTCCAGTGTCTTACCTTTGGTTTCCGGGAGCTTGGCCCGTATGAAAAGGAAGCCGGCCAGACAGATCCCGCCATATAGCCAGAATGTTCCCGAAGCGCCGACTGCCTCATTCAGGATCGGGAAGGTATAAGTGAGCAGGAAACAAGCCACCCAAAGGAAGAAGGTAGAGAGCGCCATTGCCATCCCGCGTATGCGAACGGGAAAAATTTCAGAAAGCACCACCCAGACCACCGGAGCCAGGGACATCGCATAGCAGGCAATCGCCAAAACGACCAAGAGCAACATCGGCCAGCCGTTTACCCCTAAAAAATAGCAAGTCCCTAAAATAAAGTAGATCATCGCCAGCCCTACCGAACCGACAAACATCAGTGTGCGCCGCCCCCATTTATCCACCGTATAAATGGCGACAAACGTAAAGATCACGTTCGTCACACCCGTCACCACGATATTCATCAGGACATCGGACACGGCATAGCCGGCAGCCGAAAAGATTTCCTGCGCATAATTGAAGATCACATTAATCCCGCACCACTGCTGGAAAACAGCCAGTACGATCCCGATTACCAGTACATTCCTCACACCGGGTTTCAACAGAGCACCCCAATTGGCCTTTTCTTGCTTATCTCCGTTCAACTGTCCCAATTCAGAGAGCGTCTGTCCGGCATACTCCGCACCACTGATACGCATGAGGATCTTACCAGCCTCGCCAGAACGTCCGGCCGTAGCCAGCCAACGAGGACTCTCTGGAATCACAAAGGAAAGGACAAAAAACAATCCCGCCGGAACCAGCTCGGCCCAAAACATCCAACGCCAAGCCCATTCAATACTTTCCGCACTCAGCGTCTCGCTGCCGGCCGTAAAATATTCGCCGATCTGCCAGTTCGCCAATTGGGCCATCAGAATGCCTAACACGATCGTCAACTGGTTGAGCGAAACAAACTTGCCGCGGACGGATGCGGGAGAAACTTCCGCAATATAAACCGGAGAGACGTTCGATGCAATACCGATCCCGAATCCTCCGACAATACGGTAGACGACAAACCAGAAAAAACTGTCCACCGCCCCGGTCCCAATGGCCGAAGCGACAAAAAGGAAAGAGGCCGCGATCAACATTTTCTTACGTCCGTAGCGATCACTCCAGGCACCCGAAAACAAAGCTCCCACCAAGCAACCGATCAGCGCGCTGCTCATTGCCCAACCTCGGAGTGCCGCCGAACTTTCCAGATTGAAAAAGGGTTCATAGAAAATCTTGGCTCCCCCGATTACGACCCAATCGTAACCAAAAAGCAATCCACCCATTGCCGAGACGAGGCAGATCAGTAATAAATAGGTTGTCGTTTGTTTCATGATAATTAGTTGTTAAGTTATTTGCGGTAAATGATGATTTATGGGTGCGTAATAAAATAATGGTGTCTCGTAGGGGCGGGGTTCTACTCCGCCCAATGAAAATAACGTCCGCCTTGCCGGATCCAAAGGGCAGAGCAGAGCCCTGCCCCTACGGGAAGATAATCATTTTGTATCACCATGTCATCCTTGTTCCATACCCGTAAATCTTCATTTACCTGCTAATATTGAATGATTAAGATACGAATGCAAAATAAATGCCTTTTGCAGGAAGAATAAATAGATAAAAAATCGAAGGAGATGGACAATCTTCCGATTTTAATAGTAAGTTTGTACCACACTTAAGTCAGTTAGCCATGATCAAAAGAAAAGACGGTTTCAGCGGAGAACGGGTGCTTGTCCTTCCACAGCCCATCATCCGTGAGATGGAAGAAGACCCTATTTCCTCCATTTTACACATTACCGATATCGGATATTATCCGAAGGCCTGGCATCATTTCCGGGAACGGCAGGAGCCGATCACGCAATTCGTCTTTATCTATTGTATAGAGGGATCCGGCTGGTACCGGACGGAAGGCGAGGAATTCCAGGTGACCGCCAACCAATATTTCATCCTGCCGGCAGGAAAACCGCACGCTTACGGGGCCAACGAGAAGGACCCGTGGACAATCTACTGGATTCATTTTAAAGGAAAGCTGGCTTCCCATTTCGCCAGGCAGTGCACACGTCCGGTAGAGATCAAACCGGGGATGCACTCCCGCATCAGTAACCGGATCGATATGTTCGAAGAAATACTCCGGACACTGGAAATGGGCTACAGCCATGAAAACCTACTCTATGCCTGCTCCATCTTCTACCACTACCTTGGGACATTGCGCTATTTGCAACAATATCGGGATGCTGCCCGTCACGAAACGGAAAAGAACGATATCGTAACGGCTGCCATCCATTTCATGAAGGAGAACATCGAGAAAAAGCTGACGTTGCAGGAAATCGCCGCCCATACGGGCTATTCCTCCTCCCACTTCTCCGTCCTGTTCAGCCAGCGGACAGGTTACGCACCACTGACCTACTTCAACCAGTTAAAGATACAGCAGGCCTGCCAGCTCTTAGACTTTACGGACATGAAGGTGAACCAGGTCTGCTATAAGATCGGCATCGAAGACACTTACTACTTCTCCCGCCTCTTCAGCAAGATCATGGGAATGCCGCCGCGCGAGTACAAGAAGATGAAGAAAGGATGATTACCAATAATACGCATCCATAATCTCCTGCATCCGGGGATTTGCCGCATCGGTATCGCCAATCTCTCGGCGGAGTTTCAGGAGTTCGCGTTTCATCTTCTCGATTTCACCAGCATAGGTTGGGGAACCGTAAAGATTATGGTTTTCATGCGGGTCGGCGAGCAGATCATAGAATTCCCAAGACGGAGTGACCGGTGCCTTATCCGATCCCGTTGCATTCAGCGGGTCGCCGTAGAGGAACATCAGTTTATAACGATGGCCCCGAATTCCCATATGAGCCGGACGTATTTTGTGATGCGTCCAGTAGCGGTAGTACATGGATTGCCGCCAGTCGCGAGGAGTCTCGCCTTTCAGGTTGTCACGGAAGCTGCGGCCTTCGCTGCACGCCGGAGCATTCACTCCGGCATAGTCGGCTAACGTGGCGGCAAAATCAGTGTTGAGGATAATGTCAGAATTGCGTGTCCCGGCAGGGATCTCCTTCGGGTAACGGATGACAAAAGGCATCCGGAGTGGTTCCTCGAACATCATACGCTTATCGAAAAAGCCGTGCTCGCCAAGGAAATAGCCTTGGTCGGAAACATAGACCACGATCGTATTCTTCGACAGCCCTTCCTCATCGAGGAAACGCAGCAGACGGCCGATATTGTCATCGATGGCCGCTCCACAACGTAGGTAGTCGCGAATCAACTTCTGATAGATTTTCCGGCGTGCATCCTCCTTGTTCATTCCTTCTATGGAGAAAGGCAGTTCCGGATACTTGCACCACCACGAATCCGGGTCTTTCGACGCAATCCCCCAACGGCGTGCCATGTCCTCCAACGGCTGTCCGGGAAATGTACGCCCGGACTCTTCCGGCCCGAACTCCATCATATTTGCCGGTTCGGGAAATGTAACCCCGTCGTAGAGATGTTTCAACCGTTCAGGAAAATCCCACGGTTCATGTGTCGCCTTGAAATGGCAACACATCATGAAAGGCTGGTTCTTATCGCGCGAACGGATCCACTGAATCGTCTTGTCGGTCACCAAGTCGGTCGAGAACCCCTTCTCCATCTTGCCACTTTTCCCTTTATCATCGTCTACCCATCCTTCCGCGGTCTTGAAAAGCGGATCCCAATATTCTCCCTGATCATGGAAAACCGAAAAGGTGTCGAACCCCGACGGCTGCGTCTTGAGATGCCATTTGCCGAAAAGGGCAGTCTGATACCCTCCCTCCTGCATGCGTTTCGCAATATTGTCCAAAGCCGGATCGAGTCTGTCTTCAAGCGTATAGACCCCATTATGATGGCTATAGGCGCCTGTCATGATCGCAGCACGGCTGGGTACGGAGATCGAGTTCGTACAAAAACAGTTGTCGAGCACGCATCCTTCGGCTGCCAGGCGGCGGATATTCTCGTTTTTCACATAATCGCGCAGGATTCCGCCATATATCCCCCACGCCTGCGAGCTATGGTCGTCGGAAAGTATAAAGAGGATATTCGGGCGTTCGCCAGTCGTTCCCGTTTTGCCAGTAGCCAGCACCGGGGAGGCTGTCGCCAGGAGACCGGCACCAATGATAAGTTGATTTAATATTTTCATGGCATGTCTTTTGTTTTTCTTCTCTGCAAAAGTAACGAATTTGCATTATGTACCAATGCGGAAATATGCCAATTTACCAATGGGAGAATGTTCGGACGAGGTAATAAAATATTCCGATAACAAATAAAAATCATAATAAAACAAACCAGACGACAAGCAGCCCTCCAAATCCTCATCAGGAGGCGGAGGCAATGCAGAACAGCCGGGAGAACTATAAAAAAGACGCGGATCACGCAAGAGTGTGTCCTCCGCGTAACCCGCGTCTCCTTTTCATATCTGCGTCTTACTTCACCAGCTTCAATTCCTCTATCAACCGCGGACATTTTCCCCACTTGTCGATCATATACAGCACATAGCGTATGTCAACACTGATCGTGCGCTGCAAATCCGGTTCGAAGGCGATATCACCACTCATGGCCTCCCAGTTACCATCGAAAGCGAGGCCGATCAAGCGAGCGTTCTTGTCGAATACCGGACTACCGGAGTTACCTCCTGTTATATCGTTGTTGGAAAGGAAGCAAAGCTGCAACTCTCCATCCTTATTGGCATATTGGCCAAAATTTTTGTTGCGGATCAGGTCGAGGATTTCAGGCTGAACCCAGAATTCGTCACTTTCGGGGTTTTCCTTTTCGAAGATCCCCTTCTCGGTCGTATAATAATCATACCAAGCAGCATCGTACGGACGGTAGCCGCCGATGGAACCGTAGCTCACACGCATCGTAAAGTTGGCGTCCGAAGAAAGTGCCTTTTCCGGGTACATCTCTTTCAGGCCGGCGAAATACAGGCGTTCGCCCTTGGCGATATCGTAATAAGAATCACCTGTGAGCTGTTGCAATTCGAAAAGGGAGATCAGGACGGACAAGCTCAACTCGGCAGCCGGGTCCTTCTTCAGCTTCGTATATTTTTTTGGGTCCTTCAGCATGGAAGCG
Source organism: Parabacteroides johnsonii DSM 18315 (assembly GCF_025151045.1). Lineage (NCBI taxonomy): Bacteria > Pseudomonadati > Bacteroidota > Bacteroidia > Bacteroidales > Tannerellaceae > Parabacteroides > Parabacteroides johnsonii. The sequence goes on from NZ_CP102285.1 coordinate 3,677,831, forward strand.
ATATTGTCATAAGACAGGATAGATGTCTTCTTGAATACATCGGCGGCATACTTTTCATAATCGCCTTTATACTTTTTGTCCACCTTCTTGTAGATATCCGGAAGATTCTCTGCCGGAACCCGTTCCTTTACGATCTTCATCATAGCCGCCAGCACCTTCTGGTCGAGGCTTGCGTCATAATCCTTGAAGAAAGGCTTGATATTATCTTCGAGGAAGATATCGATCTCTTCAGGGGTAGAGCCTTTCACATCCACACTCTGGATCATACGGGCCAGCTTCACGATCTCGGCGCCGCTCAGGAACGCTTCGCCCAAGTAGGTGGAGATCTTCTTATATTCTCTGGAAGAAGTATATCCTTTTTCCAACAGGTTCAAGACGTCACCGTACACCTCTTTACGCTTCGCATCTTGTGCCACCCAGGCGGCAAAAGCAGCTTCTTCTTCGCGTTTGCGTTCGATCACTTTCAGGTTGGCAAGCCCCTTATTCATGCCAATTGAATTTTTCCAGTAATTGGAACTACCAGCATATTTGGAGGCATATTTGATACGCACCTCGTCGCTCTTCAACATCGCGTCTTTCCAGATCGCCTGTTTGATGCCACGCACTTCGATACGAGGCTTATTGCTATCCTCGATACGCTGCTGCACACCCCATGAACAGAGATAACGGTCCGTGCTGCCGGGGAAACCGATCGTCATCGCGTAATCCTTGTCCTCATAACCTTGCAACGACACTTCGGCTACGTATTTAGGCTGATATGGCTTATTATCCTTGCTGTAGGCTGCCGGCTTGTTATCGGCACCTGCATATACGCGGAACACGGAGAAATCGCCCGTATGGCGCGGCCACATCCAGTTGTCCGTATCCCCACCGAATTTTCCGACCGAGCTGGGCGGAGCGAACACCATACGGACATCATTGAAAACATCGTAGACGATCAGGAAATACTTGTTATTATTATAGAAAGGTACGACATCGGCAGCCTGAAATTCCGTGTTTCCCACAGAATCGGCCATCGCCTGCCCGATCGAGTCGGCAGCAGCCAGACGCAGGTGCTCTTCCTTGATCGAAGCTATCTGTGAATTAATGCGATCGCTCACATCCACCGTCTCACGCAGGTAGCGGACTGTCAGGCCCGGAACCGGCAACTCTTCTTCCTTACTCTGGGAAACGAAACCGTCTTTCAGGTAATCGTGTTCCACACTGCTTAACTGCTGGATCGAACCGAAACCACAATGGTGGTTGGTGAAAATCAGCCCTTCATTAGAGACGGTGATACCGCTACATCCTCCTCCGAAGATCACCACGGCATTGGCAACACACGGGTCAGTTTCACTGTACAACTGTTCGTAAGACGGAGTAAATCCCAACTCCTTCATCCTCGCCAGGTTTTGTTTATTCAACTCTTTCAGTACCCACATGCCCTCATCGGCAAACACTTGGCCTGAAGCAACGAGAAGCAGTAACACTGCCCACAACTTCTTCATAAAATTCATTCTTTGTTCGTTATTCAATAATTAATTTGATTTTCTTTTGTTCTACACGCGCGGCAAGCCATTTCTTGATCTTTTCTTGTTCCGCCTCGCGTACTTTTTCTTTACTTTTCAGATAGACTAACAGGACGGTATCGGGTTGAATGCTATCCATATCCATCAGATAGGTATGCGCACAAGAGACTTCCTTGATATAAGGGAAAAGAACTTTCATTTCCGGCATCAGCTCGGACGTAAGATGATTATGACTGTGATATTTGTTCAGGTCGCGTTTCAACGAATCGATCTGGAGGGACTGTGCCCGGAGAACCTCTTCGCTATTCTTATACAAATCCTGCATCAGTAGGCTTTTCAACTCGTTAATGTCGGTGGCTTCCTGCCCGAACCCTTGCTGTACGATAAGCCCTACGTTTTTCAAGCCGTATTTCGGCATCTTGGCACGGGCGTTCGTTATCATCGTTTCCGGCACAGTCTCGCCGATCAGGACAACTTTCACCTCTTTCTTGTCACTGGTGTCGATCACCGTCTTGCTCAATATCTGCGTGTTCGGGAAACTCAGTTCATCCGCGACGAACGTCCGCACCCGGTCATTGAAATAACTGGCTCGGATCAGGTTGTAGCTCAGGAAAAGACTCGGCACGATGGTAAAGAAAACGATCACCCCGACATATCTCGTCACGATCTTCTCGCGCTGTTTGTTTAAAAAGACCTTCTTCGGATATTTCAACAGGCGGACCACCACGTAGGTAGCCAGACTGATAAACACCGTATTGATAAAATAGAGATAGAAAGCACCGAAGAAATAATATAGGTTACCGCTCGCCAATCCGAATCCGGCCGTACAAAGCGGCGGCATCAAAGCCGTAGCGATCGCCACGCCGGGAATCACATTCCCCTTGCTCTTGGTCGAACTGGCAACGATCCCCGCCAGACCACCGAAGAACGCGATGAGCACGTCATAGACAGTAGGCTGCGTACGGGCCAGCAACTCACTCTGCGCCTCGCTGATCGGAGAGATCAGGAAAAAGAGCGTCGATGTGATGACACTAAATACCGTCGCCGTAGCAAAATTGCGGAAGGAACGCTTGATCAGGTCGAAATCAGAGATTCCCAATCCCAGACCGAACCCCATGATAGGGCCCATCAGCGGGGAAATCAACATCGCACCGATAATCACCGCCGTCGAGTTCGTATTCAAACCCAGCGAAGCAACAAAGGTTGCAAAGATCAGAACCCAGAGGTTCGTCCCCTTAAACTCTATGCCTTTCTTGATAGACTCGATCGTTTCGAGTTCATCCTCTTTTTCTTGACGGACATCAAAATTACGGACAAAGAAGTCCCTAATTTGCTTGTGCAACAATCCTTTTTCCATCCTATTAAAATCATGTTTGTATACGAACATCCCGTTAAACGACCTTTATAATGGCTAACACTCTCTCACAACCGTTTTAACACATCGCCTAAACTGCACAAAGATAGAAATAGTATCTCGAAATAAAAAATAAGAGCTGTGAACATAAAATAAGTGGAGCATATATCCTGATAATTATTGATTTTCACTTAACTTTGCAGATACACAATACAGAAACAACAACGAACACTCTCAATTAATCCCGGTAAACAAGATGAAACACTACATTCTCCTGATATACTTCCTCGCTTTTTCCCTCTCTACAGAGGCGAATACAGCAGTGAAAGATTCGCTGTCGGGGGCCTTGTCATCTGCCTCCTCTCCTTTACAAAAACTGGAAATCATGACTAATCTGATGGATATTTCCCGACAGGAAGAACAAGTGGAATATGCCAAGCAACTCTATAAACTCGCCCTTGAAGAAGACGAAGACTATTATAAGGAAGCGGCCCTGACCGAAATCTTGCGCTTTTATGTGAATACCGATGCCAAGGACAGCGCAAAGGTGTATCTCGCCGAAGCCGAAAGGGAACTGAAAGGGAAAGCACGCGATTTCCTTGTCACGTATATGAAAACGATCATGGATGTCCGTGTTGTCTATTACACCAAAGGCGAAGACCGGATGAAGCTGATTGAAAAATACAAACTCCGCCTCGAAACGGAAAAAGGCATGCCGGTTCTCGACAAAATAGCGAACTATTATCTCCTCGGTATGGCGAACAGCAACCGGGTCGATCCGAAAAACCAGAATGCTATCTATAAAGAGATATGTTATTACATGAACAACCTGATCAAGCTATCGGACAATATCCCGCTCCGCTATTCGTATCTGTTCCGCCTGAATACGCTCAACATACTGAGCCTTATGGAAGCGACTCCCGAAGATCGGGTGAAAGCCTCCCTCCTCTACCTGAACATGCAAAAGGAATATGCAGACACAAAAGAGATGAAGAAGCGTCCGTACACAAGCAAACGGCATCTTCTGAACGCCTACTCCACCTTGGCAACCGCAACAGAAACGGTCGGGAAAGATATGGCAACCTACTATTTCAACTACTTCATCGATTTGAACAGGAAATATCCCGAAGATGCCGCATTCTCCGCCGAATATGACCGCTTTTTCACTTCGCTCAACTATTACAAATCGATACGGGACTTCCAGAAAGCGGCAGATTACAACGATTCAGTCATCTATTATTTCCGCCACGGCGATTTCCAGTTCGACCTGACCGAAAACATCGTCCTGACGCTAAAAGACAAAATCGACTGTCTCGACAGTCTGCACAGATATAAAGATGCCTACGAAGCCTACAAGGAATATACCGTACTCTTGGATTCCGCACGCACACGAAGCATGGAAAACAAAGTCGAAGACCTGGAGATCAAAAAACATGTAGACGAGCTGGTGGTCGAGAAGAAAGCGCTGGAAGTAGACCTGCAAAAAAGCCAGAGCCGGTTATATCTATTCCTTACATTGCTCATCCTTTCGATCTGCTTCGGAATCTTCATATTCTTCCGCTTAGGAAAGATCAAATCGCTGTACAAGGAGTTGCAGGAGTCGAACCGACTGGTAGTCATCGCCAGTGAAAAGGCACAGGAAAGCGAACGGATGAAGAACGCCTTTATCAAGAATATGTGCCACGAAGTGCGTACGCCGCTAAATGCGATCAACGGCTTTGCCGAACTCATCACCGGCGACGGCGTAAGCCCGGAGGAAAAAAAGGAATTCAGCAAAATCATCTATACGAACTGCCATAACATCACCTCCATGATGAACGATGTTCTGGTAATCGCCCAACTGGATAGCAGCAACGAAATCCTCCCGCTGGAACCGGTCCATATCGACCTGCTTTGCCACCACGAAATGAACCAGTTGAAAAAGTTGCAGCAGAAGCCGGATATCCATTACCAGATCGAAGGCGACAAGAGCAATGACCTGATCTATTCGGACCCGAATCATTTCGGCATTATCATCACCCATCTGCTGAACAACGCGAACAAGTTCACGGATCAGGGAAGCATCACACTTTCCTACCAGCCTGAAGAAGAAGGAAAAATAATGTGCATCAGCGTTACCGACACAGGATGCGGAATTCCGGCAGACAAGAGCGAATGGATTTTTGAACGTTTCACCAAGAACGACGACTTCATCCCCGGTTCGGGTCTCGGCCTCTACCTCTGCCGCCTCATCACCCAACGTCTCAACGGTTCCCTCAAACTGGACACCAGTTATACCGGAGGAGCCCGGTTCGTGCTACGGTTCCCGATTAATCCCTACAAATAGCCAACAGGTTCATATTTTGCCAGTTCCAATATTCTTAGATGCAAATCTTTTTCCGATATAAGGCAATTCGCTTAACGGAAGACGCGTTTAATGATGATTGCCAAGAAAACCAGGAGCAAAACCGTACGATAGCCCAAACGGAGAATTTCCGAATCGATACGGGGCAACATCCCGACAGCATAAAATAAAGCCGCCAATATGCTATAAATAACGGCCGACTTTATATCGTACCGGATCGGGAATTTCTTCTGCCCGATCACATAGGAAAGGATCATCATCAACAGATTGCTGGCAAATGAAGCCCAAGCACATGCCATATACCCGTAAACCGGAGCCAACAATACAATCATCAACACGGTCACCACGCAACCGATCGTCGAAAAGTAGGCTCCCCACTGCGTCTGGTCGATCAGCTTATACCAAAACGACAGGTTAAAATAGATTCCGAAGAACAATTCTCCCAACATCACAATCGGTACGACACGCAATCCGGGATAATACTTGGCGTCTACAAAATATTTCAGGATATCCAGATAATACATCACACCTAAAAAGATAATCAACGAAAAAATAATGAAATACTTCATTGCCTCCGAATATGCTTTCGTATTATCGTCATCCTTATTCCTGGCAAAAATAAAAGGCTCGTAGGCATACCGGAATGCCTGGATAAACATCACCATCACCACCGCCACTTTGAAACAGGCCCCATAAATCCCCAACTGGGTAGCCGCATAATCCTTATCTTCGAACAGGAAAGGGAACAGAATCTTATCCGCCGTCTGGTTGAAAATACCGGCAATCCCTAAAATCAGGATCGGGAACGAGTATTTCAACATCTGTTTCAGCAACACAAAACTGGCTTTCTCACGCAATCCGGGTATCATATCCGGCACCAAAAGCAAGAACGTCACCACCGAAGTAACCACATTACTGGCAAAGATATACTCTACCTGATAGCCGGGCACATAAAACCAACTGATCAATCCCGGCGCATGTTCATACAGCCACGGACAAACGATCAGGAAGAAGATCACCAATACGATATTCAGGAAGATGTTCAACAGTTTGATCGCTGCAAAGCGAACCGCCTTCCCCTGATACCTGAGGAAAGCAAACGGAACGCAACAGAAAGCATCCACCGCCACGATCCCCGCCATCATCCCGATATACTCAGGGTGCGCACCATATCCTAAAAAGTTACTGATCGGAGCCAGCGCACTGAACACCAACACCATAAACAGGACGGAAGTGAACGCCAGACTGAATAACGTCGTCGCATACACCCGCATCGGGAGCTTGATCTCTTTCTTGTTCATAAACCGGAAAAAGCCAGTCTCCATCCCATACGTCAAGATCACCATCAACAAGGCTGTCCAAGCATACAGATTCGTCACAATCCCGAAATCGCTTTCGGTAGCCAGTACACGCGTGTACATCGGCACCAGCATCCAGTTCAGGAACTTCCCGACAATACTGCTGACGCCATAAATTGCGGTCTCTCCTGCGAGCCGCTTCATTCCTCCTGCCATAATTTAAAACAATTGACAATTGATAATTGGTAATTGACAATTAATGGTTTGACTAAAATAGTGAGCTTTGTATTCCGTCGGGGCGAAGCCGTCCCAGATGGGTATAAGCCAACTCCGTCACCTCGCGACCGCGGGGCGTACGTTTGATAAAACCCTCTTTAATAAGGAAAGGCTCATAAACTTCTTCCAGCGTTCCGGGGTCTTCTCCCAGCGCAGTCGCGATAGTCGTCAGCCCTACCGGTCCACCATTAAACTTGTCGATGATAGTCGTCAGCAACTTATTGTCGATCTGATCCAGACCGTACCGGTCGATGTTCAATGCCTCCAGTGCATAGCAGGAAATCGCCTTGTCGATCTCGCCTGACCCTTTCACCTGTGCAAAATCACGCACACGACGTAGCAATGCATTCGCTATACGGGGGGTACCACGACTACGGGAAGCGATCTCGCGTGCTGCACTCAGCTCGCATTTCACATTCAGGATATCGGCACTACGCAACACGATCTTCGTCAGCGTCTCCATCTCGTAATATTCGAGGTGCATATTGATCCCGAAACGTGCCCTGAGCGGACTTGTCAGCAAACCACTGCGAGTCGTCGCTCCCACCAATGTAAACGGAGCCAGGTCGATCTGGATGGAACGGGCACTCGGCCCTTTATCGATCATGATATCGATCCGGTAATCTTCCATCGCCGAATACAGGTATTCCTCCACAATCGGGCTCAACCGGTGGATCTCGTCGATAAAAAGGACATCATTCTTTTCCAGCGAAGTCAACACTCCCGCCAGATCGCCCGGTTTATCCAGTACCGGCCCTGAAGTCACCTTGAAGCCGACTCCCAATTCATTCGCTATAATATTGGATAATGTAGTCTTTCCCAATCCGGGAGGCCCATGCAACAGCACATGATCGAGTGCCTCCTTACGCATCCGGGCTGCCATCACGAAAATCTTCAGGTTCTCGACTACTTTGGCCTGTCCGCTGAAGTCATGAAACGAAAGCGGGCGAAGCGCATTCTCATACTCTCGCTCGCTCTCCGGAACACGTGCATCCCTTATATCAAATTCATCTTCCATATTCTTATTGCTTTGACAGGCAAAGATAATAAGAATTACCGGGTTCTGAACTTGTATCACCGGAATATCGGGACAAAGATAGAAACTTGCAGATCACGTGTCCGTCCCGATTTCATATAAGGGACTCCTTTCATTACATTGCAAGTGCCATGTTTGTATGTCAGGGCCAGATCGAAGTATTTGAAAGTATAAGCGGCTTTGACAACGACCGGGACGTCAAAGGCTGATTTGATTGTATTCCCAATCATAATATGATCCTTAAAATGGAGAGTAGGCTCAACACCCGCTCCGACCTTCAGTCCTCCTATCAGGTTATAATTCAGAACACCGTCCAAAGCAATGTAGTTTCTTGCAAACTTACTTTTGTAGCCTTTAACCGGTGCCACTTCATAGCCAACCGAAGTAATTTCTCCCCGCTTCTGCCCATATAATAAAGTAGCATCCACCGATAAACGGTGTTTCAATTCGAATTGAAACTGATATCCCACATGAAAAGAAGGTTTCATATCCGGTATATTAAACCCAACGTTGCCTTTAGACATAGCCTCATCCTTATACCAATCCATCGAAACACCACCTATTACCCCACTTCTCACTTTCCCATTTTGTGCGGAAACAGATAAACACACTAAACTCAACAATAAAAACATCACTCTCTTTTTATTGGTTTGACTTCGTTGATATGACTGGAAAAATGAGAAAACCCCTACTCAGCGAGAATACTTTTTCAATATATGTCAGAGCACAAATTTATATCCTACAGACAATCCTAATACCGCAAATTTATCTGTCACACAATTCTGATAATAGCTGAGACCTAAATTAACCCTTGAAATATCAATACCCATTTTACATGCAACACCTATTTGCCCGACAGATGCAATTCCCAAATAAGGCCCGACATTGATATTTATTCTCAACTTGTTATTTATTGGCAACCGATATTGCATATAAATAGGCAAATTGACGCCAATCCTCCAATCGTCATAAGAATATGTTGGTTCCGGATTTGAATAAAGCATCAGGCCCGTTTGAAAATAAAAATTATTTTTCAGAGGGAAACTGATGTCCGCACCAGTCTGCAAACCCCATCTATGCGAATATATAATTCCGGAATAAGGCTGTAATTCAATCCCTTTTACGGACAAAGAAGAGATTAGTAAAAGTAGCGAAATAATTATTTTTCCCATTAAATTTTGTTTTTAGTTCTACAAATTCGCTTTCATATTTATATCTAAAATATTGCCATCGAGACTAAAATGCTTTCATCTCGATGGTAATATAGTTTGTATCATTTATTTAACAGCAAGAGTAACCCAAAATAAATTTTCAGAATTTTTGTACTGTCTTAAGTCGCCGGAAGTAGCATAGTTATCTTCATAAATTTGTTTTCGAGTGAAGGTTTTATCAAAAATAAACTCATCTCGTCTCTCATATTTAAATTTAGCTGAAACAATTGTTTCTTTACCGAAGAGATCAATATATCTCATATTACGTGTAGCTGTTTTATCTTTACCACCATCCGAATCAAAAACGACAAGAACGTTTTCTACTTCATTTTCTGGCCAAAAATTTCTTATTCGATAATCTAATTGTATTTCTTTCCCAACTTCACTACCTTTCATATTATATCTGTAAGTATTAACAAATCCTGTAGGTGAATTGGATAAAGACAGTCCAGCATGGCACCATATAAAATTCAACTCTGGTCCACCTGCCGACAGCCCTCCTTCATATGAGTGAAGAGCATTAAACTTATCAAGATAAATTCCGCTATCACTCCCTATAGCACGATTATTACAAGCCATTTTTTTAGCTGCATATTGGCTTAAAAACACGACTCCATCTTTATTTATAAATTCATCTTTATAAAAATTTGGAAGCTCATCATATGGTGTGCTATTTTCTGAAATAACCCAAACAGTATTTTGCTTAATAAATTCTTTCGTAAAAGATATAGTGTCTGTTTCATTATTATTCCCTTTAAAAATATAAACTAATTTATCATCTTCTGAACCACAGACAATGATAGGCTTGTCTAAGCCATTCCAATTGTCAGAATATGGCCAATATATCTGTAGATCACTATTTTCAAGAAGATCAAAAAAATCAGAATTCAAAGTTTCCAAATCCAATTCTTCATATTTCGCCTTCATTCTCTGAATTAAAATCGGAATATTAATAGATCGAGATATTTTACTTTCATCCGGATTAAGCATATCTGTAAATCTATATTCTTCATCTAAACCATATTTACATGAGTTTTCAACTCCTGTTTTAACTTCATTCATGACTTCATCATCAATCTCAACCATAGAAATCAATTGAGCAACATCTGATACTTCAATTGATTTTTCAATTGCTTTCGTCTGTAATTTTTGATTTGGTTGAAATTCATTTATTTCTTCATTAGTACATGACGTACCAAAAACAAGCGATAATAATATCGCAATAAACAAGTTATAAACTTTCATTTTTTATTATTTTGTAGTTAATTATAAAGATCCATAAATCACATTCTCACCATCTGTCACCAACACCACATCTCCATCTCTCATCTCTTCTTCCAAAGAAATGACCACCGAAGGCTGTGCCTCTACAGATTGTTTATATACTACTTCTCCTACTGAATTTGTTATAGTCACTTCGACCGTTCCTAAATTAGCAGAAAACTCCAACAACAAATCTTTGTTGTTGTCTTCAACCCATGCTTGGATGGATTGCTCAGAGATAATAGTTCTAAATCGATCACTCCATTTTCCTTTTAGGTGTATTCGTTTTTTGGCAAAGCAAGGAAACGAAAAAGCTGCTATTAAGAGCAAGCATCCGATTTTTCTAAATGTATTCATATAAGCATTGTTAATTAATCATTGGATGCAAACATAAAGGAAAGCATAAGAAGCTACAAATTGGGATATGGACAAAACCCTTTCTTATATGGACAAAATTGTCCTACATAAATTCACACCATCTGATAATAAAGCATATAGACTCATGCTACACTTTTATTATAGACAACTAACATTCACACAATCCCTACATTTAAATCTATCAATCAACTATTTACGAATTCCAATAGTAAGAATTGTCCATATTTTAATGCAAAATTCGGGCTTTTACCATCCTTTTTGAAGGATGAACTCGTTTATATCACCCCCCTTTTGGTCTGGGCATAGTTTCTGCCGGGTACGACTCCGGAATTTATTAGCCGAGTCTGAACTGACTCCTAAAAGAATGGCCTCTTCACTTAAACGCAGATTAAAAAAACTGAGATAACAGACTTTGGTTTCTGTTTTTGTCAGTCCCAACGTATTTTCTTTCATAAAAGCAGAAGTATTCGGAAAAAGAGAATTAATCAGCCGGATAAGGTCTTTCCAATCTTCTTCGCTTAATTTTTGTTCAATATTTAGTTCTACTTTCCGACATTGCTCCTTTATTGCTTTAAACAAAGAAGACTGTTTCAATTTTTCAAATCTCAAGGCAATGATCTCTTTCTTGTATTCACTTGTATCCTCATGTGTTGCAGCTTTCCTTTCCATCTCTGCCGTAAGCTCTTGAAGACGGTCTTCGAGTTCAGTTTTCAGTTTCTTATGATGTCTTTTCTCTTCTTCTAAAAACTTTTGTCGTTGATTTATCTCAAGAAGCCTTTTCTTATCTCTCATCTGATAGCCTACAACTAACAAAAGACAAATGATAACAGCAAAAGCTAACAAAAATCGTTTCTCAACTACCAATTCTCTATTCTCTTGAACAACAGTGACAACATCATGCCGTTTCTCCGCATCAACGATATCAACCTGCATTTGTTCATTGTACAAAGAATCCTTCTTTTCTTGGTATTGCTCCAAAAGACAAAGTGCCCTTTCCGTATCGCCAGCCTCTTTCTCTATAAGATAACCTAAATAAAAACAATCTATCAATGTATAAGAATTCGATGTCGGAGTTGCAGCTTTCTCAAGATAATAACGGGCAGAATCAAGGTGGCTTTCATTATAATAGAGATCACTCAAAGCCAGGTAAGTCGGAGCTTGATCCATCGTATTCAAATTTAAACACTTGAAGAAACAAGCTTTTGATTTCTCCACATCCCCCATCAAATCATAAATATTCCCCAAACCATTAGCTATTTCACCAATTTCAGCCGAATCCCGGAGGTTCGTAATAACTGAATCTGCCATTAGCATATAGTGAAGCGCCAACGACAAGGAATCGTCAAATGCCCATGTCTTTGCCACATCTCGCAAGGCAAAGGCATAACTTCGTTCATTACCAGCCTGTTTGAAAAAACCGACTGCATCTTCGACTTTCCTCCGCTCCTCACTTCTCTGACCCGTATATTGGTAAAGATCCGCCATATAGCTACAAATATACCCTGCTACATTATATAAATGTTTCTCTTTTGTCAACGACAACGCATCCGAATAAGCTTTCGTCGCCGGAATAAAGAGTTTGTCTTTCACATACGAACGCCCTAAGTAGAGCCCCATCCAAGCCTGCTGTTCCGCAGTCCCATGATTTTTGTACCAAGACAAAGCCCGGTCGAGTTGTTCGGTGTACAACATATCTTCGAACAATTTGTCCGCCGTCCGGCAATACAGCATACACCAACGTGCAAACTGCCTTTCGTTCAATTTATCAGGGGTTTCTATATTATTTAATAATGTATAAGCACTATCCGGATTTGTTTCCAAAAGTATTTCTGCCCGATCCATCATTTCCGACGCAGTCCGGTTCCCTCCGCATGAGAAGAAGAGACAGACAGGTAATAAGATAAGCAAGAATATGTTTTTCATACGGATATATTGTTAGATCTATTGCTTTCAGGCGGGAAAGGTACGCATTTTTATAATCAGGACAACACCTTCGACTACTCAGTTTATCGTAAAAACAGGCTTTTAGCTGTCAATTCAATTCGTTTTGGGCATTTCAGCCGACACGTATATCCCCCGTTTTTACGCTTTTCAGCCTAAAGCCCACCTGTTTTTAGCCAATATGCCAATGGAAGAAATGTGAACCTTTTAGATGATGATTTAATAGGTTCACATCATCTTCAAAACGAAGCTTAGTGTCACCTATTACTTATTGTACGATTCATTAAAATACTCGTTGGTCCGAATCGAAACAATAGCGCATGAAAATTGATTTTATACCCCATATATTTCAAATTACCCTTGCGGGTAATATTTTTTAAGAAACTCGATATTCGACAAAGCTCTGGTTATTAGCAGAAATTCCAATATAACGCTTTTAGGAGGGGTTATTGTACTTTGAACCCGTTTAGGAGTATTCACTTTTGGCCGTTGTGAGCTTCACTTTCTATGCGATGGAGAACGTAGAGAATGGAATCGCATATTTTGGCACGTTCACCCTAAATTTTACTTTCATAGTCCCATATTTGAAAAAATTTTATATACTTTTGTAGAGCTATATTATTATTATAACATTCTAACGGCCATGAATACAAATTTTTTACTGTCTTCCGATAATAACAGCCGCAGTGAACTTCTGAAAAAGAAGATCATCCACTATTATATCGCCAATGGCGACGCGACCATCGCCGACCTGGGCCGTGAAATGGACCTGAGTATTCCGACTGTCACCAAGCTGGTTGCAGAGCTTCAAGAAGACGGTTATATCCTGGACTTCGGGAAACAGGAAACCAGTGGGGGACGCAAACCGAACATTTATGGCCTCAATCCGGCATCCGGCTACTTTGTGGGAGTCGATATGCTTAAGGACAAGTTGAATATCGCAGCGATCGACTTTAAAGGCGACAAAGTACAACTCGAAGAGAACATCCCGTACCAACTTGAAAATACACCAGCCTCACTGGAGCAGTTCTGCAAGATTATTGACGATTTCATCGTTTCATTGCCTGTCGAACGGAATAAGATATTAGCGATCGGAGTCAATATCACCGGCCGCGTGAACCCAGCATCGGGCTATAGCTACAGCATTTTCTATTTCGAAGAGAAACCTCTTGCACAGATTCTCGAGGAACGGTTGCAGGCAAAGGTCTTCATTGAAAACGACAGCCGGGCCATGACCTACGGCGAATATATGAAAGGAGTCGTGCAGGGAGAAAAGAATATCCTGTTCGTCAATATGGCATGGGGACTGGGACTTGGCATCATCATCGACGGCAATTTATACTACGGGAAATCCGGATTTTCCGGGGAACTCGGACACTTCTGCATGTTCGAAAACGAGGTGCTGTGCCATTGCGGCAAGAAAGGGTGCCTCGAAACAGAGGCTTCCGGATCGGCTTTCCACCGTATCCTGATGGAACGTTACCGGAAAGGCAGCAACACCATACTCGCCGGGAAACTGGACAGCGGAGAGGAAATCTCACTCGGCGACCTGCTCGAAGCGGTGAGGAAAGAAGACGTGCTATGCATCGACATTCTCGAAAAAATGGGCGTAAATTTAGGAAAAGGTATTGCCGGGCTGATGAACATCTTCAATCCGGAACTGGTCATACTGGGCGGAACACTTTCACTGGCAGGCGAGTATATCAGTTTGCCGATCAAGAGCGCCATCCGTAAATATTCGCTCAACTTAGTCAATCAGGACACAGAAATCAAAATATCCAAATTAGGAGAAAGGGCAGGTTCATTCGGAGCATGCCTCTTATCAAGAAGCAAGCTGCTTGGTATGATACATTATTAATAGAACCTTCTTTTCTTTAGACCATTATTTGTAATAATATTTTAATCCAGGCTATATTATTAAAATATTTTATTTATATTTGCCGAGTATTTAAAAACATCGGATAGTAAAACACATTAAATCGCTCAGATAATGGAAAAGATTAAAGGCTTAATTGATGCACCTTTCACACCGTTCTACGAAAACGGGGAAGTAAATTACGAACCGATAGAAGCATACGCCAAGCTTCTGGTTAAAAACGGTTTAAAGGGAGTGTTTATCAACGGATCTTCGGGAGAAGGCTATATGCTGACCGACGAAGAGCGCATGAAACTGGCCGAAAGATGGGTAGAAGTGGCGCCTGACGGATTCAAGGTCATCGTACACGTAGGCAGCACATGCGTAAAATCGAGCCATAAGCTGGCTGCACATGCCCAAAAGATAGGTGCCTGGGGAATCGGCGCAATGGCCTCTCCTTTCCCGAAAGTGAACCGGATAGAAGAATTGGTGAAATACTGCGAAGAAATCGCATCCGGCGCTCCGGAACTTCCTTTCTATTACTATCACATCCCGGCTTTCAACGGTGCTTTCCTGCCGATGGTCGAACTGCTGAAAGCGGTGGACGGGCGTATACCAAACTTCGCCGGTATCAAATATACATACGAAAGCCTTTACGAATACAACCAGTGCCGCTTGTATAAAGACGGCAAATTCGATATGCTTCACGGACAGGACGAGACAATCCTTCCATGCCTGGCGATGGGCGGTGCACAAGGCGGCATCGGCGGGACAACCAACTACAACGGTAAAGAGCTGACCGGAATACTCGAAGCCTGGGCTGCCGGAGACCTCGAAACAGCACGCGAACGTCAGAACTTCTCACAGGAAGTGATCAATGTGATCTGCCATTATCGCGGTAATATCGTGGGTGGCAAGCGGATCATGAAGCTGATCGGGCTCGATTTAGGTAAAAACCGAACACCGTTCCAGAATATGACGGATGCGGAAGAGGCGGCCATGAAAGCTGAACTGGAAGCAATTCATTTTTTCGACAGATGCAATAAATTCTAAATCCATAAACGCCATGAACGACATTACAAAACCCTCCGAATACCTCGGATATTGGGGCGAAAAATACAAAAATGATTTACTGACCGACATTCTGCCTTTCTGGCTGAAATATGGTATCGATCATGAGAATGGAGGCTACTTTACCTGTCTGGATCGGGACGGTTCGCTACTGGACACGAACAAATCGGTCTGGTTCCAGGGCCGTTTCGCCTTTATCCTCGCCTATGCTTATAACAACCTCGAAAAACGGGCCGAATGGCTGGTAGCCTGTAAAAACGGGATCGACTTTATCGAGAAATATTGTTTCGATACCGACGGCCGCATGTTTTATGAAGTGACTAAAACAGGAACTCCCGTACGAAAACGCCGATATGTATTTTCTGAAACGTTTGCCGCAATTGCAATGGCTCAGTATTCAATCGCTTCCGGCGACAAGAGCTATGCAGAAAAGGCGGTCAAGCTGTTCAACCAAATTCTCTATTACAAAAACACACCGGGCACATTAGAGCCCAAATTCAGAGAAGGATTCGTAGCAAAAGGACATTCCTTTTGCATGATCCTGATCGACACCGCCGCCCGCATCCGGGAAGCGATAGACGACCCTGTGCTGACACGCCAGATCGACGAGTCGATAGCCGAACTGCATCGCGATTTCATGAAGCCGGAGTTTAAAGCCATTCTGGAAACAGTCGGGCCGAACGGCGAATTCATCGATTCGATTCCAGGCCGGACCATCAATCCGGGCCATTCCATCGAGACTGCTTGGTTCATCCTCGAAGAGGCCAAACACCGGAACTGGGACCCGCAGTTGAAGCAGATGGGACTCACAATCCTGGACTGGTCCTGGGAATGGGGCTGGGATAAAACACACGGTGGAATCACCTATTTCAGAGATTGCAAGAACCGTCCGCAGCAGGAATACTGGCACGACATGAAGTTCTGGTGGCCACAGTGTGAGGCCATCATCGCCACACTATATGCCTACGAAGCCACAGGTGATCCCAAATACTTGGAAATGCACAAACTGATAAACGAATACACGTATGCCCGTTTCCCGGATAAAGAATACGGCGAATGGTTCGGCTACTTCCATTATGACGGGACACTCTCGCAACCGGCAAAAGGGAATATGTACAAAGGTCCGTTCCATATACCCCGGATGCTTCTGAAATGTAATCTTTTATGTAAAGAAATTCTTTCAGAGCTATGACAAACAATAAGAAATATTACCCCTGGATCGTTGTCGCCCTGCTTTGGGGCGTAGCTTTGTTAAACTACATGGACAGACAGATGCTTTCGACCATGAAGTCTGCTATGATGATCGACATTACCGAACTGGAATCTGCCACAAACTTCGGACGCCTGATGGCGGTATTCTTATGGATATACGGCCTGATGAGCCCTGTCGCCGGTATGATCGCCGATCGGATCAACCGGAAATGGCTGATCGTGGGCAGTCTCTTCGTCTGGTCGTTCGTTACACTGATGATGGGATATTCGACCGATTTCAACCAGATTTATATTCTCCGCGCTATTATGGGAGTCAGCGAAGCTTTGTACATCCCTGCCGGACTTTCGCTGATCACGGATTATCACCAAGAAAAAACGAGATCATTAGCCGTCGGGATCCACATGACCGGGCTCTACACCGGACAGGCATTGGGTGGTTTCGGGGCCACCATCGCGGGGGCATACAGTTGGGAAACGACTTTCCACTGGTTCGGAATTATCGGGATTGCATACAGTCTCGTCCTGATTTTTTTCCTGAAAGAGAAAAAAGATCATACGGTCACCAAACTGGATTTGGAACCCGGACCGAAAGAGAATCCGGTGAAAGCGGCGATAAGGGGAATGGGAATGTTGTTCGTCAACATTTCATTCTGGATTATCCTACTCTACTTCGCCACTTCGAGCTTGCCGGGTTGGGCGACTAAGAACTGGTTGCCGACTTTGTTTTCCGAGAATTTGTCCATCGATATGTCGGAAGCCGGGCCATTGTCCACCTTTACGATCGCAATCTCTTCCTTTATCGGGGTAATTGCAGGCGGCATCTTGTCCGACAAGTGGATTCAACGGAATGTACGGGGACGCATTTATACCGGTTCCATCGGACTTGCCCTGACCATTCCGGCACTCCTGCTGTTAGGGTTCGGCGACAGTTTCGCCATGATTGTCGGCGGTGGGCTCTGTTTCGGTATCGGATTCGGCATTTTCGACGCCAACAACATGCCGATCCTCTGCCAATTCGTATCGCCGCGCTACCGGGCGACCGCCTACGGCATCATGAACATGACCGGAGTCTTTGCCGGAGCGATCATCACAAAACTGCTGGGTGAATCGACGGATGCCGGTAACTTAGGACAAGATTTTGCGATGATGGCCGGCTTGGTATTCGTCGCCTTAATGGTGGAAGTCATCTTCTTACGCCCGAAAACGGTCAACATGACCGACAAGTAAAACTTGCAAGGTTTCCAAAGGTATTGACTTTTCCTACAAATGTCATTATCTTTGGAAATCCTATTTTATAATAATCTAATCAACAAAAAACATCATGAGAAAAATCTTTCTTTACTTCAGCCTCCTTCTCTTCATGCAAACTGCCTTTGCTGCCGACAGCTTGTTTGTCAGAAAGCCGCAGATCCCGATACTGATCGACCGGACAGACAATATCTTAGTGGAAATGCGTATACAGGGCCACAAAGGGGATGTGCTCAACAAACTTTCCCTGCAATTCAAAGAGGGGATCAACTTAAACGACATAAAGGCTTTACGCTTTTTCTATAGTGGAACGGAAGCGACTTCCCGACAGGGAAAGCATTACCGTCCGGTTTCCTACATATCCAGCCACGCGGAAGGCAAGACAAAGACTGCCAATCCCTCCTATTCCGTTAAACAAAGCGAGGTGACGGATATCTCCAATGTCGTGACCTTCACCAGCAACCAACCGATGGTGGAAGGAGTCAACTACTATTGGATCAGCATCGAGATGAAACCGGAGGCTTCCTTGTTGACCACTTTTACTGTCCAGATGCCGATGGCGGAGGTCAACAATATGCCGGCGACAATCGTGTGGGATGGCAAATCGGATGTCCGCCGCATGGGAATCGGTGTCCGCCATGCCGGTGACGACGGGGCTGCGGCTTTCCGTATTCCGGGACTGGTAACGACCAATAACGGGACACTTTTGGGCGTGTACGATATCCGCTACAACAGTAGTGTGGACCTGCAGGAAATGGTCGATATAGGGGTAAGCCGCAGCACTGACAAGGGGCAGACCTGGGAGCCGATGCGCGTTGCGATGACGTTCGGCGAAACGGGGGGCCTGCCTCACTCACAGAATGGTGTGGGCGACCCATCTATCCTGGTGGATGAAAAAACAAATACGATCTGGATCGTTGCCGCCTGGACACATGGCATGGGGAACGGACGTGCCTGGTGGAATTCCATGCCGGGTATGTCAGCTGACAGCACTGCCCAACTGATGCTTGTCAAAAGCGAAGATGACGGCAAGACCTGGAGCCAGCCGATCAATATTACTTCGCAGGTGAAAGATCCTTCCTGGTACTTCCTGTTACAGGGACCGGGACGGGGTATCACGATGAAAGACGGGACGCTGGTTTTCCCTATCCAGTTCATCGATTCCACCCGCATACCGAATGCCGGCATCATGTACAGCAAAGACCGGGGAACCACCTGGCATCTGCATAACCTGGCACGCACAAACACGACCGAAGCGCAGGTAGCCGAAGTCGAACCGGGTGTCCTAATGTTGAATATGCGTGATAATCGGGGAGGCAGCCGCGCCGTGGCCACCACCCGTGATCTGGGCAAGACCTGGTACGAACATCCGTCCAGCCGCAGTGCCCTGCAGGAACCGGTCTGTATGGCAAGCCTCATCCACGTAGATGCCAAAGACAACATCACCGGAAAAGACCTGCTGATCTTCTCCAACCCAAACACAACAAAGGGACGTAACCATATCACCATAAAGGTAAGTACGGACGGAGGTATGACCTGGCCGCTCTCCAATCAGGTGACGCTGGACGAAGACGAAGGCTGGGGTTACTCCTGCCTGTCCATGATCGACAAGGAGACAGTCGGCATCTTCTACGAATCGAGCGTCGCTCACATGACTTTCCAGGCCATCAGACTGACTGACCTAGTCAAGTAGTCCTGCATGAATTACTTCCCAACCCTCAGCAAATCATACAGGGATGGAGGAACAGTTTCTCTATAAGGAAAATCTTGTTTCCCTATAGAGAAATTGTTGTTTCCCTTGTATGAAACTGTCGTTCCCCTATAGAGAAACAACTGGTCAGATAGTTCATAAAAAACAATTAGTAAATGAAAAAGATCCTGCTCTGCTTATTCATCCTATTGAGTGCCACGATCCAGGCACAAAAGATCAAGGTGGCCTGTGTCGGTAACAGTGTAACGTACGGCCACGGAATCGAGGACCGCGAAAAGAACAGTTATCCCACCCAGCTTCAACGGATGTTGGGCGAAAGATACGAAGTTGTCAATTTCGGAAAAAGTGGGGCAACGCTATTGCGAAGGGGACACTGTCCTTACAACGAGCAGGAGGAATACAAGGCAGCTCTCGACTTTGCTGCCGACCGGGTCGTCATCCATCTCGGACTGAATGACACCGACCCGCGTGACTGGCCGAATTACCGGGATGACTTCACCAAGGATTATCTGGCCCTGATCGATGCATTCCGGCAAGCGAACCCGAAGTGTAAAATCTGGATTTGCCGTCTGACGCCGATTTCCCACCGGCACACACGCTTTAAATCGGGTACACGCGATTGGTACTGGCAGATACAACAAAACATCGAAGATATCGCAACACTCGCCAATACCGGGCTGATCAACCTACAAGCGGGACTTTACGACCGTCCCGACCTCTTACCTGACGCTTTGCATCCCACAGCCGAAGGAGCCGGAATCATTGCACGGACAGTCTGCCAGGCGTTAACCGGAGATTATGGAGGTCTTCAAATGCCCATGACCTATTCGGACAATATGGTACTCCAACGGGAAAAACCGCTCAGGATAGCCGGGACAGCCAATGCCGGAGAAAAAGTAACGGTCGACATCGCCGGACAGAAAGGCGAAGCGGTAACGGCTCCGGACGGGAAATGGTCAGTCACCCTGCCGCCGATGAAGGCAGGAGGTCCGTACACGTTGAGTATCTCGGCTGCATCCGGAAAACTGGATTATACAAATGTCCTGATCGGCGAAGTTTGGCTTTGCTCCGGCCAGTCGAATATGGCGTTCCAAGTCAGCAGTGCCGTGGACAGCCAGCGGAAGGCTTTTCTGGAATTTGCCGCCCGGAAACCGGAAATCCGTCTTTTCGATATGAAGCCTCGGTGGGCGACAAGTGCGGTGGAATGGGATATTTCGACACTGGACTCCCTTAACAGGCTTCAATATTACCGGGATACCGAATGGAAGGAATGCAACGAAGAGACGGCAAATCGTTTCTCCGCCGTAGCCTTTGCCTTCGGGCAGATGTTGTCAGACAGCTTGCAGGTCCCGGTCGGGCTTATCCTGAACGCCATAGGCGGTTCACCGGCGGAGGCTTGGATAGACCGCAGAACTCTGGAACTCGAATTTCCCGATATCCTCTACGATTGGAAACAGAATGATTTCATTCAAGGCTGGGCACGGGAACGTGCCGCCCTGAACATTCGTAAATCGGCAAACAAACAGCAACGGCATCCCTACGAGCCTTGCTACTTATACGAGTCTGGTATCCGGCCGCTCGAAAAGTTCCCGATACGGGGTGTCATCTGGTATCAGGGAGAATCGAATGCTCACAATATGGAAGCACATGAGAGGTTGTTTCATCTTTTGACAAAAAACTGGCGGGAGAACTGGGCGGAAGAATTGCCTTTTTATTATGTGCAACTTTCCAGCATCGACCGTCCCAGCTGGCCCTGGTTCCGAGACAGCCAGCGCCGGATGCTCCGGTCGATCCCCAACAGCGGCATGGCGGTCAGCAGCGATCACGGCGATTCCCTGGATGTCCACCCACGCCACAAACGTGAAATAGGGGAACGCCTCGCTCATTGGGCGCTCAACAAGACGTATGGGCACGACTGCCTGCCGTCCGGCCCGCTCTACCGCTCGGTAAAATTCAAAGACGGCGCAGCCTATATCACATTCGATTACGGGAAAGGCATGCACAGTTCCGACGGAGGCGAACTGCGCACTTTCGAAGTAGCCGGACACGATGGTTCATTCGTCCCCGCAGAGGCACAAATCATCGATGGAAAGACCGTAAAAATATGGAGTGACCAAATACAAAATCCGAGATTCGTCCGTTACGGCTGGCAACCTTTCACCCGCGCCAATTTAGTGAACGAAGCGGGACTTCCGGCTTCGACATTCCGTTCGGAAGCGTCTCCGGTCAGCTGGTTCCGGCTACCCGACCTACCCGGTACTGAAAAAAGTCCGTCATCAGGCGTATCTGCTCCGTTTACGGGTATCAGTGGCGGACAGTTGCTCGTGGCAGGCGGATGTAACTTCCCCAACAAACCAGCGGCCGAAGGGGGTACAAAAGAATATTACAGCGATATATATGCATTAGATATCACCACCCGATCTCCTGCCGGATGGAGAAGGATCGGCAAACTACCGTTGCCGCTTGCTTACGGGGCATCAGTCACAACACCCGAAGGACTCGTCTGGATCGGAGGAAACAACAATGAGGAGGTCTCTGGACAGGTCTTCTTCGTCAATTGGGACGGGGAAAAGCAACAACTGCATATCTCCGAACTGCCATCACTTCCCACACCGCTGGATAATCTCTCAGCCACATACGCCGATGGTCACCTATATGTCGCCGGGGGTAAAGGCAAGTCGCAAACGGCTCCAATAGGTAAGGACGGCTCGCAAACCGCCCCTACAAACCCGCTCTTTTCATTACAGCTAACACCGTCACTTCAAAAGGAATGGGTACGGCTTCCAGACTTCCCCGGACCTGTCCGGGTACAGCCTGTCCTCACAGCACAGCAATCCGGGGATGGCATACGTCTCTATCTGGCAGGCGGTTTCCAGCCGGTATCCCCCCATCAGGAAGCCATTGTCTGTACAGATATGCTTTCTTATCATCCGGAAACAAAACAGTGGAAAAATGAAGTTTTTTTACCTTCTTTTGCAGACGGTTCCCACCGTACCATTACAGGAGGCTGCGCCATCGCATCAGGCGATAGCTCCATCTTTTTGATAGGAGGCGTAAACTACAACCGTTTCCGTGACGCTCTTAACCACCCCGAGCCGGATTATCTGCGACATCCTACCGACTGGTATAAATTCAATACCTCCCTGTTACAATACAATACTTTCACAAAACGCTGGACCCACTTAGGCGACTACAAAGAACTGGCACGTGCCGGTGCCGGCATCGCAAACAATGCAAATATGACAATCATAATTGGTGGAGAGCTAAAGCCGGGCATCCGCACACCGGAAGTCAATGCGTTTGAACTTATAATACTCCCCCGAAAATACTCGATCGCTCAAAATAACAATTAAGAATGATTTATTTCTCATATCTTTCTATAACTTTGTCTCACTATCGGTTGAATCAAAGTAATACTATTTTGTCATGTTCAGAAAAATCATACTTCTTCTCTTTTTTGCGATCATAACATTGGCACATTTGTCCGCAGTAAGTAGCCACCCTAATAAAATAGAATCAAACTACAAAATCAGACGGATATCTCCTGACGGAGGATTAAGCATAAACGGACAACGCGACGTCCGGCAAGACAAATGGGGATTTATCTGGGTGACGACTGTCAACAATCTATACCGATTCGACGGATACACCTTTAAACCTTATACAGAAAAAATCAATAAGACAATTCCCTTCACCTCACTGACTTTCGAAAGATTGGAGATCGATAAGGAAGGTGACCTTTACGTGACAACCAGCAACGGACTCCTCAAATACAATTCGCTGACCGATAATTTCGACCGTCTGCAACCAGGGAGATGTTCACTCATTAAAGAGGATATGAAAGGAAGATTATGGATATCCAATCCTTCCTCCATCGGTTTGTTTGACCGGGAAACTTTTCGGTTTACGGCTATAAAATCGGAAACGGGCGACATACCCGACATTTCAGGCATTTGTACCCAGCATAACAAGATTTATATCGGGACGGCAACAGGAAAAATCTACTTATATGACGAAACGGGAAACAGGTTTCAGGAGGTCCTTCATATTCCCGAATACAATATTGCCGACATTATCCAAGCAGATTCCTTACTCTATGCCCTGACCGAGAGTAAAGGCCTGGTCGTCATTTCGACTAACAGCTATCAGCCAATCAAACAATATGATTTCTTTTATCCGGCGGGAGACACAAGAGTTTCCGCCAGGGCTCTATTCATTGATAAATTTAACCATATATGGATTACCGGACAACGGGGAATATATATACTGAATCCGGAAACCGACGAATTTACTCATTATTCATATGAAAAAACTGATCCTTACGGATTACCTAGCAATTCTATTTGGAGAATTGCCGAAGATACACAAGGATGCCTATGGTTCGGAACCTATTCGGGAGGTCTTTGCTTCATTAACCTTGACGAACAGAAAAGTCTGAAATCATTCAACGGGAGGACGGACGATTTAAGCTATTCGGTCGTCAGTAGTTTCGCCGAAGATGAAAAATTCTTATGGATCGGCACGGAAGGCGGGGGGCTTAACCGGTACAACAAACAAACCGGGAGCTTTACCCACTTCAAATATAGTCCTACTGAAAACAGCCTCTCTTACGATAATATACAGAGCCTTTTATACACCGACAACAAACTGTGGATAGGCATGTCGCGAGGAGGTTTGGATTGTCTCGATACTCGGAACGAACATTTTACCCATTACACACTCAACAACAACATGCTGATAAACGACCATGTTGAAAGAATTGTTGCCGAAGCTGACTCCGGACTTTGGATAAAATATCTGATGAACCGGGATTTCCTGACCTATTTATCAATCAAGGATAATATGACGGAACATATTAATTTCCTGGCTCCTCCAATTCAATCAAATGGAAATATCAGTGATATCAGAAGAGGAAATGGCGATACCCTCTGGATCGCTTCCGCCTATCAGTTATTAATCATGAATGTCCGGACCCACCATGTACAAGTGGCGGATTACAGGTATTCGGATATCAAGAATCCAAAAGGCATGAACATCCAAACAATTTACGT
The DNA here is from genome assembly GCF_025151045.1 of Parabacteroides johnsonii DSM 18315. Lineage (NCBI taxonomy): Bacteria > Pseudomonadati > Bacteroidota > Bacteroidia > Bacteroidales > Tannerellaceae > Parabacteroides > Parabacteroides johnsonii. The sequence goes on from NZ_CP102285.1 coordinate 3,702,588, forward strand.
TGACAACGACAAACACTCCATATGGATAGGGACACACGGTAACGGCCTACTTATTTACGATATCCCGAACCGGAGCCTGTCCTTAAAAGCCGATTTGTCAAAATATAAAGTCCACTCTATTTACAGTATCAATAAAGACAATGAAGGCAATATATGGCTGGGAACCGATAACGGCTTATTCCGTATGGACATCAAGACCAACAGGCTACAGCAGTTCAATAAAGCCGACGGAGCACAGGGACAAACTTATTACCCTTTCTCCACATTCAAATCGACCAACGGAGAGTTATATTTCGGAGGAAATGAGGGATTCTCTATTATTAGCCCGTCCAAAATCTCTTATAACAACTATAAGCCCACCGTAATCCTTTCCGACTTTTTACTCGATAACATCCCCGTCATTCCCAATACTAAGAACTCACCTCTGAAATCTTCCATCTTTCAGACAAAAGAACTGGTGCTCGATTACAACCAGAATAATTTTTCTTTCGAATTTACATCTACGAATTACTTGAATCCGGGCAAAAACCGTTTCCGGTACCGTCTGGAGAAATATGACGACAAATGGATCGAGACGGATGCCAGCCATCGGTCTGTCTCCTATTCCAAAGTACCAAAAGGAACATACAACTTTGAAATCATGACCGCTAACAATGATGGGGTATGGGGTGAACTGACTTCTCTCAAAATCATTATCAAACCAGCTCCCTGGTTAAGCAACTGGGCAATTGTCGCATATATTCTTTTAGTTTTGCTCATTCTCTATGCACTCATCCGTTACTACAATTACCAGCGCAAGCTTAAAATGTACTACTATCTGGAAGAACGGGAACGAGAACAAAAAGAAGAATACCACCAGGCACAATTAACATTCTTCACAAATGTCTCACATGATTTTCGGACACCTCTTTCGCTCATCCTCGCAGCACTGGAACCGATCAAAGCCGGGAATCTCGCCGGGAAGTACATATCGATCCTTGAAAATAATGCAAAACGATTATTAGCTCTGGTAAATGAAGTAATGGATTTCCGTTCTTTACAGAACAATAAAATCAAACTCAATATACAAATCGGTAATTGGAATCAGTTCGTATCGGACAATTGCTCCGATTTCTCAGAATCGGCAGAACAGAAAAGAATACGGTATACGGTAGAACAGGACCCGTCTATTGCTGCAAATTATTATTTTGATAAAAAAATAATGGAAAAAATACTTCTGAATCTGCTCAACAACGCATTCAAATATACTCCAGAAGGAGGATACATAAAAGTCGAGACCCTATCTGACATCAGGAATTTCACAAGCACGCATGCGAATAAAATCATCATCCAATCGGGAAATGAAACTCGAAATCTTTTCGGATTGGTCATAAGTGATAGTGGAGTCGGTATTTCAGAAGCTTCTATCCGACATATATTCGAACGTTATTACAGAGTCAGCGAATCGAGCGGAACACAGCATTTAGGATCAGGTATAGGGCTGGCATTAGTCAAAAGCCTGGTTGAATTACACAAAGGATATATTGCCGTCTACAGTGAAAGAGATCTGGGTTCCGACATCGTGATCGGTTTTCCCGACGATGCATCTGTTTATGAAGCAAATGATTTTCATAATAATAATAAAGCCGATCCCCATAATCCAGAGAGTAAGCTCGACAATAATTCCAAGTTTATGGATCATGAGATAAGTCCGATTACCCCTCCCTTACCAGATTCAAAGAAAAAGAACATTCTCTTTGCGGAAGACAATAATGATCTGAGAGAACTTTTATCCGAAACTCTCCGGGAATACTATAATGTTGAAGAAGTGGTGAATGGCCGGGAAGCCTTAGAACTGCTTGCAAATAAAAATATCGATCTCGTCCTGACAGACATTATGATGCCAGGAATCAATGGTATCGAATTAAGTAAAAAGATCAAAGAGAATATTGACAGTTCCCACATACCGGTTGTTATATTAACCGCTAAAACAGGAGATGAGAACCAAATAGAAGGGCTCTACTCCGGGGCCGATATCTATCTGAAAAAACCGGTTAACAAACAAATCCTGCTATTGAGCCTGTCCAATCTATTCAAACAACAGGCAAGAATAAGGGAATACTATGCCAAACACTATTTTGCACAAACGAACAACACCGACACGTCTATAAATAAAAGAGATGCCGAGTTTATGAAACAACTGACAGAAGTCATCGAAAAAAATCTGTCTAATGCCGATATCGATGTTTTACAGATCGCATCCACTCTGGCAATGAGCAGGCGTACGCTTTATAGCAAAGTAAAAGCCCTGACTGGACAGTCTGTTGTCGAATTCATTCGTAATTACAGGCTAAGAAAGGCCGCCCAAATATTGGCAGAAGAAGACATATCTATCAGTATGGTTATGGATCGGGTAGGAATAGACAACGCCTCTTATTTTTCACGAATCTTTAAAAAAGAGTTCGGAGAATCTCCGTCCGAATTTGTCTTCCGCCATCATAAAAAGTCTGATGAAGAATAAACCCCCGAACTGTCCACTGGCAAGAGGATGCATCTTTTTTACCGGAAGCATGCACCCTTTTTTACAATAACCTCACTATTTTCCCATTTCAAGAAAAAAACGATCCATTTCGATCTACCTTTTTCACATCGTTAAGTCGATTTTTCTGACACATATGACAACCACCTGTCCATTCCGCCCGAATCAGATTGCATACGTCAACCTATTTCTCGGTATTTCCAGCATTCTGGACAACCTTAACTCCTGGAGAATCGAAAATACAGAAAGTAGCCGGAGAGTGTACAGTAATATGCGAAGCACCCGAGAGATACTTTCAGGGCATTCGGCACCTTATTTCCATGACGACCGTCTTCATCGCCATAACGACCGTCTTCGTTACTGCGAGCTGCCGAATGTATGGCATATAAACATTGACTTCACGGCGATGAAGACGGTCGTTGCCGCAATTTTCTGCGCACCTCACGGAAAAACGACCTTCAGCGCTCATTCTTTTTACCCTTGAAACAACCGTTCGCAAAATATTTATCATGGATTTGCAAATTATTTCTGCGTATTTTTGACAAAAAGCAATCAGCAAAAGTCATTATTCCGTTGACAAGATTTTTTCCTGCGTGCATTTCAATTGCACTAATCGGCATTTTATGGCAAAGAAGGCATAATATGCAAAAAAGTATTAGTTAATGACCGTTTTATTCTACCGTCCTCCATATCTTATCAATAATTTTAAGCTTGACAAAGGAGATAATCAAATGTTGTTAAACTTTAAATTAGCATTATATGAAAAAGATCATTGATTCATTTCGGCAAGTTGGCATCATACTTGCTTTTTTGTTGAGCACTACTATTATGTTTGCTCAACAAAAAGTGATAGGAGTCGTAAAAAGCGCACACAATGAACCGCTAATCGGTGTAAATGTAGTTGTAAAAGGGAGTACGCAAGGTACTGTTACAGATTTGGAGGGCCATTATTCCATCGATGTGCCCGACAGTAAATCGATATTAGAATTCACCTACATCGGTTTCGTCTCACAGCAGGTCACTGTTGGTGATAAATCGACCATCGACATTACGCTTATAGAAGATTCCAAAGCTCTTGAAGAGGTGGTCGTTGTAGGTTACGGTACGGTCAAGAAAAGCGACTTGACAGGCGCCGTATCATCGATCAAATCAGAAGAATTGCAAAAGTTACCGATGACCTCCTTAGACCAGGGTATCCAAGGAAGAGCAGCCGGTGTACAGGTCACCAACACATCTGGTGCTCCGGGAGGCCAGGTCTCCATTCGTGTACGTGGCGGAAATTCTCTTTCCAGCAGTAATGAACCCTTATATGTAATCGACGGATTCCCTGTCGGAGCAGGAGCGATGGCAGAAGGAAACCAAAACGGTGCAATCGCCAACAACGGAATGGTAACGATCAATCCAAATGATATCGAATCCATTGAAATATTAAAAGATGCATCATCTGCTGCCATCTATGGCTCCCGAGGAGCAAACGGAGTCGTTCTGATCACCACCAAACGAGGAAAAACAGGAAAAACCAAAGTAACGTATGACGGTTATTTCGGAGTCCAGAACATTGCTAATAAAATGGAGATGATGAATGGCGAAGAGTTTGCTACCATGTCCAATATTGCAGCCGAAAACGGAGGCGTTGCTCCCATTTACGGAGGAGCCAACGAGAAATGGAAAGAACCCTCTTATTACCGGAACAACAGTACGGATTGGCAAGATCTGATTTTCCGTACAGCTCTCATGCACAATCACCAAATAAGTTTGAGCGGAGGATCTGAAAACAATCAATATGCCGTCACCGGAAACTTCTTCGATCAAGACGGTATTGTGATCAACTCAGATCTGAAACGTGCATCCTTGAGAGCCAATATCGATTCTAAAATCTCGAACTGGATCAATGTACAAACATCGCTTACCGCAAGCCGGACCTTTTCGAATGTGGCCTTTTCTGAGGGCGACGGCGCACAAGGGGGAGGTGTGATCAACGGAGCATTGGCAATACCTTCCACCATGTATGTATATAACGAAGACGGGACATTTTCGACCATGAACCAGACTCCTTACGGAGTAACAACGGGCAACCCTTATGCCTTGGCTGAACTGGCAAAAGACAAGTCGACCATCAATCGTGTCATCGCAAATGTCAACATCAAATTTAATCTGAATAAGCTGACGGACGGACTCGCACTCGAAATCCGCGGAGGCACTGACTATTCGAATGCTTTTCGTGACTCGTATCTTCCTTCTACTGTATTCCAAGGAGAGAGTGATAACGGCATCGCAACCAAAGGCTGGAACAGACGTTCGGTTTATCTGAACGAGAACTTATTAACCTATCAGAAGAAATTCGGAATTCACTCCATCAATGCTGTTGCCGGTCTGACGATCCAGTATGACGAAGAGATAAAAGGAAAGACGATCGTTTCCGGCTTTGTAAACGACGTATTGGAAGATAACAGCATGGGGTCAGCAAGCACGACCAAAGGAACTCCGACCTCGTCCAGATGGTCTTCACAAATGGCTTCCTGGCTGGGACGTATTAACTACAACTATGCAGACCGGTATTTATTGACTTTGACTGGACGTGCCGACGGTTCCTCCAAATTCGGAGTCAATAACAAATGGGGATTCTTCCCGTCAGCAGCTTTAGCCTGGCGTGTTACGGAAGAAGCATTCATGGAAGAGGCAGACTGGCTTAGCAATCTGAAACTACGTGCTAGTTACGGTTTAACCGGTAATCAGGGATTCGGAAGTTACTCTTCCGTTGCCAGTTTGTCACAGTATTCTTATAATCTGGGCGGCGATAAAGCAACCGGATTCGCCCCGAATAAGATTCCGAATTCAAACTTGAAATGGGAAACCACCTCAAACTTAGACCTTGGTATAGATTTCGGCTTTATAAACAACCGACTGAACTTCAATGTCGACTATTACTACAAAAAGACGAAAGACCTTCTTTGGAACGTATCAATCCCTCTTTCTTCCGGATTTGGTTCTATCTTCAGCAATCACGGAACACTTCGTAACTGGGGTATCGAAGCCAGTGTCAGTTATGACCTGATCACCAGTAATAAACCGGGTGCTTTCACCTGGAATACCATACTTATGTATTCTATGAACCGAAATAAGGTATTGAGCATGCCTGATGTAACACCGGGCAGACCGGACGGATACCTCTCCGGGCACTTGAGAGTAGAAGGTAGCTGGCTGGAAGAAAATTATCCGGTAGGCATTTGGAAATATTATGTTTATGACGGCGTCTTTGAAAACCAAGAAATGATGGATGCTACTATCATAAATACCAATGGTGAAACCGTTGCCAAACATCCAAAAGCATTAACGACGGACGGGTTAGGTTCTCCTAAATTCAAAGACTTGAACCAGGATGGTAAAATTGACCGTGAAGACTGGGCAGTTATCGGAGATCCAAATCCCGATTTCATTTTCAGTTGGACAAACAACTTCACCTACAAGAATTTCGATTTAAGTATCTTCATTAACGGAAGTATCGGAAACGACATCATGAATCTCGGACGTGGAGAGTATGCAATGGTATCTCCGTTTGCATCACAACGCAGGGATATGCTGAACTACTGGACTCCGGCCAACACACAAACGGATATTCCAGCCCCACGCCTTGCACCACATGCTTATCTGCCATTGTCATCTTACATGATCGAAGATGGCTCGTATGTCCGCTTAAAAAATATCGTATTGGGATATCGTTTCCCGATCCGGAAACACATCGAGTCATTAAGGCTTTATGTCAGTGCCCAAAACCTGTTCACAATAACCGGCTATTCGGGTTTTGATCCGGAAGTGAACAGTAAAGGACAAAATAACCGTCAGTTAGGCGTAGACTACAATGCCTATCCAACAAGTAAAGTTTTTACAATGGGAGTAAACATTGCTTTTTAAATAATTCATAAATCAGATTTGTTATGAAATCAATCTATAAAATCATATTTTCTAGCCTTATTTTAATGGGCCTAATGACTTCCTGTTTTGATAAATTCCTGGAAGAAGACGTATACGATTTTCTTTCTCCAAACAACTTCTACAAAACGGAAGCAGATGCGGAAGCTGCTGTAAATGCCATATACAGCCGACTCGTATCCTCTGAAGACAATGATATCTCGTTTCACCGAGCCGCATTAATGATCGGAGAATACCCAGCGGAATGTTCATCCGCTCAAACCTCGACTGTGCCTTACCGGCTCGCATTCGAATTCTATACTTGGACTCCTAATACGGACGGTATAGAATTAGTTTGGAAATTCTTCTACCAGGTCGTTTTTCGTACGAATGTAGCGATTGAAAACATTCCGAATATCGGCGGCGATCCAGCCAAAATTAAGCGTTTAGAAGGAGAAGCACGGTTCATGAGAGGGCTTGCTTATCTCTACCTCATACGCTTGTTCGATAATGTACCGCTCACTACCGCATCCGAACAGGATGACCAAAACCTTCCGAATATGGGGACAAGCGATGCCGTATTCAAACAAATCATCGAAGATTTAACCTTTGCTGAATCTGCATTGCCGGATTCATATACTGGAACAGATGTAGGACGTGCCACCAAAGGGGCCGCTCAGGCATTTCTAGCCAAAACATATCTGACAATGGCCGGATATCCCTGGAACAAGACAGAAAATTATGCTTTGGCAGCTGCAAAATGCGAAGATATCATCAAATCGGGAAACTACGACCTGGATCCCAACTACGCCATGAATTTCAAAGAAGCCGGAGAGCACAACAAAGAATACATCTTCGATGCCGAATTTCAGCAGAATCTAAACGGATCGAATTGGGTAAATATGTCCAGCATACGTGACCAGAATGTTTGCGGTATGGCCGGCTGGTCCTCATTCGGAGGGACGATGAACTTCTATGAAGACATGTTAAAGAATAATCCAGGTGACAAACGTCTTGCCACCAACATCATCTTGTCCTTCATCGACACAAAAACAGGAGAGGAAAAAATATGGGGAAAAGACTTTGACGTAAACAAAGGATTGGTACATACTTGGAAATACATTGATCCGGAAGAGACGGGGGTCGGTGATCAGAATTCCAACCTGAATTACCATTTCACCCGCTACGCAGACGTGTTGCTGATGCACTCTGAAGCGGTCAATAACGCTACCGGATTCAGTGGTTCCTATGACAAATATTACGGTATCAACCTGGTAAGGGAACGTGCCGGTCTTGCAGGTATTACTAATTTGGACAAGGATGCATTCAATAAAGCGCTCATCTGGGAACGGGTCGTTGAATTATGCTACGAGGGTCATCTTTGGTATGATTATAAACGCATGAACTGCATGGAAGAGCGTGTTGCCCGCAAAGGGGTCAATATCGGAACAGACAAGAAATATTATGTATATCCGATTCCGGTTAACGAACTAAGTAGGAATCCGAAACTGGAGCAGCATCCGCTATGGAAATAAGAAAATAAATCATGGGGCTGTGCGAAATCCCCTTATCTCCGCGTCAAGCGCGGAAACAGGACAGTTTCGACACAACCCCAATTATTCAGCAATTTAAAGAAAACAGAAATGGAAGATTTCAACAGAAGAGATTTTATCAAAGGAGTAGTCGGTGCGGGGATTTCATTAATCACGGCAGACAGCTTAGCTTCTGTATCGATGGACCTGGCAAGAATAAAGAACCCCTATGATGCCAAAGGATTGCCAACTACGGAGCTGGGAAAAACAGGTGTCATCATCCCTAAAATGGTTTTAGGATTGGGAAGCCGGTTCTGCCATATCGACGAAGATGAAGAAGCGTACGAGATGCTAAACTATGCTCTTGACAACGGTTTCTATTATTGGGATACGGCACACGCCTACGATAATACCATCGCTGTTCCTCCCGGAAAGAAAAAATCTCCCCGCCATATTATCAGTGAAGTACGTGTAGGAGAAGTAGTCAAATACAGGCGGAAAGAGATATTTCTTTCGACCAAAGTGACAGCCCGCGAACCAGCAGAATCCATGAAAGAAATTGAACTGAGTTTAAAACGGCTCAATACGGATAAATTGGATATGTTGAAAATACATGACGTTCAATCCATCGAGGATGTCAATCAAATGAGTCGTAAAGGATATTTAATCGACATTCTCCATCGGTTGAAGGAGGAAGGCATCACCCGTTTTATCGGTTTTTCCGGACATGGTGATGCACAGGCCTTAAAAGAATTGGCAAACAGGGGAGATTTTGACAGCATGCTTGTCGCTATGAACCATTGGAACCCTAAGCAACCTTCACCCCGCCAGGAAATTGCTGTTCCCGCCGGTAAGAAAAATAAAATGGGCGTACTCATCATGAAGGCTGTACGTCCCAAGGAGACGATCCCCGGACTGCATGCTCCCGATCTCATCAGATATGCCCTTTCGCTAAAAGGGCCGGATGCCGTCGTAATCGGTATGGACAGTAAAGCGGTAGTAAACTCCAACTTGGAAATCCTCCGCAATTTCAAGAAACTGTCGCCAGAACAGATGAAAGAACTGGCCGTACAGCTTGAACCGTTCTATCGTCATGAGAATCTTCCTTGGATGCAGGATAATTATATAGACGGTATGTGGGAAACAATATCCGTATAATCAATTAAATTAATGCCATGAGAAAGTTCTTTATATCTATCTCCATTATCTGCTTCGGTTTATTTTCACCCCATATGTTGTCCGCCGCCCCCTTAAATGCAAAGGAAGACCGGCAAACAAGCCCGTATACAGGGTATACAAGAGCACACTGGTTAGAAATAAACGAACAACTGATAGCCGGAGCTTTAAACTATGTAAACCCGGAAACCGGCATATTCAGTTTGCCCGAATCCACCGGTGCCTACCGGGAGCTTGAAGATTTCAGAAACGAAAATCAGGCAAGAATCATGGAACGCATCATGGTCGGTGTCATCATCTATACAACGGCAACAGGCAAAGATGAAGTTCCGGGATACAAAGGTTCTATCACAAAGCCTTTTATAAACGCCATAACAAGGGGAACAGATCCCAAGAGCGAAGGGTATTGGGGAGATCCCGATCCCAACGACCAGATAGGAGTATCGTTCGCATTAGGTATATACGCCTGTCCTGAACGATTCTGGAATCCGCTCACGAACGAACAGAAGAAGAACCTGATCAAATTCTTTCAAAAACAGTCATTCAACACGACTTATCATAACAACCACTATTTTTTTCACTTATTTGCAACCAGTCTTATCGAAAAATACGGGAATGGAATCGACTCCAACCGGGCGCATCATACTCAAATGATGGAAAGGCTTTTAGGATGGTACAGAGGAGATGGCTGGTTCATAGACGGTAACAACCGGGGATTCGATTATTACAATTTCTGGGGATTCCAGTTATTCAATCAGATGGTTTATCAATACGACCCCGTTTGGAAAGAGCAATTCGGGAAAAGGATACAAGATATCTCTTCGCGTCTTCTGGAAACCGTACCTTACCAATATGCCCGTAACGGAGGGCATATTCCCTGGGGCAGATCACTGACATACCGGTTTGCCAGTAATGCTGCCATCGGATGGGCTATGATAAACGGGAACAGCACACTATCTCCGGGAATAGCCAGGCGCATTCTGTCTGGTGATTTAAAATACTTCTGGGAAAATGGATGCATGGGAGAAAACGGGCTGTTGAATATCGGCTATTTAGGCAAAAACCAAAGCCTTGCTGAAAACTATATTGTCCCAGGTGATCCCTACTTCGCCATGCATGGTCTGTGCTGCCTATTACTTCCGGAAAACCATCTGTTCTGGAAGGTAAAAGAAGAACCGATGCCAGCAGATATAGCAGGAGGAAAAGTCGCTGTCGAAGGAGCACAGTTCTCCCTCAACGTAAGTCCTGTTGACGGAGACGCCCGTCTATATCCGGCAGGGCAACCTTTTGATAGAACAATCTGGCAAAGCCCGGTCAAATATAACCAACATGCCTATTCGGCCACAATAGGCTTTTGTCTGACAGGAGAAGGAGGAGAAGATATAGGGGCAGGACGAACCGGATATTCCTATGACGGAAAACAGTGGATGTACAGGTTACGTAGCCGGACGTTATTTATAAAACCGGATCATATCGCAAGCATATATCACCTGCAATCCATTGGAAAAGAGGATCGCACGCCGGAATTCCAGAAAGACGAACTGATTACCCATACACTGATCGGAAACGACGGGGAAGTTCACGTATTTTGGCATAATTATCCCGATCCGCTATACTTATCGGTCGGAGGGTATGGAATCAGCATTCCTAACGGCGACACGTTACAGGAAACCCCATCAAAACAAGGACTTTGTATTCACGGCGGAGATTATCACTCAACCATACAGGCCGTTTGCGCACCAGAAGGCAATCTGTATTCCACTTTGCTCACACCCCGTAAGGGATGGAAACATACACATCTTTTCGGAGGGTTAGGAGCTTATTGCTCCTGGCAAAGCAAAGCAGGTGTACCGCCTCACACTCCAGTTGTCGTATATGTAAACGGGACAAAAGACCGTGTTCCGGCAAACGTAAAAATCAACGTAGCACGAACATACAACGGATTAGTTATTACTTTTGAAGGAAAACAATTTCAAATCAAAATAATCGACTGATATGACATACAAAAGAATATTTACAATCCTTTTCACCGGATTAATTTCCATATGCTCGCTTATAGCCCAGGAAGTACAACGCCCTGCCGTATGGGGAATTGCCAAAATGACATTCCTCGTGAGCGATATGGAGATGGCACGGGAGTATTACGGGCGTTTCCTAGGGTTTGACGAAGCCTTTTCCTACCCGTCCCCTTCAGGAACAGTCGTGTCATTCAAGATAAACGACCGACAGTTTTTAGAATTTATCGTCGATAAACAGGCAAAAGAAAAAAAACGCCTCGTTTCTATATCACTGGAAACAGAGTCGGTACCGGATATGTTACACTACTTGAAAGCGCAAGGAGTGAAAGTTTCTCCATGTATCACGGATGGGGCAGGAAACGAAGTCATTGTCACGCAAGATGCAGCTGGGAACAATGTCGAATTTATCAATCTGAAAGCAGACGGGCTACACCGGAAATCAAAAGGGAAATTTTTGTCTGAAAACAGAATATCCAAAAGGATACACCATGCAGGCTTATACGCCGAAAAGATCGACGAACAGGATCCTTTCTGGGTAAAGATACTGAAATGCAAAGAAATCGTCAGATATCCACTGGACAAAATCCAACCCGGCATTATCCAATACCTAGGTCTAGGCGACTGTACCGAGAATATCGAACACTATTCACCCTGTGATGAGAATTTCAGCCATCCATGTTTCCTGGTCGAGGATATGCAGGAAACGATCTACACCTTAAAAGAGAGAAGAAACGGACAAACCGTAAACCGTCCCTCCATCGGTAAAACAAAGCGTTGGTTGCTGAATCTCCAGACTCCAGATAAGACGAGAGTTGAATTTACAGAGGCCTATTGTATAAAATAGAACCGACAAAACGGATACGGACTATGGCTAAACCAAAGCCTGCTTACGGAGGCTTGCATCCCAAACCGGTTCCGAATAGATCAGTTCGACAGCTTCGGCCGGGGTAGAGGCGACCGCCCAAAGTGCTGCATGCTGCGGGCGCATGAAATGCTCGTCGACGGCCCGGCGGAACATCTCCAAGAGGGGATCGAAATAGCCGTTTATATTTAGGATGACAATCGGGTTGAGATACAAGCCTAACTGTTTCCAGGTGATGACTTCCAACAACTCTTCGAGAGTACCGCATCCGCCCGGAAGAGCGATCACGGCATCCGAAAGATCAGCCATCCGTTGCTTGCGCTCGTGCATGCTGTCGACCTCGACCAGATCGGTAAGCCCCTTGTGACACCAATCCTGTTCCACCATAAAACGAGGGATCACACCGGTTACGGTTCCGCCGGCTGCCAGCGTAGCATCCGATACGGCGCACATCAGGCCCGAATTGCCGGCCCCGTTGATCACCCTCAGGTTCCGTTCGCCCAACAGACGTCCCAACTCGGTCGCAGCCTCCCGATATGCCGAAGCGACCTGCGTGCTGGAGGCACAATACACGCAAACGGAAGTTATCTTATTTCTTTCTCTTTCCATCTTTCTTTTTTGCATTATGATTTTAAAACAAAGTGGCTTTGACAAGCCATCACCTGAAACCATCGGACTCACCGCCTTCCAAAACCGCTTATTTTCCCTTATTTATATCATATCCGAACAAGGCGAAATCGCCCAGGCAAGGATCATCCGGGAAGATATGCGACAGGGCCTCGGTTATCTCGAGCGCCGTTTTCAGGGTGGCGGTCCGTTGCTGCGTCAAGCCGAGTTCCAATGAAATCTGGTGAACATGCGTGTCCAGCGGAATAATCAATTGGCGGGGATGAAAAGCAGTCTTCCAAATCCCGAAATCGACGATTCCATCGGTCCGGATCATCCAACGAAGGAACATAGCCAGGCGTTTACAGGCAGAAGTGCCGCCCATCACCGGAATACCGTTTATACCGGAAAAGAGACCCTGCAACTTAAGAACCGGATTCGGGTAAGGGCTTGCAGCCGATGCGTCTTCCAATGAATCATACCGCTCATATATCTCTTTCAACCGGTCACAGAGGGCACACAGATCCGAATGCGTATAAAAACGGTAAAACGTATCGCGTTTGCCGGCCGGGACATCCGAAACCAGTTCCCGGTACCGCCCGGACAATACCCATTCGTAAGGACTTCCACCCATCCGGCTATGTAACCAGTCCGCCTTGCGGAGGATCAGTTCCCGGCGTCCATAAGAGATCCAGGAAGTGATAAAAGCAGATATTTCGATATCCCGTTTTTCTGTAAACCGATGGGGGAACTGAACCGGATCATCAGGTATAAAAGACTTCACATTATAGGTTCCGGCCCATTCCTTCAATTTCGCTGTCAGTTGTTCGTCCATCCCTTACTTCATCTTTAGGAAATACTGGCGCCGGTCTTCGGGATAATGCTCGATGGCATAGCGAAGAGCCGTACGCGGAAGCTGGGTCGCATAACGTTCAAGAAAGTCGGTGAGGGTATCCCGGTCTCTTTTGCCCACTTCACGAAGCATCCAACCTACGGCTTTATGCATCAAGTCATGTTTATGCGTCATCAACCGTTCGGCCAACGCCAACGTATCGGTAAAATCCGAACGGCGGATAAAAGCCCAGGTACAGACGATCGAAATCCGCTGTTCCCAGAGGTTATCGCTGGCAGCCAGCTCATACAGGACGGAACGGTCCCGGTTCACCAAATATTCGCCGACAATATCCCGGCAGGACAAATCCACCAAATCCCAATTATTGCAACGGCGGGTATTCTTCAAATAGAAACGATACATCTTTTCCCGTTCATCTGCCGTCGTCTTCTTATCCTGAAATCGATAGACCAGAACCAACAGGGCGCAAAGGCGGGCCTCATGCCAGGGACTATCCAACAGGCGCTGCAATTCATCGAGAGGCATCGCTTTGTTAGCTTTCGCTATATTGCGAGTTTGCGGGACGACGACTCCTAAAAAGCGATCGCCTTCGCCATACTGCCCCGGTCCGGTTTTGAAAAACCGGCTCAGATGGGCCGCCTTTTCGGGTGAACCGACCGATTGCAGTTCACTCAACACAAACTCCGCCGTCATGGACGCAATACCCGGGACACAGGACGGTCGCCTTCCAGGAATCCGATTACATTGTTGCAAACCGTACGCGCCATGATAATACGCGTTTCCAATGTCTGCGTTCCGATATGGGGAGTCAGGACGACATTTTCCATTTCCAGCAACTCCGGCGAGGGATAATCGCCGAACTCGAATACATCCAGGCCGGCGCCATGAATCGTCCCGTCTTTCAACGCCCGCACCAAAGCCTTTTCATCGACCAAAGGACCGCGGCCGGTGTTGATCAGGACAGCCGTCGGTTTCATCTGCTTCAGCTCGGCTTCACCGATGATATGGTAGGTTTCCGGTGTATAAGGGGCATTCAGGGAGACGAAATCAGATTGGGAGAGGAGTTCCTCCTTGGAAACGTATGTCACGTTCAGCTTTGTCTCTTCTTCGACATACAGTTGCCGACGGTTATGATAGAGTACTTCCATGCCACAGGCATTCGCACGTTTGGCAAGGGCTTTCCCGATACGCCCCATACCGATAATACCCAGCGTCTTCCCAGTCACGTTGATACCTAAATTCTCCAAGACGCCGACTTTCATATCAAGACCTTCCCGGCGCAACTTACGGTCGCATTCGGTAATGCGACGTGCCACATCGAGCATCAGACCGAGCGCGAGATTGGCGGTAGGAGCCGTCACAGGGTCGGGGGTATTGGCAACCGTGATTCCTTTTTCAAGGCAATAGGCGACATCGATATTATTGTAACCGACGGCATAGTTTGCCACCATTTTCAGTTTGGGGGCATGGTCGATCAATTCCTTGTTTACCGGGAAATCGAACATCGAGCACAACACGTCGTACTCCGGTATCATCTCTAAAACTTCTTCGTACGTGAAATCTCTTCCTTCGGGAAAAGTAACCTCATACTTGCTTTCCAGCTCGGTAAAACCTTCGCGGAACATGTCATAAGTAACTAATATCTTTGTCATAATTATTCTTTATATTTAATTTGTGCAGGTAAATGATGATTTGTCTGTTACTTTTGGCTTGATCCAAAAGTAACCAAAAGATCAAGGCCGAACCTGCTTCACTACTTCGTTCCCTTCGTTCGCTGTCGCGTCTGAAACTCGCTTCGCTCAAACAGCAGACGCTCCGGACGCTCACTCCGGTCACTGCGCTTAACGCTCATCAGCTTAGGCCGGAGATAGAGCCTGACGGCTCTTTGAGGATTGCCGATACCGATACCTATACAAGAAGCGGTATCGGCAATCCCAAGAGAAAGCGTAGCTTTCTAAGAAAGGCCTAAGCGGACGGTCGTCAAGCGGAGGGCAAAGGTGTAGCGTCCGGAGCGTCTGCTGTTTGAGCGAAGCGAGTTTCGCAGGCGACAGCGAAACCTTTGCCCGGAGTAGACCGGACGGTTAAGCCTTGATCTTTTGGTTACTTTTGGATCAAGCCAAAAGTAACAGATAAATCATCATTTATTCGCTTATAGTTAAATTATTATACATTTTAATACTTTGCAAAAATACAAAATTATCTGTTACTTCCGGGTCGATTCGAAAGTGTATGGTCGCGGATAAACCGGACAGCCAAAGGGAAAGCGGCATCCCGCATAGTGCCGTGGTCGAAACCGCCTAACTCATAAAGGGTCACATCGGGATGGCCGAGCAGTTTGAAAAGACGGTAGAAATAGGCGGCTTCTTCGTAACGGCCATACAGTTCTTTTTCACGGTCGCCGGAAAGGATCAGGATAGGAGCACAGTCCGGACGGACGTGATACAAGGGAGCCGTTTCATCGATAGTCGGCTGCAACGGTTTCAGTCCCCACTGGTTGCGGGTTTCGAAATGGGTGATTACCTGACCGCTGAAAGGGATGATCCCGGCGAGCTTGTCAGCATCTTTACCATAACGCGCCAACAGCTTCTTGTCCAGCCCGACCATATCGACCAGATAGCCGCCTGCGGAATGGCCGGCGATATAGATAGAGGAAGTGTCACCTCCGTATTTTCCGATATTATCGAATACCCAGGCAACGGCGGCGGCAGCATCATCCACGATCTCCATTGTTTCCACATGCGGTGACAAGCGGTATTCGACCCCTACGACTATCATACCGTCCGTCAACAGCCCGGATGGTACTTCGCGGCTGCCACCAGTCAAGCCGCCACCATGAAACCAGACAACGACAGGTGCGTTTTGTACGTCCGGCTGGTAGGCAATATCCAGGCGACACATCTTGGATATGTATTCATCTCCTGCATTTTCACGATACGGGACATTACGCTCGTAGGTATAACCGGTAGCGAAAGCCGCCACGGAAACCAGGATGAGCAGGAAGGTCAGACAGGTTTTATTCATCATATTCTGTTCTAAATTTGAATTGATTAAACACAAAAATTCGAGTCTCAAAAGTAACCAGCTTTTTCCAACAAAACAAACAATCTCCCATTTCCCGCCTTCTTTTTCCTGCAGAACCCGATTATTTCCTATTTTTGTAATCTAATAACGAGTATCTTATTACCTGTCAACAACTACTATGGTTCTAAATTATATCTGGATCGCCTTCTTTCTGATCGCCTTCGTGGTGGCGCTTTGCAAGCTGGTCATCGGTGGAGACACAGAAGTTTTCACCCATATCATCAACGCTTCTTTTGCTTCGGCAAAGACTGGATTCGAGATATCCCTCGGATTGACGGGGGTGCTGGCTCTTTGGCTCGGCATCATGAAAATCGGGGAAAAAGGAGGCGTGATACAGGCGTTTGCCCGGCTGACGGCGCCTGTATTCAGCAAGCTCTTTCCGGGAATACCGAAAGACCATCCGGCTACGGGCTCCATCTTCATGTGCCTTTCGGCAAACTTGTTAGGCTTGGACAATGCAGCTACACCGATGGGACTGAAAGCCATGAAAGAGTTGCAGGAACTGAATGCGAAGAAGGAGTCCGCCAGCGATCCGATGATCATGTTCCTTTGTATCAACGCTTCGGGACTGACACTGATTCCTGTCTCCATCATGACCTACCGGGCACAGATGGGAGCAGCCAACCCAGCCGATGTCTTCCTGCCCCTTATGCTCGCGACCTTCTCTTCCACCCTGGTGGCCATATTGGCGGTCTGTTTCAAGCAACGAATCAACATTCTACAACGGAACCTATTGCTTTTCTTCGGCGGCATGATCACGTTCGTCGGTGGCCTGGCCTTGCTTTTCGGGATGATGAGCCAGCAATCGGTCTCCCTCTACTCTACCCTGTTTGCCAACATTTTACTTTTCTCCATCATATGCGGATTCATCATCAGCGGTATTCGCAAGAAAATCAACGTATACGACACTTTTATCGAAGGAGCGAAAGAAGGTTTCCAGACCGCCGTAACGATCATCCCCTACCTCATCGCCGTCCTGGTCGCCATTGCCGTTTTCCGAGCTTCAGGAGCAATGGATTTCCTGATCGACGGCATTCGCATGGGAGTCGCGGCAGCAGGACTGGACACGCAATTTGTGGAAGGCCTGCCTACCATGCTAATGAAGCCGCTTAGCGGCAGCGGAGCACGGGGCATGATGTTGGATGCGATGAACACCTACGGAGCAGACTCGTTCATAGGCCGCCTCTGCTCCATCGTGCAGGGATCAAGCGATACGACTTTCTATGTCGTCGCCCTCTACTTCGGGAGTGTTAAGATACGCAACACCTACTATACGATCCCCTGTTCGCTATTGGCCGATTTAGCCGGGGCAGTGGCAGCGGTCGCTATGACGTATCTGTTTTTTACCTGAAAATAATTCGTATCTTCGTCCTATCTAACATAGCAATAAAGTATGGAACAACAAGATATCCGCTGGAAACAGCGTTTTCAGAATTTCGACAAAGCCTTCCTCCGATTAAGCAAGGCGATGCAAATCATACGGAAAGAACCGGACAATTTTCTCCTGCAAGCCTTCCAATCCGGGTACATCCAAGAGGGCGATTTGTGGTTGCAAGCCTTGAACGACCGGAATTTGACGACGCACACATATGACGAAGAAACGGCTCTGTCGGTGGCGAATAACATTCAAACGAGCTATTTCCCTTTACTAAAAGCATTGCATACATGGTTGGAAATACAAGCACACGATTAGGGCTTACATCAAGGCATCAGGAAATTATCGACCGGATCTTTTCCCAATATCCGCATGTCGAGGAAGCGATCGTATTCGGTTCGAGGGCCAAAGGCAACCATAAGCCCGGTTCGGATATAGACATCGCCATTAAAGGCTCTGCTTTGACAAGAGAGGATATATGCAGCCTTGCAGGGGCATTCGAAGAATCTCTCCTACCCTTTTTCGTCGACCTTCTTGCCTACTCGTCCATTTCCAACCCTGAGTTAAAAGCACATATCGACAGGGTCGGAATAACAATTTACAAACAGTAGAAACGACAAGAAATGTATGGCAAATCCATCTTTCACCTACTATCAAAATGATACTGCCACCCCATGTAAATCGGATTAGTAGTGCATCTATTTGGAATTAGTATAGCGGGTAATTTTTTTTAACATATCATTCGGTAAGATAAAACACAAAAAGAATAGCAATATGGCAATAGCATTTTATGCGGAAGACATCAAGCTTCCGGCAATCAAAAAGAGAGCAGTCGGCAATTGGGTAAAAGAGGTTGCCGCTACATACGGGAAGAAAGTCGGCGATATCAGCTACATCTTCTGCTCCGATGAAAAGATACTGGAAGTAAACCGCCAGTACCTTCAACATGATTATTATACGGATATCATCACGTTCGACTATACCAGTGGCGACAAGATCTCCGGAGACCTGTTTATCAGCCTCGACACGGTAAAGACTAATTCCGAAACTTTCAACACCTCCTACAATGAGGAACTCCACCGTACCATCATTCACGGTATCCTCCACCTCTGCGGCATCAACGACAAAGGCCCCGGAGAACGCGAAATCATGGAGGCTAACGAGAACAAAGCACTGGCAATATTGCCGGAGGAATGCCGGAAAATATAAAAACACCTGCCGAATCTCCAAAAGAAAATGTCAAAACTATCCTGTCTCCGCGCTTGACACGGTAACAAGGGGTTTTGACACATTTTCTTGTTTCGAAAATACCCAAAATTACACATAGACCTGATAAAACCTGTACACCGATTACTCGCTATCACCATCACAAATACTCATACCAAACGACCATCTACTCATTTGCCGGATATCCCCTGGCATTATCACATAGATTTGGATTTATAATTCTATTATCAACCTAATCCTGGAAACAGGCAAATAAAAGGTTGGTAACAATTAAATTATCCGGTATGAAAGGCGCAACTATTTTCTTTCTATTTATTCTGTTAACAACGACAGGTTGCAAAAGACAGAACCAAACGGCAGATGACTTGATCACAGTAGATGTCACAAAAAATTCTTTTCCCAAAAAGGAATTGATCCTTCAAGACTTTATGGATGTGGAGTATATTCCGCTGGAAACAAATGATGAGTTTATCAATCAAGGATGCGTGCAGGCAGTTGGTGAAAAATACATATTAGTAAAAAATTACAGGAACGACGGTGATATTTTTGTGTATGACCGAAACGGGAAAGCCATCCGGAAAATAAATCGTAAAGGACAAGGGGGAGAAGAATACACATCTTGTAGAAGTGTTACATTGGATGAAGAAAACAATGAAATGTTTATAAACGATTTTTGGACAAGAAAAATAAAGGTTTATGATTTAGAAGGAAATTTTAAACGAAGTATTAAGCAGAAACAAGAGGGTAATACCCAATTCTATTGGGATATATTCAATTATGATAAAGAAAATCTGATTTGTTACGATGAATGTAATGATGAGATTCCATTTCTGCTCGTCTCAAAACAAGACGGAAGCATAACCAAAGAGATCAAAACACCCTTTAAAGAGAAGAAGTTGTTTATTCAACTTTTAAGGCATGAAGGAGGAACAAGGGCTGCCGGACCAGGTGAATACAGTAGGATTACTCCCTTTAAAGGTAACTGGATCCTATTAGAACCCTCATCGGATACGATCTACACATTAATGCCCGATTACAGTTTGCGTCCATTTATTGTGCGAACGCCACCTGTCCACACCATGAACCCGGAATCTTTCCTGACTTTAAAATTAGTTTCCGATCGTTATTATTTCATGGAAAGCATAAAAAATGTATATGATTTCAGCAAAGAAGATGGTTTTCCGAGAACCTACCTTGTATACGATACACAGGAAAAGGATTTCTTCAGGTATATCATATACAATGGCGATTATTCTTATAAAAAAGAATTTTATATGGTCATGCTGACCCCTATCAATTCCAAAGGGGAATTATGGGCGACTATAAATGCTTTCGACCTTTGCGAGGACTATAAAAAAGGAAAGTTGAAAGGCAAACTAAAGGAGGTAGCTGCGACATTGGGAGAGGATGACAATCGGGTGATCATGTTGGTCAAACACAGAAAGTAGCCTTCTGGTTATATTATCGCTTATCAAATACAGGTATAAAAATGAAAAGAATCAATGTTATTTCAGTGATCATTCTTTTTCTAGCGATCGCGACGGAAAGTAGAGGACAAAAACAGACAGGCAGTAATGATTTCATTACGGTTAATGTCGTTAAGGATTATTCCCCAAAAAAGGAATTGATACTTCAGGACTTTATGGATGTCGAATATGTTGCGTTGGAAACGAACGATGATTTCATAAATCAAGGTATCGTATTAGATATAGGCAACGAATTCGTATTAGTAAAAAACAGTAACCGGATCAATGACGGGAATATTTTTGTGTATGACCGGACCGGGAAAGCCATCCGGAAGATAAATCGTAAAGGACAAAGCGGGGAAGAATACATAAGTCTTTACACCGTCACTTTAGATGAAGAGAACAAAGAAATGTTCGTAAACGATATCTTAGGAAAAAAAATTGTTGTATATGATTTGTATGGGAACTTCAAAAGAAGCTTTAAACACAAAAACGGTACGGATTCCCAATTTTATAGCGATATATTCAATTATGACAGACAGCATCTGATTTGTTATGACGAATACGATAAAGAGCTTCCGTTTGTACTTATATCCAAACAGGACGGAAGCATTACTCAAGAGATAAAAATTCCATTTAAAGAAAAGAAATTCTTAAGCCAAATAAGGAAAACCGGAGAAAATAACGGGCGGGCAGTGATCGGTGTCGGACCCGGTCATTACTATTCCATCTTCCCTTTCAATGACAATTGGCTACTTTCAGAACTTTCGTCAGATACGGTATACACCTTTATGCCGGACTACAATTTGCGTCCCTTTATTGTAAGAACGCCGTCAATTCAATCCATGAATCCGGAGGAATGTTTGATTCTCCGGCTATTTTCGGATCGTTATTATTTTATGGAATCAATCAAAAATGTATATGACTGGAATGCACAAGAAGGATTTCCAAGTAAGTATTTCGTATACGATACAAAAGAGCTATCTTTTTCCGGATACACCATATACAACGGTGATTTTTTGGCAAAAAAAGAAATCTATATGAGTATGATTAAACCCATTAATCACGAAATTACATCATGGAACTCTTTAGAAGCCTACCAACTTGTCGAATCTTACAACAAAGGAGAACTCAAAGGGAAGCTCAAAGAAATCGCATCTAAACTGGACGAAGATTCCAATCCGGTGATTATGTTGATAAAACATAAAAATAGGAGCTTATAAAACACATCTTTTTTAAGAGTAATCAACAATATGCAACAAGTTTTTATCCCTGATACTCGTCCAAACCGGCCATCTGCTCATTACGTCGGCAATAAGCGATCTTTATGGGATATATTTGGAGGGTAATCAAATTATTCATCTTATTTTTACAGGTATGAAAACAGCACTCCTATTGCTTCTCCTTTTCCTGGTAAACAGCGGTTCGGCCGAAACGTTCGTTCCCTATACCCCCGACTCTCTGAAAAAGGGCGATTGGGTGGAAATCGAGTCCGTCCATTACTATCCTTACATTGCTCCGGGTATCGAAGAAAAGGTGCCCTGGCGGGCAGAAAACATCCGACGAGTCATCTTTAAGGCGACCGTAACAGATCTGAATGAACATACCCTCACCCTCGATTACACGCTCAAGAACCTGTACGACTGCCGGAACGAAGCCGGAAAGCCCGGTTTCTACTATTTTGACAGCCGCTACCGGCAGGACTTCACGTTCGACCACGAGAAAGTCGGCCAACGGCTCCTGCGTGTCATATACGATCGGGATAGCCAAGAAGTACAGACTTTAGACAAGCAGGAAACTATCTTTTCTTATTCGAAAAACTATGTTCCTTTCGGAGTAAGACAGGCCGGGTTATCCACCTATCCGGAAACGACTCTCCGGGATTCCTTACTCTTGGACAAACTGCTTATACCGGCGGCACAAACTCTCCTGACCAGCTGGCAGGAAGAAGGAATGCCTCGGCTGGCACAAAACACACGAATCATCGACGCTTCGTTTTCCCTTCCTCCAAATACGGAGTTTACGTGTAGCCATGTCAATTTCGACTTGTCCGACGATTCGACCATCCACAAGAAGATATTCATCGCCTACCCGACCGAATACAAAGTGGGCGAACGGGTGACACTCCTACTCACTCCGGGGGATTCCATCACACAAGACAAAGAACGGTTTGCCACGACTCACAAAAGACATTATCAGGGACGGGGAAGCGAACAGAACAATATCCAATACAGTTTTCGGCGGTTCGCGGACATATATGACCCTGATATGCGAAGTTTGAACCCTATCACTCCTGACCAAGTAAAAAAAGCATTTCAAACCCGTGATTCCCTTTTTCAAATTGCATTAGAAAAAGATTTCAAGCATTTGGACCCATACTGGCGAAAGGTTTTCGAACGCTCGGAGCAATATTTTGAAGGGATGTTTGTCCTCGAGTTTTATATGAGAGCCACCGACAAACAGGCTTGGCAAGAAAGCGGTTTGCTTGACTGGCAAGCTCCTTATTTCGCATCGGTCAATCCGCTTATCGACTTTGCATACAGCCTGCAAAAGACAGACGCCGCAACCTACTATTATTTCCTATACACATATTCAAACTATAAAAAACAAGAATTCAAATCCGACAACCTGTGCTTGAACAAGCAAGGAAAACTATCCCCACAGGAAGAATACATCATAAATAAACAACTCTTTTCGGGTTTTCCTAAATATATGGCAACGGGATCAACTCTACAACAGTTGATGCACACCAACACGCTATCCGAAATAGAAGGAGATTATAACGATTTTATCCGCTCCTGTCCGGATACCAGTCTGACAAATCTGCTAAAAAGAACATACGATAAACTATTACCCTTCGAAACTGGAAAAAATATCAGGGAAAGTGGCCTTATGATAGCCGATAGCTTGCATCTGGTGAAAGGAAGCGACCGGAAATACATCCTGCTGTTTTTATCAAGAGAACAAGGTCTTCCTGCGCCAAACCTTCAAAATGCACTTGATTTCAAAAAATGTCTTGAATCGGAAGGGCTTGTCTCCATCGTTCAACTCGAGTTATATTCAAAATTCCAATCTAACAATACCGAACGGGTAAAACCCTTTAAAGCGATTTCCGATCTGCAAATAGAGGAATTAAGGCGTAAGGGACTCGGTGCAGTGACTATCCTGATGCGTGAAGACGGAACCATCCTCTATCGGCAATTTACGGGTTGGAGGTTTGATCCCAAACCCGCCTTAGCAATCATTCAAAACGACCTGAACCGGGAAGACGAATCTTTCAACGATTTTCTAAAAGGATTCAAAGAAGGAGTCTTAGGTACACTTTTAATCGCGGCAATCATCTGTATCGCCTACTATTTCAGGACGAAAGAAAAGCAAAAGAAGGAACGTAACCGCCGCCGTATCCGTGAACTCGAACTGCGCGCCATCCGTTCTCAGATGAACCCGCATTTCATTTTTAATGCGCTCAGCTCGATCCAGAATCTGATCAACCGATCGGCCAGCCAAGAGGCAAATGAATACTTGATCGATTTCTCACGCCTGTTGCGAAAAGTGCTGGCGACTTCCGAAAAGAAGCTGGTTCCCCTCTCCGACGAGATCGAACAACTACAGCTCTACCTGAAGCTCGAACAGCTCCGGTTCCCCTTCTCCTATTCGCTGACGGTAGACAAAAATATCGAACCGGACGCGATTGAGATTCCGGGAATGCTGATACAGCCTTTCGTCGAAAACGCCGTCAAACACGGAATCGCTCCGCGCGGTACGGGAGAAATCATAATTCGATTATCTTTGCAAGACCAGTTGCTGACCATCGACATCATCGACGACGGTCCCGGAATAGAAACAGAAGCGGAAGGTGGCTTTGGTATCCGCGCCATCAGCAACGAGTTCGAGATACTAAAGGATTTGTACAATACGGAAATCGGCATAACGATCGAAAACAGGCAGAAAAAAGAATCCGTTTCCGGTTGCCATGTCCGGCTATCCATTCCTTTATAAGATAAAATATGGACACAAAAATAACCGCAGCAATCGTAGATGACGAGCAGGGGAACCGAGAGAACCTGCTCCGTATGATCGGAAAGCATTGTCCGCAAATCAAAATATCGGCCATTTGCAGCTCCGTCACCGAAGCCCGTACCGTGCTGCCCGAAGCTAAACCGGATATCCTTTTCTTAGATATCCGGTTAGGCGACGATACCGGCTTTTCCCTCCTGAAAAATCTTCCGGAGATTCCTTTCGAGGTGATCTTCGTGACCGCTTACGACAACTATGCGATCCAGGCCATCCGCTTCAGTGCGCTCGACTACCTGTTAAAGCCCATCGACCCGGAAGAACTGACACATGCCGTAGACAAGGCGGTCCAGGTCGTCCTTCGGAAACAAGAAAACAGACGAATGCAGAACCTCCTGCAAAACACGCAAGTATTGGACAAGCAAAAGAAAATAGCCCTGTCGGTCGCTGATAAGATTGAGTTTGTAGAAATCGGTTCCATTATCCGTTGCGAATCGGAAAGCAACTACACGACCTTCTATCTGAAGTCGGGGGAAAAACTGATCGTATCGAAAACGCTCAAGGAGTTCGACGAATTATTGACACCCTACAACTTCCTCCGCGTCCACCAGTCGCACCTGATCAATCTGGATGAAATCAAAAGTTTCATCAAAAGCGACGGTGGATATATACGCATGAAGGACGGAGCCTCGGTCAGCATTTCCCGCCAACGGCGGAACTATGTGATGGAGGTATTAAAGCAATTATAAACCAAGCCATCTACATAACCGCTCATTCCTTATATTTCAAATCGAAACGACCTTCCACAATGCGTCCTCCCTCGAAAGTGCCGCTGAACACGCCGCCCGACATACGGGAGATGTAGACCTTGCCATCTTCCATATTTTGATTCTCAAAAGAGAGATTCACATAAGGAAGCGTTTCTCCCTCTTTGGGGTCGGCAATCGTAAAACGGATACACGAACCGAGACCGACCTGTGCCGAAACCGTCATGCTGGAACCCTCTTCCCACTCCAAATATTCCGCAACAGGCAACCCCCACCTGCCGCTTGTATACACCCAGCCGTCAACCAGACAACCGAATGTATTCGCCCCGGTCGTAGTAGCTTCAGGCATGACCGTCGGATCGACCGATTCGTTCTCTTCGCAGGCCACACAAAACAACAACAAACAGATCAATAACAGATGTCTCATAATCGTATCTGATTAAAAGTGTAAATTCATACCGAACAATAAGGATAATTGGGAAAAACATCCTCCACCACCGCTCAATTCAGGAGATTCGACCTGCCATTTCTGACCGTGATACCTGACCGAATAACTTTCGGAGGAGGTAACGATCCAATTCAACTTTGCGGAAATTCCCACAAGCGGAGAAAGAAGATACTCACCTCCCATTGACAGGTTATAGGCCAGTTTATTCATAGACACATCCCGCGGTTTTCCGTACACAAAGCTTTTATCTTTATAATGCTGATATCCCACCCCGGTTGATAAAGACAGATTGTATTTCTGCTTCACCATAAACAAGGCAAGCTGAGGCGCGATATAATGCATCAGAATCTTGTCAGAACTTTCGTCATGAGCGTTTTTATAACGCCCACCCTGATAGATAAGTCCGGGAGCAAGTTTAAACGAACCGAAGATATATTTGTCTCCCAAGAAATAATAGTTGGCATCCCAGGCGATCCCATTCCGTAAATCATTCCGATAAGCATCGGAGTTGTTCGTGATCCCGATCATTTTCCCCAAATACCAGGAAGCCCCTGCATGAACGGAGAATATCGACTTCCCAACAGACGCCTCCTGGGCCAAAACCGACACGGCCTGTATCAACAACCCAAACAAAAGTACATACTTTTTCATAACATTTCTTTTAGACTTATAATCATATCTATAAGATGCCCAGAACCAGTAACACGCTGCATGGCATTATGATAGGATCGTATTGTTTTTCCTATCTCCTAAGTATCGCCCGGTTCAGATAATGGATAAATTCAGGATCATCAGGTGCAATGATAAAGTTACCGTGTCTGATAGTCGTAATCAGAATACGATTATCAGAACGCCGGGCAAAAACTTTCACATGTCCGATAGCAGTAGAAGAGAAATATCCGAGATCGCCAAACAACCAACTGACACCAAATGAACGGATCATTATTCCTAAATCCTGCCGGTCGACCTTGCGGACCGAAAGGATTTCCTCTATGCTTATATACGTTTTCCGGAAAGACGCATCTATTACCAGTTTTTCTCCATCCACGATAAAACGGTTTGGCATAAATCCTCGAGTAACCAAACAGAGGATCGTACTGACGGCAAACAAACCCAACAAGACATGCAGGTTGCCATCCCAAGCCGGGAATATACAGATGCCATATAAAAGCAGAAGCATGGCAAACGTCTTTATCTTATTGGTACGATCCATCGTCGAAGAAGAGATCCGGGGTTCCATACTGCTATTCTTTAGTATTACTTAGTGTTTCAAGATTTACAAACATAACCAAAATCCCGTACAAATCTATTATCTTTGCAAAGAAATAAAGACAATTAGGACAATGACTTTCAATTACGATGTGATCGTGGTAGGAGCCGGCCATGCGGGCTGTGAAGCCGCGGCGGCCTCCGCCAACTTAGGTTCGAAGACTCTTCTCATTACAATGGACATGAACAAGATTGCACAGATGAGTTGCAATCCGGCCGTTGGAGGCATAGCCAAAGGCCAAATCGTCCGCGAAATAGACGCATTAGGCGGCTATATGGGAATTGTGACGGACCGGACAGCCATCCAGTTCCGTATGCTGAACCAGAGTAAGGGACCGGCCATGTGGAGCCCGCGCTCCCAAAGCGACCGTGCCCGTTTCATCGAATGCTGGCGGGGAATATTGGAAAACCTCCCGAACCTGTATATTTGGCAGGATACCGTACGCGAACTATTGCTTGACGGAAACACCATATGCGGCGTAAAGACCGATATGGGAGTCGAGTTCCATGCGAAAAGCGTAGTCCTGACCAACGGGACTTTCCTGAACGGGCTCATGCATATCGGCCGGACACAAATCAGAGGCGGCCGCATAGCCGAACCGGCCGCTTTCGGTCTGACCGAACAATTAGTTTCACTGGGCATCAAATCCGAACGGATGAAGACCGGGACGCCGGTGCGCATCGACGCACGTAGCGTGCACTTCGATGAAATGGCGGAACAGCCTGGGGAAAACGACTTCCATAAGTTTTCATATATGGACACTTCGCACCGTGTTTTGAAACAGCTAAGTTGTTGGACAACGTTCACCAACGAGGCCTGCCATGCAGTCCTGCGCGAAGGTCTACCCGACTCCCCGTTGTATAACGGACAGATCCGGAGTATTGGCCCGCGCTACTGTCCAAGCATAGAGACGAAGATCGTGACGTTTGCGGACAAACCCCAGCACCAGCTCTTCCTGGAACCGGAAGGCGAAACGACACAGGAATACTATCTGAATGGTTTCTCCTCCTCTCTTCCTTTAGAGATACAGTTGCGTGCCCTGCAACAGATCCCGGCATTCCGGGACATACAGATCTACCGTCCGGGATATGCCATCGAATATGATTTCTTCGATCCGACACAACTTCACCATAACCTGGAGACAAAACAAATCCGCAACCTGTTCTTTGCAGGACAGATCAACGGAACAACCGGATACGAGGAGGCCGGCGGACAAGGGTTGGTAGCTGGAATAAACGCACACATCAATTGTCATGGCGGAGAACCGTTCGTGTTAGGACGTGACGAAGCCTATATCGGCGTATTGATCGACGATCTTGTCACGAAAGGCGTGGACGAACCCTACCGCATGTTTACCTCGCGTGCCGAATACCGTATCTTGCTCCGCCAAGATGATGCGGATATGCGTTTGACGGAAAAGTCGTATGCCCTCGGTTTGGCAAAGCAGGATCGCTATGATCTGCTGAATGAGAAAAAGACCAGCCGGGACGCGATCATTGCTTTTGCAGCCAACTATTCCATCAAACCGCAATATATAAACAGCGGCTTGGAAACTTTGGGCACTACACCGCTTGCACACGGATGCAAATTGATCGAACTGATTCCACGTCCCCAAATCACGTTGGAGAATATCGCGGAACTGGTCCCGGCATTCCGGGCAGAGCTGGACAAAGTTCCTGTTTCACGAAAGGAAGAGATCATCGAGGCGGCAGAAATCTTAATCAAGTATAGCGGCTACATCCGTCGCGAGCAGATCATCGCCGACAAGATAAACCGTCTGGAAAATATCCATATCAAAGGCAAGTTCGATTACAACTCGATCCAGTCTTTGTCTACGGAAGCCCGCCAGAAACTGACACGGATAGACCCGGACACAATTGCCCAGGCAAGCCGTATTCCGGGCATCTCACCGAGCGACATAAACATCCTTTTGGTATTATTAGGTCGCTAAACGCGGATGTTCCACGTGAAACATTTACTTTAATAAAAACAGCGTAAAAGACTGAGAATAGGATAGAAATAGATGCAAAAAGAGATGAGCGCAACCGAGGAACATATAAAAAGCATCCTTTCCGTCATACCGGAATCGCCAGGCTGCTACCAATACTTTGACGAGAAGGGAACGATCATCTATGTAGGCAAAGCGAAGAATTTGAAACGTCGTGTTTCCTCCTATTTCAACAAAGAGCACGACAGCAACAAAACACGTGTCCTGGTTAAACAGATACGGGACATCAAATACTTTGTTGTCGACACGGAAGAGGATGCACTTCTTTTAGAAAACAACTTGATCAAGCAATATCGTCCCCGGTATAATGTACTATTGAAAGATGACAAGACCTATCCGTCTATCGTTGTCAAGAATGAATATTTCCCGCGTATATTCCAAACCCGGAATATCGTACGGGACGGTTCGCGCTATTACGGTCCCTATCCTTCCATCTACACGGCAAAAGTCATGTTGCAAATGTTGAAAGAACTGTATCCGTTGCGTACCTGCAAATACCCTCTTACCCCCGAATCCATCGCCGAAGGAAGGTATAAAGTTTGCCTTGAATACCATATTAAACGATGCAAAGGACCTTGTGAAGGATTACAGACACTGGAGGAATACCAACAAAACATTTCCGAAATAAAGGAAATCCTACGCGGGAATATCTCGCAAATAAGCAAGCATCTGTATGAAGAGATGCAAAAACTGGCCGGAGAATTACGATTCGAGGAGGCACAAAAGATCAAAGAAAAGTATGAAGTCATCGAAAATTACCGTTCCAAATCGACAGTAGTCACCCCGATGCTCCACAATATAGACGTATTTTCGTTAGCAGAAAATGAAAATTCCGCCTACATCAATTACCTGCATATCGGCAACGGGGCAATCGTGCAAGCCTATACGTTCGAATATAAAAAGCGTTTAGACGAGTCGAAAGAGGACCTGCTCAGCTTAGGCATCATCGAAATGCGCAATCGTTTTAAAAGCACTGCACGCGAAATCATCGTTCCTTTTCCGTTGGATATAGAACTGGAAAACGTTTCAATCACCGTTCCGCAACGCGGAGACAAAAAGAAGTTGGTGGAACTATCGGAAATGAACGTGAAGCAATATAAGGTCGACAAACTGAAACAGGCGGAAAAGCTAAATCCGGAACAACGCAGCACACGTCTTTTAAAAGAGATACAGGACACGCTCCATCTCTCCAAATTACCGGCTCATATCGAGTGCTTCGATAACTCCAATATACAGGGAAGCGACGCGGTGGCTGCGTGTGTCGTCTTCAAAATGGCGAAACCATCGAAAAAGGATTACAGGAAATACAACATCAAAACGGTTGTCGGTCCGGACGACTATGCCTCGATGAAAGAAGTCGTACGCCGCCGTTACCAGCGTGCCATCGCCGAAGAAACTCCCCTGCCCGACCTGATCATCACCGACGGTGGAAAGGGACAAATGGAAGTCGTACGCGAAGTGATCCAGGACGAACTGCATCTGGACATTCCGATTGCAGGGCTGGCAAAAGACGGGAAACACCGGACTTCGGAACTCCTGTTCGGCTTCCCTCCCGAAACAATCGGCATGCCGATACAAAGTTTCATGTTCAAATTCTTCACGCAAATACAGGACGAGGTGCATCGTTTTGCTATCGCCTTCCATAAGGATAAGCGAAGTAAGAGCCAGACAAAATCCGAATTAGATAAGATAAAAGGGATCGGAGAAAAGACAAAAGTATTACTTTTACGTCATTTTAAGAGCGTAAAACGAATACGCGAAGCCAGCTTCGACGAACTGAAAGAAGTGATCGGAGAAGCCAAAACAAAAGCATTATTAAATGGTTTAAAATAAAGATATGAGAACATTGATACAACGGGTACAACATGCCTCCGTGACCATAGACGGACAGCTGAAATCCAAAATCGGGAAAGGCCTGCTCGTACTGGTCGGTATTGAAGACCGCGACACACAGGAAGATATCGAATGGTTGTGCAAAAAGATTGCCAACCTTCGCATTTTTGATGATGAAAACGGCGTCATGAACCGCTCTGTAACCGAAACGGAAGGGGAAGTGATGGTAGTAAGCCAGTTTACCTTACACGCCTCTACAAAGAAGGGAAACCGTCCTTCTTATATCCATGCCTCCAAACCAGACGTGGCTATCCCGATGTACGAGGCCTTTTGCGCCGAGATGGGGTTGCAAATCGGAAAGGAAGTGCAGACCGGTACGTTCGGGGCCGATATGAAAGTCGAACTGGTGAACGACGGTCCTGTCACGATTTGGATCGACTCACAAAATAAAGAATGAAAAGATATGACAGAAATTACGCTTAAACAGGCACAGGAGCAGGTGGACAACTGGATCAAAACGTATGGCGTCCGTTACTTCAACGAACTGACGAATATGACCATCCTGACCGAAGAAGTTGGCGAACTGGCTCGCATCATGGCCCGCACATACGGCGAACAATCTTTCAAGGAAAGCGACAAACACCGTGATTTAGGCGATGAAATGGCCGATGTTCTATGGGTATTACTCTGCCTTGCCAATCAGACAGGCGTCGATCTGACCACCGCTTTCGAAAAGAATCTGCAAAAGAAAACGAACCGAGATAAAGAACGACATATAAACAATAAAAAGCTATAAGATTATGGTACACGAACACGATCACGGATGTGGATGCGGACATCATCACGATGAAGACACCGAGCATCTCCACACCAATAAATATCAGCAGGCATTCGCCAAATTCGAAACGGCCGACACAACGGAAGAAGTGGCCGAACGGGTAAAAACACTGCTCGGAAAACATGGGAACGACAACTTCACTCCCGACGTTTTAAAACAGATTCACGGTTTCATCGACCTGACTTCTCTCACCAGTATCGACACGAAAGAAAGTATCTGGAAGCTGGTCGACAAAGTGAACGATTTCGAAGGAACCCGTCCCGACCTACCCAACGTTGCCGCCATCTGTACCTATCCCCTATTCGTGGAAACGGTAAAAGAGGCCCTCTCCGCACAGGAGGTAAAGATTGCATCCGTAGCAGGCGGTTTCCCCTCCTCGCAGACCTTCATGGAAATAAAGATTGCCGAGACAGCGATGGCCGTCATGCAGGGGGCCGATGAAATCGATGTTATCATAAATTTAGGTTATTTCCTCGAAGAAAACTATGACGAACTTACCGAAGAACTTCAGGAGATCAAAGAGAGCTGTCGTAATGCCAAATTGAAAGTCATCCTCGAAACAGGTGCTCTCCAGACACCCGAAAGTATTCAAAAAGCGGCAATTCTCGCCCTCTATTCCGGTGCGGACTTCATCAAGACATCGACCGGGAAAGGCTATCCCGGCGCAACTCCGGAAGCCGTTTACACGATGTGCCAAGTTCTGAAAAAGTACCATTCCATCACAGGAAAGCGTGTCGGTATCAAAGTTGCCGGTGGTATCCGCACTGCAGAAGAGGCTGTCCGCTACTATACCATCGTCAAAGAAGTATTGGGTAACGACTGGTTGAACAAAGACTTGTTCCGCATCGGAGCCAGCAGTTTGGTAGAAGACATCGAACACCGTTTGGGAAAATAAGAAAAGCAACGGGATATTTCTCACAGCCCTATGGTCTTTTCTTCAAAAGACAACGACATAAATTTTGATACGTCCGGGTGTTCCCTCCCGCCACACCCGGATCTACCCTACACAAACACCCGGATGCAGGAACCACCTACATCCGGGTGTCACTGTGTTTATATAAGCAGTTTATTCATCTTTACTCTGTATCTTCCGGAAGTTCTTCCAAGGTGCTATGCACATTCAAGAGAGAGATATCTTTATTTAGCTGTATTTCAAGCAATAATACTTTAACAAAAAAGAGAACATGATGGTATGATAGATGGAAAAGCAACTATCATATCTGAATCAGCTTGATATTCAAAGAATACAAGAAGAAAATGATAGTATGACAGTAAAACGTAAAAACTTATTTACGGCGCTCTATTATGTAATCGGCAAGCAACAGCAATCCTTCGCGTGCTTCCGATTCGGGGAGTGTTTTCAAAACCCCGACCGCTTTATCATGATACTCCAACATCCGCTGTTCGGCATATTCGATGCCGCCATTTGCTTTGGCAAAATCAATCAGCAAGTCTATATTCTCTACAGTAAAGTCTTTTTCATTTATGATACGAAGGCAATGGTCTACTTCTTCTTTCCTACCCGTCTGCAACGCGTGTAGCAAGGGGAGCGTTACCTTTCCCTCTCGGATATCATTGCCGGTAGGTTTTCCGATATTCGCTTCTTTAAAATAGTCGAAGATATCATCTTTGATCTGGAAACAGTAACCTAAATATTCGCCGAACTCACGACATTTTTCCACCATTTCACCGGATGCCCCGGCAGAGATGGAACCGATCTCGGAACACGCAGAAAGCAGCATGGCTGTCTTTTTCCGTATCACCTGCATATAGCAGGATTCGTCGATAATACTTTCTTCGGCCGTTTCCAACTGTTTGATCTCCCCTTCCGAAAGATCGCGTCCCAAGTTGGAAACAATACCTATGATTTGTAGATTACCTGTCTGGATAGAACGGATCAACGCGGTGGAAAGGACATAATCGCCCACCAAAACCGAAATACGGTTGTCGAATATGGCATTCAGGGAAGGAACGCCGCGACGCTGTTTTGTCTCGTCGATCACATCATCATGGATAAGCGTGGCAGTATGAAGCAATTCCAGCAAAACAGCCGAATTAATCGTATTATCCGTTACCTGTCCGCATGCTTTAGCGGCCAAAAGTACCAATAAGGGGCGGATATGTTTTCCGCTCGCATTCAGTATCTGGTCAATAGCCGATTGCAAACGATTCGTTTCGCTTCGCAGCGAAGCAGCAAACTCATCATTAAAACGTTTAAACTCTACAGCAACCGGTTGTTCTATTTTACTTCTATCCTTCATAATCGATCCTAAGATGCGCAAAAGTAACAAAAAGTATCGAGTAAGCGAGTTTTTTCGTACATTTACCGACAATTGTCACACTAAAACGTGTTAAAAGAGATGAAGTTATTCCTCATAGATGCTTATGCATTGATTTATCGTTCTTACTACGCTTTTATCAAGAATCCGCGTATCAACTCCAAAGGTATGAACACTTCGGCCATCTTTGGTTTTATCAACAGCCTGGAAGATGTCCTGAAACGTGAAAACCCAACCCATATTGCGGTAGGCTTCGACCCGAAAGGTCCGACTTTCCGCCACGAAGCCTACGAACAATACAAGGCGCAACGGCAAGAGACACCGGAAGATATCCGCAAGTCAGTCCCTTTCATCAAAGACATCATAGAAGCCTACAACATCCCGATACTGGAAGTCCCGCGCTATGAGGCCGACGATGTCATCGGTACGGTTGCCAAGCAAGCCGAGAAAGAAGGTTTCGAGGTTTATATGATGACACCCGATAAAGATTATGGTCAGTTGGTGTCCGAACATATATTCATGTACCGTCCTCGCTTCGGCGGTGATTACGAGATTATGGGAATACCCGAAGTTCTGGGCAAATACGGCCTGACATCCGTCGACCAGGTGATCGATCTTTTAGGACTGATGGGCGACAGTTCCGATAATATTCCCGGATGTCCGGGTGTCGGTGAAAAGACTGCCCAGAAATTATTGGCCGAATTCGGAACAATCGAAAATCTTTTGGAAAACACCGACAAGCTGAAAGGTTCCCTTCAGAAGAAGGTTACGGAGAACACAGAACAAATCCGTTTCTCCAAATTTCTGGCAACAATCAAGACGGATGTCCCAATCCAGTTCGATGCCGCCAAATGCATCCGGGAAAAAGTGAACGAAGAGCGCCTCGTAGAGATTTACACCGAATTAGAATTTAGAACATTTATTAACAGAATGGACAGAGAACCGGAAAAAGCCAAAACGGAGTCCAAAGCAGCACCGGCACCGGCAAAAACCGGCACAAGGAAAAAAGCAGCTCCGACAGGCCCGATTCAAGGCTCGCTCTTTGAAGAATTTGCGGCCGAACCTACGACTGTTCCCAAATATTCGACTCTCGCGAACTTAAAATCCACCCCTCATACTTATCATCTTGTTGATACAGAGGAAAAGAGGATAGAATTAGGGCGTTTTTTGAGCGAACAGGATTTTTTTGCTTTTGACACGGAAACAGATGGTATAGACCCAATGAAGGCCGGATTGGTCGGAATGTCATTTGCCGTGAAGGAAAACGAAGCTTGGTACGTCCCTGTTCCGGCAGCCCGCGAAGAAGCAGACAAAGTTCTTGCCCACTTCTCCCCCGCCCTGCAAAATCCGAAATCGTTCAAGATCGGACAAAACATAAAATTCGATATCCTTGTCGTCCGCAAATATGGAATCCGGATAGCCGGCCCTCTATTCGATACGATGATCGCTCATTACCTTTTGAATCCCGAATTGCGTCATGGCATGGACTACCTTGCCGAAACATACCTTAAATATAAAACGGTACGCATCGAGGAACTGATCGGTCCGAAAGGTAGAAAACAACTTTGCATGCGCGATGTCCCCATTCCACAGGTAGCCGAATACGCAGCCGAGGATGCAGATATCACGCTCAAGCTGAAAAACTATTTTGCCCCCTGTCTGGACAAAGAAGGACTCGAATCGCTTTTCTATGATATCGAGATGCCTTTAATATATGTATTAGCCGAAATGGAATATACGGGAGTGACGCTCGACACCATCGCCTTAAAGCAATCATCCGAAGAACTGACGACCGCACTCAAGAAGTTGGAAAAAGAAATTTATGAATTGGCAGGAATAAAGTTCAACATCAATTCCGCCCGCCAGGTCGGCGAAGTTCTTTTCGATCACCTCAAGATAGAAGAAAAAGCGAAGAAGACGAAAACTGGCAGCTACAGCACGAGTGAAGAAATACTGGAGAAAATGCGCTCCAAACATCCCGTCGTAGAAAAACTGCTCGAATATCGCGGACTGAAAAAGCTACTCAGCACCTATATCGACGCATTGCCCGAACTGATCAACCCGGAAACCGGCAAGATACACACGTCCTACAACCAAGCAGTCACCTCGACTGGCCGCCTCAGCTCGACCAACCCGAATCTACAGAATATTCCGGTGCGCGACGAATTAGGACGTGAAATCCGGAAAGCCTTTACAGCCGAAAATGAAGATTGTATTTTCTTCTCCGCCGACTATTCGCAGATCGAACTCCGTATCATGGCTCACCTCAGCCAGGATGCCCATATGATAGAAGCCTTCCGCAGCGGGGCCGACATCCATGCCGCCACAGCTGCCAAAATATACGGCATTCCGGTCGAAGAAGTCACTTCCGACATGCGCCGGAAAGCGAAAACGGCCAATTTCGGCATTATCTACGGAATCTCTGTCTTCGGGTTGGCCGAACGGCTGAACATCCCTCGCGCAGAATCGAAAGAGTTGATCGAAGGCTACTTCAAGACTTATCCAGACATCCGCGCCTACATGGACGAAAGCATCGAGGTGGCGAAAGAAAAAGGATATGTAGAGACGATTTACAAACGTAAACGTTTCCTACCGGATATCAACTCCCATAACGCAATCGTGCGGGGATATGCCGAACGAAACGCGATCAACGCTCCGATCCAGGGCAGTGCTGCCGACATCATCAAGGTGGCCATGGTCCGCATCTTCAACCGTTTCGAAACCGAGGGCCTGAAAAGCAAGATGATCCTCCAGGTACACGATGAATTGAACTTTAACGTCTACAAAGACGAAATGGAAAAAGTAAAACAAATCGTATTGGATGAAATGGAAAATGCGATCCAACTGCAAGTTCCCCTGATCGCCGACTGCGGTGAAGGGGTGAACTGGCTGGAAGCGCATTAACAAAAACATATAAAGCGTATAAATCATATCATTTATACATTATCTTTGTCGTGAACTTTATTGCAAAGAGTTGCAATATCACATAGTAAAACAGAAGCGTTATCATATTGTCCTTAAGCAAGAAAATCGCCAATTTTTCATCCAGCAAGGACAGTAGACAACAATTGCCTCACGTTTTTTGTATATATACATAAATATATAAACATTAAGCGTGGGCTGTTGTCTATCTGCTGGATAGGTGTTTGGCGATACCTCTTGCTTGGATAGATGGCAGTTCCCACGCTTTTATTTTGTTTTCCATCTTAGGGAACAGATGGAGCAATCGAGAAATTATGTATTTCATATTCCCAGACAATCTTCCGGTATCCGTACAAAAGGCGGCATTCGAATTCACATCCGAACAGTTCCCCTTGTATCATTACATAACACCGGATACAGAGATACTGAATCAGGGTATTTCAATCGCTATACCGGATGAAGCCAGCCATATCCGTTCCATCCGCCTCACCACATCCCTAAGCCATTTCATTTACTATTATCCTGAAAAAGGATATAAGATCGCGCAAGGCATCCATCTTCCCCCCTTCCGGGTTCCGACAGTCGGAGATCTTTATGCAAACGGAGTGGTTATACAGACCGGGGTAGATTCTTCCGGTCAGCAGATAGAACCCGATATAATCCCTTATAAAGGTTCGGTAATGGAGATACAGGAACAGACACTCGATTATTTCGATGCCTTAATTTATTGCGAGTCTATTTCCGAAGGGACTTTAGACAACTGGCATCTGCCGGATATGCTCAATTTGGTATTGCTGCACACCAGGCAACGGGAATTTAACATGCTTCTTGCCAAGCATCAGGGAACTTTGTTATACGACGAGGAATACTGGTGCAAAGACAACAGCGTGATCGACCTAGGAGTAGCGTTCAATATGGCAAACAGCAGCCTCGATATATGCCCTAAAAAGGAAAAGCGGCAAGTTCGGGCTATACTGGATTATTAGAATACTCAAAATCCTCTCCCGCTTATTCGCCCAAACAATATTTTCTATATTCGGTTCGCCTGCATCCGGCAACATAAATACAAAAGAATCCTTATCTTTGCAGTCTGAAAACAAAGTTTGAATAAATCATAACAACAAAATAGAATGGCATTACAATGTGGCATAGTAGGACTTCCCAACGTAGGAAAGTCTACTCTTTTCAACTGCTTATCGAATGCAAAAGCACAGTCTGCTAACTTCCCGTTTTGTACGATCGAACCGAATG
This sequence comes from Parabacteroides johnsonii DSM 18315, assembly GCF_025151045.1. NCBI lineage: Bacteria > Pseudomonadati > Bacteroidota > Bacteroidia > Bacteroidales > Tannerellaceae > Parabacteroides > Parabacteroides johnsonii. Next base: position 3,740,841 of record NZ_CP102285.1, read on the forward strand.
TCGGCGTGATCACCGTACCGGACGAACGTTTGAACAAGCTGGCAGAAATCGAACATCCCCAACGTGTTATCCCTACTACGGTGGAAATCGTAGACATCGCCGGCCTTGTAAAAGGCGCCAGCAAAGGAGAAGGGCTGGGAAACAAATTCCTCGCCAATATCCGCGAAACAGATGCAATCCTGCACGTATTACGTTGTTTCGATGATGACAATATCGTTCATGTGGACGGTCGTGTCGATCCGGTTCGCGACAAGGAAATCATCGACGCCGAATTACAGATTAAAGACCTGGAAACCATCGATAGCCGGATCGCCAAAGTGCAGAAACAGGCTCAGACCGGTGGTGACAAGCAAGCTAAAATAGCTTATGAGGTGCTTTGCAAATACAAGGAAGCACTGGAACAGGGTAAAAGTGCCCGCACCGTCTCTTTCGATACGAAAGACGAGCAGAAGATCGCACACGATCTGTTCCTGTTGACCGACAAACCGGTCATGTATGTCTGCAACGTAGATGAAGCCAGTGCCGTGAACGGGAATAAATATGTAGAGGCCGTCCGTGAAGCTGTGAAAGACGAAGGAGCTGAAATCTTAGTCGTAGCGGCCAAGATCGAAAGCGAAATTGCCGAATTCGACACCTACGAGGAACGCCAGATGTTCTTACAAGAGATCGGTTTGGAAGAATCCGGTGTTGCCCGCCTGATCAAATCCGCTTACAAGCTCTTGAACCTGCAAACATTCCTGACAGCCGGTCCCGATGAATGCCGCGCCTGGACGTTCCATAAAGGCTGGAAGGCCCCGCAATGCGCCGGTGTGATCCATACCGACTTCGAAAAAGGCTTTATCCGTGCCGAAGTCATCAAATATGAGGATTATATCTCCTATGGTTCGGAATCTGCAGTAAAAGAAGCAGGAAAGATGAGTGTCGAAGGAAAAGAATATATCGTCCAGGATGGTGATATCATGCATTTCCGCTTTAATGTGTAATTTCCTAAAACAAATACATTATGATTAATAAAACCAGTACAGTGTTCATCGCAGCCTTGATCAGCATCTTAGGGCTTACCGGCTGCGTACGATACAACGTTGCAGAACCGTTAAACCGTTTCAGCAGCCCCGAAATGGGGACTGCCGACGGCAATGAAATAACCGTAACAGCCGGATCGACTTGGTTTGCCGAAGGAGAATATGAGAACTTCATATTAACCGGACAGGCCCGCACCGAGGAAAATGCGGAAGCGGCATTGCTATTCCATACCGACGGGACGTCAGGCTATGAAGTGGCCTTCCGGAACGGAGCCATCGACGGCACACGTAAAAGCGGCAGCCTCACCTCTGTACGTAACCTCTACCGTTCGCTGGCTGAAGACGGAAAATGGTTCGACTTCGAAATTGCGGTACGCGGGCATAACATATCGGTTGCCATAAACGATACGGTGGTAGTATGTTATACTGAGCCCGAACATCCCTATCGGACAAAAGAATATGCCGGGCGTCTGCTCAGCAACGGTTCAATCGCGCTAAAAGGCAGGAACGGTGATGTCGCTTTTCGTAACCTCAACATGACTCGTTTGAAAAAAGACGCGGTCAATGAAGCAGACACAATGCCGCGGATAGACGAACAGAACGATGCCGTCATCCGTTTCCAACAGCAGAACTTCCCTGTGATAGACTACCATGTGCATTTGAAAGGCGGCCTGACGAAGGAGATGGCGCACGCCATGTCGATGAACTACGGTATCAACTATGGTGTAGCTCCCAATGCGGGCGAGGGTGGCGTAGGCCGTATGCTTGCTGACGACAAGGAAGTGTATGAATACTACAACGAAGTAAAAGACATGCCTTTCCTGCGCGGCGTACAAGGTGAAGGCCGCAAATGGACAGCCACCTTCTCACAAAAGGCTTTAGGTGTATTCGACTACCTCTTTACCGACGGAATGACCATTGTGGACCATAAAGGGCGCCTATCAAGGATATACCGCCCCGAAGAGGTACACTACGACGGTGTTACCAAAGAACAATATATGGACCATCTAGTGGACCAAACCGTCAAGATTCTGACCAACGAACCGGCCGACATCTATGCCAACCCGACTTTCCTGCCGGAAGAGCTGAATGCAGAGTATGCCAAATACTGGACCGACGAGCGTATCGACCGCGTCCTGGATGTATTGGAAAAATACAACATCGCACTTGAAATCAATGCACGTTATAAGATTCCAAGCTTCGACATCATCCGCAAAGCGAAAGAACGTGGAATCAAGTTCACTTTCGGTACGAACAATGTCGATGCCGATTTCGGCAAACTGGAATATTGTCTGCAAGCCGTCGACGAATGCGGTCTGACAACAGAAGATCTCTGGTTCCCGACCATGAGCGTACGTGGCACTCGCGAAGTGGTACTGTATAATAAGTGGTAACTTAATACATTTACGATATATTAGTAATTCCGTACTGCATAAATATTTATCTTTGTGGCAAACCTCAAAGATAAATATTATGAAGGTACGACAGATCTTCTATTCTTTTTTGGCAGCATCTCTTCTGGGAGCTTGCTCCGATACCGATCCATCCGGTAATTTCTCTTTAAACGACTGTCCGCAAGTGGCTATCCGGCAACTGGTTGGAAACGATAGCGTAGTCGTCTGTAATCTCGACCTGATAAAAGATACACTGAACATCCCGCTCAGCCAACTCATTGACGACTTCAAAATCATTAAATTAGACTCGAAAGACGAGGCATTGGTAAAAAGTTATTTTACCCATATAACAGATAACTATATCGGTGTCTACTCCGGGAGAATGATCCCTTACAAACTCTTCGACAAAGAAGGAAATTTCCTGCGTACAATCGGGAGTATCGGACAAGGGCCGAATGAATATACCCTGATATATGACAGTCAGATAGACGAGAAAAACAAGAGAGTCTACCTCCTGCCCTGGAATACAAAACAGCTGCTCGTATATGACTTCGATGGCAACAACCTCCCTCCTGTTCCACTACCGACTCGAATACCCAAAGGCATTTTCCAGGTAGATACAGACAAGGAGATCGTCACAATAGGCATTCTACCTTTCCGCTATATGGAAAATAAATCCATAATATGGCAACAGGATATGAAAGGTAACATTATACAGGAAACAGATGCCACGCCTTTTTTCACGTATGACGATTTCAGCAATGAAGTCAGCAATAACCAAAATACGGGACAGTTCGACTTCTACATTTTCCATTGGGGAGCACAGGAAGACTCATTATATCATTACGATAAAGCTGCCAACCGCTTAGTTCCTATCTTTACAATCCCGTTCGAAACAGAGGAAATCCCCAAGCATGACTATATAGAATTGCCTGGTCACTATATAGCCGAAATCACAACGAAGGTCGTGGGCGGAACCAGCATGGGAGGGATGAATATACTCGTAGACAAACAGACTTTAAAAGGATGTTACTTCAATCTCGTCAATGATTTCCTGGGAAATATGCTCATTACACGTCCCATTTTCTATTTCCAGGACGGCAAGTTCACCCTAAACATGGACCCGGGAAATCTGCTTGATGCCTTAGAGACTGTCCTGGCAAAATCCGCAAAACTACCGGATGCCGAGATACAAAAGCTAACGGAATTCAAAAATTCCATCTCCATTGATGACAATAATTATCTTCTCACCGGCAAATTAAAACAGGAAGCGAAGAAACTGACGGCTTCTACAGGAGCAGAAGCAATTCCCATACAGATAAAAAGCACAAAAGAAACTGGAACCATTGACAGTACGGAGCAGGAAAACCCAGACCTCATTTATTATACCGCTACGCTGGAGACTTGGAAAAGCTATTTTCCTGTTCATAACAAATACAAAGACTGGGATTCCAAAAACGCAAAACAGGTACTGATCGGAGCAAATATCGACAAATATGGTAAACCACATGACGTTAAGATCATCAAAAGCAGTGGTATTAAAGAATTGGATGAAGAGGCCATGCGCCTAATACAGGAAGCTCCGATCGTTCCTGCTAAAAATAAGGATGGAAAAAATGTAGAACAAACCAATTGGGGTATCCCGGTCTATTTTCCTCCCAGATAATGTAGTCATGACCCGTATTCGTCTTTATATAGTATTCTTTCGTACGACGTTGCTAACCAGCATTGTCATTGAAGTGGCTCTCGCTTTCTTGGCTTTTATCCTCCATTCAAGGGATTTTATCGGCAGCATGCTGCTATTCACCCCTACGTTCGGACTGGGGATGGATTTGCTTTATAAAGAAGGATCAATGCTACCTGAAGGAAATCAAAGAAAAAGAAGAATTAATCCCTTACGGTTATTATCGTCCCGGCTAATTTTAGTATCTTTCCGCACATATTAATTCTCAATCATTATGAAAACCTGTTGTATGATTCTTTTAGCGGCCTTCACGTCGCTCGCATCCGCCCAACAGAACGGCGTAACCAGCATATTGGAAGTACTGGACGTAACAAACGGTAGGCGCACCGTAGTCAAAGAATTCCCCTACCGTATCGAAGCACCAAACTGGACGCCCGACGGCCGGTGGCTCGTGTATAATAGCGGAGGAAAACTGTACAAACTCTCACCCGATTCGCCCGGCGAACCTGAAATGATAAACACCGGCTTTGCCACCCGCTGCAACAACGACCATGTCATAGCTGCCGACGGCAAGCAGATAGCTATCAGCCACGGGACAAAAGAAGACGGCAAATCACGCATCTATACCCTTCCGATGCAAGGAGGGACACCTCGCCTGATCACCCCGATAGCCCCCAGCTACCTGCACGGTTGGAGTCCGGATGGACGGCAACTCGCCTATTGTGCCGACCGGAAAGGCAATTATGACATTTACGTTATTCCGGTTGAAGGAGGAGAAGAAATACGCCTGACGACAGCAGAAGGATTGGACGATGGTCCCGAATATTCTCCTTGCGGAGAATATATCTGGTTCAATTCTGTACGCACGGGTTTGATGCAGGTATGGAGAATGAAAAAAGACGGCTCCGAACAAACCCAGATGACATTCGACGAAACCCGCAATTCCTGGTTTCCCCACATCTCTCCCGACGGTAAATCCGTCATCTTTATTACCTATTATAAAGGAGACCTGGAACCAGAGCAGCATCTTCCCAACAAGAACGTAGAACTCAGGATTATGCCAGCCACGGGAGGAGAGCCAAAAACATTAGTCAAGCTATTCGGAGGACAGGGAACGATCAATGTCAATTCCTGGGCTCCGGACAGCAGGCGCGTAGCATTCGTCAGTTACCGCCTCTCCTCTCCTTCCTCCAAATAAACATTCTTGGCGGTGTCAAAACCGCCAAGCTTTTCCATTGATAAACACGACTCCCAAGAAATAAAAAAAGGAATGCCATGACGACATTCCTTACCAGACACACATTTACCTCTTATTTCATACCATATTTCTGCATTCCATATTCACCTAATATTTCAAGGCATCTGAGGCACTTTCTAAAAAACTTCTTCATAGCTTCTCTCTTCTTATTTAAAACGATTCATGCAAAACATACTTGCATTAGTATAGCATAATTATGTTTTACAACACAAAAATAGAGGTAATACAGATACGTTATTCACCTCAAATGTCTATTTAACATCATTTGTACAAATAGCCGAACAAGAAAAAAGTGCCTTAGCCGATGATATATTTCGCATGCGGCAACTTACTCACCAGATAAGTAAATGACCATGAACAAATAAAGGTAAGAACAGCCGAAACAGGAACCAACGCCGGAACAGGTGTCCCGATCCACTGTGCGAACATATAAGAAGGACCGACAAAAAAATAATGCACGCAATACAAGCCAAAACCGCATTTGGTCAGATTGGCAAGGGCACGGCAAATAACCGGCGAGGTGATCCGTACTTTTCGTACCAACAGGAAAACGGCCGCCGTCATCAACAAGACGTTAGGCGAACAATAAGTAAAGAACAGCTCCATCCCCTCCTCGCTCACATTCGGATCGGATGTCATATAGCGAAAACCGGCCCATGTAATAAAATAGCCAACTAAAAACAGCGGAATCGTCATTAACAAGGTCTTACCAAGCGCCCCCTCCGTTTTTTTCCCTAAATAATGTCCTAACAGTAAATAGCCGTTGAAACCAGCAAAATAATAAAATAAGCCGAATGAATTCCATGAGCAGGTTCCGAACTGGTAACGAGAGACAAACTCCGTCAGATAAGGGATAAACAACGAAATAAACCAAAGCGACAAAAACATACGCTTCGCCTTATCCGACGCCTTCTCCACCCATGCGGAGAAGACCGGCATATACAGATAAAGCCCTATCAGCGCATAGATATACCACATCGGCGTCGCATAGACCGTAAAGGTTAGAGGAATCAAAGCGATCGTCTTCAACGCCTCTACGAACGAGGCCGAAGGATTCGGTTCCCAAGGGAAAAAATCTGTCACCAGCTCCGGGCTACCTCCTACCCACTGGATGAACCAGGGGGCCAGATCAAACAAGACAGACCAAATCAGGAATGGAAACAACACACGCGGAATACGTTTCTTATAAAAAGTGGAAGCTTCCTGCCTGACCGGCAACAAAAGAAATCCGGTCATCATCACAAAAAGCGGCACGCTGGCACGCAGCATAGAGCCATAAACAGACCCCCAAAAATTAAACTCCGGATTGGCCCTCGATTCAGGCGAAGCGTTAAACGGGTCGGTACAATGGATGGCAATCACCATCAGGATGGCGACAAGACGAAGAACATCCAGCCAGACAATATGTGGTCTGGCAGTAGTAGTTTGAACAGTGTCCATGGCAGAATAAAGATCGTTATGTGTTTATTTGCTATTCTTATACTCCGACGGAATCGTACCCGTACACTTCTGGAAAGCTCTCCGGAACGTACTGATCGAATGGAATCCTGAACGTTCGGCAATCTCCTGTATACTGACATTCGGCTCGGTATCCATCAAACGCTTACTTTCCTCGATCCGGAACTGGTTGACATAATCGGAAAACGATTGTCCCAGCTCCCGGTTAAACAATTGGGAAAGATAGGAACGGCTGATAGGAAAGATCCGTTGCAAATCCGTCAGGCGTAAATCTTCGCGAAGATACGGTTTTTCTCTTTCAAACCATGCATTTACTTCCTCTGCATAACGTTTACTGAGAACCCGGTGTTCATCATCGTCATCACCATCTTCCTCTTCTTGATACGGTAGATCCCATCCACTCTCAAAAGAATGTTCCAGGACAACCACCTTCAGAAATAACGCCTTATAGAAAAAATAATACCATACGAACAGCAGGACCGTTTTGTCGATCGCATACATCAAAGGCGTATTGGTCAGCAATAAAACAAGATAAAAACCATGTAGAGCAATAAAAATGATCATGGTTTTCTTTAACCATTCCAAATCATATTCTTCCGGATCGGAAACATTCTCTGATAAAAAAACTTTGAAATCCTTACCATACCTTGCTATCAGATAAACAGGCAGAACCATATAAAACAAGGTCAGCAAAAAGACCGTCATACGAAGCAAGACATCCATATTGAAATATTCGAAAACCTCCCGTATCGAATAGTAGGTATGAATTTCACCTCCCGACAACCGATAAGTCAGGTAGGCCAGGCCACCGAAAATAACCGGACTGATAAATAGAAGAAAACGTTGGCAGGTAAGAAAGCCAGGCCGCAATACTTCAATCACATAACAGGCGAGCATAGCTGCCACCAAAGCCCCCATGATCAGGATATCCGGATGGAAAGCTTCTTTCGGTTCATGCAGATAAAGGTTTACAGACAACCTTATGGCTGCCAGGAAAGCCCACAAAAACATACCCCATCCCAATATCTTTTTTGCCCGGTTATCACTGGCCCGAAGCAGCAGGGTGAGTCCGCCGAAAATACAGAATCCTATGATCTGCAAGCTTAATAAAAACTGAATTTTGTCCAACATAATATATCCCTCGTATCAAGTAAACAAATTGAAGCATTAAATAGTTGATCTGAACCATTAGTAGACAATTTGACGCCTGTAGATAATTTGCACCTTGTGGTTTTATACGATTTCATCGTGGTTTTATACCGAATGCACTCTCTACCTCTCCAAACTGACTGATCTTTGCACCTGTAATCACTTCACAAAAATAATACAAAGAATGAATAAATTACTACTATTTATAATGGCGACAGTTTGTATTTTTAGCTGCACAAACGACTACGATCCGGTACTCATTGAAAATTTAGGCATGAAAAAACAACCTTTAAAAATAATCACAAAGGTACTGACTACAAAGTCTCCTAATTTTATACAAGAATTTACAAGAGGATCAGTCATCGGGTTACATGTCGTCTCGGAAAACACCGGTAACATCTACGATAGTAATCCGGACTACAAAAACGTGCGGGCTGAAGCCTTTCTGATACACAACAAGTTGGACTGGCGCCAGTCACCCGAGATTTACCTGAACGAGGAACCGGTCACCGTTTATGCCTATTACCCGTATCAGTCGCAGGTTGATTTCGATCCGGAGAATATCCCGGTCCGCATATCGCCGGATGCTTCCCTGACGAAAGATTACATGTACGGGATACAGGCCAGCGGGCAACGGGCGGTCAACCAGATTTCTCCAGTCGCGTTGCTCAACATGAATCATACGCTTTCACTCCTAAGTTTCCAATTGCGAATGACACCGGAAGCGGAAGGCTGCTTCCTACTCCATGCGATACAGATCGGAAACAAAGCCGGCGGCACGGCTCTCTGCTTCGGGGGTAAGATGAACATTAAAACCGGAAATATCGGCGGATGTGCCGGAACAAATGCCTCCACCCGACTGAAACTGAATACTCCGCTCATGTTGAAAAAGATATCGGACGAGCCGCAACAACTGATGGTAATCCCCACATCGCGTATCAGGACAGACGGAGATGTGGAAGTACTCTTCACCATCAACGAAACAACATTCAAATATAAAGTTCCCGCCAATACGAAGTGGGAAAAAGGAAAAAGATATATATACAACCTTCTCTTCAACGGTAAAGACATCACGCTCGAAAATGTAAGTGCCAGCGAATGGCTTCCGGTTGATAACATCACCTGGTATTAGTCCTCAAATAAACAAGGGTAGTCCATACATTGTGAACTACCCTTGTTTCATTCTATAAATCAATATTTATCTGTTACTTTTGGCTTGATCCAAAAGTAACCAAAAGATCAAGGCTTAACCGTCCAGGCTACTCCGGGCAAAGGCTACGCTGTCGCCTGCGAAACTCGCTTCGCTCAAACAGCGCAGGCTCCGGACGCTCCGCCTTTACCCTCCGCTTGACGCCTGTCCGCTTAGGCCTTTTATAGAAAGCTGCGCTTTCTCTTGGGATGGCCGATACCGCCTGCTTCTCTCGCCTGCTTCTCTGCGATCCCGCACTTGATGCGGGAACAGGCTTGTCCCCGTGCCCCGCACGGGGCCGCAAAAGAACTGTCGAAATCGGCCATCCCCAAAGAGCCGTCAGGCTCTACCTCCGGCCTAAGCTGGTGAGCGTTAAGCGCAGAGACCGCAGTGAGCGTCTGGAGCGTCTGCTGTTTGAGCGAAGCGAGTTTCAGACGCGACAGCGAACGAAGGGAACGGAGTAGCGAGCCAGGTTCGGCCTTGACTTTTTGGTTACTTTTGGGTCAAGCCAAAAGTAACAAGTATACATTTACACCTTGCCTGACATCCCAGAAGACGATGTACCGGTTGTAGTGCGGTTGTCCGGTTCTTTAGAAGCGGAGGCGATTGTTGCAGAAGCGGCACCTGTAGTAGTGACAGTCGTAGCAGCTCCCTGTACCTGTTTGTCGACTTCCCAATGGAACGGTTCGAACGCAGTATTCGGATCCACCCAAGACGGTTTCTTGGCAGCATAGATAATGAACGGAGCGGCTACTACCACAATAGCACCGATAATCAGTACGGCAAACCAGACAGTATTGTTACCTGTCGAAATCTGGCTGGGCGGGATAAAGCTCAGTACGAAGGCGAGCAATGAACCGCAAAAACCAAGACCGCCGATAAACCACATCAGTCCGTTACCATTCTTACCGATACGGAACGGACGACCCGCTTTCTTCATCCGGTAACGCAATGCGATTGCACCGGAGAACATCAGCATATACATAATCAGATAAAGAATAACCGTCAACTGTGACAAAATCTGATAGAAGCTCTGTACGGAAGGCATAACCACGAACAACAAACTTAGGAATGTAACAGCCAAACCTTGAACCAACAAAATATTTTTCTGTACACCCAACTTGTTTGTTTTCTGGAAGAACGGAGGCAGATAACCGGCTTTACCAACGGCAAAGATACCTTTTGAGGGACCGGCAACCCATGTCAATACACCTGCCAACACACCGAAAGCCAACGCAACGGCAATAACGGGCGACAACCAGGAAGCATGGATAAATTTAAAATAGTTGTCAAAACCAACCAGCAAACTCTGCGTCAGATTAATATCTTTCTGCGGGATAATGATACCCAATGCGAATGTTCCCAACACGAAGATCAACACGGTAATCAACGCACCGATAAACACAGCCTTCGGATAATTGACGGAAGGATTTTCGACATCTTTCACATGGATACCCCCCATTTCCATACCAGCATAAAAAAGGAATATACTGGACGCAAGTACCAAATTATCGAACTTCGTGAAGTCGGGGAAGAAATTGCTGTGGAAGTCCATATTGGAATGACCGCCGGAAGCCAGATACACGATACCTAAGATAATCAATAAGGCAGCCGGGATAATCGTACCAACGATACCACCCACTTTAGCCACTTTACCTACCCAGCTCAAACCTTTCAAAGAGATGAAAGTGGCAAGCCAGTAAATAATCAATACCACAACCAGCGTGTACACTTTGTTTGAAGCCAGCGTCATGTCATGCGCATCGTTCATCCCGATAAACGCAATAGAAACGGCCCCGAAAGTCAATACGGTCGGATACCAGATCGTACTTTCAATCCATTGTACCCAGATAGCCAGGAACCCCCATTTCTTACCATAGGCCTCTCCTACCCATCGGAACACTCCACCCTGCTTATCCTGGAACATGGCGGCTAATTCGGCTGCCACCAACGAGGTAGGAATTAAGAACACGATTGCTGCAAACAGATAATAAAAGGCTGAACTTAGTCCATACACAGCCTCAGCCGGCAGTCCGCGAAGTGAGACGACTGCCGTAACATTCATAATCGCAAGAGTAAATACTCCAAGTTTTGCTGCTTTTCCAATATTTGCCATGAATTTTACTATTAAAATGTGAATTTTGTTTAGTTTAGTTTCGCTTGTATTGACAGTATAACAACTCCTTTTTGTGTTAGTTTGTCAACAAGATGTCAAACTTGGTTAATTAACAGACAAGTGTTAAAAACAAAAGGTGTCATTTTGTTGTTTCATCCGATAAAATATCTATTACTTTTGGCTTGATCCAAAAGTAACTAACAAATCACCATTTAGTAAATAATATCTAAAGACAATGAGAACTGCATTCAATGATTTTTTTTATGAAAAACGAGGTATCTACGGAGTACTTCATGTGATGATATTGCTGCTATCGCTATTCCTCATCGTAGATATTTCGATCGACACGTTCAATAATATACCGTTCATCTCGCAAACCTCGTATCTGAAAACGCAGTTCTGGATCTGTATGTTCTTCATTGCCGATTTCATATTGGAGTTTTTCTTATCAAAAGATAAAATTCATTATTTGCAAACCCATTTTCTCTTCCTGCTGGTTTCGATTCCTTATCTTAATATAATAGATTACTATGGCTTTACTTTCTCGGCCGAGGTGACCTATTTCCTGCGTTTCATCCCGCTCGTACGCAGCGGATGGGCACTGGCGATCGTCGTCGGCTGGCTGACTTCGAACCGGGCTTCCGGCCTCTTCGTCTCCTACCTGACGATGTTGCTGGCAATGGTCTATTTCTCCAGCCTGATCTTTTTCGTGATCGAACAGAAAGTGAATCCCGAAGTCAAGGATTACAGTGACGCTCTCTGGTGGGCTTTCATGGACGTGACGACCGTAGGTTCGAACATCATCGCGATCACCCCTACAGGACGCATCCTGTCGGTCCTGCTGGCTGCTCTCGGCATGATGATGTTCCCGATCTTCACGGTCTATGTCACGAGTCTGGTACAGTCTGCAAATAAGAAAAAAGAAGATTATTATAATAAAACGCATCTCACTCCCTCCGGACAAGCAGTTGATACCCAGCCGGTCGTCATTACTCATAAATCCGATAACCCACAGTAACGAAAACAGTCGTCATGCCAAAATTCTGCGCAACTCACAGGGAGATTGCATTGAAACACATCCGACATGATAAAAAACACGAATTTAGAATTATCAAAATGTCACTACTACCCCATCCAAATCGGATTACTACCCCATGTTTTTGGAATTACTATTGCGGGTAATATTTTTTAACATTACAGAATGCGCTACTTTACCGAATAAAGATAATAAAATGATAAAATTATTTCCACAAAAAACGAGCCTCCCGTCTCCCTGTTAAATACAGGGGCGTGGAGGCTCGTCAACTAAAAGAATAAACCGTTTTAATCGGTGATTGTAAACCGGGTACTGCCAAAAATGGAGATGCCCAATTTATTCATTATGTATTTTATTGCCAACTGTGCCTTTACAGAGTTGCCGGAACTGTCCAAAGGAGGTGCAAAGGCAGAGATGCCGAAGTGCCCGGGCATGATACCCATCACGCCACCGCCTACACCCGTTTTGGCCGGAATACCGGAAGTATACAACCAGTCTCCCGTACGTTCATAAAAACCGACTGTAGCCACTAAAGAAGTGATTTTTGGCGACAAGGAGGCGTCAAAAACAGGCTTCTTGGTAACTGGATTCACGCCGTTGTTGGCAACGGTTGCTGCGGCAATGGAAAGCTGTTCGGCTGTGATACCTAACGAACACTGGCGGGTGTACAGGTCGAGCGACATATCCGGATCGTCATAGATACGGTTGTAGTTCTTCAGTAACCAGGCGATAGAACGGTTATTGAAGTTGGTGGCAGTCTCTGACTTGTACAGTTCATCGATCAGTTGCGGAGCACTCCCGCAAAGGTCGGTGATGTTGGAAACGATGGCTTCCCACTTCTTGTCGGAATTACCGACCGGTTGCACCATACTGCAAGCCGTGATCGCACCGGCATTTACCAGCGGAGTGGAAGGATGGTCATTTTCCAACAAGATCGCCATGATGGAGTTGAAAGGAAGGCCGGTAGCATCGGCACCGATCATCTTCAGTACTTTCTCGGCTCCGTACTGGCGAAGTGCCAGGATAGCCGTATGCACTTTCGAGACAGACTCGATCCCGAAACGGTAGGAAGAATCTCCTAATGTAATGATCTTACCGTCCAACAGGCAGATACTAATACCGAACAGGTTCTTGTCGATATTAGCCAGATAAGGGATGTAATCGGCATTCTTACCACCTGTATTATCCTTGAATTGCTCGTAAGCCTCCTGTGCAGCTTCTTTTATTTGTGAAACAGAAATTGTTTTATTCATGATTACTTCTTTTTATGAGGTACACCTGTATGAGTAAATACAGAACCTTTCACTTCCTGGTTCTTATCCTGTGCAATACGGGTAGGAGTCGGATATTCGAGTTTTTCAAGTTCCGTTACGGCTCCCGTAATATCGTTCAGCAACTGGTCAGCCATGTCACGGCTGAATCCCTGGCGGGCAACGATACGCATCACGACATAATTTTCAAGATTGTTTGGCAATGTATAGGCGGGAACCATCCAACCGCTTTGTTTCAGTTTATCCTGCAAGTCGTACAGTGTCCATTTCGCCTTCTTCGCATAATCCGGTTTGAGATACCAGATGAACAGCGGATTCACGACTTCGTTGCTGTAGTTTACGAACGGAGCCATCTTGCCAATCTGATCATGTAGGTACTGGGTAACTGCCATGCTATTTTCCTGGACAGCCTTATATCCTTCAAATCCGAGACGGATGAACTGGTAGTATTGTCCGAGGATCTGGGCAGCAGGACGGGAGAAATTCAAACCGACCTGGGTAATGTTGGCACCCAGATAATTTACGCTGAACGACATGGAATCAGGCAAATATGACTTGTCTTTCCAGACAACCCAACCCAGACCCGGATAAACCAGACCGAACTTATGTCCGGACGTACTGATGGAAAGAACCCATTTCAAACGGAAGTCCCACTTCAATTCCGGTTTCAGGAACGGGAGGATAAAGCCGCCGGAAGCAGCATCCACATGAATAGGAATATCGTAGCCAGTCTTTGCATTGTAGGCGTCGAGAGCTTTGTCCAGAGCTTCCACATCATCGTTCAGACCTGTCCATGTAACTCCTTGAATCGGCACGATACAGATCGTATTTTCATCACACATCTTCAATGCTTCTTCGGGATCGAGCGTAGTCTTCTCCAATGTCAGAGGCACTTGGCGCATTTCGATCTGCCAAAGTTGGGCGAATTTTTCCCATACAACCTGAAATCCGGTAGAGATAACAAAGTTCGGTTTGTCTACAGGCTTACCGGCAGCCAATCTTTTCTTACGCCAGCGTAGCCAGGCTGCAACACCACCTAACATACATGCTTCGGACGAACCGATAGCCAATGCACCGGCTTTCCATTTTGCCTGTTCGGGGGTATTCCACAAATTCGCTACGATATTGATACATTTGGCATTCATAACGGCAATACGCGGATATTCCGTTTCATCAATGTAGTTGATGTTGATTGCCTCGTTCATCAGTTTGGTTGCATAGTCGTCCATGTAGGTAGTTACGAATGTCGCCAAGTTCAAGCGAGGCTGTGTCTGGGCAAACGTCTCGTCTTTAACCATTTGATACGCGATTTCCGGGGTGGTAGGGCCATCTGGGATTTTGTCTACTGGAGAGGCTTGTAACATCTTTTCCGAGCCAAAGATTGCTGTCTTGGCATCACCTTTTCTGAAATTAGAATCTTCCATGTCTTTTTTGTTTTTAATTATTAATGGCGTCATCGACTTGTTTCAGCCGATTGTATGGCAAAAACAGCTACTATCCGCAATTGTTCTGCGTTTTTGGTTAAACATACGATATTTGGAGTTTATTAAAATAATGTTATATAAGAGTGCCAAAATCTACTCGTATTTTAACCTAAAACGACTTTGTAAAAGGATTTTATAAGTAGATGAGGTCCAAAAGTGAACATTCGCTATTCGGGATTGTTTCAATACAATAAATAAAACGATTATGCGAATACAGACCGGACAGGGGACGATTCCCCTTATTACACTAATAGGTATATGGTCGATATCGGCACTGAATGCATTGCCCGGCCTGGCTGTCTCCCCTATCTTAGGGAAACTTTCTGCTATCTTTCCGCATTCCACTGAGCTGGACATACAGATGCTTTCGTCGCTTCCTTCTCTACTGATCATCCCTTTTATCATCCTGTCGGGTAAACTGACGGAAAAGATCAATAATATCCTCCTACTGCAAGTTGGCCTGGTAGTCTTTTCGTTGAGCGGGATTCTGTATTTGCTCTCCACAAAGATGTGGCAACTAATCGCCGTCAGCGCGCTTTTAGGAATCGGTTCGGGGTTGATCGTACCGCTTTCCACAGGTTTGATCTCCCGCTTTTTCACAGGGGTATACCGAACGAAACAGTTTGGCCTCAGTTCCGCGATCACGAATGTGACCTTAGTATTAGCAACGATTCTGACCGGGTATCTGGCGGAAGTAAATTGGCATCTTCCGTTCATCGTCTATCTGTTTCCGCTGATCTCGATCGTTCTTTCGTTCTATCTGAAAAAGAATATTTCACCCTATCCCGATACAAGTATGCATGCAACCGTAAAGCCGGTAGCTTCACAGGCCGAAATGAAACCCGCGTACGGTACTACCGACAACAGTTTCGGTAAATTCGGCATACAGATACGGCATCTGATGCAGATTATGGCATTCTACGGGCTGGCCACCTATCTGGTGATTATCATCAGTTTCAACCTACCGTTCCTGATGAAAGAGTATCATTTCACCAGCGGGAATTCGGGTATCATGATCTCTCTTTTTTTCTTAGCTATCATGGCACCGGGATTCATACTTAACCAGATTGTGTCCTATTTCGGGAAAAAGACAAAGTTCGCCTGTATGCTTTCCATTGCGATCGGGATGGCACTCATCCTGGTCTCCCGAACGGAATGGTTGATCGGGTTAGGTTGTATCTTTACCGGCTTCGGCTACGGCGTCATACAACCTGTCGCTTACGATAAGACAACCCGTACGGCGATCCCGTCCAAAGTAACGCTTGCGCTGGCTTTTGTGATGGCGATGAATTACCTGGCAATCCTGCTTTGCCCGTTTATCATCAATGTTTTTAAAGACCTTTTCCATATCGAAACCCAGCAATTCGCTTTTATCTTCAACATGGTGATCGCGCTGATAGCTGCCGCATGGGCATATATCAAACAGGATTCTTTCCTATTCAACGACAATTTTAAATCCGTATAATATCAAACCGTATCGAGCATGAAGAATAAAATTACAGAAGCCAACGTCAGCATGGTAATATCCAAGACCTTCAGTGGTCTGAACATGAATGCACTGAAATATCTGCTGCCGCTCTGGATGACGCCGCTTTCGGGTGTTACGATACGATGCACTTTTGCAGCAGTCGCTTTCTGGATTATCGGAATGTTTACAAAGCCGGAAACCTCTACGCGGAAAGAAAAGATATCCCTTTTCCTGTTAGGGGCGTTAGGTATCTATGGCTTTATGTTCTTCTACCTGATCGGACTGAGTAAGACAACTCCGGTTTCCAGCTCCATTTTCACCAGCCTCGAACCAATCTGGGTATTCATTCTTGCCGTAATCTTTTTCAAAGAGAAGATAACGAAGATGAAGGTTATCGGGATATTGATCGGGCTGGGAGGTGCCCTACTTTGCATCCTGACACAAAAGAGTGACGACCTGGCAACCGACGCTTTTACCGGAAATATGCTTTGCCTGATGAGTTCGTTCGCGTATGCCGCCTACCTGATTATCAGTAACCGGATATTGAGCAAGGTCGGGGTGATAACTATGTTGCGATATACGTTTACAGGAGCTGCTTTTTCGGCCCTTATTGTGTCGACGGTAACCGGTTTCGATGCTAGGGTACTGGAATTACCTTTGCATTGGACACCTTTCCTTATTCTGATGTTCATCCTGATCTTTCCGACCGTCATCAGCTATTTACTCATCCCTATCGGCCTGAAATATCTGAGTACGACTCTGGTAGCCCTCTATGGTTATCTAATTTTGATTGTCGCCACCATCGTATCACTCACGCTGGGGCAGGACCGTTTCAGCTGGACACAACTGGTAGCCATATTACTCATCTGTTCCAGCGTTTACTTTGTCGAAATAGCAGAGAACAAAGAAAAAAAATAATTTTTTTCCGTTCTTTGTAACAACTTCTTTTCCGTTCCCGTCTATTTAATGAACGCTCTTCAATAGCGCGCATTGAAAGAGTCGGAAATAACGGAATTAAATAATGGTTAATACATAAGAAAGATGAAAAAATACATTGCAATCCTGATCCTCATTCTATCCTGCCAGGCAGGATACAGCCAAAGCATGGACAAACTGTTCAACGACTTTGCCAATCAGAAAAACGTAACCCGCGTCACAATCGGCCCGTTCTTGATGAAAATAAGCAGCTTGTTCACCGAGACGATGGGTGTGAAAAGCATCGAAGTCCTTTCTTTCGAGGAATGTGGTAGTACCGTCAAAAACGATCTCCGCACCGCCATCAAAAAACTGAAAGACCCGAATTACGAAACGATGGTCAATTCCAACGAAGGAGGTAGCCGTACGAAAGTAATGGTACGCATTGACAAAGATATCATCCGTGAACTGGTAATTCTGACAACCGACGGAGGCGATGATGCCCTGATCCGTATCAAAGGGAAAATCAAACCATCCGATATCGAAAAAGTAATAAACGACCACAAAGATGGATGTTGAAAGCTTTAAAAGGCTGTTCCTTCCTCTCCATCCCAAGCTCTTCCGGATCGCTTACGCATTAGTCGAAAACAAGTCCGATGCCGAAGATATTCTGCAAGATGCCTACTATAAATTGTGGAGCCGTCGGAATGAACTGGCCGATGTCCGGAATCCGGAAGCCTTCTGCGTGACGCTGGTCAAAAATCTTTGTCTCGATTTCCTTCGTTCTCCCCGTGCGGGCAGGCATGATGAAGATGTCACCGAAGCCGTCACCCTCTCGACAGATTCTTCTCCGGACAAAGAACTGGAAATGCAAGATAAAGTGGAGCAAGTCCGCCATCTCATCAACCGTCTGCCGGAAAATCAGCGGCAAGTCCTCCGGTTGAGAGGAATCGAAGACTGCTCGATAGATGAGATAGAACAGATCACCGGCCTGAGTGCCGTCAACATACGGGTGCTACTTTCCCGGGCACGAAAAATAATCCGGGAACAATTTGAAAAATATTATGCATACGAATATGAACGATAAAAATATAGACGAACTGATCAATAAAGCCCTCCAGGAAGAGCAGGCTTTACCCGAAGGACTTTCCCGCAGGCTGGAAGAGCAGATCGACGCCTGGGCTGCCACAGAGGAAAAAAAGACTCGTTCATCGACCCGTAGACGAACGTTATACTGGTTAAGCGGAGTCGCAGCCTCTATCCTGCTCTGCATCGGCTTTTTCCAATACGAGGTACCGTCTTATGCTCCGGATCGGCTTCATGACACTTATACGAATCCGGAAGATGCCGCCGTCGCCGCCGAAAAGGCTTTGCTCCTGCTGTCGCACAATCTCAATAAAGGTATCAGCCGGGTAAACGACGCAGGGCAGGAAATCGATAAAGTAAACAATATTTTAAACAAACATTTAAACGATTAATCTTATGAAATCCAAGAATATATTCCTAATCCTGTTTCTGTGCTGCACAAGCTTGTGCTTCGCCCAAGATAAATTATTCGAAAAATATGCCGATATGGATAATGTTACATCCGTCTTCATCTCCAAGAAAATGTTCGACATGATCCCTAATGTAGAAAGTGGCGGCCTTAACCTGATGAATCTGAAAGGAAAAATAAACAACCTCCAAATCGTCACTTCCGACAAGCGTGAAGTCCGGGACCAGATGCGAAAAGAATTCAGCAGCCTCATCAGCAAATCGCATGAAGAACTGATGCGAGTCAAGGACAACGATACACGTGCCTCTTTCTACATCGTCCAGAACGGTGAGCTAATCAACGAAATGATCATGCTGGCCGACACAGATTCGGACTATGTGGTCATCCGGATAACAGGCAAATTCACATTGGAGGATATACAGGAGGTGGCAAAAAGTTTTTCCAAAAACGATAAAAAAGAGGTAACGATCAGTTACAACTAAAACCAGAAAAGTATAAATATCCAAAAAAAATAATCATGCTTTTGTGAATACCTTAGTTCTGGTAGAACTAAGGCTGTTCTTGTCTGTTGTTTGCTACCGTGACAAAATTAGGTATATAAAACTACTGGATGTTTTCAAAAATGATATTAAAATTAGTCAAATTGATATTCTTTCAAAAAAAATATTCTCCTTTTTCCCTTCCAGAAGACTCCAATAACCTCTACAGATAAGCCAAAACCGATAATCAAGTCTACTTTTTTACAACTATCCGTACTGTATAGTTCATAGTTCTACCAGAACAAATTCAATTGCAATCTTAAATCATTAGCCTATGGAGAGAAGTAAATAACACACCTAAAAAGTTTTTGTAGAGAAAATTAGAGTATTTCAATTGTTAAATTAAATTTTAATATTATGACCAAATCAATATGCAGCAACTTACTGCCTAAAGCTGTACTATTATCAGTATTTTTAAGTCCCGGATATGTGATTTCAAAAGTTCATGCAAACACAGATTCCATCGGTGGTATAGAACAAACGGACGGTAAACTGTCCGGACGGGTTATCGACGCAAAAGGAGAACCTATACCAGGTGCAAACATTTCCGTCAAAGGTACCACCATCGGTACCATTACAGACATGGACGGTAATTTTTCTATAGATGTTAACCCTAATCAAATACTCACCATCAGTTTCATCGGATATGAAACAAAAACAATCCCTGTCTCCAACCAGAAAACATTAAATGTTGTCTTGAAAGAAACAGTAAACCAGCTGGACGAACTTGTTGTCGTTAGCTACGGTACACAGAAAAAAAGGGATTTAACCGGATCTGTTTCCAAGATAGATGCAGGAGAATTAGAAAGTTTTCCTGTAGGACAATTTGCTCAAAAACTTCAAGGACAGGTAGCAGGTGTACAAATCAACCAATCTACAGGACAACCGGGTAAAGGCATGGGATTCCGTATCCGTGGTGCAGCTTCTATCAATGGTGGCAGTTCCCCTTTATTCGTGGTCGATGGAATCCCTGTCAATATGGACCTAAGCAGTATAAATCCAGATGAAATCGAAACCTTTTCCATCCTGAAAGATGCTGCTGCCACTTCTTTGTATGGATCACGTGCAGCCAATGGCGTCGTACTGATCACAACAAAAAGAGGAAAACAAGGCAAAACTCAAGTGGATGTGAATGCTTCATTCGGTATCCAGACTTTAAAGGGATTAAAGACTCCGGATGTTATGAATGGGGAAGAATTTGCTCAATACAAAAAAGAATACTACGAAGATGCAGCCAGATATGAAGGTTATACCGGTGGAGTTCCGGAACAATATCAAAATCCATCCCAATACGGTGCCGGAACTAACTGGTATGACTTACTAACACGAAACGCCGCTACACAGAATTACAGTATCAGTGTGACAGCCAATAAAGACAAGTTCAATACAGCTATCGTATTAGGCTACTTCCGCCAGGATGGTGTCATGTACAACTCTAATTTCGAACGTTACTCTTTACGTGCGAACAACGATTATCAAGTAAATGACCGCTTAAAATTAGGACTGAACATAGCTCCCACCTTACAAATCAAAAATAACCAAAATACAGACGGAGGTTGGCAGATACTAAGTGCTGCGTTCTTGGCTGACCCGACTGTAAATCCCTACGATGAAAACGGAGAACCTATTCTTTCTCTAAACTCTCCGGGAATGTTCCCTCAACCTAACTGGATACGTGTTTTACATGAAAAAACAAGTAAAACACAGGATTTGGCTTTATTAAGCAATGCTTTTGCTGAACTGGATATATGGAATGGTATCAAATATAAATTCCAGGCTGGTTTCGATTTAGGTGCCAAAAACTATAGAGATTTTACACCTTCGACAGCCGGTGGAGCCATGTTTACTGCTCCCCCTCAGAAAGCAAGCGGACAATATAACACCAACTTCCACTATAGTTGGACTATTGAAAATATGTTGATGTATAACCATAAATTCGGAGACCACAACATAGATGCACTGGTCGGTTATAGTGCACAAAAATATTCCAACGAATATAACCAACTGACAGCAACCGACTTTCCAAGTGATGATATTCCTTGGATGGGTGCCGGTGCTACAAAAAACGGTGACAACAACATCGAGCAATGGGCGTTAGCCTCTGTCATTGCACGCGCGAATTATAGCTTCAAAGACCGCTATTTACTCCAGGCGACATTCCGCCGGGATGGTTGCTCCCGTTTTGGGGCAGGCAATAAATATGCAAATTTTCCTTCCATATCCGCCGGATGGATTGTATCTGACGAAGCCTTCATGGAACCGATAACCAATGTTATGAATTACCTGAAAATAAGGGCCAGTTATGGACTAACCGGTAACTATAATATTGGTAATTACCGATATATTGCAGGAGTTAGCACTTATAACTATGTCTTGGGTGGCTCTTTAGCTCCGGGAAAAGGATTAGGTAATTTAGGGAACAATGCTCTTACTTGGGAAGAAACAAAGCAACTGGACTTAGGTGTCGATATCGGTTTCCTAAACGATCGTATCTATTTGATGTATGACTATTATAATAAAAAAGTCGATGGACTTTTGTATCAGGTCGATATCCCAAGAGCTTCCGGCTTTTCCAACATTTATTCCAATATCGGTGATTACAAAGCATGGGGACATGAAATCACTTTGCAATCTCGTAATCTTGTCGGTGATTTCAAATGGACTACCAACTTGAATATAGCCTTCAACCGGAATGAAATAACCAAAATGGGAACAAACAACACCCCAAAAGGTGGATACTCCAATCAGGAAGATTTCAACCGCTTAGCAGTAGGAGAACCTATCGGTATATTCATGGGATATGTATTTGACGGCGTATATATGACCGAAGAAGAGTTTAATTCCCAGCCAAAGCACGCTTCATCTGAGATCGGAACGGTCCGCATGAAAGATGTCAGTGGTCCTAACGGTGTTCCTGATGGTATAATCGACAACAATGACCGTGTAAAAATCGGTGATCCGAACCCGGATTTCATTTATGGTATGACAAATGAATTTTCCTGGAAGAACTTCGATCTGAGTATTCTGATCAGTGGACAGGTAGGTGGTGACATCATCAATTCAAACTACGAGCATACTTTGAATATCGACGGTTGTTTCAATGTATTGAAAAAAGTTGCCAACCGTTGGCGCTCTCCAGAAAATCCAGGTGACGGACAGGTTCCAAGAACAAAAGCCGGTACCACGGAATTATTCCGCTTCAATAATAGCAGTTGGGTATATGATGCTTCCTATTTGACCATAAAGAATATCACTCTAGGCTACACGATTCCAATCAAACCTAGCCAGTACCTCTCTAAACTCCGAGTATATGTAACAGCCCAGCAGTTAGTAACATTCACTAAATACCCTGGTATGAACCCGGAAATAGCCATGAATGAAGATATGGGATGGAGTGGCTTAGGAGTAGACCGTACGACTTACCCAGTTCCAAGAACATTCAGTATCGGATGTAATATCTCATTCTGATAGGAAAACAAATTATAAATTTAAAACGAAAGATCATGAAAAAGATATTTAGTTTAGTTGTTGCATTGTTGACTTTGGCTTCTTGTTCGGAAGATTTCCTGAATCTGACACCTCAATATTATCCAAATGATGCGACATTCTTTAAAACTCAGGAGCAATTCACTCAAGCAGTGAACGGAGCCTATTCCGCTCTACGGGGAGTATCGGCAAGACAAGGATACCTGATGGGAGAAATGCGTTCCGACAATACACATTACACCCGCTATAAAGCAGACCGTGGTCTACACATCTTGTATCGTGAAAACATAGCGGATTTTATTGTAGATGACCAGAACCAATGGACAAATGAAATGTATTATGCATGTTATACGGGCATTTCAAGAGCCAACACCATTCTGAACCGCATTGAAGGGACGACTTTTCCCGATGATTTCAAAAATAAAACGATCGGAGAAGCTAAATTCATCCGTGCCTTCATGTATTTCCAATTGGTGCAATGCTATGGAGACGTCCCTTTGCATCTGGAAGAAGTGACAGGAGCGGACAACGCATTCTTACCTCGTTCATCTGTTAACGATATCTATACAGCCATCGTTGATGATGTGAAAGATGCCATAGAGAAACTTCCGACAGTCAAATTTCCGCAAAACGGTGCTGCAACCAAAGGAGCTGCCAAAATGCTCTATGCTTATGTATTAATGACAAAACCAGATCGGGATTATGCAACAGCGGAAGCGCAGTTGAAAGATGTCATGAATATGGGATATGAATTACTTCCCAATTATGCCGATATATACGACACATCCAAAAAGAACGGAAAAGAATCGATCTTCGAAATCCAGTATCAAATGGGAGATCAGGGACAGCAAAGTGATTGGTTATACTACTTTATTCCCAAAACAACGAATGCGGAAATTATTACAGGCGTTCCGGATTGTAGTACGTTACTGACAGGAGGCTGGAATGTTCCGACACCAGAAATGATCGCTTCTTACGAACCTGGAGACCTGCGTGTCGACCCATCTATCGCAGTTGCAGTCGGTACACTGGATGCGGCAAACGCTTTAGTCGTAGCTGATGTACTAAAAGTCGGTGATCCCAAAATCAATGATTACCCAGTTAATTATCCGTTTATCAATAAATACCGTCACGCACACTCCAAAATAGAAAATACAGACGATAACTGGCCTGTTTACCGTTATGCGGACTGTCTGTTATTGTTAGCTGAATGTCTGGTAGAACAAGGACGTGCAGGAGACGCAGCACCCTATGTCAATCAAGTACGTGCACGTGCAGGTTTACCTGCTGTTACAACAATCAATGCCGAGGTGGTTGCCAATGAGCGACGTCACGAACTCGCATTTGAAAACCATCGTTGGTATGATTTATTGAGAACAGGAAAAGCTATTGAAGTAATGACCGCCTACGGAAAATATATCAAAACGATTGATACGGAACTTCCTGAACGTACCTATCAGATAAAGCCGGAATATTTGCTTTATCCGATACCTTACAACGAGTTGCAATTAAATGACCAGCTCAAACAAAATCCAGGTTATTAATTATCATATTAACAAAAAGACCTTTACTTTTGTAGTAGAGGTCTTTTTACTATTAGCACTATGAATACACAACGTATTATCAGAAACTTTATATATACCGTCGCAGGAGGTATCCTGTCTCTTGGAATAGCTAGTTGCAATGGTAACAAAATGGAAACAACAGACAGTTTTTCCACTCTGGAAGCCCAGTTTCTCAATCCTTCATCCGAGTACCGTACAGCCCCCTTTATGGTTTGGAACGGAAAAGTTACAAAAACTGAAATAGACCGCATGCTGAAAGATTTTAAAGATGCCGGCTGCGGAGGAGCATTTATTCACCCTCGTCCAGGCATGATCACGGAATATATGTCGGACGAATGGCATTCCCTCTACCGCTATGCCGTCGATAAAGGGAAAGAGATAGGATTGGACATTTGGATCTACGATGAAAATTCCTATCCCAGCGGCTTTGCCGGAGGACATGTTCCCGAAGAGATGCCCGAATCCTACAACCAAGGACAAGGACTTGCGTTGACAAAAACAGATCTTCTGCCTGACAAGACAGACGAATATTTCATTATTCTCAAAAAAGAAGGGGACAAATGGGCGGATATCACGAACGCCCTGAGCCAGCATAAAAAAGCAAAAGGAGAATATTACCTCTACAAAAAGACATATTTAGGCAAATCGGACTGGTACGGAGGGTATTCTTATGTAGACCTGCTCGTACCCGGTGTAACTGAAAAGTTCATCGACCTCACGATGAAAGGATACGAAAAAACAATAAAGGACGAATTCGGAAAATCTGTTTTCGGTATCTTCACAGATGAGCCCAACATCAGCAGTCCCGGAGGCTTGCGCTGGACGCCAGACTTGTTCGAAGTATTCCGGAAACAGTGGGGATACGATCTAAAACCACTCCTTCCCCTTCTGAACGAAGAGACGGGCAATTGGAAACAGGTACGTCATAACTATATGGAAACCCTGTTGCAAATGTTTGTCGACCGCTGGTCCAAACCTTGGCATAACTACTGCGAGACGAACAACCTGAAATGGACCGGACACTATTGGGAACACGGTTGGCCGCAGATGAACGACGGACCGGACAATATGGCAATGTACGCCTGGCATCAGATACCCGCTATTGACATGCTGTTCAACCAGTTCGACGAAACTAACCCACAAGCACAATTCGGCAATATCCGTGCAGTAAAAGAATTGCGCAGTGCCGCCAACCAAACAGGCTGTAACCGTACCCTCAGCGAAACTTATGGTGGTGGAGGTTGGGACGAAACTTTCAAAGACTTCAAACGGTTAGGCGATTGGGAGTATGCACTCGGGGTCAACTTCATGAACCAACATTTAGCCCATATGACACTAACAGGAGCACGCAAATACGATTATCCGCCGGTATTCACCTATCATTCTCCTTGGTGGCCCGACTATCGCGAACTGAACGACTATTACGGACGCCTTTCATTTGTCATGAGTAAAGGAGTCCAAAAGAATGATATTTTGGTGTTGGAACCCACCTCGACCTTATGGTGCTATTACGTCCATGCAGGAAGTTCTCCAAAACTCATGGAGATAGGAACCGATTTCCAGGCTTTTGTTACAACTTTGGAAAAGAATCAAGTAGAATATGATCTCGGCTCTGAAAATATCATCAAAGACCTTGGGAAGGTAGAAAACGGGCGTTTCATCGTTGGCAATGCCTCCTACTCGACCATCGTTTTACCACCTATGGTGGAAACACTAAATAAACCGACCTTCAAGCTCTTACAACAGTTTATAGAGCAAGACGGTCGGATTATTACCTTCTCCGCCCCCACCCGGATAGACGGGGCTGTTAATGACGAACTGCCCAGACTGTTGACCAGTGCAACTGTCACATCACTCCCGAAACTGTCCAAAGATGTAATTGCCCAGTATTTCTCTTCCGATAACTTCAGGATTACTTTCAACAGTGGTAACCTATATCACCACCGTCGCCGGTTTGCAGACGGAGAATTAGTTTTTCTCGTTAACTCTTCTATGGATGAAGTTGTTGACGGCACCCTTTCGACGCAGGGAAAAGCCATGCTGGAAATGGATGCCCTGAACGGGGAAATCTATACATATCCGTCTTCAAAAGAAAGAGACATACTAAGTATATCTTTCCGAATCGAACCGGCAGGAAGCCTCTTGCTTTACTGTTCTGACAAGAACCCGAAAAACTATCCGGAACGCCCCGAAAAAGTGGGAAGCCGCCTGGTGACGGCAACAAGCCGAACCACCGTCAGCCGTTTACGCGACAATGCTCTGACAATTGACTTTTGCGACGTTACAGTAAAAGGAGAAACACATAAGAAACAACATTTCTCCCGTGCTGCCGATATAGCCTTCAAAGCACATGGATTCACCAACGGTAATCCTTGGAACACCTCCGTACAATACAAACGGAATATCCTCGACCGCGACAACTTTAAGGATGGCGGTTTCACAGCCTCCTATCATTTTACAGTAAACGACGATTTCGACTATTCCGGTATCAAGCTGGTTTCTGAACGCCCCGAATTATTTACCGTCAAAATCAACGGAAATCTTGTGAACGTTCTTCCTGATGAATGGTGGCTAGACCGTTCTTTTGGCGTTTATCCGATAGGCGGACAGGTGAAAAAAGGTAGCAATACGGTAGAACTCAGCATCAACCCGATGCGTATTTTTGCAGAGATAGAACCGGTCTACATCATCGGAAACTTCTCGGTCGTACCCGAACAAGAAGGATGGAGCATAGGTGCGCCACAAGAATCGTTCACACTGGGTAGCTGGAAAGAACAGAAGCAACCGTTCTATTCATGGGAGATGAGCTATAGCAAAGAATATACCCTCAATAACCTTACAGATAGATATGCTATCAAACTGAACAAATGGAACGGTACGATAGCAGAAGTATATGTCAACGGACAGAAAGCCGGTACAATTGCTTTCGCCCCCTGGCAACTGGATGTAACGTCTTACCTGAAAGAAGGCAGCAATACGATTGATGTACATGTGATCGGCAGCTTAAAAAACCTTTTAGGTCCACATTACCGGAATCCGGCTCCCGGTTTGGCATCTCCCTGGCATTGGAAAAATGTAGACAAACCGATACCCGGAAATGAATATCAGATGGTGGATTACGGGCTGATGGAAGATTTTGAATTAATTCATTAAACATACACGAAAAAAGGGTGCATGCTTTTCCGGAAAAGCATGGCACCTTTAAAAACAAAGGACGGTAGCATGAAAAATAGACTTTTAAACATTTGTATCTTATATATGTTTTTTCCTCTCCTTCTACAGGCAGCGGACACACATTCCATTTACAACCTGCGATGCGAACAGGAAGAAAACCCGTTAGGAATCGAAACAGGACAACCTTGTTTCAGCTGGCAGATACAGACACAACAACGGAACTTCGAACAATCGGCCTGGCAGATATTAGTGGCCGATTCTCCGGAAAAACTACAAGCTGGTAACGGAAATATCTGGGATAGCGGAAAAACGCTTTCTTCCGCCTCGATCCTCGTTCCTTTCAAAGGAAAAGAATTGAAAGCAGGGCAGACCTACTACTGGAAAGTAAGGAGTTGGGATAAGGAGGACAGCCCTTCCCGTTGGAGCTGTACACATACCTTCGGCATGGGACTTCTTTCGGAAAAAGACTGGAGCAATGCCAAATGGATTGCACTGGAAAAAGACAGGAAAGACGAAATCATCACGACAGGGCTGCATGGACTGGCCAACGTGGACCGGGAACTCAAAGGCAAAAAGATCGGTATGTACCGCCTCCCCCAATTCCGAAAAGAATTTACAGTTCAAAAACCGGTGAAACGAGCAACCGCCTATGTCTCCGGGCTCGGACATTTCGATATGTTCCTGAATGGAGAAAAGGTGGGTAACAACTTTCTCGATCCTGGATGGACAAAATATGATAAATGTGCGCTGTATGTCACTTTCGATCTGTCCGGACAACTAAAGCAAGGCGGAAACGTAATAGGCGTCATGTTAGGAAACGGCTTTTTCAATATCCCGCGGGAACGTTATTTCAAACTGCTTGCTTCATATGGTGCCCCACGCCTTTTGATGAAAATACAAATCGAATATGCAGACGGCAGTACGCAGACCATCGTAACCGGTACAGACTGGAAAACAACCGAAAGCCCCGTTACCTACAGTAGTATTTACGGCGGTGAAGACTACGATGCCACGAAAGAACAGGCCGGATGGATGCAACCCGGTTTCGACGACCGTACCTGGAACAAAGCCCTCGACACAGGCTGGAAAACCCGGCTCCTCTCTCAACGCTCCACACCGCTGACCGTACGTGACCGGATCCCAACCGTCCGCCTTTTCAAGACCAGACAAGGACAATGGGTATACGATTTGGGACAAAACTTTTCCGGCATCATACGGCTTTCCCTGCATTCAAAGGACACACACCCGGTTAAGCTCTATCCGGCAGAACTGCTGAACCCGGACAGTACCGTAAACCAAAGCGCATCCGGTGCTCCTTTCTGGTTTGGTTACACACCGAAAGGAAAAGGTTTTGAAAGCTGGCAACCCCAGTTTACTTATTACGGTTTTCGTTACGTGCAGGTCGAAGGTGCTGTTCCTGCCGGCCAACCCAATCCGGACGAACTACCTGAAATAATGGAAATCACAGGTCTTCATACTTGCAATTCGGCCGAAAATGTAGGAAGTTTCCATTGTTCCAAGCCGTTGTTCAACCAGACATATGAACTGATCGACTGGGCGATCCGCAGCAATATGGCAAGCGTGCTGACCGACTGCCCGCATCGTGAGAAGTTGGGTTGGCTGGAAGAAGCTCACCTGATGCAATACTCCGTACAATACCGCTACAACCTGGCACGCCTGTACGAAAAGACATTCAACGATATGCGCTCTACACAAGCAGCCAACGGCATGATACCGACCATTGCTCCCGAACTGGTCGAATTCGAAGGAGGCTTCAAGGATACGCCGGAATGGGGAAGCACATTTGTCATCAGCCCTTGGTACATTTACCAATGGTATGGCGATACGCGCCCGATCGAAACCTATTATCCGGATATGCAACGCTACATCGACTACCTTTCCTCGAAAGCCGATAACCACATCATCTCTTACGGTTTAGGAGACTGGTTCGACATCGGTCCGAAAAGTCCGGGAGAATCGCAACTGACCTCCAATGGCGTAACGGCAACGGCCATCTACTATTACGACGTCACTCTGATGGAGAAAATGGCAAACCTTTTAGGGAAGCCGGACGATGCATGCAAGTATCAGGATTTAGCAGCCCAAATCAAACAAGCCTTCAACCAGACTTTCTGGAATCCGTCCACCCGTACCTACGACCGCAACAGCCAGGCAGCAAACGCCGTCGCACTCTACATGGAACTGACAACGTCGGAAAACAGGCAGCAAGTATTCGATAACCTGATTGCCGATATCCGCAGACGCAACAACGCCCTGACGGCAGGCGACGTTGGCTACCGCTATGTCTTGCGTGCCCTTGAAGCCGGTGGTGCTTCAGATGTCATTTACGACATGAACTGCAAGTACGACACACCGGGATACGGTTGGCAACTAGCACACGGAGCCACCGCTCTCACCGAATCCTGGCAGGCATACGGCTTCGTATCGAATAATCATTTTATGCTGGGACACCTGATGGAATGGTTATTCAGCGGCTTAGGAGGCATCCGCCAGAAAGAAGATTCCTTCGGGTTTAAGCATATTGTCATCAAACCCGAACCGGTCGGTGATGTCCGCGACGCACAGGTTTCCTACAAATCACCTTACGGACAGATTGTTTCCGACTGGAAAGACAACGATAAAGAATTTATCATCCGAGTGGAAGTACCGGCAAACAGCAAGGCCTCTATCTATCTTCCGGCTGCCGATACGAAACAAATAACCGAAAGCGGTGTACGATTAGAAGATGTCCCCGAAATCAATTGCAAACAAGAGGGGAACCGGTATGTCGTGGCAACAACAGGTTCCGGTATTTATACTTTCAAAGTGAAGAAAAATAAATAATGAAGAATACCATGAATACAACAAAAAAGGAAGTTAAAGTCGGACTGATCGGGGTCGGATTGAACACCTATTGGAATCAATTCGAAGGGCTTCTCTCCCGATTGACGGATTACCAAAGAATGATAAAAGAACGCATGTCCGGCTTACAGGCAACCGTGATTGACGGGGGAATAGTAGACAGCCCGGAAAAGGCAACCCGGACAGCAGAAGTTTTAAAAAGTGAAGACATAGAAATCCTCTTCATCTTTATTTCGACCTATGCCCTTTCATCGACTATTCTTCCGATCGCCCAGCGCATCAAGATTCCGGTTATCCTGCTCAACATACAACCCGTAGCCACCATAAATTACAATTATATCAACGGATTAGGCGACCGTGGAAAAATGACCGGCGAATGGCTGGCTCACTGCCAAGCCTGTTCCACTCCTGAATTTGCCTGTGTATTCAACCGTGCCGGCATCAAATACGACATTCTGACCGGTTACCTCGAAGAACCATACGTATGGAACGAAATCAAAAACTGGATCGATGCGGCAAGGGCCGTACAAGGGATGCGCAACAACCAGATGGGTATTCTCGGACACTATTATTGCGGTATGCTGGACGTTTACACCGACATTACCCGGCAATCCTTCACTTTCGGCACTCACATAGAACTTATCGAAATGTGCGAACTCAAAGCTTACCGGGATGCTGTAACGAAAGATGAACTAACAGCAAAACGTCTGGAATTTTCTATGAAGTTTAAAGTCGATCCGCATTGTGAAGAATACGAATTGGATTGCGCAGCCCGTACTTCTATCGCACTCGATAAACTGGTCGAATCCCATAACCTCGGTTCAATGGCCTACTACTACGAAGGCTGGAAAGGAAACGATTATGAAAATATCGTGACTTCCGTAATAGCCGGCAATACCCTACTTACGGGACGTGGCATCCCGGTAGCAGGCGAATGCGAAGTAAAGAATGTACAAGCCATGAAGCTCCTTTCTCTTTTAGATGCTGGAGGTTCATTCTCTGAGCCGTATGCTATGGACTTCAATGATGATGTTGTTTTATGGGGACATGACGGGCCTGCCCATTTCGCCATTGCTGAGGGAAAGGTCAGCCTTGTACCGTTACCCATATATCATGGCAAACCAGGCAAAGGATTATCCATTCAGATGCGCGTCAAGCAAGGACCTGTCACTTTTCTATCCGTATGTGAAAATAATGATGGTGTATTTCTACTTGTCGCAGAGGGAGAATCAACCAACGGATCCACCCTGCACATAGGAAATACGAACAGCCGTTACAGGTTCAGTTGCGGAGCCCGAACTTTTATGAACCGATGGAGTAAGGCGGGTCCTTCACACCACTGTGCAATCGGTATCGGACATGTTGCAGATAAACTAAAAAAGATAGCTTTCCTATTAGACATACCTATTATCCAGATTTGTTAAAAAACAAGAAAAAGAGAGAGGCTCTTTAAAAAGAGTCAAAACACCTCTATCACGATCTTTTAGACACGGATTACACGGATAAATTTTTTATTTCCGTGTAATCCGTGCTTAAATTATGGCTATTAGTATGCAGGATTTTGTTTCGACATACCTCTCAGATAGACACCCTATGCGACATAAGAGAGACCTTCTCTTTTATGGTGAGAGATCCCCCAGATAAACACCAGTAGTCGTTTTATTTTCCAGTAATAATCCTTCGTATCTCGCTCAGCTTGTTCAGGGCTTCCAGTGGTGTCAGATTATTGACATCCAAATTTTTGATCTCATCCCGCACCTGACTGAGTACCGGATCGTCCAATTGGAAAAAGCTGAGTTGATAGCCATCTGCCGATGAAGCGATTCCTTTTACAGGCTTGCTTTTAATGCCGCCTTTGCGCTTTTCCGTAGCAATCCCCTCCTGACGGTTTTCCGTTTCCAGCTGTTTCAGGATCTCATTGGAACGCTTTACGATGCTTTTCGGCATACCAGCCATCTTGGCCACATGGATACCGAAACTGTGCTCACTTCCTCCGGGAACCAATTTGCGCAAGAAAATCACTTTATTATTGACCTCCTTCACCGAAACATTATAGTTCTTGATACGCTTGAAAGAGGTTTCCATCTCATTCAGTTCATGGTAATGCGTAGCAAACAGCGTCTTCGCACGGGCATTGGGATGTTCGTGGATATATTCGACAATCGCCCAGGCAATAGAAATACCATCGTATGTACTTGTTCCGCGCCCCAATTCGTCAAACAGGACAAGACTGCGGGAAGACATATTGTTGAGGATATCCGAAGCCTCGTTCATCTCCACCATGAAAGTGGATTCTCCAACCGAAATGTTATCCGAAGCTCCCACACGCGTAAATATCTTGTCCACAATCCCAATATGAGCGCATTCAGCAGGAACAAAACAACCGATCTGGGACATCAACGTGATCAAAGCTGTCTGGCGAAGCAAAGCGGACTTACCGGCCATGTTCGGTCCAGTGATAATGATAATCTGCTGTTTTTCATCGTCTAGATAGACATCATTGGCAATATAAGGTTCTCCTATAGGCAACTGTTTTTCAATCACCGGATGGCGGCCTGCCTTAATATCTATCACCTGCGAATCATTCACATCCGGACGGATATAGCAGTTGATTTCCGCCACTTTGGCAAACGAGAGCAGGCAATCCAGACGACCGATCAGATTTGCATTCATCTGGATAGGCGGAATATATTCGGAAAGACAAAGTACCAGTTCGTTAAAGAGACGGGCTTCCAGCGAAAGTATCTTCTCTTCCGCCCCTAATATCTTTTCTTCGTATTCTTTCAATTCTTCGGTAATATAACGCTCGGCATTCACCAAGGTCTGTTTGCGTATCCATTCGGCAGGAACTTTGTCCTTATAGGCATTACGCACCTCGATATAATACCCGAAGACGTTATTGAAACCGATTTTAAGGCTCGATATGCCTGTCAGCTCTATTTCCCGTGCTTGTACCTTCAAGAGATAATCTTTTCCCGAATAAGCGATTGCACGCAATTCGTCGAGCTCAGCGTTCACGCCTGTCGCAATCACACCGCCCCGGTTCAACAAAGAAGGCGGATCGTTATTGATCTCCTTTTCTATCCGGTCACGGATCAGGGCACAGGCATTCAACTGTTCGCCGATACGGCAAAGACTCGGCTCATCGCTTGCCATACAAGCCTCCTTGATCGGCTCGATGGCACGAAGGGCAACTTTCAACTGCACCACTTCGCGGGGAGAGACGCGACCGACCGCTACTTTAGAAATAATACGTTCCAAATCGCCGATCTGTTCGAGTTTTTCTTCCAACAGTTCTTTCACTTCAGGATGCCGAAAAAAATATTCCACTACGTCCTGACGCTCATGAATCGGTTTCACATCCTTCAAGGGGAACAAGATCCAACGGCGTAACATACGTGATCCCATCGGAGAAACGGTCTTGTCCAACACATCCAGCAAACTCGTCCCCTCCTCGTTCATCGTACTGACCAACTCCAGGCTGCGTACCGTAAACTTATCGAGGCGCACATAACGGTCTTCTTCAATACGGGAAAGGGAAGTGATATGAGAAATATGGGTGTGTTGCGTCTGATCCAAATAATACAGGATGGCACCCGAGGCTACGATTCCTAATTTCAAGTGTTGGACACCGAAACCTTTCAAATTCTTCGTTTCGAAATGTTTCAACAGGCGGTCATTAGCAGCTTCCGAAGTAAACACCCAATCATCCAGTTCGAAAATAAAGAACCGGGGACCGAAAGCCTCTTCAAAACGTTTACGGCTGCCTCGTTCGACCAAGACTTCTTTCGGAGAAAAGTTGTTCAGCAGTTTATCCACATAATCGATAGATCCCTCGGCCGTCAAGAACTCGCCGGTAGAGATATCGAGAAACGCGATTCCACAAACATCCTTTCCAAAATGGATGGCGGCAAGGAAGTTGTTTTCTTTATGGTTGAGGATATTGTCATTGATAGAGACACCCGGAGTCACCAATTCAGTGATGCCGCGTTTCACCAGTTTTTTCGTAAGCTTCGGATCTTCCAGCTGGTCGCAGATGGCTACGCGCTTGCCGGCACGCACCAGTTTAGGCAGATAACTGTCCAGTGCATGGTGAGGGAAACCGGCCATCTCGATCGTTTGCCCCGGTCCGTTCGCTTTTTTCGTCTGTACGATACCCAGTATTTCAGCTCCGGTCACAGCGTCTTCACCATACATTTCGTAAAAGTCGCCGACACGGAATAGCAGGATTGCATCAGGATGTTTCGCCTTTATATCGAAATACTGCTTCATCAAGGGTGTTTCCACTATCTTTGCCACTGTTCTTTTCTTTTTATCTGTTAACCGTACAAAGGTACGATTTTTCATCTTTCAAAAAATTCACGGATTGCTTTTTCATTTACAAATACCCCGCAAGGATTATCCCTCGACCCCACATTCCCAATATCGAAAACAACTTAAAATTCCAGACCCTAACCATCACTGACAAAAACAGGCAGGTAGAGAGCAAACAGATTATCACTTGTTCTGGAAAGAATTAAGAAATTCATCCTGCACAGCCTCTTTTATTTCATTGTCAAGTTGTGGAGTAAGGAAAGAAGCGACAAACGCTTCATCAATATCCACCACCGGCCGGAACGCCTCACTCCGGACATAGTTACTGATGCTTTGCAACAATTGAAGAGAAGCAGGACGTTGATCGATCTTATTTTCCGTATCTATTACCAGTACAAGCAACTTGCCTCCATGCAACTTGGCCTCGAATCCGATTCCGAGTTTATGGTTGTGCTGATAAGTGTCAATGTTTTGGATAAAAGGAAGCAAGGCATTGGGAGCTGCATTCATTTCAATCACTTTCGCATGGCACAAAATATCCCACCATTGCCAGTCCACAAACTCATCTGTTACGAAATCGGCAAACATTGGCTGTTCTTTATGAATCAGACACCCCAACGTAAGAGGTTGCCACTTAAACATGATCGGATTCCAAAAATGATTATGGAAATTTGACTTCCGCCCTTTCACAGCCTCCGGACGAGGCAACAGAACCACACTTTTGCCAGCTTGCAGATAACGTCGGGCTTCTGCCGTATAGGAGGTCGTAAAAAGCACCTGATTGTCAGACTTCAGAATTTCTTTGACTTGCTTCCGAGGATAAACCCATATATCCCAACTGTTGGTAATCTTCTTGTCCACACAAAGATGTACAGTCAACTTTTCGTTACTTGTAATCCGGTTCAACGGAAACTCAAACTCACCGAGAGGATAAACGCCATAATTGGAAATCTCCTTACAACTGATCCGGCCACTATAAAGCGTAGTTCCACGACTGTCCGTCACATGCCAGCGGACATCAGGACGACGGAAACGGGAAGGAGAATAATTGTACAACTCGGCTTTGCCACTAAAGATTTCATCATTGAAAAAAGCACGCTTCTGAAAACGTAGTAAAGCTACGCTGGGAGCACAAAATTCCCGAAATTTTTCTGGTGTAATGATTCCCTTACTCTTCCAAAAGGCATTGAGAATTCCTACCGGAGCATAACCTTGTCCAGGAAAGTCAATCAAGCTCAACAACTGAAATCCCGATGAAAGCGAACTGCGCAGCTGCCCCTCGATCACATCTTTATATTCAATCCGGGTCTGTTGTCCCGACACTCGGAAAAAGTCTGCGGCAAGATTCTCCATTCCATGAGCAGCCAGTGAATCACGATAACGTTCCAGGTTACGTGCTTCCACAGGGCCTGTATAAGCCGAAATCTCACTAAAATCAGGATATACACAACGCTGCCCCGTTTCATGACTGATAATAGGCTGTCCGGTACCATGTCCGGCATTAATATCCCAGTCAGTCATCGGACGACCTTCGTAAATAGTCACACTTCCTTTATCGGAACGATGGGACACATAAAACTGTTCTGCCTTAACATGCTTGCGAGCAGTAGATCCACTAAATAGACGGCGGTTATCATGACTACGTCCGTATTCGGTCAGTTCGTTCAAAAAATCAAAGTCACCCTCCAGTTCATTTCCGTTACAATACAACAAGAAAGAAGGATGATTCCCATATTCTTTAAGTATAGCTTTGAGTTCACGGCGGAAGAAATCATTACGTGCCTCATCTCCGGGCTTGGCATCAGCTCCCCACATTGGCATCTCCACTTCCAAATAGACCCCCATCTTGTCGGCCATACGGAAACAAGCGGCAGGCGGACACCATGAATGGAAACGCATGTGGTTCATTCCATACGATTTGAGTATGTCAAAAATGTGTTCCCATGAAGCATCATCCATAGGAACATGACCTGTAAGCGGGAACTCAGCATTGTTTACCGTACCACGCAAATGCAAACGATGCCCATTAAGCAAAATATCATCTCCTACAGCTTTTACCTCTCTCATACCGAAAGAGAGCTGCTTCTGTTGTTTCACTTCTTCACTTCCAGAAGAGAGCAAAGAACACTGCAATTGATACAGGTCAGGCGAAAATTCATCCCACAATTTCACCTTTTTGCCCAATACCAATGTTGTTTCCAAACTAATGATAGAATCGGCCGAAGCAACTTCCACCTCTTTCTTCACCTCCAGCCCATGTCCAGTCACTTCCAGCAAGGCTTTACCCGTAAAAGGCTTTCCGGTTGTATTCACAAGACTGAGACAAACCGTGACCTGCTGTCGCTGCACATCAGGATAGAGCTGTAGATCATCCATATAAACCGGATCCAAAGCAACAAGTTTCATATCCCCAATCACACCATTCCAATTAATCTGTGTAAATTCGGTATGGGCATGATCCCATTTATGCATATTATACTGATAACGATTGTCGATCATTAAATCAATAATATTTTCCTGTCCAGGCTTCAGATAGCCGGTAAGATCATGTATATGAGGTACACTGATATAGTCATTCCTGTTCACCTCCGTCCTTCCACTATAAATGGCAGTCAGCCAATGAGCGCGTTCCAAATAGAGATGTATACGTTTACCACTCCATGATTCGGGGATTTGTATCTGCTTACGATACCAAGCCGGTGCCATATATTCATACTTGCGCGTCAAACGGTCATAATATTTGTAAGTCGTACGGTTCCCTATATGATATTGATCTGTAATACCGGGCAAAATAATTGTATCATGCAACTCCCCATCGCCACGTATCTCCACACCGGAACGGCGAAAATCCATAACATCTGTCTCAAAGCCCCAACTACCCGCAAGATCTATCTCTTGTTGAGCAATCGTTTTTTCGACTTGCAAAAAAAACAATAAAACAATTGCGACAATAATTTTAAAATTTATCATAACATAAATGTCCGTTTATACCTCTTTTGTATATGTGTGCTTTGCAAAATTATCTATTTATTTTCTATTTATTTTCTATTTGCCAAACATTAATTTCTAAAAAGCCATACATTTGTAAATAGTAAAACATATATATATATCATCGAAAAATATGAAACAAGCAATTCTAATTTCGACCGGCCTTTTGCTAGCTGCTCCTTCCATCCATGCAGAGAAGAATAAGGATAAAAAACCGAATGTCGTTTTTATCCTTGCAGACGATTTGGGTTATGGAGATCTAAGTTGTTACGGACAGGAAAAGTTCGAAACACCCAACATTGATAAGCTGGCACAAAGTGGAATGCGTTTTACGCAATGTTATTCAGGGACAACCGTCAGCGCCCCTTCCCGCTCCTGCCTGTTGACAGGCACGCACAGCGGGCATACACCTGTCCGCGGTAACCTCGAACTCGATCCGGAAGGACAGTTTCCACTTCCCGCAGATGCCCGTACCATCTTCGAGGTTATGAAAGATGCAGGATATAAGACATCCGCTTTCGGCAAATGGGGACTGGGTTATATCGGTTCGACCGGCGATCCTAAAAATCAGGGTTGCGACACTTTCTACGGATATAATTGCCAGTTGCTGGCACACAGTTATTATCCCGACCATCTTTGGGATAACGACAAACGGGTGGAACTCGAAGACAACAATCTGAATATACAGTACGGAAAAGGTACTTACTCGCAAGACCTTATTCATGGAAAGGCTCTGGAATATCTGGACAATATGAATCCGGACGAACCGTTCTTCATGTGGTATCCGACCATCATTCCGCATGCGGAATTGATCGTGCCGGAAGACAGTATCATACAGAAATTTCGCGGTATGTATCCGGAAAAACCTTACAAAGGGGCCGAACCGGGCAGTCCCGCCTTCCGCAAAGGAGGTTACTGTTCGCAGTTCCATCCCCATGCCACTTTTGCCGCTATGGTTTACCGTCTGGACCTCTATGTCGGGCAGATCATCCAAAAGTTAAAAGATAAAGGCTTATATGATAATACAATCATTATCTTTGCGAGCGACAACGGACCGCATATGGAAGGGGGTGCCGATCCCGACTTCTTCAACAGCAACGGCATTTACCGTGGATATAAACGGGATTTGTACGAAGGTGGCATTCGCGTTCCAATGATCATTTCCTGGCCGGGACATGTCCAACCGAATACAGAAACCGACTTTATGTGTTCTTTCTGGGATGTATTACCGACCTTCGAAGAAATCATCCATCCGAAAGCCAAACAGAAGGAGATGGATGGTGTCAGCATGCTTCCCCTTCTGGAAAACCGGAAGGGACAGAAAGAACATGAATTCCTGTATTTTGAATTCCAGGAACTGAACGGTCGCCAAGCTGTACGCAAAGGACCGTGGAAATTGGTCCACATGAATATCCGTGGTGACAAGCCCTATTATGAATTGTATAACTTAGCTTCCGATCCATCGGAACGGCATAATATACTGGATCAGTATCCTGAAAAAGTAGCGGAACTGAAAAATATCATGGTTCGTGAACACAGATCGGACCCAAACTGGCCGCTATTACCGAGTGAAAAATAACCTTCCAAAAAGTTTGTTTCCAATAACAAAAATGACCTCTTCCTGCTTAACGAGTAGATTACTATTTACTCGATAAGTAGGTAAGAGACAACATATCAGATCTTAGTATATAGTAAAAAAAATCTTAAAGTATCTGATATTAGAATTAATGGTTGGGATCTTAGGAATCATAGTCCTTAAGTATATGTTGGTATAGAAAAAATTTCATAATATGGCTAATTATAAACATATTCATATTTGTAGAGTATTATATACTTTGCATCTACATCTCCAAAGTTGTAATTTGTTTTCATTTTAGTATCTTTGAACCATTAGAAACAACGTTCAAATTTATTTCGGAGAAAAGTCCTTGTTGTAATTTGTTTTCATTTTAGTATCTTTGAACCATTAGAAACAACGTGCTTCGTAAGATGTGGTACAAGTATCTAGTTGTAATTTGTTTTCATTTTAGTATCTTTGAACCATTAGAAACAACTGATTTATCATTATCAATTGTTAATCAACAAATTACACAGCAAATTAGAATAAAAAAATGGATGTTGTTTCAAAGATAAAATCCCACTATTAAGCGGGATTTTTCTTTTTAAAACAGTTCTAATTGCTGCCCTGGAGTACTCACCTCCATTGTCTTTTTACCATAAAACAGTTCGATATTTCCAAACTGCTTATCCGTAATACACATAATTCCGACACTTCCATACTCTGGAATAAACGATTTAACCTTTTTTATATGCACAGTTGCATTCTCGCTACTGGCACAATGACGGACATAGATAGAAAACTGAAACATTGTAAATCCATCCCTTTGCAGATTCTTTCTGAAATCAGCATATGCCTTTTTCTCCTTCTTCGTTTCAGTAGGCAAATCAAATAATACAAGTACCCACATAACACGATATTCGCTAAATCGGTTCATAACTACATTTCCGGATAAGAAATTTTGCGCAACTCTCCACTGAAGCACTTATACAAGGAAGCTGTCGTTTGCCCCACAGCCACCATCAACGGACTACGCTTTCCGGCAATATGAGTTTCTAATACAGGAATTGTTAGTAACTGTCCTTTCAACTCTTTAGTCAATTCCGTATAATCTACACCTTGTTTGATCATGCCACAAACCAATCGATCCACATACGGACGATAAGGCTCCATCACGTCATCAGCCAAACAATAAGCATTATAACGATTATGATGATGAATCCCCAACGTAGGCAAAAGTCCGCTCACCACCAACCCGCGAGCCACAACTGCTCGTAAAATGGCATACCCATAATTCAACAGATTGTTAGGTGGAATACCATCCCGATCTCTTGTGAAACCTTCTATTTGAAACAGATTTTTCCAATAATAGGCAGCAGCACGGGCCTCCAAGTTGTTCGAATCTCCACTTTTCACATCAGCTGCCCACACGTTCATACATTTTGTTTCAACATCGGAGTATTCTTTCAATACCACTGCTTGGTTTTCAATCTTTGCTTTTATTGTCTGCTGCCAAAGTTGTTTCATCAACGGCAAAGAAGCATCCAACTGTTGACGGAATCTTTCATTTTGTGTCGTGTTTCCATATAGAGGAAGCATCAAGCCTATCGGCATACTTTTACTATCACAGGTTATGATGGCACAATTATTTTCAAGCAAAGCCTCCAACACACCTGACGTAATGGTAATTTGCTTATGGTCCAACACGACTACTCCAATATCCTCAATAGGTTTTGTCACTTCCGACGTACGTTTAAAGCTTTCGGGCAACGTATCATTTTTAACCACTTCCGGTAGCTTTATCACCAACTGGGCATTTTTTAAAGACAGATAAACCGGATTTCCGAAATAGAGCGTTTTCTTGATCATAAGCCATTTGATTTTAATTAATTACTCATCATTTTCTTCAAAAGGGAATTATTGAAGATCATTGCCTTTTTCGCCTAATTTAGGTAAAAAGTTTTCCGGAGTAAGAATACTCCTTCCTAATTCTTTTTCGGCTTGTTCACGCGCCACACCAGCTACATTTCCTCCCCGCTTCGCGACCTGCTTATTTTTCTGAAATGTATCAGTTTTTTCTTTTTGAGATATTTCTGTAATGACTCGTTCGCCAAGCATGGTGAAGATTAGTTCCAAATCAGTCATATGGTCGCGTAAGTTCTGATTCTTTTTTGTCAATCCATTATACATTTTATAATCGAAAGGAGCCATACCAAACGTTGCTTTGGAAATTTCAGCTGTCAAGATTGCATAATCACTCTGCTCCGTAATCCCTCTCTCTTTCCATTCATCCGTCAAGTTTTGCCGGATAGCGATTCCCCTCAAACGTTTGTCTATCCAATCCTTAGGATAACCTTTCTGTTCGTAAAGTTCTTTCATACGTTCTTGAGCCAGTTCCGGATTTTCAATTTCCTGCACACGTTCATAACCGACTTGTGCTAACCACAACTTGAATGGTTCTGCTTTAGGGGAAGGAATAGATTGGATGATACGAAACAAAGCTTGCACATTAGCAGCCAATGTCCTTCTTTTTTTACCTGTTTCCGTCATCATTTCTACCTGGGGACAATTTGTCCCCAGGTAGGTAGCCAGTGCTTCATCTCGTTTACGCATCTTTTTCAGGTAGTCAGTTGGATTCACACTATCTGTAAGTGCTCCAACAACATCCACTACTGAAAAGTACCATTGCTGTTCTTCTTCATCCCATACAGAACGAATCTTTTTATTTTGGAAAAGTTTGATGTTGCTCATAATATAAATTTTTTCAATATTCTCCTACTGAAACGATTTGTCCAATGTGATTGATTCGAACTTTCACAATATCCTTAATACCACTTTTTCCACATCTAATCCAAGTTATGAATTTTAAATCATTTTGTATCGTTGTCTCTAAGTGGTGTCTAAAAGTATAGTCATTTAAACCTATCTTCTGTACCCTAAACAAATTCGGACTAATCATCGCATAGTTGTCTGGATCCAACAAATCCACCTCTTTAGGATTAAAACCCGTCTTCTCATTAGGGAACACGAAATATTCATTTTGTTTCATGCTAAACAAAAATTGCCAACCTTCACTCTTTTTATAGTCCTTATCAATAATAGGTATTCCTAAATTTGCCCGTGTTACAGCTTCAAAGAAAGGAACAACATCTTCATCTAGTTCATACATTGGATTGCCTTCATCATCAAATATCACTTGGCCTTTTTTGTCTAAAACAGGTTTACGATAAATCGCAACGTGATGATTGTTACCTGTATTCACAAAATCAACCGGTATCCTCTTTCCTGTTTCATCTAAAATGAAATTGCCATCTTTATCTTTTTTATCATGCAAAGCTTGGGCTTTGCTGATTCC
Organism: Parabacteroides johnsonii DSM 18315; assembly: GCF_025151045.1. Classification (NCBI taxonomy): domain Bacteria; kingdom Pseudomonadati; phylum Bacteroidota; class Bacteroidia; order Bacteroidales; family Tannerellaceae; genus Parabacteroides; species Parabacteroides johnsonii. The sequence continues at coordinate 3,783,621 of NZ_CP102285.1, forward strand.
ACGGATAGTAACTCGTTTGATACTAATCCCTTTCTCTTCATTTAACCATATTGGATTCTCATCCAGATTGACAAACGCCTTCTTAGCATCTCCTCCATATTCTTTCAGGCGTTGTTCCAAAATGAGACGTATCTTTTTATCTACAACTTTATCTACATTCAAGGTAGGATCAACCGGTTTGCGTATCGTATAAGCCGTTTCCAGTTCAACTGTTTGTACTTTATCCGGAACTTGTATGGTTTGTGCTCTATCAAGATAAATCGGATTCTTTTCCAACGAGTTCTTACCTGTAAATGCTTTCTTGGGATCATTACCAAAAACCTCCAAACGTTTGAGTAACGCATTCCGATAATCCTGTTTACTTACGGTTGCAATCTTTACGGCATCAAATGACGCATTTACTTTTTCTATCTTCGTAACATACTGATTATGACTCCCATAAATTGTTTCCAAATGCAACTGTCCACGTGGTGTTTGTTGTGTATTTTTATATGTACCACCTTTCTTTTTTATACAATTCACATTGGTAGTAACGACTTTATTCTTGGCCTTGATAGAAACTAACAGATTCTCCAAATGGCATTTTGCCTCTACCCGGAACTGTCCCAGCGGTATAGGTGGCACTGCCTTTCCTGACTCAAAATAGCGCGTCTTTATACCTACTATATTAGTATGTTCTTTGCTGTCGGATTCCCATGCAGCATTTTTGTTATTGAAATACTGGATAAACACATCTTTAGTAAAAGCTACCGTCAATGCATCCATCGCATGATGTCGATGGTCATTCCTTTTTGTCCAATCTTTTATTCGCTTAATCTTTCTTCCATCTTTGTCTTCATAAACTTCCACCAATCCTAAGGCTTCATATTTAGGTAAGTTCAACTCTTTCATCACATCTACCAGTTGCCAATCTTCACGCAACTTATCCGTAATAGATCCGGTTGTAGCAACCACCCTACGACAAATTTCCGTCAACATGGACAGAGCCTTTTTGGCTATATATTGCGTATTCCTCAAATCTCTATCTATAAATCCATCCGGAATTTCATTCAGCTCCATCTTCAACTTCCGGAGTTTGGCTTTCTTATCCTTACATAGATTCTCACAACGATTGAGATATTGTTGCAAACCTTCCTCTCCATATTTTTCTTTTACAAAGTCGTAGGCAGTTTTATTCCCTTTCTCTATATTGATTGACTTATATTCCAATGTCTTATTGGACAACGAGTCATCAAAAAGCCGGGATTGGGGAATGATATGTTCGATGTCTATTTCTTTGCTGAAAAGTTTTTCTCTCGGGATATATTGATTGGAATACAACGTCTTATATCCATTATCTTTCAATTCTTCATAAAGTTTATACCGGATAATATCATTACGGCTCACATTTATCATACCGAATTCCGATTGTAACACCTTGCGTATCTCTTCATGTTCACGGGTATTCTTTGCGACAGCCTTTGTCAGCTCCTCTCGCTCCTTGGCACTCTTTTTCAATTCCCGCGCCAGTTCCACCCGAATCTCATCCGGTCTTCCATAAACCTCCATGACGGTATTGATCACATTTACCATTTGATTCAGAATCTTTTCCACTACAGGATTGCGTAAACTGTTCTTAGGAAGAATTTCCAACTTATCCTTTAAAACCTTATTTTCAATTTCTTCCTTAGTCAGAGACGATTTGGAATGACGATAACCGGCATATTCACAAGCCATATCATATTGGTTCCCCTCCTTCAAGTAAAGCAAAATCTTTTTTATGGCCTTGGCACTCAAACTACCATAATCATCTTGTAACGAGACATTCGCAAGTTCTATGGCATACTCTTTCTCTATCCCACAAAGTTGCATGATTTTTTCTATCAACTTGCCATTCCCCGTCGGTGTATTATCTCCTTCAAATGAATACAATAAATGCCAAAGCCTGAAATAAGGTTGTTTTTCCCATTCTTTATTTTCCTTATCCAAGTCTATAAAAAGCAAATCCGTATTCCATCCCAAATCGGTAAAAACAGTTTTCAGTTGACTTATCAGATCTTCTGCCGGTTTCTTAAAATCCAATGGTTCATAGCCATACTTCTCGATCATGTTACTATAGGCAGAGAAAAGGGCAAATCCCGTTTGATTGCCATCTATCTGTTTGAAATTTATATCCAGTTCTTGTGGATTTTCAAATAAGAGTCTTAATATTTCCGCTTTTGTCAAACCCTTTTTTATAGAGAGTTCTTTAGCTAATATCTTTTTTTCTTCTTGATACAGAAACCGTCTACCTTCTGTTATCAAGGCATCCTCCGTATCACCAAACAAATCAGACGAAACATTCGATTTCTTCCGCTTCCCTTTTTTTTCACCAACAAACACCTCTATATTATTTAATGTCTGCCAAATCTTAAACTCCTGAAACAACGGATGCGAACGGGGGATAACCTTGCAACCAATAATCTTTGTCTGCTTCTTACCCTCTTTTTCAACAACGACTTCCCGATTTTCAAACTCACAAAAACTAATCAATCCCTTCTGGCTTTTCAACCGCCTTTGATAGAAAATAATGATGTCACGTATCTCCTTCTTCAATTCAGGTGTCAGTTCTTTATGAAATTCGGCTTGCTTCTCCCAAATAACATTGAACTCATCCAAATAATCTTGCCGATAAAATACCATATTTCGTAAACTCATATTGGGATTCTTATTGAGTTCTGCCATCTGATACTGTCCTACCGTCTGACGATTGAAATAAAGCACTTTACTACGGTCACTGATAGCTCCCAAATAACCGCTTGACGCACTTATCTGGCCATTGATTTCTTGCAATACTACGGCTATTTTTTCTAAGTCCAATTGCTCAGTAAGGGCTTGCACACGCCAACGATAATTTTCCTTTTTCAGTTCCTCCCCTTTTACCGTCCGCTTAAGGCCAACAAGTTTATACACTTCTTCTCTATTCTCTGTTTGAGCCTCATGTTCATTCCAAACGTTTACCTTTTTCGTTTCTACAAAATATTTTGCCAAGATAGCCCACGTCTGACTTTTATTCTTCCCTTTGACTTCTTCTTTGGCAACATCACAAAAAGAAAAGAGATTGAATTGCTTTTGGAAATCCCATATCTTGTTAAATTCTTCTTGCAGATCTGAACGATAAAAATCAGGGAAAAACTTTTTTCCTGATTCAAGTAATTGTAAACAAAGCTGCCCTGGAGTCAGATCTTCATCATACAATTTCTTAGCAATCTCCATTCCGTCAATCAAAGCCCCCTCTTCTTCTCCCTTTGCTTTCCGGCTACTTTTATAACCACGCTTCTTATTAATCATCAACAATACACGTGCCAATTCTTTCAAAGATATCTCCTCTTCAGCTGCTTTAGCTCGTAAACGATAGGTTTCAAACGTAGTTCTGTTTCCTTGTTCCGAAAGTATCGTTTTATCTGTAATAAAACCTACTTTTTTCAGAAGTTCAATCAACGCATCCCGACGTAATTTATACCGTTGCAGATTACGGCGCATACTTCTTTTTAAAGTTCTATCAGCATTCGTAGTGATACTTTTCCCTTTTTCAAAGTTTTGCATTTCATCCACTGTCAAAGGATTTACCCTTACTCCTAATTTAATAATAGACGATACTTCATCACTATTTTCGGCTTCGTTTACTAATGCCCACCCTATACTACTCGTACCTAAATCCAGCCCTAAAATCTTTTTCATGGTATACTGTTTTAATTTTTCCAAATATAATAACTTTATCATCAAAAAACATTGCACACAAACCTTTCATTTCATATATTTGTGACACTAAAATGAAGCAAATCACAATAAGGATTATTCCGTTGTGAAAACATTAGGTTCCCTCGCCCTTCTGCGGGGGATTTTTTTGTAAGTCACTCTACACTTTCAGGTCTATTCTATCCAACAAATTTTTCATCCTCCTTCCCCCTTATTGTATTATTCCGTAAAAAGCCATTCGTCCAAATCGAAACTACTACCTCATCTAATTCGATTTTCTACCCCATCTAATTCAAATTTCCTTATAGGGTAATATTTTTTAAGAAACAGACATTTTTATCATTTTGCTATAAACCAACAATTTATTGTATCTTTTAGATCTAAAGGGAGATATTGTAATTTCTAGATGGGTATCTACAATTCCCGGAGTGAAATTTCACTCTGTCCATTCTTGCAATTTGCTGCTTCAAACCTCTATGTATTACAAAATTCACTAACTTTGTGGCTTTAAATAGAAAACGATAAAATAAACGATAAACGATCATGGAGTACAATTTCAGAGAAATTGAGAAAAAGTGGCACGAATACTGGATTGCCAATAAGGTTTATAAAGTCGAAAAGAATACCGACAAACCAAAGTATTACGTTTTGGACATGTTCCCTTATCCGTCAGGAGCAGGACTGCACGTAGGCCACCCACTCGGTTACATCGCTTCTGATATTTATTCCCGTTACAAACGCTTGCAGGGTTTCAATGTTTTACATCCGATGGGCTACGATGCCTACGGACTGCCTGCAGAACAATATGCCATCCAGACCGGACAACATCCAGAAGTAACGACTAAGAAAAACATTGCCCGTTATCGGGAACAGATGGACAAAATAGGTTTCAGCTATGACTGGAGCCGCGAAATCCGTACTTGTGATCCCGAATATTATAAATGGACGCAATGGGCATTTATCCAGATGTTCAACAGTTATTACTGCAACAACAAAAAACAGGCACGTCCTATCAGTGAATTGGTTGCAGCTTTCGAACAGTCCGGAACGGAAGACTTGAATGTCGCTTGCAGCGAAGAATTGCATTTCACCGCCAATGAATGGAAAGCCAAAAGCGAAAAAGAAAAACAGGAAATCCTGCTTAACTACCGGATTGCTTACCGGGGAGAAACAATGGTAAACTGGTGCGCTGCACTGGGCACCGTATTGGCCAACGACGAAGTAGTGAACGGTGTTTCCGAACGTGGTGGCTATCCGGTGGAACAAAAGATCATGCGTCAGTGGTGTCTACGCGTATCCGCTTATGCACAACGGCTTCTGGACGGACTGGACACAATTGACTGGACAGATTCGTTAAAAGAAACACAGCGCAACTGGATCGGTCGTAGCGAAGGTGCCGAGATCCAGTTCAAAGTAAAAGACAGCGACCTTGAGTTTACCATCTTTACAACCCGCGCTGATACCATGTTCGGTGTTACTTTTATGGTTCTGGCTCCCGAAAGCGAACTGGTCGCACAATTGACGACTCCCCAACAAAAGCAAGAAGTCGATGCTTATCTGGACCGTACAAAAAAACGTACGGAACGCGAACGTATTGCCGACCGTTCTGTCACCGGTGTATTCAGCGGTTCATATGCAATCAACCCGTTCACCGGTGACGCTGTGCCCGTCTGGATCAGCGACTATGTATTGGCTGGCTACGGAACCGGCGCTATCATGGCCGTTCCCGCACACGACAGCCGTGACTATGCCTTTGCCAAACATTTCAATCTGCCGGTTGTCCCATTGATCGAAGGCTGTGACGTAAGCGAAGAAAGTTTCGATGCAAAAGAAGGAATCGTCTGCAACTCACCAAGACCGGATGTAGCGCCTTATTGCGACCTGTCATTGAACGGCCTGACCGTAAAAGAAGCAATTGCCGCCACTAAGAAATATGTGGTAGAACATAAATTAGGACGCGTAAAAGTGAACTATCGTTTACGCGACGCTATTTTCAGCCGCCAGCGTTATTGGGGTGAACCGTTCCCTGTCTACTATGATGCAGATGGTATGCCTCAGATGTTGCCGGTAGACAAGTTGCCGCTGGAATTGCCTGAAGTAGACAAATTTTTGCCGACCGAAACAGGCGAACCTCCTTTAGGACATGCCGTAAAATGGGCATGGGACACCGTAAAACAGGAAGTTACGGAAGTTTCCAAAATAGACAACGAAACTATCTTCCCGTTGGAACTTTGTACGATGCCGGGATTCGCCGGTTCATCCGCCTATTACCTACGCTACATGGACCCGCACAACGACCAGGCTTTAGTTGCTAAAGACGTAGACGAATACTGGCGCAACGTAGACCTGTATATCGGTGGTACCGAACATGCTACCGGACACCTGATCTACAGCCGTTTTTGGAATAAATTTCTGTTTGACTTAGGTGTCGTTTGTGAAGAGGAACCGTTCAAGAAACTGATCAATCAGGGTATGATCCAAGGGCGTTCCAATTTCGTATACCGTATCAACGGCACCAACAAATTCGTATCCCTGAACCTGAAAGACCAGTATGAGGTCACTCCTATCCATGTAGACGTAAACATCGTATCAAACGATATATTGGATATCGAAGCCTTCAAAAACTGGCGTCCGGAATATAACGATGCAGAATTCGTATTGGAAGATGGCAAATACATCTGCGGATGGGCTGTTGAAAAGATGTCGAAATCCATGTTCAACGTGGTCAACCCAGATATGATTGTCGAGAAATATGGCGCCGACACGCTTCGCTTGTATGAAATGTTCTTAGGTCCGTTGGAACAGTCCAAACCGTGGGATACGAATGGCATCGACGGCGTACACCGCTTCTTGAAAAAACTCTGGGGACTGTTCTTCGGCAATACGGACACCTTGCAGATCACGGATGCAGAACCGACAGCCGATGAATTGAAATCATTACATAAACTGATCAAGAAAGTGACATACGATATTGAACATTTCTCGTACAACACTTCCATCAGTGCCTTTATGATCTGTGTAAACGAACTCAGCAGCCTGAAATGCAACAAACGGACAATCCTGGAACAGTTAATCGTTCTGCTCGCTCCATTCGCTCCTCATACTGCTGAAGAATTATGGCATACCTGCGGTCACGATACCACCGTATGCGATGCCGAATGGCCTGTCTACAACGAAGAATACTTGAAAGAAAACTCGCTCACTTATGCTATCTCCTTCAACGGCAAAGCCCGTTTCAGTATGGAACTTCCGGCCGATATGCCCCGCGAAGAGATAGAAAAAGCCGCTCTTGCCCATGAAAATTCTGCTAAGTGGATGGAAGGCAAGACTCCGAAAAAGATTATCGTTGTTCCCGGAAAGATTGTAAACATCGTAATCTAAATTTATTTATATGAAGCTTATAAACAACAAAGTCTATTTTGCTGTACAAGATTACCTGATGATCCTGTTAGGTACTCTCTTGTACGGCTTCGGCTTCAACGCTTTCATTCTGTCGAATGAAATTATCACCGGTGGAGTCAGTGGTATTTGTGCCTTGATCTTTTTTGCCAGCAATGAATTAATCCCTGTTTCAGTTTCTTACTTTGTCATAAACATCGTATTGCTGTTAGCGGCACTGAAAATTTTAGGATTCAAATTCCTGATAAAAACGATTTTCGGAGTGTTCTCCTTGTCGGCTTCTTTATCATTTTTCGAATGGCTTCTGAAAGGAGAGCCACTCTTACATGATCAACCGTTTATGTCCATCATCATCGGCGCATTCCTTTGCGGATCCGGTCTCGGACTTGTCTTCTCGGCAAACGGTAGTACGGGAGGAACGGATATCGTTGGAGCTATTGTAAACAAATACAAGAATATATCGATCGGGCGAGCCTTGCTGTTCTGCGATTTTATCATCATCGGTTCTTCATTTTTCCTGTTCCACGATGTAGAAAAAATCGTCTTCGGTTTCGTTGAAATGTTTGTAAGCAATTATATAATCGACGTCGTCCTGAACGGAAACCGCCAATCCGTCCAATTCCTGATTTTTTCCCAAAAATATGACGAAATAGCCGAACACATCATCAATGATTTAGGCCGTGGTTGCACCATCCTCGACGGCGTAGGAGGATATTCCCGCAAACCGGTCAAGGTTGTTGTATTGCTGGCCAAAAAATCAGAATCCGTCTCCATCTTCCGCCTGGTAAAACAAATCGACCATCAGGCCTTCATCTCCCAAAGCATCGTCAGAGGAGTATACGGGGAAGGGTTTGACCAGATAAAAACATAAAACAATCATCCAAACAATTTAAAGCACTTCCATACGTTATATATAATATCGTATAGAAGTGCTTTTTTATTCATACTCAACAAACATGAAACTTGTATTCGCAACAAACAACCGGCATAAGCTGGATGAAGTCCGGAAAATTATATCTGGATATACCGAAATAATTAGCCTCTCAGATATTGACTGCCATGAGGATATACCCGAAACAGCAGACACATTAGAAGGCAATGCCTTGCAAAAAGCCCGTTACATAAAAAAACATTTCGGATATGACTGTTTTGCTGACGACACCGGACTTGAAGTAGAAGCTCTACACAACGCTCCCGGAGTATATTCGGCACGTTACGCCGGCCCTGGACATGATTCGGAAGCCAATATGAACAAACTTCTCCATGAAATGGAAAACAAAGAAAACCGGAAAGCCCGTTTCCGTACGGTAATCGCCCTTATTTTGAATGGAAAAGAATATTTGTTTGAAGGTATTGTCAACGGTACGATCATAAATGAAAAAAGAGGTGGAAGTGGTTTTGGATATGATCCCATATTTGTTCCTGATACCTATTCTGAAACATTTGCTGAAATGGGCAATGATATAAAAAACCAGATCAGCCATCGTGCCGAGGCTGTCAAAAAATTGACTGCTTTTTTATCAGATTACACATTTTAATATTGCAATTAATATGAGAAATATATTAACTGTCATCTTACTTTTCTTATTATCATTCTCTGCTTTATCAGTTAATGATAATGACAACATGCTTGGATGGAAAACATACCTTTCCTACAATAATACCAATTGTGTGGAAGAATCCGCTGACCAAGTATTTGTCATAGCAGAAGGTGCTTTATACATATATGGGAAGGAAGATAACAGCATCAAACAATATTACAAAGGAAATGGACTGAGTGACACAGATATCCAGTCTATTTCCTACAACAAACAAACAAAATCACTGTTGATTGTTTATAAAAACTGCAATATAGACATTCTGGAAGAAGGTTCAGTAAAAAACATACCTTATCTGTACACGACAACTTCTTTAAGAGATAAATCACTTAATTCCGTTATGATTTATAACGAATATGCCTATTTATCCATACAGTCTGGCATAGTAGTTGTCAACATGGATAAGAAGGAAATAACCGATACCTATAACTTATCTAAGAATATAACATCCTGTGCTATTTCCGACAATAATATATATGCTTCTACAAAAGAAGATCAAAAGTCTACAGTCATATATGCATCTTTGAATGATAATCTGTTAGACGGATCAAACTGGAAAACATATTCGATTCCGAGATTCCCATCTGAAAACTCCATAGACAAAATATCCTTATTTAAGAATAAGCTATTCTACCTGTCTAAAAATAAAGGTATCTACTATGAATCAAATGGAACTACAGTTCCTTTGGTCAGCAATGCACAAATAAACAATATGAAAATTATAGGAGAAAAACTGGCTTGCATAGCTACATCCCAAGTTTATATTTTCACAGATACAAACACTTTTGACCAAATCAACAACCTATCCATCAAAGATATCAGCACTTATCAGACTGATAAATATTGGATAGCCGAAGGAAGCAAAGGTCTACGTTCCATCAAAAGAAAAGGGGCCAACCAGTTCGAAGCTGTAAATGAAGCCATAACTTTGGATGGCCCGTACTCCAACAGCTCTTATGATATCGTATCAAAAAACGATAAAATATATATTATACCTGGTGGAAAAAATCTGACTGGGGATAATTCCTTTAACAAAGCCGGCTCAATCATGATATACGACTATGAAAAATGGAGTGTATTAGAACCTTCCGACGTTCAGAATAAACTCAATACATGGCCTAAAGACTATACCAGCATTGTCGTCACAAATGATGCTGAAAAAGAGATTATTTACGTGTCTTCTTTCGGTTATGGCGTTTTTCAGTTCATTGACAGAGAGCCTTCTATCGTTTACAACAAAACAAACAGCCCGCTTGAAAATGCACATGGTAATGAAGGTTTTTATTGTCGTGTAGACGGACTTGCTTTTGATAAGGAAGAAAACCTATGGATGACTAATTCAGAAGTCAGCAAAGCTATCAAGATATTGGATAAAGAAGGAAAATGGCACAGCCTGTCTGTCGAATCGTTAAACGGGAAATACACAATAAATGACATACTCGTCACCTCGAATAACGATAAATGGATTAATATTTCCCGTCCTGCCAACCAAGCCTGTCTAACAGTCGTAACCAACAGTAGCTCTTTAGATGAAGCAACGTCATATGAATTTAAAAACTTCATTGATACAGATGGTAATGACTTTTCTCCCAATAATTATACTTGTATGGCAGAGGACAAAAACGGATATATATGGATAGGAACCAATAAAGGAGCTATATACTTAACAAATCCTAAGTTGGCAACGACAGAAAACAACCAATCTATACGTTGCACACGTATAAAACTAATCAATGAAGAAGGAACTCCTTATTATTTTCTCGATAATACGATAATAACGACCATTAAAGTAGACAACGGAAATCGAAAATGGATCGGAACGGATGGCAACGGTGTTTATGTATTGAGCGAAGACAATCAGGAAATTGTCCATCAGTTCAATACATCCAACAGTCCGCTACTATCTGACAAAATATATTCCATAGAAATTAATGAAAACACTGGCGAAGTGTTCATCGGTTCCGACAAAGGCTTGGTTTCCTACAAAGGAGAAGCGACAAAAGGTAAAGATGACTATTCAGATGTGTATGCATATCCGAATCCCGTACGACCTGAATACAGGGACAAAGTAACCATCACGGGATTGATGGATAACTCGATCGTAAAAATCACCGATCTGAATGGCAACCTAGTCTATCAGACTAAATCTTTAGGTGGACAAGTTATTTGGAACTGCCAGAATACCAAAGGTGTCCGTGTTGCTTCAGGTATATATTTAGTACTTTCTGCTACCGAAGATTCAAAAGAAAGCGTAGTTACTAAAATTGCAGTTATTAAATAAAAGAGAGTGGTATGTTAAATTGCCTTGTTCCTGCGTTTGGCACGGGAACAAGACAATTTTATCCCCTCTCCCATTTTATTGAGTTTTGTTTACCAAACAATCTTACAACCCCAACCTCTCCGATATCTCCAACATTTTCTTGATCGGACGGATGGCTTTCTCCTGTACTTGTTCGTCGACAAAGATTTCAGGAAGTTCGTATTTTAAACAGTTGTAAAGTTTCTCCATCGTGTTCAGACGCATAAAATTACATTCGTTGCAGGCACATGTACTATCGGCAGGAGGAGCCGGGATAAACTCTTTACCGGGACTTTGTTTCCGCATTTCGTGAATAACGCCGCTTTCCGTCGCTACAATGAATTGTTTTTTATCCGACTTGACAGTATGCTTCAAAAGAGCCGCAGTCGATCCTACGAAGTCCGAGACTTGTACAACGGGCTGCTTGCACTCCGGATGAGTAATGACTTCCGCATCAGGATATTGTTTTTTTAATTCCAATATCTTTTCCAGTGAAAACTGTTCATGCACATGGCAGGCACCATCCCAAAGTAGCATCCTACGTCCGGTAATACCGTTTATGTAATTACCTAAGTTCCGGTCCGGACCAAAGATAATCTTCGTATCTTCCGGAAAACTTTCAACGATCTGGTGTGCATTGGTAGACGTCACCACAACATCCGTCACGGCCTTTACAGCAGCAGTCGTATTTACATACGAAATAACCACATGATCGGGATGCTGTTTGACAAATTCTGCAAAATCGGTAGCCGGACAGCTATCTGCCAATGAGCAACCGGCATTCAGGTCCGGGACCAACACCTTCTTGTCCGGGCACAACACCTTCGCCGTTTCCCCCATAAAATGAACACCACAGAAAACAATGATATCGGCCGTTGTCTTGGCTGCCTGCTGCGCCAAAGCCAAACTGTCTCCTACAAAATCTGCTATATCTTGGATATCACCCGTCTGATAATAATGAGCAAGGATAACGGCGTTTTTTTCTTTACGCATCCTATTTATTTCTTCCTTCAAGTCCAACCCCTTTGGAATGGGTGCGTTCATATATCCGATCGATTGGTTTGTCAACATAGTTACCTGTATTAAATGATTGTAATATTCAATAATCGCTAATGAGCATAAACCGCTATTTACAGTCTATCAACAAAGTTATCATCATTCTTTATAACTGATAATCTTTATTTTACTCCTATTATCAACTATAAGTTGATAATATGCAAAGGTAAAAACTTTATTGATTTTCCCATAGGAAACATATATAAAACAAATAAATTTATAGAGCAACCGCACCAAAATTATTCCTATTTTAGCGTTCGTAAAAAACGAGAAAAAATGCACGACGGAGTTGATGTACGCAGGACTTTGATATCTGGTGCAGTCGTACGGAAACACGAAGATGCAGTATATACTTTTTAATTTCATGCAAGTCTAATCTGTTTTCGACGTTGTCGTATATATACACGACATTGTCGAGTATATATACGACAACGTCGAAAACATTATTGACAATGTCGAAAATAAATTACTTAAGCATCTAATTGCAGATTGCTTGGCAAGAGGCAGAAAGTTCCACCGCAACAACAGATTCATATAAACCTATAAAAAAGCTAAAAACATATTCACTTTTTTTTGTAACTTTGCAGCACTTTTAATCAATCAGGCAGAAAGATGAAGAACAAGTTTGATTTTCAGCCCAAGTTAGTATCGACGCTGAAAAACTACTCTAAGGAGAAATTTATGACCGACCTGATGGCCGGTATTATTGTCGGGATCGTGGCATTGCCACTCGCTATCGCTTTCGGTATCGCTTCGGGAGTAAGCCCGGAAAAAGGGTTGATCACCGCTATTCTCGGCGGATTTTTCGTATCGTTGTTAGGAGGATGCAATGTGCAGATCGGCGGGCCAACAGGTGCGTTTATCGTAATCGTATACGGCATTATCCAGAATTTCGGGATCGAAGGACTGGCTATCGCCACAGTAGTCGCTGGTATTATCCTGGTGATCATGGGTGCGTTGAAGTTAGGGACGGTTATCAAGTTCATCCCTTACCCGATCGTCGTCGGTTTTACCAGTGGTATCGCTCTCACTATTTTTACCACGCAAATGAAAGACCTTTTCGGGCTGACAATGGATAAGGTCCCTGCGGATTTCATTTCTAAATGGATCGCCTATTTCGAACATTTCGACACGATAAATCTCTGGTCGTTGCTGATCGGGCTTGCCAGTATCGTGATTATCGCCGTCACACCGAAATTTTCTAAAAAGATTCCGGGTTCGCTGATTGCCATTATTCTGATGACGGTTGTTGTCTATGTCATGCGCTATCATTTAGGAATCACGGGGATCGAAACGATCGGAGACCGTTTTACAATCAATGCTTCCCTGCCCGGCCCGGAAACGATCAACTTCAATATGGAAACGATCAACCTTTTGCTTCCTTCCGCATTCACCATCGCGATGTTAGGAGCGATCGAATCGTTGCTGTCCGCTACGGTGGCCGATGGTGTGACAGGAGACAAGCATAACTCCAATACCGAACTGATTGCACAAGGGGCTGCCAATATCATTGTGCCTATCTTCGGTGGTATTCCCGTTACCGGTGCGATTGCCCGTACCATGACGAATATCAACAATGGCGGACGTACTCCGGTTGCCGGCATCATCCATGCAATCGTATTGTTGCTGATTTTGCTTTTTTTAGGTCCGCTGACCAAACATATCCCGATGGCTTGCTTGGCAGGCGTATTGATTATCGTTTCGTATAATATGAGCGAATGGCGGACGTTCCGTTCGCTGATGAAGAATCCGAAAAGCGATGTGTCGGTGTTGCTGGTGACTTTCTTCCTGACGGTTATCTTCGATTTGACAATCGCGATCGAAGTTGGATTGCTTATCGCCATGTTCCTCTTTATGAAACGTGTGGCTGAAACGACTCATGTGTCGGTAGTAAAAGATGAGATCGATCTCTCGGACGATGGAGAAATCCACCATGACGAAGAAGTCCTTTCCCTTCCCAAAGGTGTGGAAGTATATGAAATCGACGGCCCGTTCTTCTTCGGGGTGGCCAGCAAGTTCGACGATATTATGCACAATATGGGAGACAAACCGAAGATACGTATCATCCGTATGCGTAAGGTTCCTTTTATGGACTCGACAGGATTACATAACTTAGAGAACCTGTTCCGCCTGTCACAAGCCGAACATATACATATGATCCTTTCAGGGGTGAACGAGCATGTACGCCGTGTACTTGTCAAATCGGGTTTTGACAAAAAGATCGGAACGGAAAATATTTGCAGCAATATAAACGAGGCTGTAGCAAAAGCACGCGAAGCAATAAGATAATCGCAAACCAAAATAAAAAAACCAATCAGCTCCCGCCCTTCTTTTTTCGGACGGGAGCTATTTTTTTCAGATAGGAGACAAAAGGTAATTTCCGTACGACTTACATCACATAAATGCTATATGAAGAAAACGGTCTCCCGATTTATATTTATCCTTCTTCGCCTCAAACACAAATTCTTTTGCAATCGTTTCCGCATCTTCAAAACTAAACCCATTTTCCGGCTGGCTCCAATACCAGAGCTGTGGCACATTCTTTTTACTATTCGGTGATTCCATTGTTTTATATATTTATCTAACTTTATCCATAAGACACAGAATATGAAAAAACCCCCATCCGGATCAGAAATAAATATTACATTTGCCAATCATACATTTAAATCTGTTTGTACCCTTAAACTGGATACCAGGATATTGGTTATATACAAACAGATTTATATCAAATTATAAAATATATGAACAAAAAGGCCCTATTCCCGCTAATCGGTTTATTCCTGTTGGTAACAGGAATAGTCCTGCCCGGATCTGCCCATGCACAAATCAGCGAAGGTGGAACACCCGCTTCCTTCAAGTATCAAAACACACTGAAAAGCGATCTGCCAACCGTCCAGATCCCCATCAATTTCAGCGTAGAAGACATGAAAACGGTCGACAGATGGCAGGTTAGCCAGGGGGCGCCGCTAAAAGTAGGAGTCTTGATCCCGACAGACCTGACAATCGACAATGCCGGTGACTGGAGTACCCTACCTGACGGCAAAAAAGTATGGCGGCTGCAAGTACAGGCAAAAGATGCCATAGCCTTAATGCTCAGTTTCAAAGATTTTTATATTCCTGAAAATGGAAAACTCTTTATTTACAGCTCTGATAAAACACACCTGATCGGTGCTTTTACTCATCATACCAACCCACCGACGAAAGAATACGCCACCGAATTTTTGGCCGGTGACAAAATCATACTCGAATATGAAACAGATATATCGGACAACGAACGTCCCCGCATTGCAATAGATGCTGTAGGGTACGGATATAACCATTTGCATGTTTCACGCACGATGGCCGATATAGGTCCCAATGCCTCCGGATCTTGTATGGTAAATATCAATTGCGAAGAGGGAGAAGCTTGGCAAACAGAAAAAAATGGTGTTTGCCAAATGACATTACCTATTGGAAATTACATCTACATCTGCTCCGGATCTTTGGTAAACAACACTGCTGAAGATTTGAAACCTTACATCCTTTCCGCTTTCCATTGCATTGATTTAGATGTACCCGTCACAGAAGAAAATTTAAACAAATACATTTTCTATTTCCATTTCGAACGCACGGGATGTGAAAATAACTCCAGTATTGCCTCCTACAAAACAATAACAGGTTGCAAGAAAGTCGCCGGAATCCCACTAGACGGCGGTTCAGATGGCCTGCTCTTATTGCTGAACCAAAATATTCCGGAACATTATAATGTCTATTACAATGGTTGGGACAGAAGCAACACGGCCGCTAAATCAGGTGTAGGCATCCACCACCCATCAGGAGACTATATGAAAATATCAACTTTCAGTAAAACAGCAAAAACCTCGACATGGTACGGCGTAGACAACATCGAAGGTGCACCAAACGCACATTGGAGTACCGTTTTCGAACAAACGACCAACGGTCATTCCGTAACGGAAGGAGGATCTTCCGGCTCTCCACTTTTCAACCAAAACAAACTGATCGTCGGTACATTGAGCGGCGGTTCATCTTCTTGCGAAAAACCGGATGGGATCAATACCTATGGCAAACTTTATTATCACTGGGACCAGTATAGCAAAGCCGATACAGCCCGTATGGATATTTATTTAGATCCCAGCCATACCGGTAAAACACAACTGTCCGGCCGATATGCGACAGCTCCAAAAGCAATGCCAACAGATCTGACATCGGCCTACCAAAACGGAGAAGTTCAATTGAAATGGAAAGCACCTACCTCTGCCAGCGACAAACCAGAACAATATAACGTTTATCGGAACAATACATTGATCGGACGTACCTCTTCTACATCTTATATAGACAAAGAACCGGAAGTCGGTACCCAATCTTACAGCGTTTCCGCATCGTATATAGACGGCAAAGAGTCTGCTGTAGCCACCACATTGATTTATGTCTACGAACTAAAGATACCGACCGATGTAACAGCCTCGGCCGATGGAAAGAATATCCTTGTCAAATGGAAAGAACCTATCTACCAGCAAATGATCTACTGGGGAAATGGGACAGCCTACCTTTCGTTAGGTTTCGGACAACCTTTCTATTTCGGACAAAGATGGAATAAAGAAGATCTGAAGCCTCTGCACGGAAACCTTGTTAAATCTGTTTCCTTCATACCTACCGCAGGTTCATCTTATACGTTGAACATCATACAAGGGAAACGGAAATATGTGCAAAAGTTGACTAATTTGTCTTTTGACAAATTGATTGAAATCACGCTTAAAGAACCGTTTGTCATTGATGCTTCCCAAGAACTAATCATTGCTTTCCATGCAGAAGCGAAACTATCCACCGCCTATCCAGCAATCATGGACGAAGGACCAGCAATCAATGGAAAAGGCAATTTGGTTTCATTTGACGGGGAAACATGGGAATATCTGTATGAACCTTCTGAAAATGAAGATGAAAATTATGATTTCAACTTCTTTCTTGCCGCCACCGTCAGTTCAGAAACAAAGGAAATACCGGCTACAAAAGCCACATCCGATGATACAATAGTGTTAAGTAAGTCATCAGCAATACCTATGTTCGCCCGGACATCTGAAGCAGGCTCCTCACTCCGGAGCAGCCAAGCAAGTGCATTTCCGGAAATAACAGGTTATAATATTTATCGCAACGGAAGCAAAATCGGTAACGTGCCCAATAAATCTATCACCCAATATACAGACAAACAAGCACCAATAGGTAGTACCCTATATCAGGTTTCCACTCTATACGGAAAAGACGAAAGCAAGAAAGCAAATGCCGACAAAGAAATAAATGTGGACAATGAAAAGATCATCCTTTCGGAGATGACGATCTCTCCTACTGCGTTTACAGATCAGATAGAACTACTAGGAAATGAGAAAGTGGAGTTGTTAGAAATCATCACGTCAAACGGTAAAACGGTCATCCACCAAAGGAATCCCGGAAAGATTGTTTACACTGGCTCTCTTTCCTCCGGCATTTATATCTTCCGCATCCATACAGATGGAAAAGTTAAGACAATAAAAGCACGGAAAATAAATTGAAAATAAAAAATGGAGGGTTGAAAAACAGTATGAATTCCTATACTTTTCAATCCTCCATTTTCCACTTCCTAATTTTTACTTTTTAAGCTTCACGCTGATACCATTACTTCAAACCCCTCCTGACGGGCACGGTCAGCAATAGCTTCCAATTCGTCTTTTGTCACCTTTTTTAAGTTCTTTACAGGAGTTTCGCGGTCGATTGTATAGATCATGACCTGTTTAGGTTTGATTTGTTTTAAAGCTTCCAGCCAGCCAGATATTTCGTGCTCGGTTGTATTTGTCACGCTTTCTCCGTTCACCTCTCCTTTCAGGAACATGGTTTGGATGATCAAGTTACCATTAAAACGGCAAAGTTGTTCCAACAACCAGTCAAAAGTAAAAGCCGGGGAATTGGGAACATTCAACTGCCCGATACGACTGTCCGAAATGGAATCGAGCTTCAATATATTATCTTCAATCTTATTCAATGCCTGGAAAACATCCTCCTTATAAAGCATGGTCGAGTTCGAGAGCACGGCAATCTTAGCCTTCGGGAAAAAACAGTTACGGGTTTCAATCGTATCGTCGATAATACCGGCAAATTCCGGGTGCATGGTAGGTTCTCCATTCCCGGCAAAAGTAATTACATCGGGAGCAACCCCCTCTGCCTGCATGGAAGACAATTTATGTATCAAAGCTTCCTTTACCTCTGCACGGGTTGGCAGTTTACTACGTGTACGATGGTTCTCGTTCAGTCCGCATTCACAATAGATGCAATTAAACGAACAAAGTTTCCCGTCTGTAGGAAGCAGGTTCATACCCAAAGAAACACCTAACCGACGGCTATGTATCGGTCCAAATACTATTTTATCAAAAAGAATTGTAGACATACTGATTTATATTTGAGTACAAAGCTACAAAAGTTATCAGAATTTCCAGCGCAACGACGTATATACATCTGCTTTCATATGTCCCTCGATCTCTTCCAGGTCGGTACCGATCACATCGCGATCAGCATAATATGTGTATCCGAATTTAGCAGAAAAAGAAAGTTGCTTCACGATATCCCACCGGAAAGAAAGTGCCAACCGGACTCCTTTTCCATAAAAAGAAGGCATATTGAAAGCATACAATATATTTTTCTCATAAGAAAATATCCGGGTCCGATAATTATCCGTATGGAATCCGGCTACATAAAAATCTGTCTGAACAGGGATATCAACCGATTTCCAACCTACGCTCTGGGTAATCATCCATCCTTTGCTCTTTTTGCTCGTTTCTGTATAACAAATACCGTCAGCAGATGTCCGTAGCGAGACGGACGAAGAAATAGCATACAAGACTTGCATACGCAAACGTTGTTGAAAGTAAGGTTCTATATCTTCCTTTTGTTTGTATTTATAACGGACGTATACGGACAAGTTCCGGCTCGGTGTATAATCGAGTTGAAGCATATATTCCTTTCCTGTCGATGGTGCATCCACTCCATATTTCAGCCAGGGAAACCGGAATATATCTGCATACGCGGATAACTTCCAACGACTGAAAGGTGTCCATTGCATCCCCATATACACTCCTTGTTCATTTTGGACGGCCGAATTTTGTGAAAAAGCATTCCCGAAAAAAGCCTGATAGCGTTTATCATAATAACGATACAGTAACAGCAGGGAAAAATAAGAGGCAGGCGTCAACTGCAAGGCATTCAGGGAGGCAACCGTCCCATTCCGACTCATGGCCGTTTCGCCATAAAACTTGATCCACCTATTTTTCAACAGGTAATCCACACTGATATTCAGATTCCGGTTACCGCGAAAATAGAAAAGGTTGTAAGGTTTCGGATCGGGTTGTATCGAATAGTTTCCAAAAGAATAAGAAAGAGCAGTCAAACCTATACATAAATCGGGAGTTGCATACCGTATATTCCCCCCATACGTCTGCATGGCAACTTTACGCATCTTCTCCCTGTCCCGTACCAAACGATGCAGACCATCCGTTTTAAACGAAGTAACGATCGTACTATCCACGCTTCCATCCAACTTCCGATACGAATAGAACAGGCTGATATCTAAATTCTTCCAATTGACAGTAGCAGCAGCTCCCTGGAAAAAGTCATTTTCATTGGTTGAAAAATGACGGCGGAATCCGTTCGTCCTTCTTTCCGCTTGTGAGACAAGGGCATTCCGACTGGGAGAAAAATCATTGCTGATCACCAGACCTTGTCCGAAAGATATTTTGTAATCGCCTATAGCCAAACTTTTCAACCATTTATTCATATCTTTCAGAAAAAGATGCATCGAATAATAGTCATACCCTTTATGATATTCATTCCAAAAAGGTTCTCCCGCATCTTTTTCTGCAACCAGACCGAACTGGATACGTTCATCGAATGCGTACGAATAACGAACAGAATGGTAGAACGGCTCTCCTAAATACTTCCGATTCGGATATTGTTGTAGCATACTGTCAGGATATGAACGATAGCCTTTCTTTTGTTGAAAACATCTATCATATCTGATTTGTAAGTTATTAGTACTTCTTTTCAACAGATTTTTCACTGTAATGGGACGTTTATCAACTATTATTTCACCGATATAAACAAACGGGATAAACAGAGAAATCGTCTCTAAATCGAATGCTTCCACATTTTTAAGTTCATAAAGGGTTAACATTTTTCCATAACGGGAACGATATTCCAGCAATTCCCGTATTTGTAGATCAGATAGAAAAGGGAGACGTTTCAATTCTCCTTCCGTCACTGTATTGAGTTCGAAAGGATGTTCGACAAGATAGGAAAGATCAGTATAAAGCGCTTCAATACGCTCTTCATCTTCTGTTTCCGAAGCCATTTCTTCTATATATTCCATCCACTTATCAACAGAATATAATGTCTGGCTTTTAAGTTGATAACTGCTTATTAACAGATATACCAACAGGTTTATAAACATTCGTTTCATTGTCAAACCTGATTAAAAAGAATAACTCAACCCCAGTCCGGTACTGACTCCCAAAACCGGATGATAAACAGTCGCGACATCTACTGTAAATCCAGCCAGACGGTATCCGATACCCAAAGCAGGCAGGAGAGGAGTAGTCTGTACTCCCGCCCGTATACGAAAATTTTTGAACGGAGCATATTCAATACCCGCATTTCCGATCCATGTATGCTCTTTATTGCTTTCGATGGTTCCTACTATCAACAAGCTGTTAATTATCTCCCATTGAAAACCTATTTGTACAGAATAACCAGTAAAACATTTTATTTCAGCTGTATATTTATGAATAGCAATGGCAGGAAAATTCATTATCAACACTCCAATCAACAGTTTGTCAACGGGAGTAAACAAGATTCCAACATCTGTGGAAAGTTGCTTCGGTACTTCTTCCCACAACTCGGTCTGTAACATCTTATATTGGAAACTAATACCAATTCTCCACCGATCATTCAATCGTTTTCCGACCAACAAACGAAAAAGAGTTTCCCTATACTGATCATATCCGAAAGAAGAGATATCAACACCTGCCGACAACAACGGATTAGGATAGACAAAGCCAACTCCCATCGTTCCCAACTCCTTTACACCATAACGATTAAAATATTCGAAATAAAGAACTTTATCAGTATGCAAAGCCACCAGTGCCGGATTAAACAAAACAGATTGTGTAACTCCGTTTCCTCCCATTCCCAAGCAACGGATATCGGGGATACGAAGGTTATCAACAGCATGAATGTTGATAGGTACAAAAAACAAAACGAGTAAACTTATTGATTTCATAGTAAGGTTTTGTTTAAATCGTCAACTTTCCGGATTACTTTTTTTCAAAACTTTCTTCTTTAACTTTTACTACTACATTATTGATAAAGTTATTCCATTTTGCATAACCCAACAAAGGTTTCAGCTCCCTGGCACTCCAACATTCTATGCCTTCTACGATATTTGCAGCCGCTTCGAACTGATCCAATAACTTCTTGATCTCTTCTTTTTTCATAATACAAGTTGTTTAAATGATGATTATTATGGACTATACATTCAGGATCGATAAATATGGAAAGATGGCGGAATGTTTCATAGTCTGTTGATTTTAGTTGTTTGTATTGTCACAAAGATAATGATTTCTCGGTGAGAAATGAAAAACTTTCACCACTTATAAAAAGATGAAAATAAATTTTCAATATTTCTCACAGCATGAAAATAAATTTTCCCGCAAGTGAAAATTTATTTTCATGCTATCCTTTCTTATATTACATGATTAGTCAAATTCTGTAAAACCGGTAAATACTATCCGTAAATCCATTACTTTTGTGAACGATGTTAAGAAAAGGCAAGTATAAAATATTGATAATATTCATATTGTGTGCAGTAGGAGCCCATGCACAAAGATTGAAGATCAATACCGTTCCCAAAGGATTGCAAAAGGCTTATCTGGATGGAAAGGATACGGTACCTGTCGTTAATCTTCGGGAAATTTATATTTATCCGCCGGTAAAGTTTAAAAACAAACGTGAACAAGCACGTTATACCAAGCTGGTCCGTGATGTGAAGCGCACATTACCTTATGCCAAAATGGTGTATGAAACATTGATTGAAACCTATGAATATATAGAGACGCTCCCCGACGAAAAATCTCGGCAGGCCCACCTGAAGCGAATGGAAAAAGAACTTTTCCAGGAATATAAACCTCAGTTGAAAAAACTGACCTTCTCACAAGGAAAACTACTTATCAAACTGATTGACAGAGAATGTAACCAGTCAAGTTATAACCTGTTGAAAGCCTATTTAGGCAGTTTCCGGGCAGGCTTTTGGAACATATTCGCCGGCATGTTCGGTGCCAGCCTGAAAACCGAATACGATCCCAAAGGAAAAGACGCCATGACGGAACGGGTAGTCGTACTTGTCGAAAACGGATTAATCTGACAACTGTTTAAAGAAATCCCAGATAATGATACCGGTAGTCACCGAAACATTCAAAGAATGCTTGGTCCCGTACTGCGGTATTTCAATACACATATCACAGTTATCAACGACACATTGTTGAACACCTTTCACTTCGTTTCCCATGATAACAGCATACTTTTTATTCTTGTCCAACAACAATTTATCCAACATCGTACTCCCCTCGGCCTGTTCAACCGCACAGACAGTATACCCTTGTTGCTTCAGTTTATCAACAGCGTCCATCGTATCTTCGAAATATTCCCAACCGACAGTCTCTTCCGCTCCCAGAGCCGTCTTATGAATCTCTGCATGAGGCGGACAAGCCGTAATACCGCACAAATAAATGCTTTCTACTCTGAAAGCATCAGACGTACGAAACACGGATCCCACATTGTTTAAGCTTCTTACATGATCGAGCACAACGACCAACGGAATCTTTTCACTATCTTTGAATGCTTCCGGAGTCAAGCGGTTCAACTCTGTTATCTTTAACTTGCGCATAGCTATCATTTCTTTGCTTGCAAAAGTAGTGAATTAATGTGGATATGCCGTTGAAAAGCTATTGATAAGTGGTGGACACAAAATGAAAAATAGTTCTTGCATTATTCAATTTGTTCGCTATACATCCTCTTGTTTCTATTATGCAATAAAAATAACAGATTATTTATTACGCCCTATCAACAGTGGTTATACACGTATCAACAGTCCTCAATCGTCATAAACTTTTACACACAGGTAGTTTTCAACTAAAAACTAATAAAGTCTATAAAGTAAAGGATATCAGTATGTAAAACAATAAATAGGATGTTAGTATCTATTTAATAAGTCGTTTACATCGTTTAATAACAAATCGGGCAAGTATTGTAGCATAATTGTATTAACTATTTCAACAGGCTATTATATTCATCATATTTAGATTTAAAATAAAGAATAAATAAGATTATAATAATATGATTGTGGATAACTCGGGAAAGAGGGAAGAAAGGGATAGAGAAAACGGCTGGGAGTCTTTGTGACTTGTCTGGCTGACTCTATCTTGCCCTATAAATATTATCTATTGAGCAATAGAAATATTTTGTATATGTAAATTTGCCGTTTGCCTGAACATTTTCCTACCTTTGAGCGTTATTTATTCAGGATGATTATACGAACTCATTTTATATATACATAAATTAGCATTATGGAAAAAAGTATTAAGGGTACTCGTACCGAGCAGAATCTGCTGAAATCATTTGCCGGCGAATCTCAGGCAAGAAGTCGTTACACATTCTTTGCAAGTGTAGCTAAAAAAGAAGGTTATGAACAAATTGCAGGCGTGTTTATGGAAACAGCCGAACAGGAAAAGGAACACGCCAAACGTTTCTTCAAATTCCTCGAAGGCGGTATGGTTGAAATCACGGCTTCTTATCCTGCCGGAATGATCGGAACGACTGCTGAAAACCTGGCTGCCGCTGCTGCTGGCGAAAACGAAGAATGGGTAGACCTTTACCCTGCTTTCGCTGACATTGCTGACGAAGAAGGTTTCAAGGAAATCGCTGTTGCTTTCCGTATGATCGCAAAGGTAGAAGCAGAACACGAAAGACGTTACCGTCAGTTGTTGGCGAATGTGGAAGCAAACAAGGTATTCGAAAAAGACGAAGCTATTATGTGGCAGTGTCGCAACTGTGGTTTCGTATTCGAAGGCAAGAAAGCTCCGGCGAAATGTCCGGCTTGTGCACATCCGCAGGCTTACTTCGAACCGATGAAACAGAACTATTAATCAGAGTTTTTGATCCTATCAGGCACGAATTTTCCGGATTCGTGCCTTTTTTTATTTTATAACTTTTACCTTTAGCCCCATTATTGGCGTTAATCTGAATTTACCTGTTGATGAGCATATCGATAAGAAACCTCAATAAAGTGTATCCGAACGGAAATCATGCGTTGAAAGATGTCTGTCTGGAAATACCGACCGGTATGTTCGGACTTCTGGGTCCGAATGGGGCAGGCAAATCTACTTTGATGCGTATTTTAGTGGCTCTTATGGAACCGACTTCGGGCGAGGTGAATATCTGTGGGTATGACCTGATGCGGCAACGCAAGGAGATACGGGGCATATTGGGATATCTGCCACAGGATTTCCGTTTTTTTGCCAAATATAAAACGTACGAGTTTTTAGACTATGCCGCGCGTCTTTCCGGCATAAACCGTAAGTCTTTGCGGAAAAATGCGGTGGACGAGATGCTGGAAAATGTCGGGCTTTTTGACGTGCGCGATCGGTATGCCAATAAGCTGTCGGGAGGTATGAAGCGCCGTTTGGGGATTGCGCAAGCATTGATTCATCATCCGAAAGTGATTATCGTAGACGAACCTACGACGGGACTCGACCCCGAAGAACGGATCCGTTTCCGCAACCTCCTGTCGGAAGTCAGTGAAAACGACGTGACAATTATCCTTTCCACCCATATCGTAGGCGATATATCGAGCACATGCAATTGTATGGCGCTTATGAATAAGGGAGAAGTTTCCTTCTATGGTTCCCCGCAGGAGATGTTGAGGCAGGCGGAAGGAAAAGTATGGCGTATACGGGTGACCGGTGACGAACTGCATGAGGTGGATAAACTGTATCCGGTTATCTCGACGATTCCCTCCGGTACGGGTTGGGAAGTGCAGGTCGTGGCTGATGAGGTACAAGGATATGACGCAGAATCCTATCCGCCGAATCTGGAACATGCTTATGTCTACTATATGGAAAACAAGTTGAACCGTTGGAGAAACGATTAAAAGAGATCGCTTGCCTATGTCATTTATCACAAACATACGATCCGTAGCTAAATACGAGAGCAAGATATTGGTGAGGAGTTGGTTCTTCCGTATCTTCACTCTGCTTGCCGTGGTGTTTTTAGGTTTTTTCAACTTTGCCATGATGTTGATGGAGGATAATTTTGGCCTGTGGTTCGCAAAATCGGTTTCATCCAATATTCCCTATCTGAACTTGTTGCTGTTGAACACGGGGCAGGCAGTGGTCGCTGTCTTCCTTTCTTCCGAATTTCTAAAACGGGACAAGAAGCTCGATACTTCCGAAGTCTTTTATGTCCGGCCGCTCAGTAATGCCGAATATGTGATCGGGAAGATATGGGGGAATCTCAGGGTGTTCCTGCTCCTGAACCTGCTGGTCTTGGCTATTGTGCTGGCTTTTAACTTTATGGCTTCCGGCATAACTGTCGATTGGCAGGCCTATGGGGTGTATTTCCTTCTGATCAGCCTGCCGACACTGATCTTTATTATTGGCCTTTCCATTTTTCTGATGCTGGTGTTGAGGAATCAGGCGCTTACTTTCATCTTGTTGTTAGGATATATCGGACTGACGTTGTTTTATATACAGGATAAGTTCTACTACCTGTTCGATTATATGGTGTATAACTTGCCGTTGTTCAAATCGACGATTGTCGGATTCAGCAGCTTGGAGTTGATCTTGAATCACCGGGCGATTTATTTCTTTGCCGGTTTGGGATTCATCTTCTTTACGATCTTCC
Source organism: Parabacteroides johnsonii DSM 18315 (assembly GCF_025151045.1). Taxonomy (NCBI): domain Bacteria; kingdom Pseudomonadati; phylum Bacteroidota; class Bacteroidia; order Bacteroidales; family Tannerellaceae; genus Parabacteroides; species Parabacteroides johnsonii. The sequence goes on from NZ_CP102285.1 coordinate 3,809,661, forward strand.
TGTTCAAGCGGTTGCCGAATGCCAGAAGGAGCCATTATCCGTGGCTGTTTCTTTCGCTTTGTATGTTCTTGCTGGCGGGGACGGCGGGTTACCGGCATGTACGTTCTATTCTTAGGGAAGGGGAGATACGTGCCTTATACACAAGCATCAATAATAAATATGTTCATGAGCCGAAGATAGCGATCGATTGGTACGATATTTCGGTGGAGCAGAAGCCTGAAACGATCTGTTCTGTTGTCGGGATGAAAGGGACGGCGCTCGCTACGTCGGAAATATTTACCTTCTGCCTGAATCCCGGATTGAAAGTCGGGGAGGTAAAGGAAGGGGAAAAGCCATTGGATTTCAAGCGGGAGGAACAGATTTTAGCGGTAGATTTCGGGAGGAAGATAGAAAAGGGAGATACCATTTCGCTTTCGATCTGTTACGAGGGGAGGATAAAGGATGATTTCTGCTATTTGGATATCCCGGAGGAGGTCTTACAACAACCGTATGATAAGGAAATGCTTAAGCTTGATAAGAAATATAGTTTCCAGACACCCGATTATGTGCTGTTTACGCCTGAAACCTATTGGTATCCACGTCCTGGAACGGGGTATAGCGACAAGAGTCCTGACTGGCAACAGACCTATTTCAGCCGTTTTCGACTGGATGTGAAGCCGCTTCCCGGGCTGGTCTCTATTTCGCAGTCGGCAAACAATCCTTATCAGTCCATTTCCTTGATTATCGGGAAATACGAGCAGAAGAGTGTGGAAAGTGACAGTACGCTCTATAGTGTCTGGCATATAAAAGGACACGATTATTACGAGGCGGCGTTCGATTCGATCCGCGATACGATTCCGGGATTGATCCGCAACCTGCGGGAGAACCTCGAACGCACGTATAAGTTGAGTTACCCGTTCGACAGGTTTTCAGTAGTGGAAGTTCCGGCACAGTTCTACAGTTATGTCCGTTCCTGGTCGCAAGCACAAGAAGTGGTGCAGCCGGAAATGGTTCTTTTCCCGGAACTGGGCTGTATGTTTGGTCAGATGGACTTCGTCAGAAGTAAGAAAAACCAGTTGAAGTGGTCGAAGCGGGGAGGACGTGAGATCGGTGAGGAGGAAGCGGAGATTCGGGTGATGAACAGTTTCCTGTGGATTTTCTCGCAGACGGAAGGTAACTATAACTATTCTTCCGGTAGCCGGGGCAAATTCAATATATCTTCCCAGAGTAATCCGTATTTCCTGTTTCCCGAACTCTATAATTTCCGGTATAATATCTATTCTTCCGAATGGCCTGTCACGAACCGGCTGGTCGAACTTTATCTGCAAAGGAAGTCCGATAATAACGGATGGGAACGTGAGATAAACGGGATCAGCAATAACGAGAAAGCGAATTTACTGATGGAGAGATATTCGTTTAAAGAGCTTTTGTCTGATGTGGAACATCGCGATTTGCTGAATAATACGATCAGTCTGAAGGGGTATTGCTTGTTTGCTCCTGCCGAAGTGAATATGGGGGTAAGCCTGTTCAGGGATTCCCTGTATGCCCTGTTGGAACGGAATGAATTTCGTAATATGCGCTTCGAGAACCTGTTGGATACGTTGGGGATGATCAGTGGGGCCGATATTCGTGCGGGTATTTCCGGGTGGGATCGTCCGACGCCTCTTCCTTTCTATACGATCGGTCAGCCCGAAGTGATCAAGATTACGAACAAGGGACAGGAGAGTTTCGTCCTGAAGCAATTAGTCAGCAATAATTCCGATAGAGACGGTATGCTTCAACTTGATATACAGGCTGGGGGGTATGGCCCGAATATCGATCCGCGTACGAGTCGTAAACTGCCTCTTGCCGCCCACCAGACCAAGCTGTTGGTAACGGTCTGGGAAGAAGCACCTCGCCAGGTGGATGTGAATACGCTGATAGCGGGAAACCTGCCAAATATATTGAACCTGCCTGTTTCCAACATCCGGGAAGAACGGGAGAGGGGGGTTGATGCCGAAGGGGATTTCATTGTTGCAGACTTTTCTCCCGAAGTGGAAGGAGAGGTGATTGTGGATAATGAAGATGCTCTTTTCTCTCTGTCTGAACCTGCTGTCGTCGGGCTTCTGCCCAAATGGCTCGACAAGGTGGAAGATACCTCTTTCAAGTATGCCGGTGTTTCTCCTTGGCGTGCCCCGTTGCAGTGGACGGCTACGACGAATGCAGCCTATTATGGCCGTTATATCCGGTCAGCCTATGTGATCAAGAGCGGTAACGGTAGTCAGACGGCCACTTGGAAAGTTCCGGTTCCTTCTGCCGGGCAATACGATGTCTACTATTATGTTTCTAAAGACAATGAACTGAAATATAATAAACAGGCCGGCGGGGAATACCATTTTAAGGTGGAGTATGATGAGGAAAATGAAGATGCTTATATCGATCTGAGAAAAGCGAATGAAGGGTGGGAGCCTATAGGTACCTACTACTTCAGTTCCGATACGGTCCGGGTCGTCCTGACGAATGAGTGCAAACTACGGAGTGTAACAGCTGATGCAGTTAAAATAGTAAAACGATATTAATAGAATTAGATACATGATACGAAGAGAATTACTATCCATGAAAAAGATAATGCTGACGGCCGCCGTTTGCTTGGGGGTATCTGTCCCGTCGCAGGGGCAGGTATCTCTGACGATCGAGAAGGCGATGGATATAGCGGAAGAGCATAGTCCTTCCCTACGCCGTTCCCACATGAACCTGGAACGCTATCAGCAGAACCTGGTTGCACAGCGAGCTTCCCTGAAATCGAAATTCTCGTTGAATCTTAATCCGGTGGATTATAGTAAGAGTCGCAGTTTCGATAATCGCCTGTCTCAGTGGTACACGAACGAGCGGTTCAGTACGACCGGAACGTTTCAGGTGGATCAGCCGATCTTGTGGACGGATGGTGTCCTCTCGTTGATCAACCGTTTCGGCTGGCAGGATAACAACTCTAATATCGACGGTACGAAGACCAGCAACAAGGCATTCAGCAACGACCTCTACCTGCAACTCTCGCAATCTATTTTTACTTATAATAAACGTAAGATGGAATTGCAACAGATCGAATACGATTATGAAAATGCCAATATCAGCTATGCACTGCAACGGTTGAGTACGGAGAAGGATATTACCCAGCAGTTCTATTCTGTTTATATGGCACAAAGCCAGTTGGCCATTACTAAGGAGGAACTGACCAATGCACAGCAAAGCTACGAAATTATAAAGAATAAGGTGGAAGCCGACCTGGCTGCCCGTGATGAGTTGTTCCAGGCGGAAGTGAATCTCGCCTCCGCACGCTCTTCCCTGGAAGAACAGCAGGTGTCGCTGGAAAACTCGAAAGACCAGTTGAAGCAGACGTTAGGGATGGACCTGAACGAGGATATCATGGTTTTTGCCGAAGTACAGATCAAGCCGGTGGAAGTGAATCTGGAAAAGGCGATACAGCATGGCCTCGAATCGCGCCTGGAACTGCGGCAGCGTGAGATCGAGAGTAAAGAACTGGCTTTCGATATGATCAAGACGAAGGCTCTGAATGAGTTCAAGGGAGATATTGCTCTTTCTTTCGGTTTGATCGGTGATAACCGACATCTGGAAAAGATTTATAATAACCCGACACAGAATCCACGTGTTGCCATCAGCTTCAGTGTCCCGATTTTTGATTGGGGAGAGAAGAAAGCCCGTGTCAAGGCGCAGGAAGTAGCCCAGAAGATCAACCGGCTGGAGTTTCATGAAGACAAAGTTAATATCGAATTGAATATCCGTCAGACCTGGCGCAGCCTGGAGAATTTGCTTTCGCAGATCAAGATAGCCGAGCAGAACGTTGCAAATGCACAGCGTACCTATGACCTGAATCTGACCCGTTATCGGGAGGGTGATATCACTGGTATGGATATGAACCAGTTCCAAACTCAGCTTTCAAATAAAAAGATCGCCTATACGCAGGCGCTTATCAATTATAAGATCGAATTGTTGAACCTCAAGATACTTTCCCTCTACGACTTCGAGCACGACATGCCTATTGTCCCGATGGAAGATTTAGTAACGAAAAAGTAATATGAATATGAAATATATAGTCACATCTCTCTTATTGTTTGTCTTGTTGGCGACCGGTTGTAATAATCAGCCGCAGAATACACAGAACGATATTGCTACGCCCGTGTCGGTAACGGAATTGAAGAAAGGCTCTATCAGCAAACTGGTCAATACGACCGGGACGGCACAGCCTACCTATGGAGTAACGCTCAATTCCGAAATGAGCGGTCTGTATAAACTACAAACCAATCCCCGTACAGGCAAACCCTTTAAATTGGGTGATATCGTCTCCAAAGGACAACTGATTGTCCGCCTGGAAGACCGGGAATACGAAAACGGCATCGCTATTGACGCTAAAGAGTTGAGTCTCGAAATAGCCGAACAGGAGCAGGTGAAACAGAAAGCTCTTTATGAGAAAGGTGGTGTGACGCTTAGCGAAATGCGTAATACGGAAGTGAAAGTGACGAACGCCCGCTACGACTACGAGAACGGTAAGCTCAATTTGGAGAAAATGAATGTCAAAGCACCTTTCGACGGTGTGATCGTGGACTTGCCCCATTATACATCCGATGTCCGTATCGAACAGGGGAAACCGGTGGTCGGCATCATGGACTATGCCCGTATGTACATGGATATCAACCTGCCGGAAAGTGCTATCGGGTATGTGAAGGCGGATCAGCCGGTCTATATCACCCATTATACGTTGCCCGAAGATACGATCCGGGGAGTAATCAGCGAACTGTCGCCTGCCATCAGTTCTGAAACCCGTACTTTCAAAGGAAAGATACTAATTCAGAACGAGGGGTTGAAACTTCGTCCCGGTATGTTTGTCAAAGCAGATATTGTGGTGAATAAGGCGGACAGTGCCATCATCATACCAAAAAGTGTGATCCAGTCCAACCGTCGTATCAAATACGTTTATATTGTTGAGAAGAACACGGCTCTGCTCCGCGAGCTTAAGACCGGGCTGGAGGATGACAAGAATATCCAGGTATTGGAAGGACTGAAAGAGAACGATAACTTAGTAGTGAAAGGTTTCGAGACATTAAAAGAGAATGCAAAGGTAAAAGTCCAGAAATGAAAAGTATTATCAAATTTGCGGTAAGCAATCCGGTTACGATCTGTATGCTGGTACTGGCGATCCTGCTGCTGGGTAAGATTTCCTATGACCAGTTGGCGGTCGACCTGTTGCCCGACCTCAATAATCCCCGTCTCTTTATCGAGCTGAAGGCAGGCGAACGTCCGCCGGAGGAGATCGAGAAGCAGTTTATTAAGAATATGGAGTCGATGGCGATCCGGCAGAGCGACGTGACACAGGTTTCATCCGTGATCCGTGCTGGTTCCGCCCGTATTACGGTCGAGTACACTTGGAAGAAAGATATGGACGAGGCTTTTCTCGACTTGCAGAAAGCCATGAACCCTTTTGCCCAGCATAAGGATATCACCGAACTTAAGATCACGCAGCACGATCCGAACCAGTCCCCTGTCGTCCTAATCGGACTTTCACACCGTAGCATTACCGATATGGCGGAGCTCCGGAAGGTGGCGGAGAGCTATATCCGTAACGAATTGATCCGTCTGGAAGGAGTTGCAGATGTTACGCTGTCGGGTGACGAGATCAGTACCCTGGTGATCCGCACGGATCCTTATAAGTTAGATGCCTTTAAGTTGACGATAAATGATCTGTCTTCCAAAATAGAGGCGAATAACCAAAGCATATCCGGCGGTCGTGTCAGCGAGTTGGGTCTGCAATACCTGGTTAAGAGTTCGAGTCTGTTTACGACGGAGAGTGATTTTGAGAATCTGATTGTCGGTTATAGGCCGGTTACGGTCGAGACAGATGGGACAGCAGTTTCGGGAACTTCCGGTGCGTCTGTTTCATCGTCTACGGACAAAGCTCCGATCTTCTTGCGCGAAGTCGCTACCGTCAGCTTCGAGAATGCTCGTCCGGAAAATATTGTCCGCATCAATGGTGAGCGCAGTATCGGGTTATCCGTTTATAAGGAGATGCGTTTCAATACAGTGAAAGTAGTCGATGGTGTGATCCGCCAGTTGGCGGTTATCGAGCAGGCGTTGCCGGGATATCGTTTCCAGGTGATCACGAACCAGGGAACCTTTATCAAGAATGCGATCGGAGAGGTGAAGAGCAGTGCCGTCTTAGGGATTATACTTGCGGTGGTGATCCTGTTCGTCTTCCTTCGCCGCCTAGGGACGACGTTGATTGTCAGCCTGGCTATCCCGATTTCCATTATCGCCACTTTCAACCTGATGTTCTTCAATCATCTTACGCTGAATATCATGACACTTGGCGGATTGGCCCTTGGAGCCGGTATGCTGGTGGATAATGCGATCGTAGTGATCGAAAGTATTTTCCGTAACCAAGAAAAAGGGATGACGATCCGTGAAGCTGCCATAACGGGTACTTCCGAAGTAGCCGGTGCGGTCATTGCCTCGACACTGACGACGATCGTTGTCTTTCTGCCGATTGTCTATCTGCATGGTGCCTCCGGAGAACTGTTTAAGGACCAGGCTTGGACGGTGACGTTCTCGCTGGTATCGTCGTTATTCGTGGCTATATTGGTGATCCCGATGTTATACGACCGGATTACCGGACGCCCTAACCCCTTCCCGCGCTTAGGGCGCGATCGTAAAGAAACCGACTGTGATAGTGCCGGTTCATCTGCATCCCCGTGTCAAACGCGGGGACAGGGCATTCGGATTACTGGTTACAGTCCTCTGTTGCGTATCCTGCTTCGTCACCGTTGGGTGGTGATCGGCTGTGCTCTGATGTTGCTGTTGCTGGCGGTAGCCTTGGTGCCTTTTATCGGTACAGAGTTTATGCCGAGAGCCGAGAGCAAGGCTTTCTCTGCCGTTATCAAGTTGCCGGAGGGAACTCCGTTGGAGCGTACTGTTTCGGCTGTCGAAAATTTGGAGGAGCTGATGCACGTTATCTCGCGGGATTCCTTGTGTACGATCTACAGTCATGTCGGATCAGGTAGCGGTTCGGAGAATGATATATTCGAAGGAGAGAATACGGCTGTCATGAAAGTGATCCTTTCTCCCGCTTGTCCGGTTCCACCCGAAGAAGTGATGGCACAGTTCGTCCGGACGACTGAAAACACCGAAGGGTTAGAGGTCATCCTGAAACAAGAAGAGAACTCCCTCAGTTCACTTTTAGGAAGCGAAGGAGCTCCTATTGTGGTCGAGGTGAAGGGAGAGGAGTTGGACGAGATCAGTGCTATCTCCGGTGAAGTAATGGAACGGATAACCGGTATTCCCGGAATCTATAACATCCGGTCGTCTGTCGAAGACGGTGCTCCGGAGGTAACGATCTCTGTCGACCGTACGGTTGCCGGTATCCATAATGTCAGCGTCTCGACTGTTATCGAACAGTTGAAGCAGCAGCTCGGCGGTCTCGAATCCGGCAAGATGGAATACCGGGGAGAAATGCGGGATATCCTGATCAAGGTTCCCGATATCACCTTGCATGACCTCGGTGGAATTGTCATACGAAGTGGCGAGAAAGAGTTCCGCTTGCAGGAGATCGCTACGATCACCCATTCGCAGGCTCCGAAAGAGATTTTTCGTCGCGGGCAGAACCGTATCAGCAAGGTGACGGCCAATCTCGATGCAGGCTATTCGCTCGACAGGGTGGCGGACAATATACGCTTTGCTATGAAAGATATCGATCTGCCTGCCAATTATTCGATTACCGTCACCGGCGAGGAAGAAAAGCGTCAGGAGTCTATGGACAGCCTGATGTTTGCCCTGGCTCTTTCGGTGATTCTGGTTTATATGGTGCTCGCTTCACAGTTCGAGTCGCTGTTGCATCCCTTTACAATTTTGTTGACGATTCCGTTGGCAGTGGTGGGAGCGATCTTGTTGTTCTTCCTGACAGGGACGACGATCAACATGATGGGAGTGATCGGCATCGTGATGCTGGTCGGTATCGCGGTGAACAATTCGATTATCTTGGTTGACCGTATCAACCAGTTGAAACAGTCCGGAATGGAACTGACGGATGCCATTGTGGAATCCGGCCAGCAACGTATCCGCCCGATCCTGATGACAACACTCACAACGATTCTTGCCCTCTTGCCGATGACGTTCGGTTTCGGTGAAGGTGCTTCACTTCGTTCACCTATGGCAATCGCGGTGATCGGTGGGTTGGTGACTTCGACTGTCATGAGTCTGATGGTCATCCCGTGTGTATATTATGTATTTGAAAAAATGAAAAGGGGAAGATGAATTTTTTACTACATAGGAAGATTGCGATCTGTATGCTGTTCATCGCTTTGACGGGACTGGGCTATGTGTCGTACAAGCAATTGCCGGTCGAGCTGTTGCCTAATGCGGAGCTTCCGATGCTGTTCGTGCAGGTTACCTCGACACAGGATATGGACCCGTCGTATGTTGAGTCGGAGGTCGTGATCCCCCTTGAAGGAGCCATCGGAACCATAGGCGGAGTAGAGCAGATCGAATCCCAGATCGACAGCCGTCAATCTTCCATCAAGATCGATTTCAAGCCGAATATCAACTTCAAGATCACCACCCTGAAGCTACAGGAAAAGATGAACGAGACTGCCTCCTCGCTTCCTGAAGGTTTTACGGTGCAGGTGCAAAAGGTAGATGTCTCGATGCTTACCGGAGGCTTCATGTCACTTCAGGTACGCGGGTCGGGAGGTACGGACCGGGTCCGTAATTTAGTGGAGAAAGAGATACGGCCCGACTTGGAAAACATCGACGGCATCGCTTCCGTCAATATCTACGGTGGGCGCGAGAAGGCCATTGAGGTGCAGCTCGATCCCGATGCCTGCAAAGCCCTCGATCTGACTCCTTCCGGTATCAGCAGCCTCCTGACACAGAATACCGAGGAGAAAGCGTTTGTCGGTTATGCTAACGAGCCGGACGGGAAATATTTCGTCCATGTCAACTCGCCTTATACCGAAGTTTCCGACCTCGAAAATATCGTTGTCGCTCCCGGCCCCGTACTGCTGAAAGACATCGCCACCATTTTCTTCGATATGAAAGAGGAGACAAGCTACAGTCGGGTTAACGGTAAAGATGCCGTCTCCGTCTCCCTGCTTGCCGACTCGCAAGCCAATCTGATCCAGCTTTCCCACCGTACGGTCGAAGTGATCGACCGCCTGAACGAGCAACTTGCCCCGCTTGACCTCTCGATCGTGGTTGAGAACAATCAGGCAAAAACGATGGAGGACAACATCGACCAGATCATTCACCTCGCGATTGTGGGTGGCCTGCTTGCCGTCGTCATCCTCTGGCTCTTCTTGAAGAACCTCCAGTTGGTGTTCTTCATCGCCCTGTCTATCCCGATCTCCGTCTATACGGCGTTCAATTTCTTCTACGGGGCGGGAATTACGATCAACAGCCTTACACTGGTCGGTATGGCGCTGGCGATCGGTATGCTGTTGGATAATAGCGTGGTGGTCTTGGAGAATATCTACCGCCTTTCTGCCGCCGGAGGTACGCCCGAACACTCTGTGACGCAAGGTACGCGCGAGGTCTGGCGTTCCATCCTCGCCGCTACCCTGACGACGGTCACGGTCTTTCTGCCCTTCGTCTTTTCCGATAATTTCCTGATTAAGCTGATGGGACACCATATCGGCGTTTCCATCATCTCGACCCTTCTGATTTCTCTCGCTGTCGCCCTCCTTTTTATCCCGATGGCCACCTATACGGTGTTGAGGAGAGCTCCCCTGTCTCCACGCTTGACGCGGAGCCGCAAAAAGGCAGGTAGCCTCAATGGTTTCCGCAAATGGTTCGAGTCGATGCGACCCCATGGCGGGCGCGGGGACAAAGATACTGTCTTCTACGAAAAAGTATCCGTCACGCAGCGTCCGGTGCAAATATATCTCGTGCTCCTGAAGACCTGTATGCGAAATCCGGGGGTGACGATCTTCGGAGCCGTCATCTTGCTGTTCTTTTGCCTGGTTCTCTCTATCTCCCTGAATATCCAGGAGCGGAAAGAGGTGGAGAGCGACCGCTTCAGTATCTATGTGACGATGCCGACCGGCAGCACGCTGGAGAATGCCGACCAGGTCGTCCATGTCATCGAGGAACGCCTTGCCGGTTTTCCGGAGAAACAAGACCTGATCAGCCGTATCCGGGAAACGGATGCCGAGCTGACGCTTGTCCTCAAAGAAGATTATCGCCAGATCGGGAAACGTAGCATCGCTGATATCAAATCCGACGTGCAAACCCGCCTTCGTGCCATCAACGGTGCCGAAATATCCCTTTCCGAAGCCGGAGGAGGTGGAAGCAGAGGAGGGAGTGGTTCCGGGGATATGATGGGCGGCGTGGGTAGCTTCATGCGCCTTTTAGGTATTGGTGAGAACCGGGAACGGATCGTGATCAAAGGCTCCGACTTCGACCTTATGCAGCGGGTGGCGGAGGACTTCCGCTATTATCTCGACGAACAAGAGTTCATCCGCAATACCCGTGTCTCCTACAGCCGCCGGCAACTGGAGATCCGTCTCGGTTTCGACCCGATCCTGCTGACCTCCTACGATATCTCCCACCAGAACATAGTCTCCGGCCTCACGTCGCTGAACCCGGAGATTTCGTCCGGGACCTCTTTTAAGGTAGGAGAGGACACCTATGATATCATCATCCGCAACCGGACGAGCCGGACGGAAGAAGAGGAAGAGGCCGGCAAGAACCGGGACAGGACGGTGGATGATTTGCGCGAAGTGCGCATACCGAGCGCTTCCGGCGGCCTGCACAGGCTGGAAGATATCGCCTCCGTCAATTATGGCCGCGGACGTGCCCGTATCACTCGTGTGAACCAGGACAAGCAGATCGAGTTATTCTATTCCTTCTCGCGCGACGTCGAAGAGTCGAAAGACCTTCTCGAAGGTTACCGGTCGGATATCGACCAGTTGGTGTCGAGCTATAATCTGCCTTCGGGTGTGGCGGTCGAGGTATTCCACGAAGAAGATATGTTTGCCGACTTCAAGTTCCTGCTGTTGGCAGCGTTTATCCTGATTTTTATGATATTGGCTTCGGTCTTCGAATCTCTGACGACACCGTTCGTACTACTGTTTTCTATCCCGTTAGCGGCGATCGGTTCGCTATTGGCGTTGTTGCTGACGGGTAACAGCCTGCTGAATAATGCGAACGTGATGATCGGGTTCCTGATCCTGTTGGGAGTGGTGGTGAATAACGGCATTATCCTGATCGACTATGCCAATATTCTCCGCCGGCGCGGTTACCGCCGTAATAGGGCGTTGATGACGGCCGGGCTGTCGCGTATCCGTCCCATCCTGATTACTTCCATCACGACGATCGTAGCCATGTTTCCGATGGCGATGGGCAACTCGGAGTATGCCGGAGCGATTGGTGCGCCGTTTGCCATTACCGTGATCGGCGGTCTTTCTTTCTCGGCATTGCTGACACTGATCCTGATCCCGACCGTTTGCATGGGATTGGAAAACACGTTGCAATGGTACAGAGGGCTGTCCCTGAAAGTGTGGGTGCTGCACGGATTGCTCTTTATGGCGGGAGCCGGTTGTATCTGGCTCTATGGCGGCAGTCTCCTGTGGCAGTCTGTCTATGGGGTATTGCTGTTGGCCGGTATTCCGGGAGCGACCTATTTTATGCAGGCAAGCCTCCGCCGTGCCCGTTCGAAGGTGATTGATCCGGAGGCGGATATCCATATATCTGTCCGCAACTTAGTGAAGATATACGACTGGCCGGGACGCGTCAGCCGCCAGTGGAAGAGCGGCCTGCTGATCCGCCGCCGGTTGGGTTTGGAGAAAAGCTACCTTATACCTGCCGGACAGCCGGATGGCTACCCCGTTTTTATTGAATTGGGCTGGCAGTTCGCCTTACTGGGTTTCGGCGTCTGGTTTACTTGGTTCTTTGTCGGGAACAGGCTGTGGGTTTTCTTCCTTTCCTTTGTGGTCTATGCCGCAACGCTTTACCTGTGGCGCAAGATACGTGAATACCTGTATGTCCGGTTTGAAGGGAGCCGAGTGGTGAAGTATGCCAACCGGATCATTTTCTGGAGTCTTCCTCCGTTGATCCTCTTCGCCCTGTTCCGAAGGCTGGATAATCCGAACCTGGTGGGGACGGTCGGAGTGTTGTGGGCGTTCTGCATAGCTGTCTATGTGACTTCCGGCTACCTATATGAGAAGGAAATCAATATCGAACGTGTAAAAGGGCGTTTCGCCGGGCTGCGCCGTTCGTGGTTCCGCCTGGTGAAAGGTATTCCGCTGATCGGGAAACGCCGCCGGCCGTTCAAGGCTCTCCGGGGTGTATCGTTCGAGATCCGTACGGGTATGTTCGGTCTCTTGGGTCCTAACGGGGCAGGCAAATCCACCTTGATGCGCATCATTTGCGGCATTCTGGAACAGAGCTATGGTAGTATTTGGATTAACGAACTGGATACACGTATCTACCGGGAGGAGTTGCAGAGCCTGATCGGTTTCCTGCCGCAAGAGTTCGGGACATACGAGAATATGTCGTCTTGGGAATTTCTTGACTACCAGGCGATCCTGAAAGGCCTCGTCGATCCCGGTCTGCGCCGGGAGCGGTTGGAGTATGTCCTTCGGGCCGTCCATATGTTCGACCGCAAGGACGAGAAGATCGGCTCTTTCTCCGGTGGTATGAAACAGCGTATCGGTATCGCCCTAATCCTGCTGCACCTGCCTCGTATCTTAGTGGTAGACGAACCGACTGCCGGACTCGACCCGCGCGAGCGTATCCGTTTCCGTAACCTGTTGGTGGAATTGAGTAAAGATCGTATCGTGATCTTCTCCACCCATATCATCGAAGACATATCCAGTTCGTGCAGCCAGGTGGCCGTGATCAACAAGGGCAGCTTGAAGTATTTCGGAGATCCGGTCGATATGGTCGGCATGGCGGCCGGAAAAGTCTGGCAGTTCGATATAGATAAGACAGAATTTGAACAGGCATTGGATAAGTCCCGGATCGTTAACCATATTCAGAAAGACGACCGTATCCGGGTCCGTTATCTTTCGGTCACTTCTCCGCATGATGAGGCGGTACAGGTGGAACCGAACCTGGAAGATGCTTATCTTTGCCTGCTGAAAGGAATTTAAGAATTTATGATTTATCATCGACGCATAAATCATAAATTATAAATCTCAAATCATAAATCATAAATCATCATGACACTGAAACAATTCATATCCCTCTTGCCCCGCCTGATCAAATATAACCTGAAGATCATCTTTGCCGGGAAATTCATCTGGTTTCTTCTGGCGGCATTTCTGTTCTTTGCCTATTTCCTGTTCCAGATTGCCTGGAGCCGGTCGGAGGTCAATGAAGGGGTGGTCTATAATCTCCTGATGTTTCCCTGTGTCCTGTTGGTGTTCTATCCTTCTGTTTTCGGCATCCAGAACGATGAGGACAGCTGGATACTGGAAATCCTTTTCGGCATCCCCGACTATAAATATAAGGTATGGGGTGTCCGTTTGTTGATGATCTATGTGGCAATTTTCGTGATCCTGGTCGTCTTTTCCTGGCTGGCTACGCTCTTGCTCTATCCTGTCAATCCCATTGAGATGTCAGCGCAGTTAATGTTCCCGGTCCTTTTTTTCGGGAACCTTGCCTTTATGTTTTCCACCATCACCCGCAGCGGCAACGGGACTGCCGTTCTGATGATTGTCATCGGCATCGCCCTGCTGATCTTTAGCAACACGCCTCTTATCGAGCGTTCCTTCTGGAACATCCTCCTCAACCCCTTCTCTATCCCTCACAACTTCCTGCCGATCATTTGGGAAGGCATCATCATAAAAAGCCGCATTTTTCTTCTGGCCGCCAGCATCGTTTGGATGCTGGTCGGGTTTCTGAACTTGCAGAAGAGGGAGAAGTTCGTCTGATACGGAGCTATACCTCATCCGGCCACGGGCATTCCTTTCCTGTTGCCTTGAAAGACGGTCGTTGGGCATCTACTTTACGAAGGTGGTCGCCGAGCTCTTTGGAGAGGCGTTTGACAATTTCAGGGTGACGGGTGCTAAGGTCATTTTTCTCACCGATATCGTCGGAGATGTTGAACAACTCTTTCTTGCCAGTACCGTAATAGTAAATCAACTTCCAGTCGCCATTGCGGACAGCACAGTTGAAGTTGATGCCCGGACCGTCGTTCCCCCAGTTGTTCGGCATATTCCAGAAGAGAGAGCGTCCTTTGGAAGGATCGTCCGTCCCGGTAAGCAGAGGGACGAAACTGATGCCGTCGATCGGTTGTACTGTCTTATAGTCCTTTACTCCTGCCATTTCCAGAATAGTCGGGTAGAAGTCTTCTATCAGCAGATATTTGTCGCAGCGGGTATTAGGTTTGGCTATGCCCGGCCAACTGACGATCATCGGTTCGCGGATGCCTCCTTCGCAAAGGGAACCTTTGCCACTATGCAGTGGGTAGTTTTGTGTGTACAATGGGCCGTCGCGCCATTCGGAAGTAGAGGCAAGGCCACCGTTATCGCTCATGAAGATGATGATCGTATTGTCTGCCTCCCCGTTCTTTTCCAACCAGTCCATCAGATCGCCCAGACTCTTGTCCATCCCTTCGATTAGGGTGGCATAGGCAGCCTCATGGTCTGTCATTCCCTTCTTCTTGTATTTCTCGTAGAAGCGCATGTCCTTATTCAGCGGGATATGGATGGCATAGTGTGACATGTAGAGATAGAATGGCTGATTGTATTTCTTCGCCTTGTCCAGTGCCTTGATCGCCTCCTGTGTCAGTGCTTCGGTGGCGAAAGTTTCCGTGCCCCAATATTTCTCGAGGCCGGGGATGGACATCAAAGAAGTTGGTTTGCCGTCTTTCGTATGGCCGTAATTCTCTTCGCCTAAATAGCTTGCCAGGCCACCGGCGGCATGACCGGCAATATTGACCTCGAATCCCCAGTGGTGCGGATCTTCTCCCGGAGTGTCGATCGCGCCGAAATGGGCCTTCCCGCAGTGGATCGTGTGGTATCCGCTGTTCTTCAGGAGCTGGACGAAAGAGGTTCCGACGAAGGTGTTGCTGGTCCCCGGAACCTGGCTGACACCGTTATAGTTCCAATCCGGTATGGCAAGCAGGCTGTCTTTGCGGTCGGTTGTCTTATCTTTCTGGAGTGTCCAGTTGGTGACACGGTGGCGGGCAGCATTCGTCCCGGTGATCAGGCTGCAACGGGACGGAGAACTGATACTGCTGGCATATGCCTGTGTGAACATGACTCCCTGGCGGGCAAGACGCTCCATGTTGGGAGTCTCGTACACTTCGTTATAATGTGTCTTTTCTTTCCAGAAAGGCAAGGAAGTGTCTTCCCATCCCATATCGTCAACCATAAAAAGGATGATATTCGGCCGTTTGACAAGCTGGTCGGCAGCCTGTATATTTTCCGCCTGGAAAGCAGGAAGGATAGCTAAAGGCAACAAGATTCGTTTGTCCATCTTTTTTGTGTTTTTCAGTTGAGTTGCTTGTATGACAATTTGATTGTTTCGTATGGAAACGAAACAGGCCGGCTGTGAAAATCGTCCGGCCTGATGAGTATCGTTCTTTTAATCTTTCTTTACCGGCGGATAGTCGATCGTATAATGCAATCCGCGGCTTTCCTTGCGCTCCATTGCCTGGCGGGTGATCAGGTAACCGACGTTGATCATGTTACGCAGTTCGCACAGCTCTTTGGAGGCCTTGCAACGTTTGAAGAGGCTTTCTGTCTCTTCGTACAGGATGTCCAGGCGGTTCCAGGCGCGAGTCAGACGCGTATTGCTGCGGACGATGCCGACGTATGCCTCCATGATCTGGTTTACCTCCTTCATGCTTTGGGTGATCAACACGCGTTCTTCGGTGGAGATCGTACCTTCGTCGTTCCATTCGGGGATGTCGGTGTTGAAGTCGTAGCGTTCGAGGACACTCAGGATATGTTTGGCTGCCGCATCCGCATATACGACTGCTTCGATCAGCGAATTGGAAGCCAGACGGTTTCCACCGTGCAGGCCGGTGCAGGAACATTCGCCGATGGCATAGAGACGGCGGATACTGGACTGTCCGTTCAGGTCGACACGGATACCACCGCACAGATAATGGGCTGCCGGAGCTACCGGGATATAATCCTTCGTGATATCGATACCGATGCTGAGGCATTTCTTATAGATATTGGGGAAATGCTTTTTTGTTTCCTCCGGATCTTTATGGGTCACATCCAAATAAACGTGATCTTCACCTCGGAGTTTCATCTCGTTATCGATCGCACGTGCCACGATGTCACGCGGGGCGAGAGACAAACGTTTGTCGTATTTCTGCATAAATTCTTTTCCGTCCAGCGTACGCAGGACACCGCCATACCCTCGCATCGCTTCGGTGATCAGGAAGCAAGGGCGGTCTCCCGGATGGAAGAGGGCGGTCGGGTGGAACTGGATGAACTCCATGTTGCTGACAGCTCCTTTCGCGCGATACACCATTGCGATACCGTCACCCGTAGCGATCAGCGGGTTGGTCGTATTGCGGTAGACAGCTTCGCAACCTCCTGTTGCCATAACCGTCACTTTGGACAGGAACGTGTCTACCTTGCCGGTGTCTTCGTTTAGCACATAAGCGCCATAGCATTTGATACCCGGCGTATGACGGGTGACGATGATACCCAAGTGATGCTGCGTGATGATCTCTACCGCAAAGTGATGGTTGAATATCGTGATGTTGGGATGTCTCTTGATCGCTTCGATAAGGCTTAGTTGGATCTCAGCGCCGGTGTTGTCCTTGTGATGCAGGATGCGGAATTCGGAATGCCCTCCTTCGCGGTGAAGGTCGAACTCGCCGTTCTCCTTCTTGTCGAAGTTTACGCCCCAGCCTATGAGTTCCTTGATCTGGTCCGGTGCGCCTCGTACGACCATCTCCACTGCTTCCCGGTCGTTGATCCAGTCGCCGGCAATCATTGTATCTTCAATATGTTTGTCGAAATTGTCTACCAGCAGGTTGGTTACCGAAGCAATGCCTCCCTGCGCGAAATAGGTGTTCGCTTCTTCCAGCTCTGTCTTGCAGATGATGGCTACTTTCCCTTTATCGGCTACCTTCAAAGCGAGGCTCATGCCGGCGATACCGGAACCGATCACTAAGAAATCGAATTGTTGTACCATAGTTTATATCCTTTGTGGCTGACAAAGTTAGGAATTAACTTATTTGGTTGTACCTTATACAGCCTGCTTTCGTGTAAAATAGTCCGCATTACTGATTCTTTGGATATTTTAAACTTCTCGTCGTAAACATCTCAGAATGGAACCCTGTTCTATTGGGGCATTGGATATCCTGCTAATTATTAACACTTAAACGTTTTAAAATATGAAATCTAAAGTTGTATTGAGCGCTCTGGCCTTGTTGTTTGCGGCTGGTGCGATGGCTCAGGATTGTACGTTCTTTTTCCCGCAGACCAAAGGTACGCAGCTTGTAAAAAAAGGCTATGATGCAAAAGGAAACCTGCAAAGCGTGATGACCTATACGGTCGATGAAGTGAAAAACATTCCGTCCGGTTTGGAAGTGGAAGCCGATTATGTGTTCAAAAATAGTGCGGGGACGGTTTATGACAAGGGTGACCTGGAAGCATTCTGCAAGGACGGGGAGTTCTTTATGGAAATGAAAGAAGTATTGTCCAACCCGTCTTTTGTCTCGACCGTGCAATCGGATGTGGCTGCCACTGATGCTGTCATCAATTATCCGAGCGTCTCGAACGCACCTTCCGGTAACGGAGACGATATGTATTTTGACGATGCCTATATCCAGATCTATTCGAAGAAGAACCGGAAGGATCGCAAGAACGTGTCTATCTATGACCGCGAATATGTGACGACCGAACAGGTGTCGACTCCCGCCGGCACGTTCGACTGCACGAAAGTAAAATATAAAATCAAATCCCGCTCCCCGAAGGAAACGATCGAGGGATACGGATATGAATGGTATGCTCCGAATGTAGGTGTCGTAAAGAACGAACAGTATAACAACAACAATCAGTTGCAATACTATACTGTCCTCGAAGTTGTAAAGTAATGAAAGAAATATTCCTTTCTGGAATTGTTTGACCGGTTTAAGTGGATGCGCTGTTACTGAGAAGTTGCAGCGCATTTTCTTTTCCCTGAATCGCCAAAAGAAATAAAATGACTATCTTTCGGCAAAATTCAGAATATGGACAGAGTCTTTAAATCAAAAGTCGGTTGGTGGTACCATTTGGTATTGTTGGTGATGGTGGCGAGCACTGTTTTTGCATTCGTGGGGGGCAAGTCTCCCGTAACGATGGTCATGCTGCTGTTGTTCACATTAGAATGCATTCACATGCTGTTGTCGACCTGGTATAAAATAACGGCGGATGGCTACTTGATAGCTCATTGCAGTATCTTTCCGGAGAAAAAGATCCCTATCTCGGAGATTAGCGCCGTCGAAGTGACAGTAATGCCTGTTTCGAGCTATGCCCTGTCGTTGGACCGTCTGATCATCTATAAAGGTGACACGCAGTGGTTATTGGTTTCGCCGGTCAACAAGCAGGATTTCGTTAAGTTGTTGAAGAAGCATAATCCCGATATCCGGATAAAAGATCCGGTTATCTAACACTTAAAAACAGATTACCATGAAAGCACAGATTCGGAAAAACCAGAAAGATTGGCATATATACATCTTCTGGATCATATTAGGAGCATTTGCATTGTTGTTTATTGTGGATGCTTTCAGCGGGAATGAGTTTGACCAACTACCGTTGGTTCTTTGTCTTTTGCCGCTTGCCATACTTCAATCACGTCCGTACCAAATAACGGATCGGGATATGTTGTACGGAAACGGACAAATCGATGTGAAACTGATCTCCCGGCTCGAATGCTGCGGAAATGAAGTTGTCGTCTATTACTCCCGAATGGAAGGGGGCATCGAAAGACGTTCCTCTTTTTATCCGGCAGACAAGGAAGAATTTATTTCGATATTACAACAAATTAATCCCAATATAAAACTTAATTAAATCTGAGAACATGAAATACGATGTTGCCATAATCGGAGGCGGTCCTGCCGGTTATACGGCTGCCGAAAAGGCGGCTGCGGGTGGTTTGTCCACTGTGCTTTTTGAAAAGAACGCGCTGGGTGGTGTGTGTCTGAACGAAGGATGTGTGCCGACAAAGACATTGCTTTACTCTGCGAAAGTGTATGATACGATCAAACACGCTCCCAAATATGCGGTAAGCGCAGAGAATCCTGCTTTCGACTTCCCGAAGATCATCGCCCGAAAAAATAAAGTAGTAAAGAAGCTGACAGCTGGCATCCGCATGAAGATGAAGGAGAACGGTGTGGAAGTGGTGGGCGGCGAAGCCGAAATCAAAGGTCGGGCAGCCGATGGAACGATTTCTATCGCTTCGGGCGAAGCTGTTTATGAAGCGGCCAACCTGCTCATCTGCACCGGTTCGGAAACCGTCATACCTCCCATTCCCGGATTGTCGGAAACGGAATATTGGACAAGTCGTGAAGCATTGCTATCCAAAGAGCTGCCGGCTTCGTTGGTGATCATAGGAGGTGGTGTGATCGGAATGGAGTTCGCCTCTTTCTTTAACAGCATGGGAACGGAAGTACATGTGGTCGAGATGTTGGATAAGATTCTCGGTCCGATGGACAGGGAATTGTCCGAGATGTTGCAGGCCGAATATGCCAAACGGGGCATCAAGTTCTATTTGGGACATAAGGTGATTGCCGTAAACGGTGGTGATGTGACGGTCGAGAAAGATGGCGAGACTTTCGTTGTCCAGGGTGAAAAAGTCCTGTTGAGCGTAGGCCGCCGTCCCGTAACTAAAGGTTTCGGTTTGGAAACACTGGCTCCCGAACCTTTCCGCGGCGGTATCAAAGTGAACGAATTTATGCAGACTTCCATCCCGAATGTGTATGCTTGTGGCGATATCACTGCTTTCTCCCTGTTGGCCCATACGGCTGTCAGCGAAGCGGAAGTGGCTGTCGATCACATTTTAGGCAAGAACCGCTGCATGAGTTATAAAGCCATTCCGGGCGTTGTCTATACTAATCCTGAAATCGCAGGCGTCGGCAAGACTGAAGAAGAATTGCAGGCTGAAGGTACACCCTACACTGTCAAGAAGATACCGATGGCGTTTTCCGGCCGTTTTGTTGCCGAAAACGAGCAAGGCAACGGTGTTTGCAAACTGATTCTGGCTGAAGACGAAACGATCGTCGGCGCTCATCTTTTGGGAAATCCGGCTTCCGAGTTGATCGTCATTGCTGGTATCGCCATCGAGAAAGGCATGAAGGCTGACGAGCTGAAAGCTATTGTCTTCCCGCATCCGACCGTAGGCGAGATCCTTAAAGAAGCACTCTGAAAATTATTTTCTCATATAGGTCCGATCCCGACCCATCCCGGCAAACCGTCCGGTGGGTCGGGATCTTTTTGTTGGAAATCCTACTTTGATCGACTGGGAGAGTGGCACATTTCGCATTTTCCCCTTGCATGGAATTTTAGTTCCATAAGCGTGAAAATAAATTTTCTCCCGCATGAAAATAAATTTTCCCGCAAGTGAAACAAAAGTTTCAGAGATATAAACTTGCTGAAACAAAAGTTCCGGCCTACAATCCCGATAGGTCCACTTTGTAATAGGTCGGGGCGGTATTGTTTTGTCCTGTAACCCTGTGAAGGGCGAACGCTATAAACAAAAGAAGCTCCGGAGGTGAAAACGCTTCCGGAGCTTCTTTTTTCCGAAGTTTCTTCAAAAATATTCTTATAAGATGCTGAAAATGCTACAGCTTACCGAAAAAATCACTTACTTTGCATCTTTGATAGTGTGCCGATCTACCGAAAAAATTGGCACATTGGCACATTAATTAATAGGCAAATTATTATTATGGCACAAGAAGATGTATTTAAGAAATTAGTTTCGCACTGTAAAGAATACGGATTTGTATTCCCCTCTTCAGAGATTTATGACGGTTTAGGTGCAGTGTACGATTACGGACAGTATGGCGTAGAACTGAAAAATAACATAAAGAAATACTGGTGGGACAGTATGACGCTGTTGCACGAAAATGTAGTCGGTATCGACTCTGCTATCTTTATGCATCCTACTATCTGGAAAGCATCCGGCCATGTCGATGCCTTCAATGATCCCTTGATCGATAACAAAGATTCCAAGAAACGATATCGTGCTGATGTTCTGATCGAAGATCACCTGGCAAAGATAGAGGAGAAGATGAATAAGGAAGTGGCCAAGGCTGCAAAGAAGTTCGGCGAAGCTTTTGACGAAGCTCAGTTCCGTGCGACGAACGGACGTATGCTTGAATACCAGGCTAAGTGGAACGAGATCCACGAACGCTACTCGAAAGATATGAACGATTCTAATTTCGAAGACTTGCGCCAGCTGATCTTGGATTGCGAAATCGTCTGCCCGATCTCCGGAACCCGCAACTGGACCGATGTCCGCCAGTTTAACCTGATGTTCTCTACGGAGATGGGATCGACTGCCGATGGTGCCATGAAAGTATATCTGCGCCCGGAAACGGCACAGGGTATTTTCGTCAACTTCCTGAACGTACAGAAGACCGGCCGCATGAAAATACCTTTCGGTATCGCCCAGATCGGTAAGGCTTTCCGTAACGAGATCGTTGCCCGTCAGTTCATTTTCCGTATGCGCGAGTTCGAACAGATGGAAATGCAGTTCTTCGTTCGTCCGGGCGAAGAGATGGAATGGTTCAAGCAGTGGAAGGCTACCCGTCTGAAATGGCATCAGGCGATGGGATTGGGTAACGAAAAATATCGCTACCACGATCACGAAAAGCTGGCCCACTATGCAAATGCTGCTACCGATATCGAATTCGAAATGCCGTTCGGTTTCAAAGAAGTGGAAGGTATCCATAGCCGTACGAATTTCGACCTGAGCCAGCATGAAAAGTTCTCCGGCAAGAAAGTCCAGTATTTCGACCCCGAACTGAACCAGAGCTATACTCCGTATGTGATCGAGACCTCTATCGGTGTAGACCGCGTATTCCTGAGTGTGATGGCCGGTTCTTACTGCGAAGAAACATTGGAAAGCGGCGAAACACGTGTTGTGTTGAAGTTGCCCGCAGCGTTGGCGCCTATCAAGCTCGCTGTATTGCCGTTGGTGAAGAAAGACGGTCTACCTGAAAAGGCCGAGGAGATCATGAAGATGTTGCGCTTCGATTTCCGTTGCCAGTATGATGAAAAAGATTCTATCGGCAAGCGCTATCGTCGCCAGGATGCTATCGGAACTCCGTACTGTATTACAGTTGACCACGATACTTTGAAGGATAATTGTGTCACGATCCGTTTCCGCGATACGATGGAACAGGAACGTGTAAGCATCGACAAGTTGCATGACATTATCTCCGAGAAGGTAAGCATGAAGAATTTATTAAAAAAGATAATGGAATAAACGCATGAAGAAATACCTGCATATCGCGTTGATGTTGTTGTGTGTCTTCGTTGTATCTTCTTGTAAGGATGATGACGATGATACTGAAGCTGTTGAAAGAGAAGCTTATAAATTGGAACAGGACATTGCCTTCCAGGCAAAAGTGAATGAAACCGGTTTTGAAAAATGGAATTCGGAAGCCGGTGATGGCTATGTTTTTGCCAAACTGATTAAAAAGGGGGATGGTAAGCAAGCCTATTTCAATAGCCTTGTATCCGTATATTATAAAGGTTCTTTGACGGATGGCACTGTTTTCGACCAGCAACTTTTTGATGACGGAATACCATTTCCTTGTGCAGTGAGTCCTTACTATGCTAAGACGGTTACAGATCCGGTTACGAATAGCCAGACCAAGTATGGTTCGGTTATTTCCGGCTGGACAGTCGCTTTGCAGCATATGGTGGAAGGAGATAAATATGAGGTTTGGATTCCGCAGCAGTTAGCCTATGGAGCAAGCGAAAGCGGCGATATCCCGGCTTATTCGACTTTGATATTCGAAATCGAACTGGTATCGGTTGATGAGCAGGCTGCTTCAGCAAGTTAAAAGTTGAAGCATAAGAAAGATAAAAGGAGGTGTGTCGAAATCTCCTTCTCCCCGCACTTGATGCGGGGTCGCAAAAGGACAGACCTTATCAATCAGATTTTTATAGGGTCGGTTTTAATGCGATCCCGCGCGGGGCGCGGGAACAGGATAGTTTTGACACATCTCCTTCTTGTTTTTTATTTCTTCTGTTTCAATATCCTCTGTGCGCAGTCCGAAAGCACGACGATTGCTCCGGCAATGATCGCCGTATCTTTTATCACCAGTCTGCCTGCCCCGCTTAGCAGCGGAAATCCATGTTCTCCACTTCCCAAATCCGGCACCCATACTTCCGGCGTCGTCACTAGGAAAGAAAGCGTTCCGACCGTCATGATAATGGCGAGTCCTGCACCTACCAGGCCGATTTTTGGGGAGAAAATACCTAAGAATGTCAGGATACCGATAGCCATGATCAGGATGCCCAATCCGTGCGAGAAGCCGTACGTGTTGTTTTCCACATGCCACTGATGCTTTGCTTCGTTGAATTCCCCTTCTTTCAATTTATATTCTTTATATTCGGGAGCACTTTTCGTATAGAAGAAGCTCATAAAAGGACTGTTCGCTACAAACGGTACGATACCTTCTGCTTCGTAATTATAGAATTTCAATCCTCCGATCCATACAAATATAATCAGGATCGCTACGCGGATCAGATTAATACCTAGCTTTTGAGTGGAGGCTGCGATGTTCAGGAAAGCGTAAAATAGGTTACTTAATTTAGTCGTCATGTCTTTGCTATTTTATATGTTTGTTGTATAATGCAAAGATCGGTCTATTGTGGCTGGCGGTAAATGGCAATTCTGCCGGATGACTTATCAATTTTCCCCGATCTGGCTATTTCAGGAAATAGCAGACCCCTATAAACAATTAAAGGCTGTCTCACGACAACCCCTAACCAAACTTTGTTAACCTTAAATCTAATACTATTATGAAAAAACCACAATGCAAAGATACGGGTTTGTCCGAACTTGTCAAGAACTGAGATGCTAAATAGTGTTATCAAACTTCCAATAAAAATTAATTGCCGGCGGATAAGTCTTTTATTGAAAATAAAATTATCTTTGTCTGAAATTATTGAAGAAAAACGTAGAAGCGTTTCGTATTATTCTTTGGTTAGGAATCTGGTAAATTCATTGTACAAAAAGAATAATAGGCAAAAACGCTCGCGCTCCCATAGGGCGTGGGCTATTGCTTATTTGTTGTACAAGCTTACCAGAGCTCCTAACCGGATGAGACAATATTTACCACGAATAGAAAGGAGACAATATTATATGGAAGCGAAAATTGACATTGAAAAAGTAAGAAAGGGAGACCATGTTGCTTTTAAAGCTTTCTTTGAATGTTTCTATCCAAAATTGATGGCGCTCGCTTGTCGTTTTGTAGATGAGCAAGTTGCCAAAGATTTGGTACAAGAAGTTTTCACTTCCTATTGGGAACGAAAAAAGGTTATTCAATCGGACAATATCCAATCTTTCCTTTTTAAATGGTTGCAAAATAGCTGCTTGAACCATATCAAGCACCAGATGATTGTTGACGAATACGAATCACGTGTTCGTATCGCTGAGGCACGTATCGCTTTCCTGGGCGAGGCCAGCGACTCCAACGATGTTCTGAAGTCTGTCATCAATCAGGATTTGCGCGAAATAATAGAACTCTCGGTCAATAAACTGCCTCCAAAATGCGCACAGGCTTTCCGGTTGGCATACTTCCATGATATCAGCCATAAAGAGATAGCCGAAATTATGGGTATTTCTCCACGTACAGTCGAAGGGCATATCCGGCAAGCGCTTGCTTTCCTACGGGAAGATCTGAAAGGGCTTTTCCTACTTATATTCCTGCTCTGCAACATAAATTGAATTTTTCTTTGTTTTTGATCACGTAGTTTGTTCCACCTCGATTGTCTTTTATATAAACACGATAAAAGAAGATGGACGAACAATTACTCATACGATTCCTCACACATACTTGTACCCCAGAAGACACCCGCTTAGTCGACCAATGGATCGCATCCGGCAAGCCCAATGCAGACTGGCTGTTCGAAATGGAACGCATATGGAATTTGAAGGATGAGCTGCGATTCTCGGATAGGAGGGAGATAGAAGAGGCGTATAATCGTTTTACTTTTTCCCAGGGAAAAAGTAAAAATGCTGTTCAGCATTTTTACATATATCCAATATTAAAATATGTGGCAGCTATCCTCATCATCGGATTATTAGGATTAAATCTCTATGAAATGGTTCAGTCGTCATCAACTGTAGGCGAAAATACGGTTGAAGTACCGAAAGGACAAAGAGCATCTCTAATGCTTTCCGATGGAACAAAGGTCTGGTTGAATTCCCAAAGTAAACTTATTTACCCGACTCAATTCTCTGATAGGGAAAGGAATGTTCGACTTGAAGGGGAGGCTTTTTTCGATGTGGCCCATAAGGAGCACCTTCCTTTTGTTGTGCATTCACCTTTGCTGGCAATAAAGGTATTGGGTACGAAATTTAATGTAAAAGCTTACTTCGACGAAAAATCCGTTGTTACATTAGCAGAGGGAAAGGTTGAGGTGGAAACAAATGACCGTAAAAATAAATTGACTCTAAAACCAAACGAGCAGGTTTCCTATTCGGATAGTTCCGGTTTGGCATTGGAAAAAAATATCAATACGAATACGGTTAAATTATGGGTGAAAGGAGAAGGTGCTTTCATCCAATGTCGACTTGATAATATTGTCCGTGATTTAGAACGGAAATTTGATGTGGAAATAGTTATAACAGATCGTTCTTTAAGTTCTGAGGTTTTTACTTGCCGCTTTAAGGATACAGCTACGGTTGAACAGGTTTTACATTTACTGAAAGAAACTCGGAGATTGGATTATTCATTTGAAGGGGAACAAATACGGATTTTCAAACCATTAAAATGAAAAGCCTATGGGAAAGGATTTATAAAAACGAAGGCTGAAAATATTGCCGTATTTTCAGCCAGGATTAAGCGAGTAACGCTTTAGTGAACCTAAAATTTATTACTAACTAATCATTTACAAATGTATGTATTATATTATGAAAAATACGCCATGCGGTGTATATAAATCGTCATGGCTTCGAAAAAGTCTAAATATTATGAGATGTGTTATATTATTCATACTATTGGGAACCTTACAGTCTTTTGCTAATTTAAGCTATTCACAGTCGGTGAAATTATCATTGAATATGGAAAATACGACCATACAGGAAGTTCTCGCTACTATTGAACAAAAAAGTGGTTTCTATTTCACTTATAATTTAGAACAGGTAAAAGTAACTCGTAAGGTTACTGTCAACTTTAAAGATAAGACAATTCCCGAAGTCTTGAATGAGCTATTTGCAAAAGAAAATATCCATTATGTGATAAACGATAAGCATATTGCTTTATATAAAGGAAACGAAAGGCAAGTTACTTTACAAACAAAGAAAAATATAAAAGGTGTGGTAACGGATAAAAACGGAGAACCGATACCGGGCGTCAATATCATTGAAAAAGGAAATCCTACTAATGGAACTATTACCGATGTTGATGGAAATTTCGCTTTATCTGTATCTGGAAATTCTGTGTTGGTAGCTTCTTATATAGGATATAATAGAATTGAAATTCAAGTTAAAGATCGTTCTGTTGTCGATATTACATTATCGGAGGATACGCAAGCATTGGAAGAGGTAGTTGTCGTTGGTTATAGTACCCAAAAGAAAGTAAACTTGACCGGTTCGGTTTCCACTGTTAATTTTGAAGAAATGTCATCGAGGCCTGTAACCGATGCCTCTCAAGCTCTTAGTAGTGCTTCACCAGGTCTTCAAATCATGCAAAGTTCTGGGCAACCTAATGCAGAGAGTTTTTCTTATAACATTCGCGGTGTCGGAACATTGAATTCTTCCAGCCCTCTTATTCTTGTTGATGGAATGGAACAAAGCATTAGTATGGTTAATCCTTCTGATATAGCCAATGTCTCTATCCTTAAAGATGCAGCTTCTTGTGCTATATATGGAAACCGTGGTGCTAACGGTGTTATCCTTATCACGACCAAAAACGGCACGGATGGTAAAATTAGTGTGACGTATGATGGTACAGTCTCATATAATGAACCTTTCAAAATTGTTCATACAATTTCGGATTATGTTCTGTATATGAAATTGATGAATGAATCATCTAATAACTTGGGAAACTCCGATATGTTTTCTCAGAGTTCTATTGATCTTTGGGAAGCCGCTAAAGCTGATCCTAACGGAATTTCTGCTTCGGGTTATCCGAACTATGTCGCCTATCCCAATACTGACTGGTGGGATGAGATTTATACGAAGCAATGGATGCATAAGCACACGATTTCACTCAATGGCAAGGAGAAGAAAACAGGTTATTCAATGAGCTTTTCCTATATAGATAATCCGGGTATCATGAAGAATACGGGATATAATCGCTATATGGGACGTGTGAACTTGTATTCTGATATTACCGACTGGTTGCGGGTTGGAACTCGTACATCGGGAAATGTTACCGATCAAGAAGTCAGTGTTACCAGTTATAATGGGAGTAGCCATATCAATTCTATGAACACGGAAAAGATGGTTCCTTGTATATATCCGTATTATGATGGAAAATATGGTGCACCGGAAGGACCTGAAGAAGATCCGCAGTCGCATAACGGACTTTGGGATAATGTATTGAATGGGTTTGACAAATATTCACAGCTTTACACGGAGTGGTATGCTCAAGTCAAGTTTCTGAAATATTTTACATATAACTTTGATTTTTATTATCAGGATCTTCGCCGGGAGCGAAAAGTATCGGACGCTTCCATTGGAAAGTTCAGTTTTTCTAAGGGAGCTTATTCAACAGGAGCCAATGACCCGTCAACTCTTTATACTCGTATGTATTATACAAGGACGAATCGTACGAAGTTGAATCATTTACTTAATTATAACCAGTCTTTTGGCATTCATGATGTGTCGGCAATGGTTGGTTATGAGGAAGAAACGTATGATTACAGGGAGACGAATGTGAGTAAGCTGGGACTTACAGATGCCGCTGTAAATGACCTTAATGCCGCTACAACACCTTATTCGACGGCTGGTTATGGGACTGAATATGCTGCCCGTTCGGTGTTCGGACGTGCGAATTATGCTTATAAGAGCAGATATTTGCTTGAGTTTAACTTACGCTATGATGGCTCGTCGAGATTTTCTCCTGATTATCGTTGGGGAGCTTTCCCTTCTTTTTCGGCTGGTTGGCGTATGAATGAGGAGTCGTGGCTTAAACCGGTACAGTGGCTGACAAACTTAAAGCTTCGTGCTTCTTGGGGTAAGTTGGGTAACAATGCAATCGGTAATTATGATTGGCAGTCTGTATATTCGGCAGCAAATTATTCTACCGGTCAAGCTCTGACAAGTGGTATTGCCATCACTTCTATTGCCAATGCCGCTCTTACTTGGGAAGAGACAGCTGTTACCAATGTCGGTCTTGATTTTGGTTTCTTTGATAATAAATTGAATGGTAATATGGATGTTTATAATAAGTTGACTACCGGAATTCTGTACACTCCTGATATGTATATGGTAATGGGAAATGCGACTGCTCCGAAAGCGAATATTGCGGAAGTTACGAATAGGGGTATTGAATTGGAGCTCGGATGGAGGGATAATATCGGCAAGGATTTCAGCTATAGCATTAAAGGTCAGTTCTCTTTTAATAAAAATTTTGTCAGCAAATATAAAGGTAAATTGGAAAAAGGATGGAATAAGGAACATACGGAATATTCTACTAATATAGGAGATGTTTCTACTGGTAGTACTACGAGAGTTATCGAAGGACGTCAGATTAATGAGTTTTACCTTCCTAACGTTTATAACGGTAACGGCTCATATTTCAATGCGGACGGTACAGTCAATATAAATGGTGGTCCTAAAGATGGCATGATCCGTACGGAAAACGATATGCAATGGCTTCAAGCCATGCAAGCGGCAGGTTATACTTTCCAACCTTATAATAATATTGCTAAAAATGCACTTTGGTATGGCGAGTATATTTATGCAGATGCGAATGGGGATGGAGTTTATGGTAATTCATATGATTCTGAATTTCAGGGAACTTCAACAACTCCTAAATATAATTTTGGTATCCAGGCCAGTGCAAATTGGAAAGATTTCGATCTTTCTATGACTTGGGGTGGATCTGCTGGATTTAGTATTTATTACTATGGTAAGGCAAGGAATTCAAGTGAAACGACTTATGGTTATGCAATTCCGGATGCGGTAGCGAATGACCATTATTTCTATGATCCTGAAAATCCATCGGATCCGAGAACCAATCTGTCTTCAAAACAACCCCGTTTAGTTAATGTATCGGGAGCTCAGAGTTCGGCAAGTTCTTCGCTTCATTTGGAGAAAGGGAATTTCATTAAACTTAGAAATTTGACTTTAGGATATACAATGCCTAAAAGTATTTCTAAAAAGTTCTATGTTGAAAGACTTCGTGTTTATGCTTCCGGAGAGAATCTTTTTGCGATTACTGGCTTTTCCGGTATGGATCCTGAAATGCGTGTTAGCATGGGATATTCTACTATGCGTCAGTATGCATTTGGTATTAATTTAACATTCTAATTATTTTGGAAACAGCTAATATATTGAAAATATGAAAAATTTATTCAGAAAAATAGCTATCATCGGAACTTTATGGGGTATGTTGTTTGGTTTAGGAGGATGTGCCGGCGATCTTCTTGATACATCTCCAAGTTATAGTTTTTCGAGTTCAAATGTGTGGACCAGCCCTATTCTTGCCCGTGCGGCTGTGATGGGTGTATATAATGAACTGTATGAGAAATTCTCTAAAAATTACGATAGTCCTTCTATTGGTATCCCGTTCGATGCCTGGTCATCCGTAATGGATATCGATATGAACTGGAAAAATAATTGTTTTGTGATTTCTGGTTCTTGTACGCCTTCGAATGGAAATGTCGGTAATCATTATAAATATTATTATACGATTGTGTATAGGGCTAATGATGTTATCAACAACATTGATAATGTCCCGGAAATGGAGGACGGCGAGAAAGCGCGACTGAAAGCCGAATGTAAATTTCTGCGTGCTTGGGCGTATTATCATTTGAATGTTTTGTGGAGAGGTGTTCCTATCTATACGGAAAATGTGGAGAGTTCGGAAGCAACCAAAGCGCGTTCATCGGAAGCTGAAGTATGGAAGCAAGTTCTTTCAGATCTTACGGATTGTATTAATGAGCCTAATCTTCCCGGTAAATATGCTCAAGGTAATAGTAGTTATGGACGTATAACAAAAGGTGCTGCTTATGCTTTCAGAGGTTATGCTTATCAGTTTATGGGAGATTATGCTAAAGCTCTTGCAGACTTTGAAGCAATTGAAGGACTTGGATATTCACTTTACAGTCCGAGTAACGGCGTAAAAGGAAACAGAGATTTCTTTCAGCTCTTTAAACCGGCTAATGAACAGTGCGATGAGATGATTTTTTCAGTACAGTGTGTTGAGACAAGTGGGATGGGAAACCCGAGAGGAATCAATTATGGTAATCGTTGTACGGGTGGTTCTGCTTGGAACAATTATCTCCCGAATCCTGCTTTTGTGGAAATGTATGAGTGTGCGGACGGCTCCGAATTTGATTGGGAAAAATATTGTCCCGGATGGCATTCAATGACTCCCCAGGAAAGGGTTGCTTTCTTTCTGCGTGACGGACTTCAATCCGGTAAAGGAGAATGGGGAACAACTGAAGCGACTTCTAATTATCAGGCTCTTTATAATAATATGGTTTCTTATGGTGCCGATATGAGCAAATATTTGGATCAAGGGAATGAGGCGAGAATACGTCAGGCATATGAAGATCGTGATCCGCGCCTGATGCAATCGATTATAACTCCTTACTCGACTTACGACGGGAATCAGGCAGGTGTAGGAAATCATACCTGGACCCTCCGCTGGCCGTACATTCTGGATGCTGGAGAACCTTATGATATCCGTACAGACACAAATTCTAAATTTTATTATCTTTGGAGGAAATATGTAACAGAGAATGATGAATGTACGACTCGTTGGGTATATTCCGAAGATATTATACTTTGCCGTTATGCTGAAATTCTTCTTAGGCGGGCTGAATGTTTAAATGAGTTAGGCAGGACGAGTGAGGCTGTTGCTTTTGTAAATAAAGTAAGACAGCGTGTTGGACATGTTCTTCTTAATGATCAGGCTTATCCTGCGACTGTTGTGAGTGGACAAGAGAATATGCGGCAACGCATTCGTAAAGAATTTTATGTTGAACTTGGAGGTGAAGACTCTATGTTCTTTAACGAACTTCGTTGGGGTACATGGTACGACAGGAAGTTTAAGGATCATTCTTCCGGACAGGTAGGAGAACTTAATACGAATGGTTTGATGCAGATTTGGGGCGAGACTACTTACAAGCATCTTAGCGTTGGTGAACAGATAAAGATTTGGCCGATCCCAGCAAAGGAAAGAGAGATGAATTCAAATCTTACGCAGAATCCGGGTTGGCAGGATTAATCTGTAAAATGTGAATAGCGAAAATAAGAGGTATAAAATGAAAGGTTTATATCTCTTATTATTTACATCATATAAAATATCTATATCATGAAACGAAGAGCATTTTTAACGACTAGTGCAACATCGCTTGCAGGTTTAGTATTTGGAAGCCGATTGTCCTATTTATCTGAATCGAACCTGGAGAAAAAATATTCAATCGTATTGTTAGGTGATACACACTTTGATACGGAACCGGCCAGTGTGTATCATGCAGACTATAATGAACCGGTAGAATGGTTGAATCGGGTACAGCGTGCTGAATTTGCCCGTAATGGGGAAATGTGGCGAGAGCGTTGCCCTTTGTTACTTAAACGGGCTGCCCAACTGATTGGCACTGACACCAAAATGGTATTTCAATTGGGCGACTTGATTCAAGGAGATTGCGGTAATCCGGAGGTTCACAAAAAAATGTTAGATGACGTGATGAACCGCTTTAAGTCAGAACTTCATGGTTTGCCTTTTGTGACTGTAACGGGTAATCATGATATCCGTGGAACGAACGCAAAAGAGGCTTATCATACTTATATGCCGGAACGGATGTCTGAGGAATTAGGAAAACCCATTACGCATACGAACTTTTTTTTCACGATCGGCGATGATGCATATATTGTATTGGATTTTAATGATCCGGATGATACACTCATTGATCAGATGCTAAAAGAGTGTGAAGGAGCTCGACATACATTCGTATTGACTCACGGTCCGGTTCTGCCCTATGACGGAGGAAGTTGCCGATGGTTCTTCCACGGAGGGAAGTCGGCTGAAGAGACTGCTGCGCGTAGACATTTTCGTAAAGTATTTGCCCAGCGGAACGTCTTGTGTATCTGTGGGCATATTCATACGACTGAACTGGCTGATTGGCATGGGGATGGTGGCCGTATTACACAAATGACGGTCAATAGTGTCTGGTCTAAACCGGAATTAGGAACCTATTCTTGTACGTCGGATCAGCCGCAGGGTTATGGTAATATTCACGAAATGGCTAAATACAAGAAAAAAGAGGATGGATCCAAATATGAGGACGACAGTGGACTGTTGAATGAATATAAACCAGGTCTGAAAACCTACATCCGTTCGATTTCGGCAGGCTCTTATAAAATGAATGTTTCTGACCGGCATGTGACTATCGATTTCTATGCTGGTAATTCAAAGAAGATTAGTAAACATTTCGTGCTAAGGTGATAAACGTGTACTCATCCGGATATGGCTTTATTGAATGTGACGCGAAAGTAGGATGAAATTTTACGAGCGAAAATTAAATAATTATTCAAATGAGAAAGAGTGTATTTTTATTGTCATTGTTTGTTTTGCCATTGTATATGTTGTTACAAGCACAGGAAAAAACGGTACCTTTTTGGGGTAAGCAGGAAGTGTACCTGATTAATCAAACTGAAAAAACGTTCCATCTGGTAGACGCTCTCTTAAAAGAGAATCCTCCTTCTTCTGGTAATCCGGCATTGGCTCGTAAAGCAGCATTGCAATTATTGGATGGCATATTCCATGATACGCGTTTGGATGGTAGTGGAACGCTTTCTCAGTTTATGGAATCTCGTTTGGGTGGACTTTTGGAAAATATGCAGAAACCTTTGGAAGAGGGTATGAAAGTGTATAAACTTTATAATGACGGATTTATCGTAAAGACAAAAAGTATCGCTGTTGCTTTTGACTTGTATCGTGGGGGAGCGATGAAGGAATCTTCTTCTTTGATTTCGGATAAAACGATGCAAGCTATTGTTGCTCAGTGCGACATTATGTTCCTTTCTCATAATCATCCGGACCATATAGATCCGGTTGTCGTAAAGATGTTTACAGATATGGGAAAACAGGTGATTGCTCCGAACAATAGTTTGGTAGGAAATGAATTGGTGACCCACATTCGTTCAGAGCAGATTATCGATAGGGAATTTAAAACAAAGGGGGGCAAACTGGATGTAAAAATATTACCAGGGCATCAAAGTGAACTGATTAACAATATCCATGTAGTGACGACTCCTGAAGGCTTTACTTTCGCACATACAGGTGATCAGTATAATGAAGAGGACTTGACGTGGTTATTTGATGTGAAAACAAAAATTCCTGCATTGGATGTTTTGTTGATCAATTGTTGGGCGAATCGTTTGTCCGATACAATTGAAGGATTCGATCCAAAATTCGTGATTACAGGGCATGAAAATGAATTAGGACATGCGATTGATCATCGTGAGTCCTATTGGACTTCATTTATTAAATTGGAGGACGTTAAAAGGCCCAGTTGCTTAATGACGTGGGGAGAGACCTATTGGTATAAACGATAGCTTGATTTTTATTAACTATTATCCGGATTTCTGAATATGCAGGAATCCGGATAAGGTGCTATTTGGGTTCTGTTTTTATTTAAAAGTTGGCATGTTTTCGTTAGTCAGGTGCAATTTGCCATATGATAAATTACAATAACCTCTTTTTGTGTCCTTTTTCTATTTTACTTGAAGTTTCAGTTTGTTTTCATCTTGCTTTGTGCTCTGATTTCGGTACTTAAGGCTGATTGCGAACGTTATGAAGTTGGCATATTGTCCGAATATTGGCTCCGTTTTGTCAGCCAGAACTGAAAAAACGCAACAATGTGGTAAACCTTAACTGCCGGAGAATCGAATATTTGCAGGCAAGGTCGAGACATAGGCCATTTGTGGAAAAAATTTTTTTCGTCTTTTCGCCGTGAGGTGCGCAGGAATTTACCACGACGACCGTCTTTGTAGTTGTGAACTGCCTGGTTCATGGGTAACGACAACCGTTTTTATGGCGATGAAGTCTTTTATCATGGCGGTGGCGACCGTCTTTGTGGTGATAAACGGCAAATAGATGGAGAAAAACTCGCTTTTCCCAAGAAAAAGCGATGTCTGAATTTATTCTATCGTTGAGTTATCCTAATGTTAAATAAATCATTAATTACAATAAGGGGAGGGAGATAAGATGCCAATTGAAAGGTATTTATTCGTTCAGCACACGAAATGAACTTTTTCTTTCAATCGTTAAAAAGCCTCCTATAAGTAAAAATATAACTTTTCCGTAAGTAGTTTTCCCGAATAAATCGTCTATACTTGTAGAAACGTTTCTTTGTTAGCATGTGTTATGGATAGACCGAAGGAGGATGATCGAGAGTTGATTCAGTTCAAGGAGTTATATAAATCAAATGCTCCGATGCTGATTTTTTATGCAGGAAAGTATGTAAATGCTATTACTGCAGAGGATCTGGTGCAGGATGTGTTTCTTAAAGTCTGGCAAAAGAGGACTTTTTTGTTCCTGAAAGAAGGGATTAAAACTTATTTGTATCGCTCCGTTCAACATGCCTGTTTAGATTATCTGAAGCATCAGGAGGTAAAAGGTGATTATATTAATGCCGTCACTACCAAATTAAAAATAGAAGAGATATATTACAATGACGATCCGCAATCCTTGTTTGCGGAAGACGAGCGCCTGGAGCTTATCTATAAAGAGATGGATAAGTTGCCGGATAAGTGTCGTGAAATCTTTACAATGTCCTATCTGGAAGAACGAAAAACTTCGGAAATAGCTGTACTGCTTAATATTTCCACTCGTACGGTGGAGGCACAACTTTATAAAGCATTGAAGATTTTACGGGGTATTTTGCTTAGCTGTTTGATTTTTCTTTCAAATTTTTGAGAATTGCGTAAGTAGATCTGAAGAGATAATCGTGTATAATATAAACGAACATCGGAATGTCTGAAAAATATAACATAGAAGAATTAATAATCCGTTTTTTGCAACAGGATATAAATGAAGAAGAGCTTCATTATTTAGAGTCCTGGCTGGAAGAAGATGCGGAACATAAATCTTATTTCTTTGGGCTGAAAAGCATATCAGATTCCAGTCGACGTTCCTTCTTCTCAAAGGAAGAGGTAAATGAGGCAAGTTGGCAACGAATGCTTGCACGCATAGAAAAACACCAAGAGAAGAACCCTTCCCTTGGCAAATCACGAACATGTGATTTATGGTTTTCATGTGTAAAATATGCAGCCATTATAATCTTTGCAATTGGTGCTGGTTGGGGAATTCATGAGTTCCAAAGAAAGATACATCGGTCTGACTTAGCAGAAAAGGACTTAGTATATAATGAAATACATGTCCAAAAAGGTGGACGCGCCAATACAGTGCTTCTCTCGGATGGAAGTAAGGTTATTTTGAATGCAGCCACTACTTTTCGCTATCCTACCAGTTTTGATGGGGAAAAACGCCAGGTTTATTTGGATGGAGAAGCTTATTTTGAAGTATCCAAAAACTCAGAGAAACCCTTCGTCGTTAAATTGAAAAAGCAAGAAATAACAGTATTGGGGACAATTTTTAATGTTCAGGCTTATGGTCATGAATCGTATAGCGAAGTGACACTTTTGACAGGCCGGATTTTGTTGGAAGCATTCAACGAAAGAGGAGAATCTATGAGCCGTATGTATTTAAAACCTGATCAGAAAGCATTGTCTGATAATTCGACAGGATCAGTCTCTTTACAAGAAGTCAATGCATCGTTGTCAAATGCCTGGATTAATGGAGAATATAAGTTTAAGGATGAACCATTGGCCTCTATCGTAAAACGTTTGGAAAATTATTACAATGTGAATATACATCTGGATGATAAACGTTTAGAAAAAATCAGATATACGGGTACATTTTCGTTGGATCAGGATATCTTGGATGTGTTCCGAATTATTGATTATGAAAAGCAATTCACTTTTAAACGAGTGAAAAAGGATATATTCATAACAAGTAAATAATTTGTCAAATCATTAAATCTGATAGCCTATGCATAAAGTTTCAGTTATTTAAAAACAGAATCGGAAAATGATTGCGACATTTCCCGATTCAAAATTCATTTTTAATTAGTTAACCGTTCTCTTTCGCTCTTGTCTGGAAAACGCTGCGAACGAGACAATTTAATAATAAAAACATCCAAATGTATGAAAAAAGAACGAGATGACAGTCGATTACTGTCACTAAAAATTACACGTATTATGAAAATCACGGCAATACTTATTTTGGCGGGTATTCTTCAGGTGTCTGCAGTAACATACGCTCAGGAGCATCGTATTTCTGTTGCAGTGGAAAACGGGACATTTTATGATGTTGTTTCACAAATAGAAAAGCAGTCTGAATTTATGTTTTTCTATAAAAGTGAGGAAATTGACAATAATCAGCGAATCAATTTGAAGGTTAAGGATAAGCTGGTTTCAGAAATACTTAGTGAAATTACAAAAAACAATAATCTGACTTACAAGATTACAGGTAAACATATTATTATAACGAAGGCTACAACAACTTCCCAAGCTCTTCGCAAGATTACAGGGATAATTACGGATGAAAACGGGGAGCCAATTATCGGAGCTAATATTGTGGAAAAAGGAACTACCAATGGAACCATTACAGATATTGACGGACGTTTCTCTTTGGATGTAGCGGATAAATCTGTATTAATAGTCTCTTATATTGGTTATGATACACAGACCATTTCTGTAACATCAAAAAGTTCATATAATATCAAGTTAGCAGAAGATACAAAAGCATTGGAAGAAGTTGTCGTAATCGGCTACGGTTCCGCGCGTAAAAAGGATGTAACAGGAGCATTAACTCGTGTAAATGTTACGGAAAAAGAGACTATTCCTAATGTTAACCCTGTACAGGCTTTGAGAGGAAGTGTAGCAGGTGTTCGTGTTATCGATACGGGGATGGCAGGGGCTGATGGAACTATACAGGTCAGAGGAACAACATCTATTACGGCAAGTAATGATCCATTAATAGTATTGGATGGTGTTCCTTTTTCAGGAGGGCGCTTGTCTGATATCAATACTAACGATATTGAAACTATTGATGTATTGAAAGATGCCAGTTCTACAGCTATTTATGGCTCTCGTGGTGCTAATGGCGTTATTATGATCACGACTAAAAGAGGTAAAACCTCGAAACCTCAACTGAATTATAATGGTTATGTCGGTTTTTCTGATTTTGCCAATATGCCGAAGCTTATGAGTGGTGAACAATATCAGCAATTGCGTAAAGATGCCGAGGTTTATATGAACCAAGAGTTGCCTTTTCAGACGATTGAAGAAGAAAATATAGCAGCTGGCCGGACCATTAATCCTTGGGATGTGATTAAGCAGGATGCTCCGATGACTGAACATGAATTGAGTATTTCTGGAAAAGGAGAAAAAATGACCTATTATCTTTCAGGTTCTTTTACATCTCAGAAATCACCTTTAGTTGGGGACCAATTTAAAAGATTATCAGTGAGAGCTAATTTTGATCTTCATGTTACGGATTGGCTTGAAATTGGAACAAATTCAAGCTTTGCAACAAAAGACTATTCGGGAGCTGAAGCTAACTGGGGAGATGCTGCAAGGTTAAGTCCATATTCGTCTATTCGGTATGATGATGGTACATTGCGTAAACTGCCATATGGAGATGGTATGGTTTCAAATCCATTATGGAATGTAGAAATGAAAGATAATAAAGAAATATCATATGGTATCTTTAATAATAATTTTATGATTATTAAATTACCATTGAAAGGGCTGACATACCAAATGAATTTATCTAATAATCTTCGTTTCAAAGATATAAATAATTATACTCCCGCTTACAATCGAGATGGTTCTTCTTGGTTAGGAAGTGGTTCGAAAGAACATCAATTTACTCATGATCTTATTTTTGAGAATATTGTCAAATATACGAATACGTTTGCAGAGAAGCATAATGTGGATGTAACGTTGATGTATGGTTACGAATATAGTAGTGCAAATAAATCAAAATTAAGTAGTAATAATATATTTAATGATGCTTTGGGATTTAATGGATTGGGTATAGGTGAAAATCATACGGTAAGTACGACAGCCGGAAAATCCGCTGCTGTGTCAAGTATGGCGCGTGTCGGTTATCGTTTTGCTGATAAATATATGGTAAACCTGACTGTTAGACGAGATGGCTATTCTGCTTTTGGTAGCGATCGTAAATATGGAACTTTCCCTTCTGTTGGTTTAGGTTGGGCTCTTTCCCAGGAACAGTTTATGAAAAATATTTCCTGGTTAGATTTTTTGAAATTACGTTTATCATGGGGCCAGAATGGTAATCGTGGTATTAGTAGTTACGAATCATTAAGTACGATGGATTTGGCCAGATATGTATTTGGTGATGGGGGAAACACTTCAGTTGGACTTTATCCTACTTCTATGGCGAATCCTTTGTTAGGATGGGAAACCTCGCAGTCTTATAATTTAGGTTTGGATTTTACTTTGTTTAATAATCGTTTAAGTGGTAATATTGATTTGTACAGTACAAAAACTACCGATCTTTTGTTAGAAGTTAGTATACCAAGCATGACGGGCTATGATAAGTATCTGACTAATATTGGAGAAACTCAAAATCGAGGAATTGAAGTGACTTTAAACTCCGAAAACATTAATACGAAAGATTTCTCATGGAGTACTTCATTGAATTTTTCAGCTAACGCAAATAAGATTCTTCATCTCTCAGGGGAAGATTTGGATGGTGACGGAAAAGAAGATGACGATATAGGGAAAAGTCGTTTTATCGGATATTCTATGGGATCAAACTATAATTATGTTTTTGATGGGATATGGCAGGAAGGGGATGATTTTTCTATTGACAAATCTGCTAAACCGGGCGATATAAAGTTTAAGGATATTAGTGGCAATGGTTCGATTGGTCCGGAAGATCGTATGGTTTTGCATAATAATCGTCCGAAATTTACAATGAGTATGAATAACATGTTCAGATATAGAGATTTTACGTTATCCTTTTTATTGGATTTGAGATGTGGTGGATATGCAGCCAATAATTGGATAAATCCGGGAACTGAATATTATAATCGTTGTAATCAGTTGGATTTACCTTATTGGACTCCGGAAAATCCTTTAAATGATCGCCCCAGTGTTGGTTACTCTAATCCGCGTGGTTATGGATTTTATGAAAAGTTGACTTATTTGAGATTACAGGATGTTTCTTTGGCATACAGTCTTCCAAAATCTCTAATTCAAAAGTTAACATTGAATAATGTAAAAGTTTATGTTAGTGGAAAGAATCTTGCAACTTGGACTGGTTGGCATGGATGGGATCCGGAACATGCTTCAGGAGGAAGAGCTTCCCAGAATGGTCCATTGATAAAATCTTGGGTTTTGGGACTTCAGATCAGTTTATAATTTAAAAACGTAGTAGAAATGAAAAAATCAAAATACATAGTTTTGTTCTCTTCGCTTATTTTATTATTGGGAACGCAGATGTCATGTAGTGATAGCTACCTGGAAGAGAAGCCGATGGATAAATTTAGTCCGGAAAACTTATTGACTTCTAAAAAAGGGTTTGAGACAGTCATTTATTCCTTGCATAATTTTGCTCGCAGCGGACTTTTTCAGTCGAATAATGAAGATGTCATGAATACTGGGACAGATGTGGCATGCAGTGGTGTTACAGATGGTCGTTTTTTTAATGATTATAGCCTGATTTTACCAGAGCATGCAACCCCCAAATTCTATTGGAATTGGGCTTATCAGAAAATGTTGAAAGATGCTAATCTTATTATTACCAGAGCGGAAAATCCAAATGTCTCTTGGACAGAGGACGAAAAAAACACAATTGTGGCAGAGGCTAAGTTTTTCCGAGCTTATACATACAATATTTTAGTGAATCTTTTTGGAGGTGTACCTATTGTTGATAAAGAAGAACTGAGTCCTCGTTTTGATTACACCCGTGCTTCACGAAAAGAAGTTCTTGAGTTTATCCAGAAGGACTTGGAATTTGCAGCCCAATATTTACCGATTGTTACATCTGATGCTTCACAAGATGGACGTATTTTTCGAGCTGCGGCAAACCATCTGTTATCAGAAGTATACATTAGCTTAGGGCAAGAAACAGGAGATCAGTTATTTTATGATAAATCGATAGCTGCCGCGACTGCTGTTATCGATGGTAGTTGTGGAGAATACGCACTCGTGAAATCCCGTTTTGGTGATACAAGTCGTCCGGGAGATTATTATTCTGACTTGTTTTGGACTAACCAACAAAATAGAGCTTCTGGCAACAAAGAGGGGATATGGGTCGTACAGTTCGAATACTTAACTCCGGGAGCTGAAGAAGCTAACAATGCGCAACTTCGTCTTTGGGGACCTAAAATAGAAGATGTAACTTATCCTGATGGTAAAAAGATTTTGGTTTGTGACACAGTAGGACGTATGCAGGGGATTATTCGTCCTTTAAATCATACTAATTATGAAATATGGGATGATCCGAACGATATACGTTACTCTCCGTATAACTTTAAGAAAGAGTTCTATATGAATAATCCTGATTCTAAGTATAATGGGGAAAAATTAGTTCTAACAAAGAAGGATGATGGTAAAATGTATATTACTTTATCTGATGGAACAATAACGGATAAATCGGTCGATACATTTAGAGTTTGTTATCCTTACTTCCGTAAGATAGAAGGGGAAATGCCTTGGGGGGCTATGGCTGGAAGGACACCTAATGATCGATACATAATGCGCCTTTCTGAAACTTATTTGTTAAGGGCGGAAGCCTATTTCCATAAAGGAGATTTGGCAAATGCTGCAAATGATATTAATGTTGTCAGAGGAAGAGCACAAGCTAACCCCGTTCAACCAGGTCAAATTTCATTAGATTATATTCTGGACGAACGTATACGCGAATTAGTTGTTGAGGAGCCGCGTAGAAAGACTTTGGTTCGATTGAATAAATTATATGAAAGAACGATGAAATATAATTTCAGGGTTAAGGACAATATGGAACCTTATCATGAATTATGGCCAATTCCTCAAACAGCAATTGATGCGAATACGGGTGCAAAATTGTTGCAAAATCCCGGCTACCCCGGTGCAGCCGAGTAAATAATACAAATGAGGAAACGGGAGTCTTCCTGCTTCCTCATAGTTTATAACACGATTAATAATAATAGGTATGCAAAAAGTATTTCGAGTTGTTTATATGATGCTTATATGCCAGGCTTTTATTTCTTTTTCGCTTCTTGCACAGAAAAAGGATTTTGTACTGGTTGAAGCAGAGAGTTTTAATGAAAAAGGTGGATGGGTATTGGACCAGCAGTTTATGGATCAGATGGGATCTCCTTTCCTGTTGGCTCACGGCATAGGAAAGCCGGTGCAAGATGCTTCAACGGAAGTAATGATTCCGAAAAAAGGGACTTGGCATGTATATGCTCGTACCTGGAATTGGTGTTCTCCCTGGAAGGTGAAAGAGGCCCCAGGTAGATTTAAAATTGCTGTAAACGGAGCAGTTCTGGATAATGAATTGGGAATGGGGACACAATGGGATTGGGAATATGCCGGAAGTGTTGAGATAAAAAATAAGAGTAATTCTGTTACATTGAAAGACTTAACCGGATTTGAGGGACGATGTGATGCGATCCTTTTTACAAAGGACAAAAATGTCGTTATCCCTAACCGGAAAGAAGATTTGTCGGCATTCAGAAAACAGCTGTTGAATATCCCGGCTAAACCGGAAGATGGAGGGCATTATGATCTCGTCGTAGTTGGAGCCGGTACAGCTGGATTGAGTGCAGCGATCAAGGGAGCGCGGGAAGGTTTGAAAGTTGCGTTGATTAATAACCGTCCCGTTCCGGGAGGAAACAACAGTACCGAGATAAGAGTGGTTGCCAGCGGGGAGATGAATGTAAAGCCGTATACTGCTTTAGGAAATGTAATTAGAGAAATACGGAATGTATATAGTAAGGAAGATCAGGTTATTGAAATGATACAAACAGAGAAAACGTTGTCCTATTTTCCAAATATGCATGTGTTTGCAGTTTCCAAAGAAGGCAAGCAGATAAAGTCTGTGACCGCTAAACATATTGAGAATGGAAAAGAGATAGAGTTCTTTTCTTCATTATTTGTCGATTGTTCCGGTGATGGAAATTTAGGTTATCTGGCGGGTGCTGAATATCGTGTGGGGCGCGAGATGAGGCAGGAAACAAGAGAAACATTGGCTCCTGACAGGCCGGATAATATGGTATTGGGTGCGACAATTTCATGGAAAAGTAAAGTGATGCCGGCTGAAGTATCATTTCCGAGATGCGAATGGGCGATACAGTTTAATGATGAATCTTGTGAAAAAGTTATTTCTGGTAGTAACTGGTGGGAAAGCGGTTTCCGTTATGATCAGGTAAATGATGCAGAATATATCCGGGATTATCTGTTTCGTGCTATCTATGGGAACTGGGCTTTCCTGAAAAACGATAGTAAGTTTAGGAAAGAATATGCAAACCGAGAACTGGATATGATGACTTACATTGCCGGAAAGCGGGAATCACGCCGTCTGGTGGGAGATGTATTTTTTGTACAACAAGATATAGAGAAGGAGTATGTAAAGTATGATGACGCTGTTGTAATAGGAACTTATTCGATAGATCAGCATTTTCCGACTCCTAAAAATACATTCTTTTTCCCGGGAGAGGAATTTATTTCAACAATGAAACACTATTTTAATGATTTGGGAACTCCCCGACGTTATCTGCGCGACGATCAGGTTCCACCTCCTTATCGTATTCCTTATCGCTGTCTATATTCGGTGAATGTAGACAATTTGTTTATGGCTGGAAGAAATATAAGTGTTTCACATATAGCATTGTCTTCTACCCGTGTACAGAATACGACCGGTATGATGGGGGAAGTCGTTGCGGTAGCAGCAGCGCTTTGTAAAAAATACAATTGTTTGCCACGTGAGGTATATACCAAGCATTTGAATGAATTGTTGGACTCATTGAAATAGGATATCATGATGAACAGACGAACTTTCTTAAAGCAGACTGGTGCTTTTTCCGCTGCGCTATTTCTACCGGCTTGTCTGAATAAGGTGAAGGAAGAGAAGAAAAAACCATACCTATTAGTCGTTTCCGGCTGGCAGGATGTGAATATTGGGGATATCGCCCATACACCGGGTTTGCTGCATATCTTGCAAACGCACTTGCCTGAAGCAACGATTACTTTATGGAAACGGAGCAAAAGCGAGAAGGTGGAAGCGTTATTGAAGAAGAATTTCCCGGAGATAGAGATTCTTTACGGCAATCCGGATAAAGATTTTACGATTACGGATAGTAAGCTTCTGGAGGCTATCAATCGTGCTGATGTCTTTATTCATGGATCGGGGCCATCGGTTGTGGCGGCCAACTGTTTGGAGGCTTGGCGTAAAATTACGGATAAACCTTTCGGAACCTACGGAACAACGATTCAGGATATATCTCCTTCATTGAAGAATCTGTTGAACGATGCATCGTTTGTTTTTACTCGCGAGACAGCTTCGATAAGAAAATTGAGGGAAGCGAGAGTAACGAAGCCTGAAATCCGTTTTGTTCCGGATGCTACTTTC
Organism: Parabacteroides johnsonii DSM 18315; assembly: GCF_025151045.1. Taxonomy (NCBI): domain Bacteria; kingdom Pseudomonadati; phylum Bacteroidota; class Bacteroidia; order Bacteroidales; family Tannerellaceae; genus Parabacteroides; species Parabacteroides johnsonii. The sequence goes on from NZ_CP102285.1 coordinate 3,853,651, forward strand.
GCTTTGAATATCCAGGACGAAGAGAATGCCCGTTCTTTCTTAATGGCCAATAATCTGGAAGACCGTAAGTTTATTTGTGTGATTCCCCGGTTGCGGAAAACACCGTACTGGCTGATCCGCAGGAAAAGCTACACGGAGGAACAGATCGTAGAAATAACGGTATTGAATGACAAATGGAAAGAGGTCGACCATGCCAAAGCTCGTGAAGCAATCGTCCGTTGGGTGAGGGAAACAGGGAATAAGGTTCTTGTTTGCCCGGAAATGACTTATCAGGTTGATATTATGGATGAACTTTTGATTGATCCGTTACCGGATGATGTTCAAAAGAATGTCGTCAAACGTGGTTATTGGTTACCGGATGAGGCTGCTTCTTTGTATAGCAAGGCCTTCTGTGTTCTTAGTTTTGAATGCCATTCCCCTATTATCTCTTTGCGGAATGGGACACCTGCATTTTATCTCCGACAGCCGGAAGATACGATAAAAGGACAAATGTATTATGATTTAGGTTTTAATAATTGGGTGTTTGAGATTAACGACACGACAGGAAAACAGATTGCCGACCGTTTGATGGAAGTTTATTCTGACTACGACAGTGCGCAAGCATATCGTAAACAAGGAATGGATAATGCTTCTAAGCTGTTTGATATGGGGATAAAAATCGTTTCTCAATTCTTATAAATAGATCTGGGAATATCCTTTTGAAGTGTATATTCCTCCCTAAAAAGACTTACATATTCAAGAGCAAAGATGTACATTTTTGTTTTTGAATATGTAAGTCTTTTGTTTTTCTGGATAGGGGGGATTATTTCTTTTTGTCCCTCTTTATAGGTGAATCTATTTTTTTTCGTTACATTAGCACCTGTTTTTAATAACTCAGTTAATGATTAAGAATTAATACCTTATGAAACACATTCTTTTACTTCTCTTATCGTTCTTTTCACCCGTGGTATGGGGGCAGCAGGTAGAACAGTTCAAGCTCTGGCCGGATAAGCCGGAAGCGGGCGAGGCGGAAATCTTTGTTTATCATCCGGCGAAGAACGGGAAACTGGCACCAGCGGTGCTGATTTGTCCGGGTGGCGGATATAGAGGGCTGGCAATAAACCATGAAGGGCATGATATGGCGAAATGGTACGCTTCTAACGGGTTTGTTGCAGTCGTTCTGAAATATAGGATGCCGGAAGGCGTACATACGATCCCGTTGAGTGATGCGGAGAAAGCGATGTCCGTCATTAGGGGTAATGCAACCAAATGGAATCTGGATGCGAATAAGGTCGGAGTGATCGGATCGTCAGCAGGCGGACATTTGGCAGCTTCACTCAGCACGCTTGCGGCAGATGCCAACCGGCCGGACTTTGCGATCCTTTATTATCCGGTGATCAGCTTCGATAATATGACTACACATGGTGGTTCCAAAAAGAATCTTTTAGGGAAAGATATTGAGAATAAGGAGTTGGTAGACCGCTATTCTTTGCAGAAACAGGTGGACGATAAGACACCGAAGACTTTGCTTCTGCTGAGTGATGACGATCAGACCGTTCCTCCGTTGAATTCTATCCTTTATTATACGGCACTGAATGAACACCATATCCCGACTTCCCTCTATATGTTCCCCAGCGGAGGACACGGTTGGGGGTTCCGGTATGACTTCACCTATTATCAGGAAGTGAAAGACCTGATACAGAAATGGCTTACCTATATAAAAATCACCGATTAATCTACCTGATATCATGAAACCGATTACATTATTACTGGCCGCAGGCTCCCTGCTGCTGAGTGCACAAGGGTTATCCGCACAGACGGATCATTCCGAAAAAAAGGAATATTGGAACGCAAATACCCTGTTGATCCCTTATCGGCTACCGCCTGCTCCCGCAGGGTACAAGCCGACCTATATAGACCTGGACGGAGACGGCGATCCGGATATCCTGCGTACGGTGACGGCCAACGGCATTCCGGTGCAATGGATCGATGACGACGACGATATGCAGTACGGCGACCTGGAAGGCGATACCGATAACGACTGCCTGATGATAGACCGTAATAAAGACGGCGTCTACGGAGGTTACGGCGATCTTATCATCGACTGGGTAGGCGAAGATGAAGACGGTAATCCAGCCATGCAGGTTGTGGTCGATAATATCCCCGAAGCAAACCGGATGAAGACCGGCAACGGACATTATATGTGGGTAGTGGATACGGATAAGGACGACGTGTTCAACTATATCGACTGGAATACGTTCACTCTCCGCTGCTGGATACATAACGGCCTGTCGGATTTCTACGAAGATTATAACGGGAGGAGTACTTTCATGAAGATACACAGTACGACCGAACGCGTGAACGATGTCCGTATGAACTGGGAAAACCCATTCTTGTTCTATGATCCTGACAATGACGGGCTGACGGAGATGGCGATCCGCTTCTGCGACTCTCCCAAGATCGTGAAAGAGAACGGACAGGCAAATTCCGTCCTCTCCGGCAATATCGACTGGGTTTCTGTTTCGATGGATACGGATAACGACAATGCGTCGGGCAATGAATTCGACTTCGATATGACCATCCATTTTACAGGTCCCGGATTCAATTATGAAAATCAGAAACATATCAATAAGAACCTGCGTGGACTTCCCGAAGCCGATACGTTCTTTCTTGATGCCCGCTGGCGTAAGCTTCCGGAGCTGTTGTATCCGGATCATGATGCCGCCTGGGATCTGACATTCAAGGAAGGCAAATGGGATAAAGTTTGGTTTACCTACGATGAGGACGACGATTGCAACCGTTGGGAGCGCGTGGAGTTGTATCAGCCGCGGGATCCGTTCAAGGTGGGAAAGAACCAAGGTGGAATTGACAATAACGGACAGGCCGATCCGGCAGGTGACCGGGGCGAATGGGATGAGGACAATTCCGGTCACGGTCAGTTGTATGTCAGTCCGATAGATGGAAAGATTCACCTGTACGGAGCCGAATGGGGCTGTTGGCGTGTCGACCAGAATGCCCGTTACTATCAGGGAATGGGTGGAATCTATGATGGCTATGGGCCGAAACGTATCGAGACCGAACCGACCGTGTTTCCGACTGTCAAGTATACGGATACGGACAATAACGGCTTTTTCGATCTGATGGAGTTTGACCTGGATGGCGACAAGGTATTCGAACAACGCCTTTCCATGAAAGAACTGGGGCTGGACGACCGCTGCCAGGTGATTAATACCGCTTCCATGAAGTACGAAGATTTTGTTGATCTCGAATCGAAAGTCTCCGATACCATGTGGAAGAATGCCGAGAAAGCGGTCGAAGTAGCAAAAGCTAAAAAACTGAATACTAAATGGTATGCTTTGATGTTGCAGCCAAAATCCACTCGCGAACGCTATCACTATGGCTTTTGGTTGCAGTTCTATCTGTACAATGATCTGAAGGATTTGGCCGAGCGGACGAACGACAAGGCATTGGCAAGCGTAATCGACAAAGCTTATTTGCAAGGCAAATGGGAGCTGATTAAATAATTTATTAACGTAAGAACAAGAATAGTATGAAAAACATTTCGAGAAGAACTGCCATTAAGACGGTATTGGCAGGAAGCGCAGCTATGGTTGTGTCCGGTGTGGAGGCAGCAGCTCCCGCAAAGAAGAAGAAGGTAGAGAAACCTGAACCACTGAAAGGTAATATTCGCCATTCTGTGAGTAAATGGTGTTTCGGCAGCTATCCGTTGGATGAATTTTGTGAGATTTGTAAAAACATAGGAATAGAATCGATTGAACTGCTCGACCCGAAAGATTGGCCAGTCGTGCAGAAACATGGTTTGACGGTTGCGATGGCGCAGGGTGCGGGTTTAGGTATCGATCGGGGGTTCAATGATCCCAAGCTGCATGACGAGCTGGTTGCCAGTTATGAACAGGTTATTCCAATGGTGGCCGAGGCCGGACTGACGAACCTGATCTGTTTCTCTGGTCGCCGGAACGGTGTGACCGACTTGCAGGGTTGGGAAAACTGCGAGAAAGGGCTGAAGCGTCTGATGCCGATAGCTGAAAAGTATAATGTCGTTCTGACGATGGAACTTCTGAACAGTATCGGGCATAAGGACTACCTGTGCGACCATACCGTTTGGGGAGCGGAATTGTGCCGTCGTATCGGTTCGCCGAACTTCAAACTGCTGTATGACATCTATCATATGCAGATCATGGAAGGAAACGTGATTGATCATATCCAGAAATATCACCAGTATTTTTCTCATATCCATACCGGAGGTGTTCCCGGTCGTGCGGAGATTGACGAAACACAGGAACTTTACTATCCAGCTATCATGAAAGCGATTGTGGAAACCGGTTATAAAGGTTTTGTCGGGCAGGAATTTGTCCCGAAGCAGGAAGACAAGATTGCCTCGCTTGAGAAATGTATTCGTATTTGTGATGTATAAACAGTTAAGTATGAAACGGATTGCTATTTATCCTCTGTTGTTGCTCTTCGCTTTGTGCGGGTGTAAGGGGAAAACCGGGACTTCACTGGTTGAGAATGTTTTTAAACCCGGTGAAATCTGGCCGGACAATAACGGTGTGCACATCAATGCTCATGGCGGGGGTATGTTGCAGCAAGGTGATACCTATTATTGGTTTGGCGAGCACAAAACGGAAGGTGAAGGGGGAAATGTAGCCCAGGTTGGCGTCCATTGTTATTCTTCCAAGGACTTATATAATTGGAAAGACGAGGGAATCGCCTTGTCTGTTTCGGACGACGAATCGAGTCCGATCGTAAAAGGTTGCATTCTGGAGCGTCCGAAGGTGATTTTCAATAAGAAGACGGGCAGGTATGTGATGTGGTTCCATCTCGAACCGAAAGGTGCCGGTTATACGGGAGCCAAAAGCGGTGTTGCTGTCAGCGAAAAGGTTACAGGACCGTACAAACTGCTTTCCGCCGATCGGCCGAACGCTGGTTTTTGGCCGAAGAATGTTTTGGATATCCATAAAGGCCAGGTTCCCGAAGAATCGAAGAAAGGTTTCGGTGGCGGTGGCTTGCCTGCCCATCCCGACACGCTGAATCTGTTAGGACGTGATTTCGAGAGCGGGCAAATGGCACGCGACATGAATCTATTTGTCGACGACGATGGAAAAGCATACCATATTTATGCTTCGGAGGAGAACAGCACATTGCATATTTCCGAACTGACGGACGATTATACGGCTTGTTCCGGCAATTATGCCCGTTTCTTTGTCGGCCGCTTTATGGAAGCGCCTGCCATGTTCAAGAAAGACGGCAAGTATTATCTGATCATGTCCGGTTGCACTGGTTGGGCCCCGAATCCGGGTCGTTCCGCTGTTGCATCCTCTATCTGGGGGCCGTGGAAAGAGTTGGCGAACCCGTTTGTGGGAGCCGATTCGGAAACCTCTTTCCATTCGCAAAGTACTTATGTGCTGCCTGTTCCCGGCAAGCCCGGCCAGTTCATCTATATGGGAGATCGCTGGACACCGGAGAACGCCATAGATGGCCGTTATATCTGGTTGCCTATCCGTTTTGAAGGAGAGCAGCCGGTTATCAACTGGGAGGATGAGTGGGCAATGGACAAGTAACAATTGACAGTTGGGGAGTGCGCGACATTTAATTGTCAATTGTCAATTCCCAATTGTCAATTGTTTTGTACTTTTGCAGCCGCATAAAAACACAAAAAGAATGAAACAGACATTGTCTATCAAATCCAACCTATTTATGGTTAGGGAATTAAGAGATTATTTGGGGATCGCTTTGGGGATGATCCTCTACGGTATAGGTTGGACCGTATTCCTGTTGCCAAACGATTTGCCTTCCGGGGCGGTACCGGGCATCGCCTCCATTGTCTATTGGGGGACAGGTTTGCCGGTGCAATACACTTATTTTGCCATTAATGGCTTCCTTTTGTTGTTATCACTCAAGATATTGGGATGGAAGTTTAGTGTGAAGACGATTTTTGCCGTGTTTGTCCTGACCTTTTTCCTTTCCGTAATCCAGCAGTTGACGGCTGGACTCCAGCTTTTGCAGGATCAACCTTTCATGGCCTGTATCTTGGGCGCTATCTTTTGTGGAGGAGGTATTGGTGTTGCTTTTGCCTCGAATGGCAGTACAGGAGGGACGGATATCGTGGCAGCTATCGTCAATAAGTACCGGGATGTCAGCTTAGGGCGTATGGTGATGCTCTGCGATATGATCATCATTGCATCCAGTTATTTTGTGCTGCACGATTTGGAGAAGGTGGTCTATGGTTATGTAACCTTGTTTGTTACAGGATATATGATCGACCAGGTGGTCAACAGCTCTCGTCAGTCGGTCCAGTTCTTTATTATTTCCAGCAAATATGAAGAGATCGGCAGGGAGATTAATGCTTTGCACAGGGGAGTGACTGTAATCGATGGGACCGGACTTTATACAGGGAAGCAAGTGAAGATGATGTTTGTCTTAGCAAAAAAGAGTCAATCTAATACGATTTTCCAAATCATCAATGATATTGATCCGAGAGCTTTCGTTTCGCAGAGTGCCGTTATTGGTGTATACGGGGAAGGATTCGACCATTTCAAAGTGAAGAAGAAAACGAATTAAATCTCTTTTTTGACATGGATTACGCGGATTGCACGGATTTATAGATGAAAAATCCGCGTAATCCGCGTAATTTGTGTCTGAATTATATTTTGCCTTATGGCTCCATCACTACCTCGATCCGGTTGCCCTGTTCTAACAGTTTTTTGGCAAAAGCCTGGATATTGGCGGGGGTGATACCTTTTATCGTTTCTTCGTATGTCGTCTCGCCGTTGAATCCGCGGAAGTAATAATTATCCAAAGTCGTCAGCCAGTAAACATTCTCTTGCAAGTTCTCTGCGTGGCGCTTCAGGATATTGTCCTGACTCTTCTTGAAATCTTCATCGCGCGGGCCGGACTTGACGATGTTATCCAGTTCTGTACGGACGATAGCGTTCATCTTTTCCCGTTTAGCCGGATCCGTGTCGAAATAGGCTTGCAGGAATGTCTGTCCTTCAGGGAAGGAAGAAATCTGTGCGGAAGTCTGCACCCCGTATGTCCCTCCCTCATCCTCGCGTACTTTTTCCATGTATACCAGATCGAGAATTTGCTTCAACATAGTGGCGGTGAGGATGTTTTCAAGGTTATATCCCATCTTGCTGGACCAGAAGTTGACAACCGACGCTTTCGGTGTTTCCAGAGCGCGTTTGAAGATATTCGTGTATTCGCCCGTGCGGATAGCCGGCACTTCGGCGGGATTGGCTTTTTCAACGCGTCCTTTGGCTGGAAGCGTCGCCAGATATTGTTCTACAAAAGGGCGGATGCTGTCTGTGTCGATATTTCCGACGAACGTAAAGACAAAGTCTGAAGCATCGGCAAACCGTTCTTTGTACATCTCCATGATGCGCGGGTAGCTGATCTGCCTGAAGTCGTCAGCCGTGATGCGGGCGGCACGTGGGTTATTGTCGTAAATCGCTTTTGTCAGCGTGTCGCTGAACGCCACCATCGGGTTCAGTTCCAGGTTTTTCAACTGTGCGATCATACGATTCTCGAAGGAAGTATAAGCCTCTTCATCCATACGTGGAGCCGTGAAATAGAGATAAACCAGTTCGAACAATGTCTTTAGGTCGGTAGGAGAGGCATAACCGTTTACATTTTCCGTATTCAGGCCGATAGAGGGAGAACAAGAGACTTTCTTTCCTGCCAATACCTTATTCAGATCGGTTGCCGGGAAGTTGCCGACTCCGCCAAGCGTAATAACATCATTGAACACTTTCAGATTGTCGATATCTTTCGCTCCGAACAAGGTGCTGCCGCCGGGACTGGTAGCCGTCATCAGAATCTCGTCTTTCTTGAAGTCCGTATGTTTCAGTACGACCTTGATGCCGTTGTCGAGTGTCAGGACCGTCGCGCCGAACAGCGGGTCCGTCTTCATCTCTCTGATCTTCCCCGGAGCGGGCAACTTGGAAATCAGCGGTTCATTGGAAACAGTCTCTTCATAGGGTTCGACCGGCAATTGTTGTGCCTTGATAAAGTCTTCTAATAATTGAGTCTCGGTCGGATATTTCATGTCAGCCTTGTCAGGGCCGGTGAGCCCGATTACGATGTTTTTGTCGCCGATCAAACTCTGAGCGTATTGATTCACCTGCTCGACTGGGATTTGTGGTGCGATCTGGCTGATTAGCTGATATTCCGTTTCGATGCCTGGAATGTAACCTCCGTCTGTAAAGTGGCGGACATATTCGTTCGTGTAAGAGCGGTTCTTTTGTTTGTCGCGGTCGTTGAACAGTGATTCGTATTGTTTCAGGACATTGATACGGGCACGGTCATATTCGGAAGCCGTGAAACCGTACCGTTTCACCCGTTCCGTCTCTGTCACAAGTGCATCGAGCGCTTTGTTTATCTCGCCTTCTTTTACTAAGGCGGCAACAGTGAAAGCACCTTTTGTCTTGGCGATCATGAAATCACCGTCCGAAGCCTGGGCAGCGACAAAGGGAGGATTCGCTTTTTGCATCATTTCGGCAAAGCGTTCGTTTATCATCGTCTCAACGACATTCTCCATATAATCCTTCATCAAACCTGCTCCGGTAGCATACAGCTCTTTCGGCATCTTGTCGTGCTTATAGAATATGGAAAGGATAATATTGGAAGCCTCCTTGTCTGTGGCGATGGAAACAAGCGGTTTGTCATTGTCTGCCACTTCCGTATATTCGCGTTTGGCCGGATTGGTTGGAGCAGGGATATCGGCAAAGATACGTTTTACAGCTGCCTCTACCTTGTCTACATCTATATCTCCTACAATAATAATGCCTTGTAGGTCAGGACGATACCATTTCTTGTAATAAGCCCGGAGTTCGTCCGGTTTGAAGTTATCGATCACGTCGATCGTGCCGATCGGCATCCTGTGTGCATATTTGTTGTCCGGGAACATTTTCGGCAACTGCTGTTCCCAGATACGCGTCTGGGCATCCTGTCGCGTGCGCCATTCCTCCCGGATCACGCCCCGTTCCTTTTCGATGGCCGTATCTGCGAGCGTGATGAAGCCCGACCAGTCATGCAGGATCAGCAGGCAGGAGTCGACGATACTCTCGCGGGTGACCGGAGCGTTCATGATCATATAAACCGTTTCGTCGAAACTTGTATAAGCGTTGAAGTTCTCGCCTCCACGCATTCCGATGCTCTCGGTAAATTCATCCATGCCATGTCCGGGGAAGTTCCTGGTTCCATCGAACGCCATATGTTCGAGGAAATGGGCTAGTCCGCGTTGGTTCTCGTCTTCCAGGATCGATCCGACATTTTGGGCGATAAAGAAATCCGCACGGTCTTTCGGTTGCGCATTGTGTCGGATGTAATAGGTTAACCCGTTGCTGAGTTGTCCGTATTTTACTTTTGGGTCTATGGGTAGCGGCTGTATTTCCGGTTGCTGTGCTGCCAAACGGAGGGTGGCAAGTATCCAAAGGAAACATCCGATGGATAGAATCTGTCTGATCTTCATATCACTTTTGTTTTCATTTTTAATAGAACAAATGTATATAGTTTTTGTTACAAAATGACACTGCTACCCCATGTAAAAAGGATTAGTAGGGCATATATTTGGAATTACCCTTGCGGGTAATATATTTTAACAGTACTGTTTGATAGCAAGTCCGGTCTTTTGCTATCAGAATGGCAAACGTGCCTTTCTTTCTTTTTGCTTGTAAAAATCCTTGAGAAAGTTTTTGTGTAAGAAAAAAATATCTACTTTTGTGAAGTTGTTATGTGCACGCAAACATTAATAATTTATCTAATATATTTACCATGAAATCTGAAGATATTTCACGTCGCTCGTTCCTGAAACGGGCAGCCGCTCTTTCAGCTGCGGCAGCAATTCCTTCTTTCTGGATTCCGTCCAAGGCCAATGCCATGCCGGGTGTTCCTTTTGTCAGTGCCAACGAAAAGGTGAGAATCGCTTTTATCGGTATCGGTAACCGTGGGGGTGAGATTGCACGCGAACTGTATAAAACCGGTTTGTGCGAAGTTGTTGCACTTTGTGATGTAGATATGGGTGCACCTCATACTCAGAAACTTATTTCGATGTTCCCGAAAGTACCGCGTTTCCAGGATTTCCGCCAGATGTTCGACAAGATGGCCGACAAGATCGACGCCGTTACAGTTGGTACACCGGACCATTCCCATTTCCCGATCACGATCGAGGCAATGGCTCATGGAAAACACGTATATGTAGAAAAACCGATGGCCCGCACCTTCCAGGAAATTGAAGTGATGATGCGTGCCGAAAAGAAATTCGGTGTTGTTACACAGATGGGTAACCAGGGACACTCGGAAGCCAACTACTTCCAGTTCAAGGCATGGAAAGAAGCCGGCTTGATCAAGGACGTTACCGCTATCACAGCTCACATGAACTCTCCGCGCCGTTGGCATAACTGGAACCCGAACATTACACATCTGCCGATGGGTGAACCGGTTCCCGAAACGTTGGATTGGGACACTTGGTTAGGTGTTCGTCCGTTCCACGAATATAATCACGATTATCATTTGGGACAGTGGCGTTGCTGGTATGATTTCGGTATGGGTGCATTGGGCGACTGGGGAGCTCACATCATCGATACTGCCCACGAATTCCTGGATCTTGGTTTGCCGACGGAAGTAAACCCGTTGTATCTGAAAGATCACAACCCGTTCTTCTTCCCGATGTCTTCCCGTATCCTGTTCAGATTCCCGGAAAGAAAAGATATGCCGGGTGTCGATATTACTTGGTATGACGGTCTGGATAATATTCCTCCTGTTCCTGAAAACTACGGTTCTTCTGATGTCGATCCGAATATCCCGACGGTTGCTGGTGGCAAACTGCAGTTGGCTAAACTGAATCCGGGTAAGGAAATCTATACAAAGACTTTGACATTCAAGGGTGGTTCTCATGGTAGCACTTTGTCTGTTATTCCTGATCAGGTAGCTAAAGATATGAATCCGAAATTGCCGGAATACCAGAAGAGTCCGTCCAATCACTACGCAAACTTCCTGTTGGCTTGCCAGGGTAAGGAAAAGACTCGTTCTCCGTTCTCTATCGCAGGTCCGTTGAGCCAGGTGTTCTGCCTCGGCGTGTTGGCACAGCGCATGAACCGCAAGATTGTATTCGACCGCGACACGAAGCAGATCGTGAACGATCCGGTTATGAACCAGATGTTGGTTGGCGAAATGCCGCGTAAAGGCTGGGAACAGTACTACAATATTTAAGATAGTTTCTAAGATCGTTATTCATAACGGTTGATTGTTTGAGAAGGCAAGCTTGTCGGGTAAGCTTGCCTTTCTTTTTTGATTATCTTTGCACCTGTAATACGCAGGGAACATGAATATATTTGAAGGATATGTGGGCATTCGCTTGTGGGACGGGCAGTTGGTGGATGATGTCATCTTCTCCCTGCTGTTATTCCTGTTTATTGTCTTTTCTTTTGTGTTCCGGGCGAATTTCCAGTTGTTTGTGAAGATGCTGAAAGATGCTTTTCTCGTGAAAGAAAGGCAGAATCTATTTGACGATGTGGTGGGGAAAAGCGTTTTCTTCTTCCGTAATTTTATGACATTTCAGGTATTGTTCCTTTCGAGTATTGCCCTGATTGCAATAGGCAGGATATACGGATTTATAAATTATATGGAATGGCAGGCGGTTTTATCGACGATCGGAACGGTTTTTTGCGTTTTATTCCTGTTTTATCAGTTTAAACAATGCTGTTATTACCTCCTGGGCAGCGTGTTTGCCGACCCCAATAAATATAAGTTATGGAAGACGAGTTATAATGCTATTATGGGGATTTGGGGAGTCTCTTTGTACATTCCGGTGTTATGGTTAGTGTTTGTCGGGACACACGTAACTATACCGATAGCAATGTTTTGTATTTTCTATATTTTGTGTCGTTTTGTAATAATTTATAAGACAATACGGATATTTCACAAGAAAAGTACTGGATTATTATATATAAGTTTGTACCTTTGCACCCAAGAAATTTTACCTCTGGTATTTTTGTACGAAGGTATGGTTTATTTGTATAACTTTATCGAGACAAGTACTCTATGGCATTGAACATCAAAAAGTTGCTGGTATCACAACCGAAGCCTGCATCCGAGAAGTCCCCGTATTTCGACATTGCAGAGAAGTATGGAGTTGAGATTGACTTCCGTCCATTCATTAAAGTAGAACCTCTTTCATCTAAGGAGTTCAGACAGCAGAAAATTTCTATTTTGGATCATACGGCTGTTGTTTTTACGGCTCGTACGGCGATCGATCATTTCTTTCACCTGTGTGAGGAACTGCGTGTTGCCATTCCTGAAACGATGAAGTATTTCTGTATGACTGAGGCCATTGCCGTATATTTGCAAAAATATATTGTGTATAGAAAGCGTAAAATCTTTTTTGGACAGACAGGAAAGTTGGATGATCTGGTTACAGTTATCGGCAAGCATGCAAAAGAAAAATATCTTGTGCCCGTTTCCGACGTGCATAAAGATGATTTGTTAACTATGTTAGAAGCGAAGAAGATTTCTTTTACGAAAGCTGTTATGTACCGCACTGTAAGCAATGATTTCTCTAAAGACGAGAAGTTTGACTATGATATGCTGGTATTTTTCAGCCCTTCGGGAATTTCTTCTCTGCTGAAGAACTTCCCGAACTTCAAACAAGAAGATATAAAGATCGGATGTTTCGGCCCGACAACAGCCAAAGCGGTGAAAGAAGCCGGTTTGCGTTTGGATGTGGAAGCACCGACTCCCGAAGCTCCGTCTATGACGGCTGCCCTTGAATTGTATCTGAAAAAAGAGATGGGTAGTAACAAAAAGAATGGTAAATAGAAGGTATACCCTTTCAAAAGAAGAGCGCCTGTCGTGGAAACGTTACATTGACCTGTTGTTTGCAAAAGGGCAATCGTTTGTGGCGTTTCCACTGCGGGTCGTTTATTTACCGGTGGAGGAAGAGGCATTGGCTCCGGTATCTATCCTGGTGAGTGTCCCCAAAAAGAAATTCAGACGTGCAGTAAAACGGAATCTGATCAAACGCCAGGTCCGCGAAGCCTATCGGGTGTGCAAATATGACCTGATTGATCCGCTGGTGGAAAAAGACAAGCGTATGCTGGTTGCTTTCCTCTATTTGGACAAGGAAATCCATCCTTTTGCCGATATGGAAAAAGCCATGACAAAGGCATTGAACATACTTCGTGACAAAGTATGATAAAGCGTTTTGTTACTTCCCTTCTGTTGTTGCCGGTCTATTTCTATAAATATTGTATCTCTCCCATGACGCCGGCATCGTGCAGGTACACGCCTACTTGTTCCGAATATGCCGTGCAGGCTCTCAAAAAACATGGTCCTATAAAAGGATTGTATCTGGCTGTCAAACGTATTCTCCGTTGCCATCCCTGGGGAGGAAGCGGATATGATCCTGTTCCGTAAAGTATGGTTTATTACGATATACATACTCACCATTTGCCCGTCTATCCGGAAGATGTCGCCATAGTCAACTGTCTTGTTCCCGCGCTCGACGCGGGATCACATCCGGGACAGGTCATATCGCGATTAGAAAAAGCGGATACTGCCGGTTGCTTGTGCGATCCCGCGTCGAGCGCGGGAACGGGGTTGTTCCATTCTGTCGGTATTCATCCCTGGTATATATATGATGTAGAAGAACAACTAACCGACCTTAAACGGCAGGCAATGCTTCCGGGCGTGGTGGCAATCGGCGAGACTGGCCTTGATAAATTGGTGGAAGCATCGTTGGAATGTCAGCAGGAAATCTTCAAAGTATCGGCAGCTTTTGCAGAAAACCTCGGCATCTTTTTAATCATACACTGCGTGAAAGCCTGGGACGAGCTGATTGCGTTGAAAAAGGAACTTAAGCCCCGTATGCCCTGGGTGATTCATGGCTTTCGTGGCAATGCAGTATTGGCCAGACAATTGATCCGACAGGGCTTTTATCTTTCTTTTGGTGAGCATTTCCATCCCGAAGCTGTGCACGAAGCATGGCCTGGCTACTTGTTTGCCGAAACGGACGATCGCGAAATCGATATCCGTACTGTCTACCGGAACCTTTCGGCTTCCTTGAATCTTCGGCTTGAACAGTTCGCCGGGCAGATTGCCGAAAATGTCCGCGATATCCTTCATCTACCTTAAATCACTGTTATACCCTAATTTTCAATTCTCAATTCTCCATTTTCAATTATAAAGTCGTACCTTTGTCCGCATTCAATTAATACTATAATCTAAAACGATGAATTTTGTTGAAGAATTAACATGGAGGGGCATGATCGCTGATATGATGCCCGGAACAGAAGAACAGTTGCAAAAAGAGATGACTTCTGCTTATGTAGGTATTGACCCGACGGCTGACTCATTACATATCGGTCACCTGGTATCGGTTATGATGCTGAAACATCTCCAACGTGCAGGACACCGTCCTATTGCTCTGGTCGGCGGAGCTACCGGTATGATCGGAGACCCTTCAATGAAGTCGGCAGAACGTAACCTGCTCGATGAAGCAACGCTTCGTCATAATCAGGATAGCATTAAGAAGCAGTTGTCCAAGTTTCTGGATTTCGATTCGGACGCACCTAATGCTGCCAAGTTGGTAAACAATTACGACTGGATGAAGGATTATTCTTTCCTGAATTTTATCCGTGATATCGGTAAGCATATCACTGTTAACTATATGATGGCTAAAGAATCTGTTAAAAAACGTCTGAGCCGCGAATCTTCTGTCGGCATGTCGTTTACGGAATTCTCTTACCAGTTGCTTCAGGGATACGATTATATGTATCTGTATGAGCACGAAGGTTGCCGGCTGCAGATGGGAGGAACCGACCAGTGGGGGAATATCACGACCGGTACGGAGCTGATCCGCCGTAAGTTGGGCGGCGAGGCTTTTGCTTTGACCTGTCCGTTGATTACGAAAGCCGACGGAGGCAAGTTCGGCAAGACTGAATCTGGCAATGTCTGGTTGGATCGCCGTTACACTTCTCCTTACAAATTCTACCAGTTCTGGCTGAATGTGAGTGATGCTGATGCTGCCAAATATATCAAGATCTTTACCGATCTTCCCAAGGATGAAATCGATGCTCTGATCAAGGAACAGGAAGAGGCGCCGCATCTCCGTCCGTTGCAGAAACGTTTGGCAAAGGAAGTGACGATCATGGTTCATTCCCAGGAAGATTACGATGCTGCTGTCGAAGCTTCTAACATCCTGTTCGGAAACTCTACGTCGGAAGCATTGAAACATTTGGACGAACAGACATTGTTGGATGTGTTCAACGGCGTTCCCCAGTTCGAAGTTTCCCGCGACGAGTTGAGTGCCGGTGTCAAGGCGATTGATCTGTTCACTGAAAAGGCGGCGATTTTCCCGTCGAAAGGTGAAATGCGCAAGCTGGTTCAGAGTGGTGGCATCAGTGTAAATAAGGAAAAACTGACGGATCAGGATATGGTTATCGACTGTTCTTCCCTGCTGGATGAGAAATATTTGCTAGTTCAGAGAGGTAAGAAGAACTACTATTTACTGATCGTAAAATAAGAAACTGTTTGGATTTTTTACAAAAAAAGCTTGCAAGGTAAGATTTTATTCTTACCTTTGCATCGCTTTAGATAAAGCGCCGGATTGTCTCATGGTGTAATGGTAGCACTACAGTTTTTGGTTCTGTCTGTCGAGGTTCGAATCCTCGTGAGACAACTCACAGAACAAAAGGGTCGGAATGAAAGTTTCGGCCCTTTTATTTTTGTGGTTGGAAATCTATCTTTTTGTATCATTTCTGCATGATTAATTCCCAAATTTGTAAGTGGCGGATGCTGGTATATCTATATATTTGTACATTGGATATTGTGGAAACTTAGTTGATCTTAATGTTATGAAGTATTATTGTCTGTTACTCTCTTTCCTCTGGGGGCTGGTGGTTTCTGTTTCGGGACAGGAAAGAATATCTGTCTGCAATCTTCGGTGTGAATATTTGGAAGATCCGGTTGCGGTGGAGAATGAAAAGCCTTTGTTAAGTTGGCAGTTGCAATCCTCTGGGCAAGCGAAAAAACAAACGGCCTACCGTGTCCTTGTAGCAAGTACCCCTTCCCTGTTGGCTGAAGGGAAAGCGGATTTTTGGGATTCCGGAAAAATAGTATCTTCCCGTTCCTGCCAGGTTGGATATGAGGGGAAACCGCTTGATTCCAGGCAAACGCTTTATTGGAAAACGATGGTTTGGGATGAAGAAGGAGAGGTTTCGCCCTGGAGTGAAACAGGGAGATGGACGATGGGATTGTTGAAACCGTCCGACTGGGAAGCCCGATGGATCGGTAACCGGGAGGATTGCTATCCCGATTCGACATTGACCGGCCCGGCTCCTTATTTCCGTAAAACATTCCGTATAAACAAGCCGGTTAAGCAAGCGAAAGTTTATATATGCGGACTGGGCTTTTATGAAATGTATCTGAATGGCGAAAGGGTAGGTGATCAGGTATTGGCTCCCGCTGTTACCAATTTCGACCGTCGTTCGCTCAAAAAGATGTTGTATTTCTTTGACGATCAATCTGCTCGAAGGGTTCTTTATAATACGTTTGATGTTACGCCTTTGGTACAGGAGGCGGAGAATACGGTTGGGGTCCTGTTGGGAAACGGCTGGTATAATCAACGCGACCGGACGGTGGAAGGTTGTATGTGGTACGATACGCCCCGATTGCTC
Organism: Parabacteroides johnsonii DSM 18315; assembly: GCF_025151045.1. Taxonomy (NCBI): domain Bacteria; kingdom Pseudomonadati; phylum Bacteroidota; class Bacteroidia; order Bacteroidales; family Tannerellaceae; genus Parabacteroides; species Parabacteroides johnsonii. Next base: position 3,870,324 of record NZ_CP102285.1, read on the forward strand.
TGTCAGTTGGAGATAGAATATGCCGATGGATCGACGGAACTGGTCGCTACGGATGATAGCTGGAAGACAACGACTGGTCCTTTATTGCATGACGCCATATTTACAGGTGAAGAATATGATGCCCGGCTGGAGCTGGACGGCTGGAACCGGAACGGGTATAAGGATTCTTCCTGGAAGAAAGCTCTTCTGGTGAGGGCACCGGAGGGCTGCCTGCATGCACAACTTGCCCCTCATGAGAAAATTACCCGGACATTGCAGCCGGTAAGCTGCGAACAGAAAAATGATTCTACTTATTGGTATGCATTTCCGGAGATGATTTCAGGCTGGGCGCATATAAAGGTGCAAGGCGATGCCGGAGACCGGATAAAGCTCCGCTTTATCGGAGAGGAGAAGGATGATTTCGGGCAGGTGGACCTTTATACATTGCGGGGTGGTGGAGTAGAACAATGGGAGCCGCGTTTCACTTGGCATACGTTTCGCTATATCGAAGTTATATCCCGACAGGTCAGGATGAGCAGGGAAAGTCTGATGGCAAAAGTCGTGCATACTGATCCACGGCCTGCCGGAAGTTTCAGTTGTTCGAACGAATTGTTTAACAAGATCAACGAGGTTTACCTGCGAACGCAAAAAAATAACTTCCACGGTAGTATCAGCAGTGACTGTCCGCACCGGGAGCGGCTGGCCTATACCGGAGACGCGCAGGTAGTCGTGGAAAGTTCTATCTTGTCTTTCGATATGACCCAGTTTTACCGGAAATGGTTTGACGATATGGAGGATGCCCGGAACCGGAAGAGCGGCTATGTTCCGCATACCGCTCCCTTCGGTGGCGGAGGAGGTGGCCCGGCATGGGGCTCGGCTTATGTGATTATGCCTTGGGCCTATTATTGTTATTATGGCGATACGGTTTTGTTGAACTGTCATTATGAAGGCATGAAACAATGGGTTGCCTATCTGGGAACGAGGACTGACACCCGTGGAATCATCGTCCGGGAAGAACCGAATGGCTGGTGCCTGGGGGATTGGTGTGCGCCGGGGAAGAAGATGGAACTGCCCGAACCGCTGGTTAATACGGCTTATTACTATCATTCGGCAGACTTGATGTCAAAGGTAGCAGCCGTTTTAGGGAAAGAGGAAGACAGACGGTACTTTGACCAGCTGTGCACACAGATTAGGCAGGATTTCAATACTGTCTTTTTCAACCCATCGACCCATCATTATTGGGAAGGGCGACAAGGTGCGGATGTATTCCCGTTGGCTTTCGGAATGGTGCCGGAAGATGAAAAGGAAGCCGTGTTCAACGTTTTGCTTGCTCATCTAGATAGTATAGGAAATCATTTTGACACGGGTATTATGGCAACACCTTTGCTCCTGAAAGTATTAAGTGATAACGGACGTGCCGATATCGCTTTCCAGTTGATGAACCAGCACGAGATGCCGGGGTTCGGGTATGTGATGGACGACCGTTATTCCTGTTTATGGGAGCGGTGGGAAGGAAAGGCATCCCGTTGCCATCCGATGTTCGGCAGCGTGGTGGCTTGGTTTTACCGGACACTTGCCGGAATCCGTTATGATGAAGCGGAACCGGGGATGAAACACATAGTCATCGCTCCTCAACCTGTGGGGGGCCTCACTTATTGCAGCGGTTCGTATCAATCCCTTTATGGCCCTGTCCGCTCGGACTGGCGGATAGAAGCGGATTCGTTCGAGTTGACAGTCGAGATACCCATCAATACGACTGCTACGGTCATTTTGCCTGACGGCAAGAAATACAGGAATGTTGGATCGGGCATCCATCGGTTCGTATCGTCCCTCATTTAGGATAGTTGGATCCTCATCCGGTAGCGCTTGTCGAGGTCAATTTCTTTTATTTGTTGGGTTTTGATTGCGAAATGCTGCCCTTAAACTGACAAAGAACCTTTGTTATGATAGTATGACGTGTCAATAGAAAAATGAGGATGACCATTTTGCCTTTGTAAGAGGATGCAATAAATATATCCTGTGGGAGCAACTTGAAAAAGATAAAAAACTTGTATGTTTGTAGGGATAAAAATAGAAATGATAAATGAAGACATTAGTACATACCGACAAAGAACTGATTGAAGAGACTATTAAGAAGTGTGATATTTGCTATGTGGGACTGGCCGATACGGATGGGACTCCCTACGTATTACCGATGAACTTTGGTTACCGTGATGGTGTTATATACCTGCATTCGGCACAAGAAGGACGGAGTATATCCATTTTAGAACGGAATCCGCGCGTCTGTATTACGTTCAGCACGGACCATGATCTTGTTTTCCAGCATCCGGAGGTTGCTTGTAGTTACCGGATGCGCTCCAAGAGCGTGATTTGCTGGGGTAAAGTCCGCTTTGAAGAAGATTTCGATAAAAAAACGGAAGCTTTGGATATCATTATGAAACAGTATTCGGATAAAGAATTTCGCTATTCCGATCCGGCTGTGAAGAATGTCAAAATATGGATTGTGGAAATGGACGAAGTGACCTGCAAGGAATTCGGGGCACCGCATAATAAGCTGAAAATTGAAGGTTGAGGTTATGGGGTGATTTGTCTTTTTGGATAAAGCGTTGTATGATGGGCAAATAATTGTCCATTGTCAATTGCCAATTGTCAATTTCTTTTTACTTTTGTTGCCAAATATGATATTGCTGAATAATGGGATTGCAAAAGCATAGCAAGGTTTTGAATGAAACAGTTGAGATGCTCTCGGACGAGGGGTCTTACCAACAACTGTTTCATGCTTACCGCGATGAAGAGGCGCTACCCTCGGGTGAAGTGCTGAAAGAGATCATCGATTTATGCCGGGCAATCCTTTTCCCCGGTTATTACGGGAACGCACGGATCAGCAAGCAGACAATCCGTTTTCATACTGGTGTAAATGTCGGAACGTTGCATACGCTGCTTTCCAGGCAGATTTATGCAGGACTCTGTTTTGCTGATACTACCTGTGTCTCCTGTCCCGAAGAAAAGATCCTTGCCGAGGCGGAGAAACTGTCGGAAGCCTTTATCCGGATGCTTCCCGAAATGCGCAGCCTGTTGGCAACGGATGCTGAAGCCGCTTTCAACGGAGATCCCGCTGCGCAGAACATCAACGAGGTTATTTTTTGTTATCCCGGTTTCCGGGCTGTCTGCAACTATCGCATTGCGCACCAGCTATACCGGTTGGGCGTCCCCTTTATTCCCCGCATGATTACTGAAATGGCCCATTCGGAGACTGGTATCGATATCCATCCGGGTGCGGAGATCGGACACTATTTCTCGATCGACCACGGGACGGGAACCGTTATCGGGGAGACCAGTGTGATCGGAAACCACGTCCGTATCTTCCAGGGGGTCAGTTTGGCAGGAGAGAAACTGCCACCCGACGAAAACGGGAATGCAATACGTGGTGTGCCGCGCCATCCGGTCTTGGGCGACCATGTGACGGTCTATTCCAATGCAACTTTGTTAGGTAGGATTCATGTCGGTGAAGGAGCCACGATTTGCGGTAACGTCTGGATCACAGAGGATGTTCCGGCAGGCGCTACCGTCAGTCAATTGACAATGGATAATTGACAATTGACAATTAAAGAGAGAAAATAATAAAAACATTATAGTATTAATATGCAATGAGACAAACAAGAGCAATATCTAATTGTCAATTGTTTTGTCCATTGTCAATTGTCAATTGAAATGAGCGAGACATTTGAAATGGTGGCCAAGACCCTTTATGGGTTGGAAGAAATACTGGCCGGCGAGTTATTATCTTTAGGTGCCAACGATATTCAGATTGGCCGCCGGATGGTTTCCTTTACCGGAGATAAGGAAGTGCTTTACAAAGCCAACTTCTATTGTCGTACGGCATTGCGTATCTTGAAGCCTATTTATCACTTTAAAGCTAAAGACGCCGATACTGTCTATAAAGAGGTTAAGAAGGTGAAATGGGAAAACTACATGTCTTTGGACAAGACGTTTGCCATCGACTCTGTAATCTACTCTGAAGATTTCAATCACTCCAAATTTGTTGCTTATCGTACGAAGGATGCGATCGTGGATTATTTCATGGAGAAGGAGCAGAAACGCCCTTCTGTCCGTGTAAACAATCCGGATCTGTATATCAATATTCATATTTCTCATAACGATTGTACGCTTTCTATTGACAGTTCAGGCGAGAGCTTGCATAAGCGTGGTTATCGTGTGGACCAGACGGAAGCCCCGTTGAATGAAGTGCTGGCTGCCGGTATGATCTTGAAAACAGGCTGGAAAGGCGAATCGAATTTCGTCGATCCGATGTGCGGTTCCGGTACGCTGTTGATCGAAGCGGCGATGATTGCTTTGAATATTGCACCGGGCGTGCATCGTAAGGAGTTCGCTTTCGAGAAATGGATCGACTTTGACCAGGAATTGTTCGACCGCATCTATAACGACGAGAGCCAGGAACGTGAGTTTAATTTCAAATGTTATGGGGCTGATATCAATCCGGCAGCGATCGAGATTGCCGAGAAGAATATCCGCAGTGCCGGCCTGATGAAATATATCGAACTCAAGACCCAGCCGTTCCAGCAATGCACGGAGGCTCCACAGCCGGGCATCATGGTGACGAATCCTCCTTATGGAGAACGTATTTCCAGTCGTGACCTGTTAGGATTGTACAACATGATTGGTGAACGTGTCAAACATGTGTTTACCGGCTATAAGGTTTGGATTCTGAGTTATAAGGATGAATGTTTCGACAAGATCGGCCTGAAGCCGAGCGAAAAGATGAAGCTTATGAACGGATCGCTGGAATGTGAATACCGTTGCTATGACATATTCGAAGGGAAGAACAAAGATTATAAAAAAGCGTTGAGCGAAGAGGGCGAAGCACGTCCTTCCCGTCCGGAAAAACCTTCTTTCGAACGTAAACCGGATCGTCAGTCACGTCCGAACTTCCGTACCGACCGCATGGATCGTCCTGACCGTCGTTTTGCCGCTGCACATGCTGAAGACGACAGCGAACGGGCTCCTTTTGTCCCCGGCAAACGCTATTTTGGCGATGATCGCGCAGATGGTCGTCCAGCCCGTAAGGATTTTGGCGGCAAACGCCCTGTCAAGAGGCATTTTAAGGATGATGAGGATTTTGGCGGTAAGAAAAAGTTTGGAGATAGGAAGTTCGGCGACCGTTCGTTTAAGAAACCATTCAAAAGAAGAGGTAAGGATGACTTTGAGGCTTAATATCTTAGGTGTATTCTGTGCTTTGGCACTTATAAATCCGTTGTCGATGATAGGACAAGACAGACAGTTCACTTTGCATGATCTGATTCCCGGAGGGAAGACGCAAAGCCACTTTGTGCCCCACAACTTGAAACAGTTGCAATGGTGCGGAGATATATATCTGTATGTCAAGGGTGACAGCATGATGAGTGGAGAATCGACAAAGGAGGTGAAACTTGCTTTTACCCGCCAGCAGCTGAATGAAGCGCTTACGGTGGCCGGTGCACAGACGGTTGGGAGCATGCCCTTCTTCTCGGCTCCTTATAAAGATCAGCCGGTGCTTGCTTTTAATGCCAAGCGCCATCGTTTCCATTACGACTTTTTGGAAAACAGGATTGTGAGCACGTATGACTTGAACAGCTCGTGGGAGAACTTCGACTTTTGTCCGGCCAATGGTTATTTGGCTTTTACGGAGGGTGATAATCTGAAAATCCTTTCACCGGATAACGCTGTCAGTATCGTGACGTCCGAAACGGCCGAAGGTGTTGTCTGCGGGAAGTCCGTTCATCAGAACGAGTTTGGTATCCATAAAGGGACTTTCTGGTCCCCGAACGGTTCGGCGCTGGCTTTCTACCGGATGGATGAAAGCATGGTGACGGACTATCCGTTTGTCGACATTACCGCCCGCTGTGCGAAAGCCGAACCGCACAAATACCCGATGGCTGGGATGAAAAGCCATGAGGTGACAGTTGGTGTCTACAACTTGGCGACCGGAAAAACTGTCTGGTTGAAAACCGGATTACCGAAGGAAAAGTACCTGACGAATATAGCCTGGAGCCCGGATGAAAAGAGTATTTATATTGCCGAACTGAACCGGGATCAGAATGAGATGCATCTGGTACGCTATTCCGCTTTGACGGGTGAGAAAGAGGCGGATCTGTTTACCGAAAAGAATGAGCATTATGTAGAGCCGCAACATCCGGTGCTTTTCCTGCCGAATAACCCGGACCAGTTTATCTGGCAGAGCCGGCGCGATGGTTATAATCATTTGTATCTGTATAATACGAAGGGAGAATTGTTGAAACAGTTGACGGAAGGCGAGTGGGAAGTTTTGAATATCCTCGGTTTCGATGCAAAGGGAAAGGCGTTGTTCTTCTCTTCCACAAGGCCGTCGATGCTGAGCTCGTTCAGTTATGGCGATGCTTTGTATGTCGGAACATCGCGTCTGGACCTAAAAAAGGGGACTTCTTACGAATTGACTTCGGGAGGTTTGCAGGGAGTGCATGCCACGCAACTTAGCGCGTCTGGCAAATATCTGATCGACAGCTATTCTGCTCCTGACGTTCCACGTGAAATTTCGATTATTGACGGACAGAAGCGAGAAACCTTACGAACATTGCTGACGGCGAAAGATCCGTATGAAGGATATGCGATGCCGGAAATCGTTACCGGAAAGATCAAGGCAGCGGATGGTGTCACTAATTTGAATTTCCGTCTGGTAAAACCTGTCGGTCTGGATGAGACGAAGAAATATCCGACGATCGTTTATGTGTACGGTGGCCCACACGCCCAGTTGGTAACAGGCGGATGGAAGAACGGTGTAGGTGGTTGGGATATCTATATGGCTCAACGCGGATATGTGGTCTTTACGCTCGACAGTCGGGGATCGGCAAATCGGGGACAGGCTTTCGAAAATGTCATACATCGTAATTTAGGTGTGAACGAGATGGCGGATCAGGTAAAAGGTGTCGAGTACCTGAAATCACTTCCATATGTCGATGCCGACCGTATTGGCGTGCATGGATGGAGCTACGGCGGTTTTATGACAACGAACCTGATGTGCTCTTATCCGGAATTGTTCAAAGTGGGAGTTGCCGGTGGTCCGGTGATCGACTGGAGTAACTACGAGATTATGTATGGCGAGCGCTATATGGACCGTCCTCAGGACAATCCGGAAGGTTATAAGAATGCCAACCTGAAATTGAAAGCGGGTAACCTGAAGGGACATTTGCTGTTGATCCACGGAGATATTGATCCGGTTGTTGTCTGGCAGCACAGTTTAGGATTCTTGAAAGCTTGTGTGGATGCGGATACATATCCTGACTATTTCGTTTATCCCCGCCATCTGCATAATGTGATCGGCAAAGACCGTCCGCATCTGTATGAGAAGATAACGCGCTATTTCGATGACTATCTTAAGAATTGACAATGGACAATTAGGAAAAGAACAAAAAAATAATAACCATTAAAAAGAGATGAGAGTGTGTCAAATATCGGTATTCATGGGACGCAGATAACGCAGAAGAGCGCAGATTAACGCAGATATTATTAATTATCAGCAAAATAAATCTGCGTCCCTCTGTGTATTCTGCGTCATCCGCGTCCAGTAATATCAATTTGACACACCCTCGTCAATTATAAAAAAATGAATATTCTTTTATTAGGCTCAGGCGGCCGCGAACATGCAATAGCCTGGAAGATTGCTCAAAGCCCGAAAGTGGATCAGTTATTCATTGCTCCCGGTAATGCAGGTACTGCATTGGTAGGTACGAATGTAAATATCAAGGCGGACGATTTCCCTGCTATCAAGGAATTAGCCTTGGCAAACCATATCGATATGGTGGTGGTAGGCCCGGAAGATCCGTTGGTGAAAGGAGTGTATGACTATTTCAAAAGCGATGCAGCCCTGGCAGGTATTCCGGTAATAGGCCCTTCGAAAGAGGGAGCGCAACTGGAAGGTAGCAAGGATTTTGCGAAGGCGTTCATGATGCGTCATAACATCCCGACAGCCCGTTATAAGAGTATCTCAGCCGGAAATTTAGAAGAAGGATATGCTTTCCTTGAAGAATTGCAGGCTCCCTATGTGTTGAAGGCCGATGGTCTGGCTGCCGGTAAAGGTGTGTTGATCCTCGACACGCTCGAAGAAGCGAAGAAGGAACTGGGCGATATGCTAGGCGGTATGTTTGGCGATGCCAGCAAGACGGTCGTGATTGAAGAGTTTCTGGACGGTATCGAATGTTCCGTGTTCGTGATGACGGATGGTGAAAGTTACAAGGTGCTCCCGGTAGCAAAAGACTACAAGCGTATCGGCGAAGGCAATACAGGTCTGAATACAGGTGGTATGGGAGCCGTGTCTCCGGTTCCTTTTGCCGACGAGGTGTTTATGCAGAAGGTGGACGAGCGTATTATTCGCCCGACGATCGAAGGGTTGAAAGCGGAAAATATCGATTATAAGGGTTTTGTCTTCCTCGGTCTGATCAATGTGAAGGGCGAACCGATGGTGATCGAATATAATTGTCGTATGGGAGATCCGGAAACAGAAGTCGTCATGTTGCGTATTCAGAGCGACTTGGTTGAACTGTTGGAGGGTGTGGCCGAAGGTAATTTGGGTAGCCGTACACTGGTGCACGATCCGCGTGCGGCCGTAACGGTTATGTTGGTAAGCGGCGGTTATCCTGAAGCGTATGAAAAAGGAAAGGTTATCAGTGGCCTGGATAAGGTTTCCGTCGAAAACATCGTTTTTCATGCCGGAACAAAAGCTGACGATGGACAGATCCTGACCAGTGGCGGTCGTGTCATCGCTGTCAGCTCTTACGGAGCTAACAAGGAAGAAGCTCTTGCCCGATCCTTCGCCGGTGCCAAGCTCATCGATTTCGAAAAGAAATATTTCCGTAGCGATATCGGATTCGATTTATAAATTGTCGTTATACATGATGATGAGGGTGTGTCAGATCTCGGTATTCATGGAATGCAGACAACGTAGACGAGTGCAGATATTATTAATTATCGACAAAATAAATCTGTGTCCGTCTGTGTATTCTGAGTCATCTGCGTCCGGTAATATCAATTTGACACACCCTCATAACGATTAAAAATGAGAGTAGCTTATAATAAATACAGCCGTCGATTCGACTTTTCTGCTCTACCGACATTCGTGCCGGTTTTATTGGCGTGTATCGTCTGTTGGATGGTCAGTTATTTGTATTCCGTGGGCTATCCTGTTTACGGCGAGGTTTCGGCTACTCCCCTCTGGAATACGATTTGCCAGGCATTGCCAGGTAAAGAATTTACCTATATCATCGGGATGGTGTTGATGTTCGGAGGAGCTTTCCTGTTGCATCGTGCGAACTATGTGTTGGTGTTAATACGGGAGAAAACGATGTTGCCTTTCCTTTTTTATGTCCTGTTCATCAGTACGAATCCCGACTTCTTTCCTTTGAAATCGACTTCGGTCGGTGTTTTCTGCCTGATCCTGGCGATTTACCAGTTGTTCACTGCCTATCATGACCCCGAAGCGAGAGAGAAGGCCTACAGTGCCGCCCTGCTGATCGGTATCGGTAGTCTGCTTTGGGTTCATTTGCTCTGGTTTCTGCCGTTGTTTTGGCTGGGGATGTATAATTTTCGTTCGCTGACTCCCCGTACCTTTATTGCTTCTTTGTTAGGGGTGGCAACGGTATATTGGTTCTTGTTGGGATGGTGTGTCTGGCAGAAGGATTTTACGCTGTTCAGCGTTCCTTTCTCGACACTTTTCAAGGTGCGCCTCTTGGCGACAGATGGAATAGTGTTGCTGGATTGGATCAGTATCATGGCGATTGCTCTGTTGACGGTTGTCGCTTCCCTGAATATCGTCATGCATGATACGGAAGATTCGCTTCGCTCTCGTCAGTTTCTCTCGTTCCTGATTGCGATGTCCGTATGGGCATTCAGCCTTTACTTCCTCTATGAACAGGTTTCGGAAGAGTTTCTGGAAACAGCTTGTGTACCTGCCTCTATCCTGATCGCCCATTTCTTTACGGTGACACGTGGCAAGATCGTGTTTTGGTCGTTTTTTACAATTGTGGCAGTCTTGATTGTCACTCTATTCATTCGCATATGGAATTTCTTATAGAATACGGATATATTGGTGTGTTCATCGCCTCTTTTTTGGCTGCTACCGTTTTGCCGTTCAGCAGCGAGGTCGTTCTGACTGGCGTGTTGTTGGCGGGAGCAGCCTATTGGCCCTGTATGATTGCAGCTACGCTGGGTAATTTTCTGGGCGGTATGAGTTGTTATTGGTTGGGTATGCTGGGCAAGGTCGAATGGATAGAGAAATATCTGAAACTGGATGCTGCCAAATTGCAAAAAGTACAAGATTGGATAAAAGGGAAAGGTTCCTGGATGGGCTTTTTCGTCTTCCTTCCCGGTATAGGCGATTTTATCGCTGTGGCGCTCGGTTTCCTCCGCGCCAATATCTGGATCGTGGCTATCTCTATGTTTCTCGGAAAGGCGATCCGATATTGGGTGTGGATGGAATTTGTTTATAAAGTGCAGGGAATGTTCTGATTATTCCACTTTGATATATACTTTCGTAAACACCTCGTTATGTCGGGCAAAAATGGTGTAGTTGCCTCGTGTATCGATCCATGAGACCCACATGCTTACCTTCAGAACGCCGCCTTCGGTCGAAATATTAAAGATATCTTCCAGGCTGTTGTCGTATTGAAACTCCGTACCCTTGGGAAATTCATAGACGATTTCATTTTTAGAACCGTTTACCACCGTCCCGATCGTGCTGTCGTAGGCGGGTAGCCCGTCTGCTTCAGGATTGATTAAGGCAAACCGGATGACAGCTCCTACCCTTTTCTCTTCTTTCATAATCTCGGATTCGACATGGAACTGATAGTAGTCTCCTGCCAGTGCCAATGCGAACTTTCCCGACGGGAATTGCTTCACGGCTTCTTGTTTGAAGGCCTGGTAAAGGTTTCCTGGTGTTACGGCTGCCTGGTAGACCAGGCTGTTGCCGACTTGGGGCGAAATGACTTTTCCGATCCCTTTCGATGGACCGATCTCGGCGATCAGGCATTCGTTTGTCTGAAAGTTGTTCGCTGCGTTGATATAGATATCCGAATTACCCAGGCGGGTCGCCCCATTCTCCACATCGAGCATGTTCAAAGTGGTCGCATTGTTGATTTCCGGCATGGAATCATCATCTGAACAAGAGAAAACCGGAAGCAGGAATGCCGCCAGCAGAAGCTGAAATAAGAGATTCTTTTTCATTTACATCTTTATTAATAAGTTAGACAATAGGTGAAACACATATACAAAGATAATTCTATTTTGTTGAAAAGCGGTCGTTATCCATTATTTTATTGCAAGTGTCATCCGAGCAATGAAGGTGTGTCGAAACTATCCTGTTCCCGCGCTTGACGCGGGATCGCATTAAAACCAGCCCTATAAAAATCTGATTGATAAGGTCTGTCCTTTTGCGTCCCCGCATCAAGTGCGGGGACAAGGAGATTTTGACACCCCCCCCATAAATCTTATTCCGCCAGCCACTTGTTGATTTGCGTCAGTATCTTTTCCTTCATGTCTTCCGGCATGTTGCTGATACGAGCACGGTGGCTACCTCCGGGCTGGATGTAGACTTGTTCGTTTACCTTACCTTTAAAGATTGGGACGCGGGTGGCGCTCCACGGGTCCACTTCTCCATAGATAAAGATCATCTTCGGGTCGTTGTCACGGAGGAAATCATGGACTTTATGGTAGAGTTCGGGGCGGTATTCAACTTTGTCGACCAATTCTTTCGGCAGCATGATACGGTTTAAGTATCCTTTGCTGCTGTCGATTGTCAGGTATTTGCGCAATGGTTTCGTGTCATAACCGTAGTAACCCAGTTCGCGGGCTGCCTGTACGAAGAAGGAGATATTCGGTTGATCTTCGGCAAAATAGTCGGGACTACTGATGTCGACCAAATGCTGAAACAGTGTCTGTGTATCGGACGTGAGCGGTGGAATCACACTGGTCGGCGTACCCCATTGCCAAAGGGCAAACGGGTATTCCAAAACACAATAATCCAATACTTCGGCCATCGGAATACGGAATACCAGCTTTTTGTCCTTACAGAATTTTTCCAGTATCGGGATGATTTCGTCTTTGTGTTTCAATATTTCAGTCTGGAAGGCTTCGATCTTCCGGCGATCTTTTTTCGTGCCTACTTTGCGGAGGAACGGTTCGTGGCGTCCGTCCTCCACGCCCCTGTTCAAGGGAGCTACATAGGGGACGGAGAAATCTACGTCGTCCGGGAACCAGGCACGATACAGGCAGGTGGTCTGTCCGCCTTTGCTGATGCCGGTGCTGACCCATTTGCCGGTGTACAGCCTTCGGAATGTCTGGTTGACGTTGTGCAAGTCGTAGGCTGAATTCTCTGCCGTCAGATATTCCCAATTGCAGGGGGTCGGGGTGGACTCGAGGAAATAACGATATTCTACGAATACCATGTTGGCATCGAGCAGCTTCGACAGTTCTTCCTGATAACGTGGGTTCAAGGCATACGCCGCGCCATATCCTTCCGTGACCAATATGGTCGGACGGTCGAAACCGACGTGGGCGACAATTACGCGTTGTGTAAATGTTCCGGCTGCCGGGTTCTTATGGTCGACAGGCTGTGTGATGCGTACGAGGTATTTCTCGGCATAATGGTCCGATTCCAACTTCTCTATGCCGCTGACTCCTTTCAGTCCTTCTAATTTCTTTTGTAATTCCTGTGCATTACCTGCAAATGCGACTGTTAGCATCAACAGGAATGCGACGAGACATGGGGGTAGGGTTTTCAATGTCCTTCTCATGGTATTAATCTTTTAAGTTATGTATGTTTCGTATTAATCCTTCGTATTTGGCTCTTTTGACCGCTGATTTAGCAAATATACGATTATATTCTTCACGGGAAAAGACCTTTAGATCCTCTTTTCGAAGAGAAAGCAAAGCCGGTTTCGGACGGAATGCCTCTATCCGAGTCGGGCGGGCGAAACGGTTCCAAGGGCAGACCTCCTGGCAGGTGTCGCAACCGTAAAGGCGGCTGCCGAGGCGAACGGCTTGTTCGGCAGGGATTTCTCCGCGGTTTTCGATGGTGAGATAGGAGAGGCATTTTCGGGCGTTCAGATGGCATGGACCTTCCAGTGCTCCTGTCGGGCAGGCTTCCAGGCAACGGCTGCAACTGCCGCAACGGTTCTTCTGTGGTGTGTCGTAATGATCCGCCTCGAGGGTAGTGACGATTTCTCCCAAGAAAAAGAAAGAACCTTTTCCGGGAATAATCAGGTTCGTGTTCTTCCCGATCCAGCCCAGTCCGGCTTTCCAGGCCCAATAGCGTTCGAGGATGGGAGCGGAGTCGGTGAAAAAGCGGGCGGCTGTTACGTCTGCCTGTCCCGTTCCCGCGCCCCGCGCCGGATCGCAAAAGAACTGCCCGTTGCGATCCATACCTTTCCCGCCCTGTTCCCGCGCGGAGCGCGGGAACAGGGCGGTCCATAGCTCGCTCAACATCTCTTTGACGACGAGATGGTAATCCTTCCCGTAGGCGTAATAGGCGATATGGGGTGCCTCGGGTGGAAGTTTCTGCTCCGGATAATAATTCAACGCCACAGATATGACTGTCTTGGCTCCTTCTACCAACCTGGCGGGATTAAGCCGTATTTCGCGGTGGTTCTCCATGTACGCCATCCCTGCATGGTTACCTTCCTTCAGCCATTTGTCAAAAAACAAGGCTTCGCTGTCTGCGGTCGCCACTTGTGCGATCCCGCAGGCATCGAAGCCGATCTCTTTTGCTTTCTCTTTTATTTCGGAAGCTGGAAGCATATTAAAACACTTTGAACTCATACCCTTGTTCCTGTAGCCATTCGATGGCTCGGGGCATTGCTTCGCGCATATTGCGTTCGGCTTTCAGCGAGTCGTGAAAGACGATTACGGAACCGTTGCGGGTATAGTTCTTCACCACGTTGAAGACACCGTTCGGTGTCATGTGCGGACTATAATCGCGTGTCACCACGTCCCACATGATGATCCGGTAATGCCTCCGCAGCCATACCACCTGTGGGAAACGCATGTGTCCGTGAGGTGGACGGAACAAGTCGCTTTTTATATATTCGGCAGCCTTTTCCACATTTGCCAGATAGTTCTTGGTCCAGAAGCGGATGCCTTGAATATGGTTGAAAGTATGGTTGCCCACACGATGCCCCCGGTCCAGTACCATCTGGTAGATGTCCGGATGTTTGCGGACATTGTCTCCGACACAGAAGAAGGTTGCCTTCACACCATATTTGTCTAATATATCCAATACCCAAGGGGTAACCTCGGGGATCGGGCCGTCGTCGAAGGTGAGATATACACACTTCTTCTTTGCCGGAATCCGCCAGGTTACCCCCGGAAACAGGGCCCTGTAAAACCAGGGCGGTTGCTCTATAAACATATTTATTCTCTGCGTCCTGCCGATTCGTAAGCCATACGGTAGTTGTCAAACTCTTCCTGGTATTTCTTGTTGAATTCGGGGTTGTAATGTTTGTTGATTAACAATACTTGATTCAAAACCTGCATGTCTTGTAACAGTTCTGTTTCCACGGATGACAACTGCATCGGGTTCAAGCGGAAATACCAGTTTATGTTACGCATCATGTTATCGGCAATACCTGTGAATATTTCCGCTGCTTTTTCTTTCTGGCCCAGTACGTAATATAATTCGCCGGTTGAAAGAGCCGTGTAGTCGAGCGGGACATTTTCCGGCGGCAACACCTGCATACATTTGTCCAGGACTTCCAAAGCCTTGTCGTTCTTGCCTTCTTTCACCAATGCTTCTGCCAGTTTGTTAAACAACATCATGCGGTAGCTCTTACACATGCGCATTACATTTTCGTCGATGTAAACACCCGGTTTATCCACGCCGCCCCATTTGAATTTGTTCATCACGTTGTCATACATTTTGTCGGTGTTGACAGCCTTGTTGGCATTTTTCGGAACGACTTGATAAGCGAGACCGGTCTGTTCGAAGTAACCGTCCAGATTGACGAACTGATCCGGGCTGACCGTGATCGCGTAGTACATAGGACGTTCGAAATTGTTGGTCTGCAACATGTCGAGGATCGTCAGTTCTTGTTTACCCAGTGCATTCTTTCCGGCGAGGTTGATCATCATCTGGTCTACCATGCCGTCTGTCTTGCCGCCTAAGATTTTGGCTCCGGCGATGGAATCGACTTTGTAGTACAGTTTGTCGGCCGGGATATAATCGAGTTCCTGGTTAATACCCGGAATCTTCTTGAACTTAGGATCATCGCTGCGGACAAAGTTCAAGGCCGTGTTCAGGTCGATCGAATCTTTTGTCAGCGGGAATACATAAGCTGCATCGCGGGTTCCTTGTATATACTGGTCGCGTGTCCAGGTGATAGGCAGCGGAGCGGACTCGTAAGCCTGTTTCTTCATCTGGTCGATGTACCAGTCTGTTTGCAGGTAACTGGTGTTACATACGCGGACATCGGTACGGACACCTTCTACTTCCTGGGCATACCACAAAGGGAATGTGTCGTTATCGCCGTTGGTGAAGATGATGGCGTTCGGCTCACAGGATTCCAGATAGTTAGAACCGAAATCACGGCAGACATAGCGGCCTGAACGGTCGTGGTCATCCCAGTTTTGTCCGGCCATCTGAATAGGGATGAACAGGCAGAGCACGGTTGCCACCGATCCGGCGATGACCGGATTCAGTTTGCCGTATCGTTCCAGTCCCTTTGCCAGTGCCGCGACACCGAATCCGATCCAGATACAGAACGCATAGAACGATCCGGCATACGCATAATCTCGTTCACGCGGCTGGTACGGCGTCTGATTCAGGTACAGTACAATAGCCAGACCGGTCATGAAGAACAGGAAGAAGGTCACCCAGAAACTCTGAATCCCTTTCTGTCCCGAATAAGCCTGGAACAGCAGACCTAATATACCTAACAGCAACGGCAGCATATAGTAAACATTGTGTCCTTTATTGTTCACAATATCGAACGGCATATCTTCTTGCGGACCTACCAGGACTTCGTCAATAAACGGAATACCGGTAATCCAGTTGCCGTTCAGCACCTCGCCGTTTCCCTGGATGTCGTTCTGACGGCCGGAGAAGTTCCACATGAAGTAGCGCCAGTACATAAAGTTCAACTGGTAAGAGAAGAAAAACCTCAGGTTTTCCGCGAATGTCGGTTTCATTACGCTCTTCATTTCTCCGCAATAGTTATATTTCACCGGTTGCCCTTTTACCTGCGCCCAATCCTTGTAGGCTTGTACATGGCGCGGGTCGGAACTATACATACGCGGGAACAACATGTTCAGCTCGTCGACATATTTGTATTCCTGGTCGGTGCGGGACACATAATAACGGTCTTTTTCGTTTTTGTCCTTCTTGATCACGCGGCTCCAGGTCGGTTCGCCTTCTGTCGTGACAGGCACGCAACTTCCTCCCTGATTTTCGCGCTGTACTTCCGAGACGTAGGTCTGCCCGTAGAGGAGCGGAACCTTACCATACTGTTCACGTGCCAGATAGGTACGCAACGTAAAGATATCGCTCGGTGCGTTCTGGTTCATCGGCGTGTCGGCCGTTGCACGGATCAGTGTCAGTGCATACGAAGAATAGCCCACAACAACTACCATCAGGCAGACTAAAACCGTATTCAGTGTCTTAATATCCACCTTCTTGCTCCTGAATAGGTACAGACTCAATGCAGCAGTCAGAATGACCGCCAACACATAACCGCTACCGATAAACGGAATACCGATCAATACGATCGACAAGATGAAAGCGATTTTCATGCGTGTCGGATGGATCTCGTCGCGCATGGTTTCCCAGATAGACCAGATCAATACGCCTGCCACAATGATCACATAAGCAAATACTCCGGAATTGTAAGGCATGCCTAATACATTGACAAACAACAGTTCGAAATAGCCGCAAACCTCGACCAGCCCCTGTACGACACCATACATCATCAGCGCAACGATAGCGAAGGAAACGAGCAGGGCAACCAATGTACCTTTCATCGTAGGATTCGGGAATTTCTTATAGTAATATACCAGCACGATAGCCGGAATACACAGCAAGTTCAGCAAGTGGACACCGATACTCAACCCCATCAGATAAGCGATCAGTACGATCCAGCGGTCTGCATGCGGTTTGTCGTAGGTAGCCTCCCACTTCAGAATCAGCCAGAAAACAACGGCTGTAAAGAGTGATGAATAGGCATACACTTCCCCTTCCACGGCACTGAACCAGAACGTATCACTGAATGTATAAGCCAGTGCTC
This sequence comes from Parabacteroides johnsonii DSM 18315, assembly GCF_025151045.1. Taxonomy (NCBI): domain Bacteria; kingdom Pseudomonadati; phylum Bacteroidota; class Bacteroidia; order Bacteroidales; family Tannerellaceae; genus Parabacteroides; species Parabacteroides johnsonii. Next base: position 3,887,597 of record NZ_CP102285.1, read on the forward strand.
CGACCAGACCGCTACCCATAATGGTAATCATCTGGCCTAAAGATGCTTCTTCTCCATCTTTCACAATAATCTTGCGTGCAAGATGGGTGATACTCCAGAAAAGGAACAAGATCGTCAGTCCGCTAAATAAGGCGGACATCGTATTTACCATCTTTGCCACTGTGGACGGGTCGGATGCAAGTTGTGTGAACAGGTTGGCTGTCAACATAAAGAACGGTGCTCCGGGGGGATGCCCTACTTCTAGCTTGTAAGCTGAAGAAATGAACTCACCGCAATCCCAGAAACTGGCAGTGGGTTCCATAGTCATCAAATAGACGGTTGAAGCGATCGCAAAGACGATCCAGCCCAACACGTTGTTGATCAATTTATACTTTCCCATACTTTGTATAAAGTGTAATAATTAATTGTCTTAACTCTGTATCCTCACGCGGACAGTCGGCCGCAAAGGTAAGCATTTACGTTTAATACCAACGCCCTGATACGCTATAAATTGTGTGGAAGAGATTAGAAATATATTAAAAAGAATTCGTTGAATGACAGTCTGGAATCTGACAATTTGCCGACATTCGGATGGCGGCAAACTGACATTTGTAGGCAGGATTCTGTTGCAAGCCCGCTGTTTCCTGTGCTGGGGCTTTCCCGGGCGATCCGGAACAAATAGGTAAGTATTTCTGGTGAGTGTCGGGGAAAAACCCTTTCCCGTTCTAAAAAAACGAAAAGGAGGGCTTTTTCTACCGACATGGGAAAAGGGTTGATTATTGTCGTTTTTTATTTGATAACAAACGGAATGTACACCGATAGCATCAAATCAGACAAATGCCCCCGGCGTCCGAGTGCCGGACCGTCGTTGAAGTGTTTCAGTGTGTTCAAACAACCATATTGATAGGAGAGTCCCAATTCACAATGTTTACTCAACCGGTAACCGGCTTTAGCCATTATGGAGAGATCGAATACGGCTTGAGGTTGTACATATAATGTCGGAGCTACCCCCAAGCCGAAATGGAATTTGTCGGTAAGGCGATAGTTCCAACTGGCGGCAACGGAGATCGGCATGATGAAATCGGTGAAACTTTTGCCGTCTTTTCCTCCTCCATAATTTCCATCCCCATCTCCTTCAAAGAAAGGGGAATATTGGTACGTGCTCATACCTTGGAATCCGATAGTTGCATCCAAGTCAAAAAAAGATTTGCGTTCGGGCAGGAAACGGACACGGTAGCCGATCATACCATTACCTTTCAAATCATGGTTATAACCGAGATTAGATGTGTTCCAATCTGATTTACGACTGTCCTGCATCGGAAAACCAACACCGCCACCGACCAACAGGCCGTGTTCGGTCTGGGCGAACACGGTGGTTGAAACGAACAAAAATAAAAATAAGATCTTTTTCATTGTAATCAAAAATTTTAGACAAAGGTAAAGGTCAGTTTTGATAAGTCAAAAAGTGGTCAAAAAGTGGTCAAAAAGTATATGGACAAGCCTGAATTTATATGGACAAAAGACTTTAATGGCTTATGTATCAATAGAAATGCAAAATGAAATGGTCTGGGCTAAATTACGATATTTTCTAATGTCTTTCGGATGATAAACTCGTAAATACCCGTTTTAGAATTGGTCAGTCCAAGTGATTGGCGAGTTCTAAGCCTGCGTTTATTGGCAGAATCCGGATTGATCCCTAAAAGCATGGCTTCTGATTTTATGCTGATATTCAAGAAACTAAGGTAACAGGTCTCTATCTCGGTTTTTTTCAAAGTTTCTATATCTTGTACGGCTGCTTGCCAGTTCGGACAAGCGGAGTCGATCTGCTCTTTTAAGAGCTCCCAATTTTGCTCGGAAAGCGTTTGTCCATATTTTTTCTTGTTGTTCGAACGCTCTTTCAGCTCTTGGAAGAGGGATGAGTGTTGCAATTTCTCGCATTTCAGTATAAGGATTTCCTTTTTGGCCTGAAGCATTTTTTCTCGGATTTGCTTATTCTCTTCCTGTTTCGCATTGGCATTTATTGCTTCGTTTTGCCTGATCTCTTTTTGCATTTTGACTAACAGTTGCTCTTTTTCATCTAACAACCGTTGCTGTTTGTTGATCTTGTTCAATCTTTTCCGGTCCTTGTACAGATAGAACAAAACACTAACTAAACTGACAAAAAGGATGAGTCCGCTTAATAAATAGATGACGGAATATAGTTTTTGGTTTTGTCGGATAACAGTTAATGAATTATGTCGTTTTTCTGCATCGATGATGTCTACCTGTTTCTGTTGATCGTATAAGATATCTTTTGCGGCGTAACATTGTTCAAGATACTGGAATGCTTCCGGAATGTTGTTAGCCTCCTTTTCAATCAAGTAACTTAGGTACAACCGATCGGACGGAGTGTATGGATTATTGGTTGGGCTGTCTGCCATTTTAGCATAATAACGGGCTGAATCTAATTGGCTATAGTTATAGAACAACGTACTTAAAGCTAAATATGTAGGAGCCTTATCTATTGTGTCATAAACCAGACCTCTGAAAAAGTAGGATTTCGCTTCGTCTATTTGATCCAAATGCTCATAAATATTCCCCAGTCCGTTCGCAATCGATGCTATTCCGACTGAATCGTTCATTCCAGTAACGATTGAATCCGCTTTCAGCATCAAATCAAGTGCGAGAGAGATTGAGTCTTCGAATACCCATGTCCTGCTGATATCCCGCAAGGCAAACGCATAACTCCGCGTATTATTTGCTTTTGTGAAAAAGGCGGCAGCCTCTTCATACTTCCGCCGTTCTTCGGAGCCTTGTCCGGTGTAGGTGTACAAGTCTGCCATATAACTGCAAATATATCCGGCTACATTATATAAATGTTTCTTCTTTGCCAAGTTTAACGCCTCCGAATAAGCCTTAGTTGCCGGGATAAACAATTTGTCTTCCACAAACGAACGTCCCAAATACAGGCCAATCCAAGCTTGCTCTTCTGCCGTTCCGTGGCTTTTGTACCAGCCTAAAGCGCGGTCGAGCTGTTCGGCGTAGAGCATGTCTTTAAATAGTTTGTCTGCCGCCCGGCAATACAGCATGCACCAACGGGCGAACTGCCGTTCGTTCAGTTTGTCCGGTAGTTCTACACCTTCCAATATCACGTATGCACTATCCGGATAGACCGGCAGTAACGTTTCCGCCCGATCCATCTGTTCCGAAGCGACCTGATTTTCCCTGCAAGAAAAAAAAGCTATGGATAAAAGAACAAATACAACTATGTTTTTCATGCGAACGGAGATTGTTGCTCAGTATGGCAAAGATAATGAAAGAGATTGGATTTGTAAAAAAAGAGTTCTAAGTTTACGAGGAAAAATACAATATCCCCTTGAAAGGCGGAATGTGCGCTTAAATGATTAATTGGCAACGGTTTGCTTAAAACATATGTTTGTTAAAAAATATTACCCTTGCGGGTAATTTGAATTAGATGGGGTAGAAAATCGAATTAGACGCGGTAGTAGTTTCGATTTGAACCAATGGTTTTTTTAGGAATATGACAATAAGGAGCAAGTGCGTATGGATGAAAATGAAAGAAAATTCCCGGGAGATCTTTTCGAAGGAACGAACCATTAACGCGTTCCTGTCGAAACTATCCGTTCAGGTTTGAACTGACAGAACAAGTTTTTCGCTATGCAGTAGACTGTGAATTGGAAGGACGTTTGATCTCGCTGCAAAGGAAGAAACTGGTACTTGTTGCGTGTGCGCAAGATGCTTCTCTTTTTAGCGGGGAAGAAGAGGAAAACTTTGTCTCTCCGGTGCGGGTCACCGTACAGCCGGATAAGGTGCAAGCCTCTCTTATTGTCGTTCCGGCCTCCCTGCTTCCTAATTGGAAAAGAGAGATACAACGGTTCAGTTCCTTGCGGGTATATGAATATGCAGGGGACCAGAGGAGCCGTGAGTCGTGGAAGAAATTTGACCGCTATCCGGTAATATTGACGACTTACGGACTGCTGCGCCGAGATAATTGAATTGCTGGAAAACTATCCCTTCAAGTATGTGATATTGGATGAAAGCCAGAATATCAAAAATCCCGACTCGGTCCCTTATTTGATAAGGGTTGTAAAGATGGTATTTTGCTTGTCCGAATATGATATCATGTAAATATCATTATCTTTGTGTTGAGGAACGAGAAAACTATTTTATCAGTTTGTATAAATAAGATATGAAAAAGCTGCTACTGTTGTTGTGTTTTGTATTTATACACCAAGTGGTCTATCCGGTTTATTTTAAACATCTAGGCATGAGTGACGGCTTGTCGCAGGTCTCTGTGATGTCGATTTATCAGGATTGCCTGGGACGTATGTGGTTCGGTACACGCGAAGGTGTCAGTATCTATGACGGGGAACGGATGCGGGTGTATAAAGGCTGGGAGAATCTGGACCCGGAAAGCTCTATAAATGTTTTACTCGGACATGAATGTGATCATCTTACTGGAAACAGGCAAGGGGATATTTTCTTTAGGACTTGCGATTCGTTGGTGAGGTATGATATACGGGAAGAGAAATTTTGTGTTGTTAGCGGTTGTAAGGCGAAAACGATAACCTCGGCCGATGGTGATATATGGACGGGGTACGATGATATGGTTTGCCGGTATGATGAAAAAGGAGATAGTCTGCAACTTTATGCGAAGACAAACACTCCCGGTATATCCAGCCTGCTGATCTCGGGGAAGAAGATTTGGATCGGGACTTATGAAGGCCTGTATGTAATTGAAGAGGATAAAAAAGTCCGTTGTCTGATTGAAGGACCTGAATTTTATCGCTTATTTGAAAGTTCTACTGGCGAGATATGGGCCGGTTGCCGTACCGGTGGTTTATACAGGATCACACAAGACGAACGAATCACCTGGTATTCGGAAAGTAATTCCGCACCTTTCCATATAAAGAATAGTCAAATACGGAGCTTTGCTGAAGATCGGTTTGGGAATATCTGGTTCGGCACTTTTATGGGACTGCATAAATATAACCCTTACACGGACCAGTTTACAGTATATCAACAGGATCATTTGCCAGGTAGCCTGTCACATTCTTCTGTTTTCTCTGTTTATATAGATGCACAGGAAACCATATGGGTAGGAACCTATTATGGAGGTGTGAACTATTTTAATGCAGAAAGGGAAATATTCGCTCATTATACGGATAATCCTTTGCGGAAGGAATGCCTGAATTATTCGTTTGTCGGGAATCTGGCGGAAGATAAAGAAGGAAACATCTGGATTTGTACTGAAGGGGGAGGATTGAACTTCATGGATCGTAAAACACGAACCTTTAAATATTTCACTGCAGGTCACCGTAATTCCGTATTGCAGAATAACCTGAAATGCATTGCGTATGACGGAAAGCGGAACCGTCTGTATATCGGCACGCATCATGGAGGGCTTACCCGCTACGATATAAAGACCGGTATTTTTCATAACTACCTGAATGATTACAGGGAAGGAGACAGAAAACCGGACGGTATTATCTTCCATACAATGATTCATAACGATAAGCTGTATGTAAGCGCGATGAACGGAACTTTTGTCATGGATCTTGATACGGACCGGTTCCAATGGATATGCAGAAATGCTCAAAGCTTTACGATCGATAGGGAAGAGAATCTATGGATTTTGATTGGGACTTCTTTATACAAGATGGAGCTGGCCCATCCGGATAATCAGAAACATTATGCTTTGCCCCGTTATGGAATCCAGTTCGAACCTAAACGGATCATGACTACTCGCGCGGGGGATATCTATTTCGTGGTTTTGGGAGGTGGCCTGTATCGGTATGACAAACAGACCGATTCTTTTATCCATTATTCTCAGGAAAGCGGACATCTATTGAGCAATTATTGTTACAATGTCGCAGAGACCAATTCGGAAGAGCTGCTGGTGACCAGTGATAAGGGGGTTACTTTCCTGAATCCTTTCAGTGGAAATGCCCGGTTTGCGACGTTGGGGGCGAACTTACCGATCACGTCCATTGCGGATGGTTGCGGGATTCTGGTGTGCCGGAATAATGAACTTTTTATCGGAGGGAATGACGGACTGACCTCTTTTTATCGGGAAGATCTTGATAAGACGGAAAAGAATTACTCCTTATATTTTTCGGAGCTGTATATTCATAATAAAAGAATCTATCCGGGAGCTGTCTCGGGAGGCATACTAAAGGAGGCTTTTCCTTTCAGCGAATCTATCCAATTGAACTATAAGCAAAACAACCTGATTATAAACTTTGCCACAACCAATTATATTGATATCCAAAAAAATAATGAATATCAATATCGATTAGTTGGTTTTGACGATGATTGGGTTTCCACCTCTTCTTCCAGTATTTATTATACGAACCTGGACCCCGGCAAATATACATTGCTGGTTCGTGAAAAGAATCTGTCCCGGCATTTGATGAACCATCGTGAAATATCTCTGGATATCCAGATCGCCCAACCCTGGTATAAAACGGATTGGGCGTGGGTATTATATGTCCTGACAACTTTTATGATTACTTATCTCACTGTACGGATTTTGAATGCCCGGCGCAAACTGGCGCTATCCCTTGAAAAGGAACGGGAAGAGAAAGAGCGTAACGAAGAGTTGAACCAGGCGAAACTACGTTTCTTTACCAATATCAGCCATGAGTTCCGGACACCTCTAACTCTTATTATCAGTCAGATAGATATGCTTTTTCAGAGTTCCTCTCTTTCTCCGACCTTGTATAACCGGATTATTAAGATCAGCAAGAATGCAAACCGGATGCGGAATATGATTTCCGAGTTGTTGGAATTCAGAAAGTTAGAACAAAATTATGTTTCGTTGCATGTTTGCGAACAGAACTTGATTCCATTTCTGAAAGATATTTATCTTTCGTATTGTGAGTTGGCGACTCAACAATCTATTACATTTAATTTTCAGAATGCAGAGGAGAATCTACTGTTATGGTTTGATTCCAATCAGTTGCAGAAAGTGTTTTACAATCTTTTGTCAAACGCATTTAAATACACGAAGCCGGGAGGTACAGTAGAATTGTATGTATCTTCGGATGAAAATGAAGTTTGTATAAAAGTAATCGATACGGGTATCGGGCTTTCGGCAGATGATGTATCGCATATCTTTGACCGCTTTTATCAGGCCGAAAACGGGAAACAGGTAGCAGGAGCTAATCCTGGTACGGGGCTCGGACTGGCTTTAAGTAAAAATATCATTCATCTTCATCATGGGGATATTGCGGTGCAGAGCCAGGTCGGTTATGGAACGATATTTACAGTTACGTTATTAAGGGGAAATGTTCATTTTGAGAATGATAAGAATGCGATTCTTTTGGAAAGTCCGGACGAACCGATGATCAAGGAAGAATCCTTGCCGGATTCTATTTCTTCTGAAGAATATGAAGAAATGGAGAAAGCTTTTCCCGGTTTGAAGGCTGGCTCTTATAAAGTTCTGATTGTTGAGGACAATGAAGAGCTGTTACAGATATTAAATGCGCTTTTTGCTCCTTTCTATCAGGTTATATTAGCCAGGAATGGGGAAGAAGGATTGAGGAAGGCGAACGAGGAAAAACCGGATTTGGTTGTCAGTGATGTTATGATGCCTTTGATGAGTGGTATGGAGATGTGCATGAAAATCAAGAATAATATCGATTTGTGCCATATTCCGGTTGTTTTGCTTACAGCTCTCGATTCTGTCGAATATAATATAGAGGGACTTCAACAGGGAGCGGATGATTATATCAGCAAACCTTTCCATGCAAAAGTATTGTTGATGCGCTGCAATAATTTGATCCGGAACCGTTTGTTGTTGAAGTCCCAGTTGACTAAGCAAGTTGACTTTGATGTGCAGTTGCTGGCTACGACTTCATTGGATCAACAACTTTTGAACCGGATTGTGGAGATCGTCGATCAGCGGATGGGAGAACCGGACTTTGATGTCAATGCTCTTGCCCGCGAGTTGAATATGGGGCGTAGTTCGTTCTTTACAAAAGTCAAGAACCTGACCGGAATGACTCCTAGTGAATTTATGCAAAACCAACGCATCAACCGTGCGGCAACCTTATTACGGGAACAGCCGGATTTGTTGGTGAATGAAATATCGGATCGGTTAGGGTTTTCCTCAACGGTATATTTTAGTCGATGCTTTAAAGCGAAGTTCGGAGTATCGCCTGCTCAATTCAGAAAGAAAGAGCAGTAAAAAACATATCGAATTGCTAATCGTTTATATTCAAATAGTTAAATCTTCTATTTGGACTATGTGTACATAAGAAACGGACGCTAAGTATAGGTCCGTTTTTTTATGCCCGGCTACATTTGCTTCCGGAGTTTATCAAAATTTATTAATCTAAATCTACCTATTAATGATGAATGATTTAAACATTCCTTTCTTTAGGAAAACGGTGTTTGCAGGAATGGCCACACTATTCTTGTCGACAGGAGTTACCCTGGCCAATCCGGTTAGTGCCGGGGAAGAAGTGATGGAAAAGTATGCTGTAGCATTGTCTCAGCAAAAGAAAGTGACGATTACGGGAATAGTAAAGGATGCTCTCGGTCCGGTAGTTGGTGCCAACGTAGTGGAAAAAGGAACTACGAACGGGACGGTTACAGATATGGAAGGACATTTTTCTTTGCAGGTATCCTCGAATGCCGTACTAGTCGTTTCTTACATCGGTTATATAGATCAGGCGATTCCGGTGAACGGAAAGACCTCTTTCACGGTTCTGCTGAAAGAAGATTCACAGGCTTTGGATGAAGTGGTGGTTGTGGGATATGGTACGCAAAAGAAGGTGAATATGACCGGTGCGGTCACTTCTGTCGATATGAGCAAGATGGTAGACAGCCGTCCGATCACTTCTCTCTCCGCTGGACTTGCCGGTATGGCTCCCGGTGTTTCTGTAACAGCCGGTAATGGTGGACGTCCCGGTAACGATGGGGCAACGATCCGTGTACGTGGGCAGGGTACGTTAAATGATTCCAATCCGTTAGTAATCATCGACGGAGTGGAAGCCAGCATGAATAATATCAACCCGCAAGACGTAGAAAGCATTTCGGTATTGAAGGATGCTGCTTCGTCTGCCATTTATGGTTCCCGTGCTGCAAACGGTGTCATTCTGATCACTACCCGTAGGGGGAAATCGGGTGAAGCGAAAATATCTTATAATGGTTATGTCACAATGCAGAAAGTGGCGAACCGTATCGACTTGGTCTCCAATTATGCCGATTATATGGAATTGTATAACGAAGGGCAACTCAATAGCGACCTCCCCGCGATCTTCAGTCAAGAGAAAATCGATGAATGGCGGGCGGCTGGTAACAGTGATCCTGTCAAATATCCGAACTCTGACTGGCAGGACGCTCTATTTCAGACTGGATGGATGCAGAACCATACAATCAATATCAATGGAGGATCTGACAAGATTCACTATTATATATCCGGTAATTACATGAACAATCCCGGTATTATGGAAAATTCCGGGTATGAACGTTATAGTGCCCGTGTCAATTTGGACGCGGAAGTCAAAGATTGGTTTACTATTGGTGTCAATGCTTACGGTACGCGTGGAAAAGAGGAGTTAGGGTTGTTGAAGACAGAATCGAATGACAATTTCTATACCTACATGCAAGCTACCACACCGGGTATCTGCTATCAGGCACCTGATGGCCGGTATGGTGGTGTAAACAATCCGGAAGACGACCCGCAGAGTAGCTCCAACAATGTCTTGAAGATGTTGAACGACGTCAAAGGAAATCGTACGACCAATAATATCGTTTCTCGTTTTTATGCCCAGCTGAGGCCGTTTAAAGGTTTGACGATTGAAGGATCTTATACGTATGCTTTTTCCGACCAGTTCCTGTATCAACAGCCGGTTTTCCATGATTTGTGGAACTTGTATGACAATACGTTGCAGATTGCCGGAACTGGAGTTTCGAAAGTTATCAACCGCAATAATAAGACTGTCCGTAACAATATGGACGGGCTGGTCAGATATGAAACCGAGATCGACCGGTTGAACATTCAAGCAACGGTCGGAGCCAGTCAGGAAGCCTACCGTAACAACTGGTTTGAGGCCTCCAAAGAAAATTTGACATCCTCTGAATTGACGGAGTTGAATGCTGCCACTGCCAATGCTACTGCAACCGGAACCTATTCCAATTGGGCTATGCGTTCATTTTTTGGCCGGGTCAATTTGAACTGGGATGAAAAATACTTGTTGGAAGCCAATCTTCGTGCCGATGCCTCTTCCCGTTTTGCCAAGAAATATCGTTGGGGCTATTTCCCTTCTTTCTCGTTGGGCTGGCGTATGGAACAGGAAGCTTTCATGAAAGATATCTCATGGCTTAACCAGTTGAAAATCCGCGCCTCGTATGGCTCGTTAGGAAACAATGCTGTGGGAAACTATGACTATCAGTTGTATTATCAGGCCTCTAATTATGTCTTGAACAACGCCTTGCAGGTCGGTATGGCGCAACGTGCTCTTTCGAATGCGGCGTTGACTTGGGAAACTTCCTATGTCACTAATTTCGGTGTGGACTTCGCTCTGTTCTCTAAATTGAGCGGAACTGTCGATGCTTTCGTCAAAAACACCAAAGGGATTCTGATCGAACTGCCAGCACCATTGGTGCATGGTAATGCTACCGTTCCTAAATCCAATGCGGCTGAGGTTCGCAACCGGGGTGTCGAGCTGAGTTTGAACTGGAATGACAAAATCGGTTCTGTGAACTATTTTGTCGGGGGGAATTTCTCATATGTTAAAAATAAAGTGACGAAGTTTAAAGGTGACGAGATGTCTCTGAACGGAACCAACATGATTTTGGAGGGTGAACCGATCAATATCCAATATGTGCTTTCGGTCGACCGGATTATCCAGACGGAAGAGGATATGGCAATAGTGGAAGCTATGGAAGCGAATAATCCGGATGCTTTCAAGCAATATAAGAAACCGGAATATGGAGATTTCTTATATAAAGATGTTGACGGAGACGGATGCATCACTGACAACGACAAGATCAAAGTTGGCAATGGTACTAACCCGACATTCACTTTTGGATTCAATTTCGGTGCCAACTGGAAAGGTTGGGATTTTAGCTGTATCTTGCAAGGTGCTACCGGATTGAAAACATACTGGAGCGGATTGGATGGCGCCAGCTATTGGCCTCAAGTGCGCCGGGGTAACCAGATCAACAAGACCATTGCAGACGGACGTTGGTATCCGGGGCGTACGGATGCTACTTATCCGCGTCTCCTAAATTATACTGATGGACGGAACCGGGTGGCAAGTGACTTCTGGGTACAGGATAAGTCTTATTTGAGAGTGAAAAATGTCCAGTTGGGATATACTATTCCGAAACATCTCTCGCAAAAACTCCTGATCGACAACTTCCGTTTATATGTCAGCATCGATAATGCTTTGACCTTTACGGGATATAAGGGATTGGATCCTGAGGTATCGGGCACGAAATATCCGTCTATGCGATTAACAACATTTGGTTTAAACCTTACATTTTAAATAGTTGAAAACATGAAAAAGATCATAATCTATTTGGCGACAATGCTTTTAGCTGCCATGACATTCACCGGTTGCTATGATTTGGAGACCTATCCGGGAGACAAAGTCAATGAAGGTACATTTTACAAGACCGGCGATCACGCTCATCAAGGCTTGATGGGAATCTATGGCATGCTGCGTCTGAACGAGGCATACGGTTACCAGTTCTGCTTCGATCATTTGGGAGATATCGCTTACGGGTATAACTATTATATGATGTTCCTGGCTACCTATACCGACCGTGATGGAACGATACAAGCCCATTGGCAGACCTTCTATGACGGTATACATCGTGTCAATACCTTTATACGTTCCGTAAAGGGAATGGGCGGTATTATCACTGATGAACAGATCAATGAATATGTGGCGGAAGCCAAATTCCTTCGTGCGATGTTCTACTTTTCCTTGACAGACCTTTTCGGTGGGGTTCCCTATTATGATGAGTCAACTAATGTCAACGAGGAGTTTATGAATCTGAAACAGCCGAGAAGTAGCCTCGAAGAGGTACGTGCTCATATTTTGGAAGATTTGGACGAGGCGATCAAATACCTTCCTGTCGAACATGCTGCCAGCGAATATGGGCGTGCTACTAAAGGTGCTGCCTATGCCCTTCGTGGTAAAGTGTATCTTTATGACAAGGAGTGGCAATCAGCCATCAACGATTTTGAAGAAATCGTCTATAACAAGTCCAATAACTATGGTTATGATCTCGATGACGATTACGCCCGTGTTTTCAAACTCTATAACGGGGCGAAAAGTCCGGAAACAGTATTCTCGATCCAGAATAAGAGTGGTGTTGGCACTGAATATGGTATGCAGATACAAGCTTTGATGGGATGCCGTGGCGCTTATGGAAGTTGCTGGAACAATACAGTTCCTTCTACACAATTGGTGGATATGTATGAGTTCAAAGATGGCCGCCCTTTCAACTGGGATGAGATTTTCCCCGGTTATAACGCGATGACACCTGAACAGCGTAAGGAGCTCCTTAGTGTCGAGATGGACGGAGCCGGAGCCATAGTTGGGCTTCGTGAAGCAGATACAGCCAAAATCCTGAGTGCCTATACCTGTCGCGATCCGCGCCTGATGGCCACTGTGATCGTTCCTTATTCACACTATATGGGAAATATTGGTCGAACGACTAACGTGGATTTGATCTTCGCTTTGGATCATAACCTGTCGGGGAATGCCAACGGTGGCACAATCCAGAACAATGCAGGTTGGGTATCTTATCTCTATCGGAAGTTCGTGACCGAAGGAGATCAGGGCGGTGCGATCAGCAACCGTTTGCATACACCGTTCGCTTTTCCTTTGATCCGCTTTGCTGACGTTCTCTTGATGCTTTCCGAGGCCTACAACGAAGCGGGACAGTTAGACAAGGCCGTGATCGAATTCAACAAGGTTCGTACCCGTGTTGGTATGCCGGGCTTGAACTCCGGTCCAGAGTGGATGGTTGTCAGCAATAAAGAACAGATGGCCGAGCGGATACGCAAGGAACGTGCCGTTGAGTTTGCCGGGGAAGGACTTCGTTTCAGTGACTTGCGTCGTTGGGGATATGAAATTGCCCACAAAACGCTCAATAACGTTGATGCTGTCAATATCTATGGCGAGCCGATCTATACCCATCTGTTTACCGAACGTGATATGCTTTGGCCTATACCTGGTGTGGAAAGGGAACGGAATGATGCGTTGACACAGAATCCGGGTTGGTAACCTCGATTGATTAAGAAACTGTTTTGATTTTTTCGCTTCATGATTTGAGATGTATTTTTGGATCAGATTCATCTCTCTGATGGGGAAGATAGCGGGCTATCTGACGGAGAAGAGAGGCGGATATGACCAAAAAGATGCTCAAAGTATAGGCAAAAACAATGGCAAAATAACAAAGCAGGCTGTTTGTAAAAAATCAAAACAGTTTCTAAGCAGTTGTGTTAAGTTTGATATAGTAGCATGGAGGCACAGAGTCGCGGAGCTCTGATTAGCATATAAGAAAGCTTTGTGAACACTGTGTCTCTTTTATTTGGATCATTGAAAATCCCTTTAACTTATGTGTTTATGAGATTGATTAATTTAATAGGTTTATTTTTCCTGTTGTTCTCCTTTGTGGTAACAGGGCGGGATCTCTCTGTCCGGCAATCCGGAAAAGACTTGCTCCAGCATCCCAGGTTACTTTTCAGTAAGCAAGAGGAACAGCGGATTCGTGATTTATTTGGAACCGAACCTTTATTGGATAGCTTATACGTCGGCCTGATGAAGGAGGCGGAACGTTTGTTGCTGGTTCCTCCGCAGGAAGATCCTCGAAGGGAAATAAAAAACACGAAAGATATACTGCCTATCAGCCGTGAACAGGTTTACCGGATGGTAAACCTGGCCCTGGCCTACCGGTTAAGCGGAGACAGACGTTTTGCGGAGAAGGCGGAGAAAGAGTTGGTCCACGTTTGTAATTTCCCTGACTGGGATCCTATTCACTACTTGGATGTGGCGGAAATGACGACGGCTGTAGCCATTGGTTACGATTGGCTGTACGATGTGTTGGCTCCTTCGACCAGACAGTTGGTTGTTCATTCAATTAAAACAAAGGCATTGGATCTTGTCGTTGAGGAATATAACACCGGAAATGCGGATTCTTGGGCGAAACGCGAAACGAACTGGAATGTGGTTTGCAATACCGGAATGGTATTGGGTGCTTTGGCCATTGAAGAGCATTATCCGGAACTGGCCAAGCATATCATTGGTGAAGCGGTCAGGTATATCCCGAACTGCCTGAAGCATTTTGCACCGGATGGTGTTTGCTACGAGGGACCTGCTTATTGGGGATATACGAACATGTACTTATCTCTTTTGTTGAAAGCGTTGAATGATAATTTTGGCGGGGACTTCGGACTTTCGGAAATGGTGGGAGTGGATAAAAGCGTCCTGTATTATATGCATAGCACAAGCCCTTCCGGCAAGATATTCAATTTTGCCAATTCCGGTAGTACGGCTCCTGCGGCAGAGCCCATTTATTTTTATTTCAGTCGGGCTTTCAACCAACCGGAAGTAGCGACATTTTATCGGGATGTCTTGTCAAAGACGGTTCATGAGGGAAATTATTTCAGATTCTACTTCCTGTCCATTCCTTGGTATGATACGGCCTCTTCTACTGCTGATGCTTTGCCGAAACTGAAGGTGTACGAAGGTATCAATGACATTGTCGTGTTCAACGGAAACCGGAATATTCCTAACAGTCTCTATCTGATTGCTAAAACCGGAGATCCGGATATGGCGCACCAACAGCTGGATATAGGAACCTTTATTGTCGAGATGAACGGGATAAGGTGGACGGACGATTTGGGGACTGATAACTATAACCTACCCGGATTCTGGGATTATAAGCCGGATGGACAGCGCTGGACGTATTTCAGAAATTCGAATTTCAGCCACAATACGTTGTCGATTGACCATAAACTGCAAAACTCGGCCGGGACAGGTGAGATCGATCGGCTGGACGATAGGGCCGCCCAACCTTTTGTCACAATGAATATGAGCACGGCTTATGCCGGACAGAGCCGTTTTGTTTATCGGACATTTCGTATGCTTGATGATACCCGTATACTGGTTACGGACAGTGTAGGGTTGCAGAGCCCGTCCCAGTCGGTGCAATGGTCCGTGATAACTTCGGCAGACGTTGAATGTAAAGGAAATACTGCCGTTCTCAGGAAAGACGGTAAATCTTTTTCCTTGAAGATTGCTTCACCCACCAATGCTTCTTTTACGACAAAGGCGGCAAAAAGAGGGACGGAAGCGGAGAAACCGATAGAGGGGTATACGGTCCTATCGGCATCAGTATCGGGTGAGCCTGTACAAGTGATCAAAGTTCTCTTGTCGGGAGAATAGAAGAGTAGTTACATTAAAAAATAAATAATATAAAGATGGTAAAAGTGAAGCATTTAATGGGCATGGCACTCAGTGTTGCGTTGATTTCCTGCGGAGGAACAGGAAATGGGTTTGTTGAAGAGAACGTAGAGTTTGCCCGTAAACAGATAGGACAAGAAATCGAGCTGATCGAGGCGAGCGGCAAGTTTATGAACCCGACTACGCTGAACCCGGACGGTTCCGTTTATTATTGTAACTTGGCGGACTGGCGCAGTGGTTTTTTCCCCGGTTCGGTTTGGTATTTGTATGAATTGACAGGGGATAAGAGCCTGTTGCCTCTTGCACAGAAATACACGGAAGCGGTGAAAGATGCCAAAAACATCAAGTGGAACCATGATGTCGGCTTTATGATTTATTGCAGTTTTGGGAACGGTTTGCGTCTGACGGGCGATCCGGAATACAAGGAGGTGATTGTCGAAGCTGCCCGTTCCTTGTCTACCCGCTTTCGGCCGGTAGCGGGGATTATCCAGTCATGGGACGTGGATAGAGGATGGATTTCGGAACGGGGCTGGGAGTGTCCGGTGATCATCGATAATATGATGAATCTCGAACTGTTGTTTGCCGCTACACGGTTGTCCGGTGACTCTGCTTTCTATAAGGTTGCCGTTTCGCATGTCGACCGTACTATAAAGGAACAATATCGCCCGGATGGCAGTTGTTATCATGTGGTGGATTATAGCTTGAAAGACGGCTCCGTACGCAATCGGCATACGGCACAGGGATATGCGCACGAATCGGCATGGAGCCGTGGACAAGCCTGGGGCATTTACGGTCTGACGCTGTGTTACCGGGAGACCGGAGACCGGAAGTATCTCGACCTGGCTTTAAAAGCGATCCGTTTTATGTTCAGTCATAAAAATACGCCCGAAGACCTTGTATTTTATTGGGATATGGATGCCCCGAACATTCCTGACGATTACCGGGATGCTTCGGCCGCTGCTTGTATCGCCTCCGCTTTGTATGAGATTAGTACGATGGATGTGCCTGAACCGCAAACGTATAAGGCATATGCCGACCGGATCATGAAAAGTCTGGCTTCTCCGGCTTACCGAGCTGAGTTGGGTACGAACGGAAACTTTTTGCTGATGCATTGTGTCGGAAGTATTCCGCATAATGGAGAAATAGATGTCCCGTTGAATTATGCTGACTATTACTTCCTGGAAGCTTTGAAGCGGAAACGAGACATTGAGCAAAAGGGTTCCAAAGGCTGCTAATTACATCTGCAAAACCGGTTCGCGCCGCAGGTGCAAGTAGGCCCGTATCCACCGTTCTGTATTTCGTCGCAATACAGGTCGTACATTTTCATTTTGACCTGGTTGCTGATCCGGCGAAATTCACCGGCAATGGATTCGGGCGTACCTTTTGCACGTGCCGGGTTGTAGAAGCTGGTGTGTATCAGGTTGCGTACTTTTCCTGTGAAAGCAGGGCAGTTTTCTTCTGCATCTCTGCTGACGGTGATCACATAGTCCCAGGGGGCATCTATATATTCTTCTACCGCTTTCGGTTTATGATGGCTGATATCGATGCCGGAAGATGCCAATGTCTGGACGGCGAGCGGATGTACCTCTATGGCCGGACTGATCCCGGCGGAATGAACGATAAGCGTTCTGTCAAATGATTGTAGCCAGCCTTGTGCCATCTGGCTGAGGCAACTGTTGTCAGAGCAAAGGATTAATATTTTCATGTTCTTCTTTTTCTATTTAACAAACAAATGTAATAAATGTTAGGCTTTAGAGATAATATTTCACCTTTGCTGCCGATTGATTTTGTTTATTGCATGAAAGATATTGTTTATATAGGCTCGTTATTGTTCGCTCTGATACTTGTCTCTTGTGAAAAACGAGTTGCCCCTTTTCCTGATAATCAAGTCGCCAAGGTTCTTTTGAGAATCATCCGGACAGCTTGAATTTGCAAATATCGTTTTACAAACATCGGACTCTGTTTTCATGACGGGAGTTTCCACTGATGTCAATGAAAGTTCCCGTGCTTTCTTCCTTACCTTCGCCTGGAATTTCCAGTTTGGGCGGAAATATCAGAGCAGCGGAAAGAAAATCTGGAATCAAGATACGGATGCTGGCGTGATGAATACTTCCAAATAATGAATTTTTGCGGGCCTAACTCCTGTTCTTTATTATTATTTCGGCAATATTTCGTATATTTACAGCCTATTATGGCTTATGAGCAATTGCCACAGAGCCCGGGATGATGCAAAAGATTTGGATAGAGATATATGAGACCAGAAGATATTACAGAACAGGACGAAAACGAAACAATAAAAGATACGGAAGGACAACCGGCTGCTGATGAAAACAGGGATGAGACTGTCGAAACGGAAGCAAGCCGGGAGATACATTCGGAATATAAGATACCGGGCAAATCGGAAAGCCGGGTTTCTTATCATTTGTCGGGTATGTATCAGGATTGGTTCCTCGATTATGCCTCCTATGTAATTTTGGAGCGTGCCGTTCCGCATATCAACGACGGACTGAAACCCGTACAGCGCCGAATCCTGCACTCGATGAAGCGATTGGACGATGGGCGCTATAACAAGGTGGCGAACATTGTCGGACATACCATGCAATTCCACCCGCATGGCGACGCCTCTATCGGTGATGCACTGGTACAGCTCGGACAGAAAGACTTGTTGATCGACTGCCAGGGAAACTGGGGGAATATTCTCACTGGCGACGGTGCTGCGGCTCCGCGTTATATCGAGGCGCGCCTCTCCAAGTTTGCGCTTGAAACGGTCTTCAATCCGAAAACGACTCTCTGGCAACTTTCCTACGACGGACGGAACAAGGAGCCGGTGACGCTTCCCGTCAAGTTTCCTTTGTTACTGGCACAAGGTGTGGAAGGTATCGCCGTAGGGCTTTCTTCCAAAATATTGCCGCATAATTTCAACGAACTTTTGGATGCATCCGTCGCTTATTTGCGAGGGGAAGAGTTTACCTTGTATCCCGATTTCCAGACCGGTGGGTATATTGATGTTTCAAAATATAACGACGGTGAACGCGGTGGTTCCGTAAAGGTGCGTGCCAAGATTACGAAACTGGACAACAAGACGCTTGTTATCAGCGAGATCCCATATGGAAAGACAACCTCTACTTTGATTGAATCGATCCTAAAAGCAAACGATAAGGGAAAGATCAAAATCAAGAAGGTGGATGATAATACGGCCCGTAACGTGGAAATCCTCGTGCACCTGGCTCCAGGTGTCTCTTCCGACAAAACGATCGATGCGTTGTATGCTTTCACGGATTGCGAGATCAGCATTTCACCGAATTGTTGTGTCATTATGGACAACAAGCCGCACTTCCTGACGGTAAGCGATGTGCTGAAGCATTCGACTGACGACACGCTTCACCTGCTCCGTACCGAACTGGAGATACAGAAAGGGGAATTGGAAGAATCGCTCTTTTTCGCTTCCCTGGAAAAGATATTCATCGAAGAACGCATCTACAAAGACAAGGAGTTTGAAGAGGCGAAAGATATGGACGAGGCGATCGCTCACATCGACAAACGCCTTGACCCGTTCAAACCGCACTTTATCCGCGAAGTGACCCGTGAGGATATCCTGAAACTGATGGAGATCAAGATGGGACGTATCCTTAAGTTCAATACGGACAAATGTAATGCGACCATTGCCCAGTATAAGGAAGAGATTGCCAAGATTGACGACCATCTGGCGCATATCGTGGATTATACGGTCGACTGGTTTATGATGCTGAAAGAAAAATACGGCAAGAACTATCCGCGTATGACCGAGGTGCGCAATTTCGACACGATCGAGGCGACTAAAGTGGTCGAAGCGAACGAAAAACTATATATCAACCGTGCCGAAGGATTTATAGGGACAGGTTTGAAGAAGGACGAATTTGTCTGCAACTGTTCCGACATCGACGATATTATTCTTTTCTACCGCAACGGCACGTACAAGGTCGTGAAGGTGAGCGAGAAGATGTTCGTCGGAAAAGATATTCTTTACTTGAATGTCTTCAAGAGGAATGATAACCGTACGATCTATAATGTGATTTATCGGGATGGAAAGGTGGGGTATAATTATATCAAACGTTTTGCCGTAACAGGTGTGACACGTGATAAGGAATATGATATTACCAAGGGAACGGAAGGTTCTCGCATCCTTTATTTCAGTGCCAATGCCAATGGCGAAGCCGAGACGGTAAAGGTGATCCTGAAGCCGAAACCCCGCCAGAAATTACTTGTCTTTGAGAAGGATTTCAGCGAGATCGCGATCAAAGGGCGTGGCTCTATGGGGAATATCCTGACAAAGGCGGATATCCATAAGGTCAGCCTGAAGCAGAAAGGAAGTTCGACCTTGGGAGGCCGTATGGTTTGGTTTGATCGCGATGTATTACGCCTGAATTACGACGGGCGTGGAGAGGAGTTGGGTGAATTCCAGAGTGACGATCTGATCCTGGTGATTCTTCAGAATGGCGATTTCTATACGACCAATTTCGATCTGAGCAACCATTATGAACCTACTATATTGAATATCGAGAAGTTTGATGCGAATAAGGTTTGGACGGCTGCCCTTTACGATGCCGACCAAAAGTATTATTATCTGAAACGTTTCCAGTTGGAGGCTGGAAGCCGCAAGCAGAATTTCCTCGGTGAGAATCCGAAAAGTCGTTTGATGCTGCTTACCGACGAGGCTTATCCGCGAATCGAGGCGGTGTTTGGCGGGCATGACGCTTTTCGTGAACCGCTGGTGTTGGATGCGGAAGAATTCATTGCCGTGAAAGGATTCAAGGCGAAAGGAAAACGTATTTCGACTTTTGATATAGAAACAATCAACGAACTCGATCCCGTCCGTTTTGCTCCGGTGGAACAACCGCAGGAGCAGAATGACGATGATGGTGGGGAAGCGGATCTCGATCCGGATGCAGATAAGAGCAACTCGGATATTATCGATGAGATTACCGGGCAAATGAAGCTTTTTTGAGTATGAAGAATGAATAATTTAAAAAGAATGATTTAGGTGTCAACTGTTAAACGTCCACTATTAATTGTCAACTGTCAATTGTCAATTGTCAATTTCCTCTGCCTTCTCTTCCTTTGCCTCCCTTTTCCGGCAACCGCTCAGGCAGAGGACGCGCCCCGCTCGACCAACGAGAGCACGATGGTCGGGATCGGCGGTTATAATTTGAGGGATACCTATCTCTCGCCTAGTACGGACATTAATTATACAGGTTGGGTGGCACGGATTCTCAATGAACGGATGAAAGTCGTACGGTTGGCAGACTATAATGTGTCCCGCCAGCAATTGATTAATGTGGAGTTCGGTTCGACCCGAAATGGTGCAGGGACAGCAAACGAATATGCCGGATTCGTGGATTATAGTCTGGGCTATCATTACCGTTTTCCTCACCTGCAACCCGGATTGAAGGTCCTGACCGGAGCGTCCGCACGTCTTTCGGGAGGTTTTATCTATAATACGCGTAACAGCAACAATCCGGTTTCAGGCAAGGCGGATTTCGATTTGAACCTGTCAGCTATGGCAATCTATAATTTTAAGATCAAGGACTTTCCGCTCACGCTCCGTTATCAGGCGGAGATACCGTTTGCCGGTGTACTCTTCTCGGTGCATAAGGGCGAACCCTATTATTTCTTGACGCAAGGTAGTGCGGACGGGATCGTGCGGTTCAGTTCGTTCCATAATAAGTTTGCGATGAGGAACTATTTCACGCTCGATATTCCGGTGTCGAGCTTTACGGTCCGTGTCGGTTACCTGAACAGTATGTACCGGACGGATGTGAACAGCATCAAGACGCATGTCCTCTCCAACTCGTTTATGATCGGACTTGTGAAAGAGTTTGTCTCTTTCGGAGGCAAGCGGTTGAAGAGCGAGCGAGATCGGTATAAAAGTGCTTACTATTAAAGATTTATGATTTATGAGACCTTTTCTCTTTTCCCTCTGTCTCCTCTTTTTCTTCGGTTGCGAGAAAGCAACGGAATATAATTCGTCCCCCCGTGATAATTTCGAGGCGCTTTGGCGTATCATGGACGAGAACTACTGCTTCTTTGCTTTCAAGGATGTCGACTGGGACGAGGTGCACGACCGCTACAATCTGCTTGTTAAAGATACGATGGATCAGTACGAATTGTTTGATATCCTCGGCAAGATGTTGGCCGAGGTAAAAGATGGGCATACCAACCTGATCTCTTCTTTTGATATGTCTCGTTACTGGGCTTGGTATGAAGATTATCCGGCCAACTTCTATACCGAAATACAAGATAATTATCTCGGCACGGATTACAAGATTGCCGGAGGCATGAAGTACAAACGTTTGGCGGACGATAAGATCGGATATGTCTATTACGGTAGTTTTTCGAGCGGTGTGGGTGAAAACAACCTTGATTATATGTTCGCACATTTCAAGGGATGCAAAGGGTTGATATTCGATGTGCGCGACAATGGGGGCGGTTCCATGCTCTATTCCGACCGTATCGCCTCGCGTTTCCTTGAGGAAAGGATTCTGACGGGGTATACGCAATATAAGAAAGGAAACGGGCATAACGATTTCACCCAGCCCAATCCGGTCTATCTTTCTCCTTCAGACCGTATTCGCTGGCCTTATCCGGTGGTCGTGTTGACCAATCGGCATTCCTATAGTGCCACGAACGATTTTGTCAATGTGATGCGTCTCCTTCCGCAAGTCACGGTCATGGGTGACCGTACGGGAGGCGGCAGCGGCTTGCCTTTCAGTTCGGAATTACCGAACGGATGGAGTGTCCGTTTCTCGGCCTGCCCGGTCCTGGATGTAAACAAACAGCATACGGAGTTCGGAATCGATCCGGACATTGCGGTTTCCATTACGGGCGAGGATATCCAAAAAGGACGGGATACGATCATAGAGGCGGCGATAGAGTTGTTGTTGGCAAAAGGGGATTACAAATAAAGAGAAACAGAAGTATCTTTTCCTCATAAAGATAGGATTATTTCTTCACTTAAACCGGTGTATTTTGCGATGGTCGCAATGTCTACTCCCGTGTTTTTCATCTTGGAAGCGACTTGGCGTATACCATCTGCAAGACCTTCTGCTTTTCCTTCCGCTTTCCCCTCTATTCTCCCTTCTAATTTGGCTGTGCCGATCACGTCGTTTTGAATCATGATGGCGTCGAGGTGACGATCATAGACAAGGCGTTCCTCGGGCGACATCGAGTAGTATTTCAAAATCTCGCGTGCCTCTTTCAAGCCCGGTGCGGTCGTGTCAGGATGGATTGTGCCGTCTTTCAGGTATTCGATCCATTCGTCTAAAGGGGTAAGAGCCACTTTGTCGAACTCGTTTACACGGATCAGGATATATTCGGGAAAGATTTCGGCAGGAAGACGTGAGACGATCACATCCCGTTCACGCGTGTTGACACGCAGATGGTCTCCCGTATGTACACCGACGAAATGATTTTGGCCGTGATAGATATAGTCTGTCCCAATACCAATGTCGAAATAGAGGATGCTGATGGAGTAGACTTTCTTGATTTTCTCGTAGCCTTCGCCAAGCGAGATATGTTCAGTGATAGCTTTAGCTACGCCGTACAGGATGCGTTCCAAGTAGTGCAGTTCGCGTGTGTTCTGTATCTCGACAAGGATGATTTCGCCTTTGCTGTTCAAGGCTTTGATGTCGACACGGTTGAACTTGTCGTCGGCGCTTTCCTGGTTGCCTTCACTTTCGAGGATTTCGACGATCCTGATTTCTTCGTTCAGCATGACGGTCAGGAAACCGTCAAGCACATCGAAATTGGCCTTTTGGCGCAACAAACGCTTGATGGCCCAGTCGAAGCGAATATACCTGTCCTGCAACTTTTTTCTTTCCATCTCTTCCGTGATTTTCAGATCCGACCCTTTTTCTTTCATAGTTACTGTTTTTATTTGTTATTACTTGATCCACAAATATACATATTATTTATAAACGGGCAACGGATTGGGAAGAATGTTCAAGGTCGCCGCACCCAATCCTGCAACAACAATTTCTTATTTCTATGGAGAGAAAAATCTTTTTTGTCTCGGATAATTCTTTCTTAAGTGCCTATTAATTCTGTAATCGGTGCCAGTGATTATATAATCAGTGATTGTGATTATATAATTGCTGGCACTGATTTTATAATCGCAACCACCGATTACAAAATTAATAGGCACTCCGATGTTTTTTTATGCCTATGTAGATAAGTTTTCCAGCAATATTTGCAGATTAACAGAATTTGTTTACCTTTGCAAACGCAATGCGGCTGTGGTGTAATTGGTAGCCACGTCAGACTTAGGATCTGATGCTTCACGGCGTGGGGGTTCGAGTCCCTTCAGCCGCACAAAAGAGTTTGTTCGATTGAGAGCAAGCTCTTTTTTTATTTGCCGGATGTTCCTATCTTTGTATCCTTGTCAAAATAAATAATAAGATGAAATATACCGGAATATATATCCTGTTGACGGTATTGTTGCTACTTGCCGCATGTACCGGAAAGCTGACGGAAGGAAAGGTGGTAACAGTGACGATAGAGCCACAACGTTTCTTTTCTGAAAAGATAGCAGGAGATAAGTTTGCCATCCATTGTGTAGTTCCATCCGGGCAGAGTCCGGAGACGTATGATCCGACTCCAAGGCAAATGGTGCAGATCGGACAGAGTGAAGCGTATCTGCAAATCGGTTATATCGGTTTCGAGCAGGTATGGATGCAGAAGATTCGTGAAAATAATCCCGATTTGAAGATATTCGATGTCTCGCAGGGCATGCAGTTTGTAAAAGAGACGGAGGAAGAGGAGCACCGGCATGAAGGGCATGGTGATGGACATCATCACCATGCGGGCGGTATCGACCCACATATCTGGAGCTCCATCGAAGGGGCAAAGGTTATTGCCTGGAATACGCTGAACGCTTTTATTGAACTGGATAAGGAGAATACGGAGTATTATTGGAAAAATTATAACGATTTGCTGGCGGATATCGATAAGACGGAGGCTGAGATCAAGCGTCTACTCGACCCGTTGACCGACCGTACTTTTATCATCTATCATCCTGCTTTGACTTATTTTGCCGATGAATTCAACCTCGTCCAACTTTGTATCGAGATGGATGGGAAAGAACCTTCACCTGCCCAGTTGAAGCAATTGGTAATGACGGCGAAGGAACACCATACGAAAGTTGTTTTTATCCAGCAGGAGTTCGATCAGAAAAATGCCGAACTGATTGCGAAAGAAACAGGTTGCCGGCTCGTGAAAATCAACCCGCTGGATTATCATTGGAATACGGAACTGATTCATATAGCGAAAGCATTGGCTGATGGAGAAACTGATTGACATAGAACATGTGACGGCCGCCTACGGTAATAAAACCGTATTGCGGGATATCTCTTTGACGGTTTGGAAAGGTGATTTCTTGGGTATTATCGGACCGAACGGAGGAGGGAAGACGACCTTGCTGAAGGTTATACTCGGCTTGTTGCCGCCTGTTTCCGGTATGATCCGCTTTTATGAGGACGGACAGATGGTCCCTTCTCTCCGGATCGGTTATCTTCCTCAGTTGAACAACATTGATAAGAAGTTCCCGATCTCCGTGCGCGAGGTGGTGACTTCGGGGTTGGCTTCAGAAAAGCCGCTGTTCCGTTCTTACAGTGCAAGCCAGAAACAGCGAGTGGAGGAGGTACTTGGAAAAATGGGGTTGGAAGATTTGGCGGGCCGGGCGATCGGCGAGCTGTCCGGCGGACAATTGCAACGTGTGTTGTTGGGACGTTCCATTGTTTCCCGTCCGCAGGTGCTGATCTTAGACGAGCCGAACTCATATGTAGACAAGCGGTTCGAGTCTCATTTCTATAAACTCCTGGATGAGATCAATAAGGAGAGTGCGATCATTCTGGTTTCGCATGATATCGGAACTGTATTGGCGATGGTGAAAAACATTGCTTGTGTAAACGAAACATTACATTACCATCCCGGAGCGGATGTGTCCGAAGAGTGGCTGGGCGAGAAATATGCCTGCCCGATAGAACTGATCGGACATGGAGATCTACCGCATCGGGTTTTGAAAAAACACGAACATGAGTAATCTTTGTTTGATAGGCTTGCCGGAAGTCGGATATATTGCCGGTATCGCTGTTCTTATATTCGGTATTACCGCTGTGAGGCAAAATCCTTTCATCAGTCGTGGACAGAAGATTCTTTGGATACTGACTATTGTCGTTTTGAACTGGATCGGCCTGTTGCTGTATTACTATACCTATTACATTAAGAAGAATTGACAATTGATAATTGACAATTATGAAAAAGATATTGATTACGGGGGCCAGTGGTTTTATTGGTGGTTTCCTGGTGAAGGAGGCGCTTGAACGGGGATATGAAACCTGGGCGGGTGTCCGTTCGACAAGTAGTCGTGCGAATTTGCAGGATAAACGGATTCGTTTTATCGATTTGAAATATTCCGACCGTGAGTCATTGACTGTTCAGTTGGCTGATTTTGTCCGGGAGCATGGCCCTTGGGATTATGTGATCCATAACGCCGGACTGACGAAGACACTTGATAAAAGGAACTTTTATCGTATCAATGCCCAGAATACGGCTAACCTGATCGAGGCGCTTGCCACATCGGGTTGCAAACCGGAGAAATTTCTTCTGATGAGCAGCTTGAGCAGCTACGGGCGTGGAGACGAGAAAACGTTCCGCCCCATCTCTCTGGATGATCCTCAATTGCCTGATACAGACTATGGAAAGAGCAAGCTGGAGGCGGAGAATTATTTGCGGCATCAGTCTTATTTCCCGTATGTGATCCTGCGTCCGACAGGAGTGTATGGGCCGGGCGAGAAAGATTATTTCATGGAGATTAAAAGTATAAAGTCCGGTTTTGATTTTGCTGTCGGTTTTACGCCTCAGCGTATTACTTTTATATATGTAAAGGATCTGGCTACCGTTGCTTTCCTTGCTTTGGAAAATGAGGCTGTCCGGAACCGCCATTATTTTGTGGCGGACGGTGATGTCTATACAGATGAATCGTTCGCCCGGATGATACAGGAAATCCTGCGGAAGAAACATGTTCTGCATGCCCGTATTCCAATGAGACTGGTGCATATAGCCTGCCAAGGGTCTGAATGGATAGGCAAGCTACTGAAGAAGAGTATGACATTGAATACAGATAAATATATAATCCTGAAACAGCGTAACTGGATTTGTGATGTTACGCCGCTTCAGGATGAATTGGGCTTCGTCCCGGCTTACCCGTTACGCCGTGGCCTGGAAGAAAGCATAGAATGGTATAGGAAGGAAGGCTGGCTGTGAGTCAGTCTGCTTTCCTTGTCATCACAATCCCCTCCGTCGAAAGGCTTGGGTTGCCTTTGTAGCTCAACTTGGCGAGTCCGGCAGCTTCCAAATTCAGAGATTGGCTTGCGTATACTTGGAATATTCCGAAACCAGCTACTTCACAAGATACATTCCTGGCTTTCAGGTCGTATGCTTTGATTGTCCCTTTTCCGGCAATCTCGATTGAAACCTTTTGGGCTGTGCCTCCCAGCTCATATCTTCCTGATCCGGCGACCTCGCTATGCAAGGTTCCTACATTCAGTGCTTTTCCTTTGATGGAGGAACTTCCGGCTATGCTTGTAGAAAGTCGGTCTACTAAAACCGAGTCGTTCAGATTGATTTTTCCCGATCCAGCTACTGATATATCCAGCTTTTCCGCTGTGAAAAGACCGTCCAGATTGACCTCGGCCTTACCGGCAAGGTCGATTTCTTTCATTTTGGGGGAGCTTGCATGGATCGTAAATTCAGATGGCCAAATGAACTTATCTTTATAGGTGTCTTTGAGCTTGATGACTAATGTCTTGCCCGATACATATATATTCAGCATATCATATATGTTGAGGTCTGTCGTGACCAAGAGAGTGGATGTTTCTTCTGATTGGTTATAATAGATCTTCCCGGTTGGGCAGGCGATAGACAACTCTTCGTACTCTTCGACGGGTACACTCCTCTCTTCCACTTTTCCGTCTCCTTTGATGATACGGGAACAACCCGACATCACGATAAGGATGCAGGAGAGTGCTAATAAAGATAATTTCATTTTCATATTTATTTTACTTCTTCAACGGTCCCTTTGCCGATGACTTTCTGTTGTACGGCTGTCGGACCTTTATAGCGGATATTCCCTTTTCCTACGATTGTTGCTTTCAGGTTGTTGGTCGGATGGATCTGGGCGGAACCTTTACCTGTGATTTTACAGTTCACTTCGGGCACTGCTATCCCGAAAGCCATGATTTCACCATCAGTCGTGATGTTATAGTCTGCTTCTTCGGCGTTTCCTGCTTTCAGGTTGATCGTGCCGGAGCCGTTAATGCTGCATTCCAGCTTGTCGGTTTTTAGTTCATTCACGACCATATTGGCACTACCGGACACGTTCAGATCGAGCTTGCCGACTTCGACTTTCTGCTTTAGTTGGACGAGACAGTTGGAGTTTGCGTTGATTTTCAACTCGTCACCTGTCAATGGGCTGTTGGCCATGAAATTCGCATTGCCGGAAGCTTTTACTTCTTTCAGCCATTTGGAGTTGGTCTTGACGATGAATTTGGTGAAATGATCGACTTTTGCCCCCTTGAATCCGACGGTAAGAACACGGTCTTTGATGTCGATGTCCACGTACGGGTGCAGGTTTTCATCTACGGTTATTTCGATATGCGGAGTAGACTCCGACTGCTCGTAGTTGAAGTCGATCACCCCGTCGAACTTGATGGCATTGAAGTCGTCGATCGTTATTTTCTTGGTTGAGAGCTTTCCGTTTCCTTTTACATGGTCCGCTGCCTGGGCAGAGAAAAACATTCCTATCAGGAAAACGATCATTAGTAAACCTTTTGTTTTCATGTCTGTCTTCTTTATGTTATACTTATAGACGTGTTTGTCGCACTTAGGTTACAAATGTAGGATGAATTTTATAGAAATGCTAATTCTTTTTGATCGAACCTCCGCCTACGACGCTTTTACTGAGCTCCGGGTTTCCTTCATATCGTATGTGGCCACCACCGGCTATACTGGCATCCAATTGTTCGGATGCGTGTACTTCAATATCGCCACCACCGGCTACGCTACATTCCGCTTTCCGAAGGACACATTCGAAAGCACTGATGTCCCCGCCGCCGGCTACGCTCAGATCCCCTCTTTCGGCCTCTCCTTTGAGGAGGATGGAACCGCTGCCAGCCACGCTGCAATCCAGGTTGTCTACTTTCAGTTTGGTTGCGTTGATGTCTCCTGATCCTGCCACGCTGAAGTTGATTTTGCGTGCTTCCAGCTGCTTATCGAAGTTTATTGTGCTGCTTCCGGCAATACTGATATCCAGTTTATCACCTTTAAGAGGACTTTTGGCGACAAACTCTCCACCTCCTATTGCGTTTATCTCTTTCAGTTCACGGGAGTTGGTTTTTATCTCGCATACGGTCGGTTGGAGATTGAGCCCGTATGATCTTCCGTTCAAGACTTTCTTTTCGTCTTTGGGTTGTATGATCAATTTCTTACCCTTTACTTTTATGTTGAGGTGGGGCAGTATGTTTTCGTCTATCGTTATCTTAAAGGAAGGAGATGCATTGGATTGTTCATATTCGATGTTTACTTTTCCCACATATGAGATTTCATCATAATCGGATATGGAAATTTCTTTTGTGATAATGTTTCCGTTTCCTTTTATTGTATTCTGGGCAAATCCGTTCGTTGCCAGTAACCAGATACAAACCATAAAGAAAAATGCTTTTGTTTTCATGTCTTGTTATATTTTCGTTTGTTTTCTTTTATAGACGAGCAGGGACATATTACGGTTGCATATTTTCTTTACTTTTTTAGGAATTAGTTTTTCTTATATGCTTTACAACACAAATTAGCATTTTAACTATTGACAAATTGGGAAAAGCCCGTATCTTTGCATCGTGGTTTTTTCATAATAGTATTAGATTTAAGGTTAACAAAGTTGGTTAGGGGTTGTCGTGAGACAGCCTTTAATTGTTTATAGGGGTTTCTGTGGTGCAGGAACCTTTTCTATTTCCTGATTGGAAAGATAACCTCCGTCCTTTATCATAATTTGGTGGGTAAAAGTGATGGAATCCCCCTCTTTTAGCAGGATTTGAACTTTTTCCGCTTGTTTATCGAAACACTGTCCTCCTAAGTTATTAATCGCAAACAGGCCGTATCCACGTGCATGCGACCAACCCGGATAATTGGGATTTTCAGGATGGTCTATGAGAGCTATCGATATTTTCTCGTCTTTTATTTTCCCGTTTAAAACAACCCAAGCCGAACGTTTTCCCCAAACATCGTCACCGGTGTCTCCTTCTTTATTTTGATAGATCCCGGAAATGTCGGCTTCAAGATTTCGGTCTAAACGCATACCGAGTAAGCCTTCTTTATTTTCCGTAATGAAAATAGAATCTTTGAAAGCAGTCAGTGTAGTGGTTCGCTGAATACCTCTTTCGTGTGGCTTACCGGTGAATGCGTAGGTGGTTTTTTCTTTTAGTAGAATATATCCATCGTGGTTTGTCCAATCTGCTTCAACTGTAAATTTGTTTTCTTTCTCGTTTATATTCTTGATGCCGGCAAACCGGATAATGCCGTACTGTTCTTTTTTATCATAGGGAATGCGATTCGAATTATTCCAGAAATCCAATCCATTGATATCTCCGAAGCTAAACCATAACCCCATCTGGTGGGGATGGTCTGTCTGTTCATCGGCTTTCGGGCGGGCGGGATAGCCGCGAGTGATTTCGGTACCGGATGCAGTATAGATAGGATAAAGGACTTGTTTATATAAAGTGTCGGAGTAAAGAAATTCTGTAAAGAGAACTTGGTCTATGTATATGCTTATTTTTTGTGAATCGGGCTTCTCTATAAAATGTATGTGTGAATCCTGACCTATTACATAACTGCAATAGGATAGAGAGAAGAGGATAAGTAGAATCAGTTTGTTCATGGAGTAAAAGGAATCAAAATGGGTTAAAAGGAAGAACCAAAATTGCCCTGTCCCGCGTGTGACACGGGGACAGGGCAGTTTGACATCTTCTTTGAATATTTATAAGATACGTTTATACAGCTTCTTTTCCTGTGGTTGGATCGAAGTTAAGTCCGCGATTTTTACAGGTTGTCCGGATGCTATGCTGTTGCGGGCTGCAATTCCGACCAGGCAAGCCAAAGCACCGTCTCGGGTGTTTGCACACTGTTGGAACGGATCGTCAATATTAGGCAAGAATATCTGATCTTTTAATAATGCATCCCCGCCGCCATGTCCGGATGTCCCGAACGGAATCTGGATATATTGCCGCTTATTGAAATTCTTGAATAAAACGATTTCGTCATAATTGGCATCCGATGTCGGTCTGGATTCCTGGATCCAAGCTTCCATGCGGCCTTTTGTTCCGTTGAACGCAATCCGGTAACCTTCGTATGGAGAATAGGTTGTCAATGAATAGGCTACTTGTACACCATTTTTATATTTGATTGTTGCCGCCATCTTGTCGAAGATGCTTACATCCTTTTTGAACACACAACCGTCGCGCAGATAACCGTCGTATTTTTCATTGGCCACATACAATTCCATGTAGTTCTTGTTTTTGGTGATGTCAAAGAAGAATTTGCATTTGTCGGTATGAGGGCATGTACGGCAATTTTCTGCCCGTATGGTTCCATTTTTCCCATAATGGTTGAGATCTCCAAGCGCATACACACTCTCGGGATCACTGTCGATCCACCAGTTTAGGAGGTCGAAATGATGGCTGGCTTTGTGTACCCATAACGAACCGCTGCATTCAACAAGTCTGTGCCAGCGGCGGAAATAGTCGGCTCCGTGTGAAGTGTCCAAGTACCAGTGGAAGTCGACGGAAGTGATATCACCGATTTCTCCGGCACGAAGCAGTTCCCATATTTTTGCCCGGTGAGGGGAATAACGGTAGTTGAACGTGACCCGGCATGTCTTCCCCGTCCGCTTTTCAGCATCCAGAATCGCCTGGATTTTCTTTTCATCGGTCGTCATCGGCTTTTCTGTGATAATATCGGCTCCCAACTCCATTCCCCGGATAATGAATTGGTGGTGTGTGCTGTCCATTGTCGTGACAATCAATACATCCGGCTTTGTCTCGTTCATCATTTTCTCAAAGTCGGTATATGTCGGACAGGAAGTGCCGATGATGCGTTTGCCAGTTTCAACACGTCCTTCGTTTTTATCACAAAGGCCTACGAATTCAAGATAATCAGGATAACTTTTCAGAATGTCCCTTCCCCACATAGATGTCCCTCGGCCTCCTGTCCCGACGAGTGCGATCCGAAGCTTTTTACCTGTCGGTGTTGCAATACCGGCAGCTTCTGCTTTTATGTCAGATAAGGGATTGAGCAAGGCCGTTCCGGCAATCGCTCCTGTTGTTGCAAGAAAATGTCTTCTTGACATTTGGTTTGTTGTGTTATGCATAGTAAATGATATTAAGTGTTTTAAAATTATTTATCATATTCCGGTAGCTGGTGGAATTCGTCTTTATTCGTGACGACATCCACTTCATTCTGAGGAATCGGACGGGTGACATGATAGGCCTTCATTTTATCTTTGACATCTGGATTGTATTTCAATGCGCGTTCCAGCAATTTGCCGGTGCGTTTCAATGTGTACCACCTGAAACCTTCCATACTTAATTCGCGCATATACTCATCAAGGATAAAATCGAGCGTAATCATATCGGGTGTGACTTTCAATGCCTCTTCGTGCCCTTCGGTCAATGCCCTTTTCCGCAATTCCGTAATGACTTTAGCAGCTTCCTCTTTTTGTCCCATATACATGTATAGCTCTGCTTGGGACAAATATACTTCACCTAAACGAAACCAGATAAAATCTTTGTGACCTTTTTCATCTTTTGCAAATTCTCGGGATGAATCCAATAGTTTCAGATTGGTATGGTAGCAGGAGCGTCCGTTCATCGTAGGCTCCCCTGTTTGTAGATTGTACATGTGGTTCAATCCTTCAACAAACAGTTCATGCCCTAATGGATGAGTCTCCCCTCTCCGTCGTCCGGCTGCTACTTCTTCGTCTGTCACAGAGCGGAAATGGCGGATTAGGACTGTGTCGGAGTAAACAGGCTTTTGATTCCAATCTGTCGGGATCCAGCACCAGTATTCTTGTAATGAGCCATAAAGACGCTTATCGTATTCGTTGAAATTTTGAATCATAAATAAGGATGGCATAGTCCAGCGATATTCTCGCCCATAATATAGGGAATGGCTCCATAAGGTTGTGATTGCTTTGTTGTCGACAGCAGATTTGTTGTACCAACCGACACCGTAGCGGTGAAGTCCGTTTTCACCTCCGCCATTATAGGTTTTGTCAGTCGAATATTGTACAGACCAGATAATTTCGTCATTAACCTGATTGTCAACATCGAATATCTGTGTATAATCGTCCAGCAATCTGTAATTATAGTCAGACCGCAACGATTTTGTCAAAGCAAGAGCATCTGTGTAGCAACGCTCTTTTGTGTATCCGGCAGCAGAAATCACATCGTCCGGATAACCGGCCAGCGACATCAATACTTTCATTAAGATGAATTTGCGTATTCCTTCATTCATGCGTCCCCATTGGCTGTTTTGTGGCAGCTTCAATCCGGTAGCGGCAATGTTGAGATCTTCCAGCATTTGTTTGTAGAAAGTTGCAACGCCGGGTTGATATCCAATTGTTTTGACACCGGCAGTACTTTCTGTCGTGAAATGTGCTCCATCTCCATAGGTTTCCGTGATGATCCAGAAATAAAAAGCGCGTAGTGCGTGTGCTTCTGCACGAAGTTCAGCCCGTCTGCTTTCATCTTTGATCTCTGCTGTTTCAATGATCTCGGTTGCCAGGTTCGCAACATTGAGAGAATTATACAATTGTTTCCAGAAATCTCGGTTCCAGCCATTGTTTATCATCTGGGTATCGAAATATTCTCCGAAATAACGCCAGTCATTTCCATTTACGGCAACTAACTGCTCATCTGCTCCCATCGAGCCGAACAGGTAAAGTCTTTCGAGGAAATCGCGGTGCGTATTATATAAACTCAGAACCAACCGTTCACAACCTTCTTCCGTTTCCGAATAGTTGGTGGTGATATTTCCTTTTGGGTCTTCGGAAAGAAAATCGGAACAGGAACATAGGCTGCCTGCATATAATGCGATTATAAAGGTCCAATATTTTAGTTTCATAATTTATTACAGTTTAAAAGTCAATATTTATTCCCATTGTATAAGTTGTCGGAATATTATAGTCAAAATCGGGAGCTTCCGGGCTTACGTCATTTTTACATGCTTTATAGATATATCCGAGATTCCGGACTTGCGCATAAAGCCGTGCACGTAAAATCTTCCAGTTTTTCGGCATTATTTTGCTGAAATCATACCCCAGTGTTATATCTTGGATTTTGATGTAATCTCCCTTCATGTAGCCACCTGTACCGGCAAATGGATCATATCCGCTTAGTTTATCTGCACGGGTATATTCGTTTGTCGGATTGTCGGGTGTCCAGTATTTGAAGTTGGACGGCATCCATCGCAGTCCGTCACGTGTGATTAAGCTGGCATAGGTATTAGGATGGATCAGGCTTCCGAAATTCATGTTCAGATTGATGGATGCATCAAAAGCACCGAAACGGAATGAGTTCAGTAAAGATGCAATGATTTTTGGATCTTTCTGTCCTAATATTACTTTGTCCAGCTCTCCGATCGAACCGTCATTATTTTGATCTTTAACTTTGATGTCTCCAGGGATAGCACCATATTTCTGTGCTTCCTTTTCTTCGCCTAACTGCCATACTCCTATCATCTCATAGTTGTAATGTACTTGCAAAGGTTTGCCTATAAACCATGAATTGTTGCGAATGTCGCCACCTCCCAGCAGTTCCGTGATTTTATTCCAATTGCGGGCAAAAGTTACAGTTGTTTCCCAAGAGAATGATTTAGTCTTCAACGTATTTGCTTGGATATTTAGTTCGATACCTTTATTTTCGGTTTTACCGATATTCTGCCAAACCTTGGAGAAGCCGGTGAAAAATGGCAACGTACGTTCCATTAGCAAATCACTTGTTTTGGTGATATAACCCTCAATGTAACCGGATATACGATTGTTCCACAAGCCGAAATCCACTCCGAAGTTTGCCGTACGCGAAATTTCCCATCCTAAATCTTTATTTGGAATCATAGAAGGCCGATAAGCGAAAAATTTGTTTCCGGCATCCTCTCCAAACAGGTAATCATATTTGCTTAATCCGGCAATCGTCTGGTAAGGATCGATGGCAGAGTTTCCTACAGCTCCGTAGGAGGCTCTTAATTTCAGAGAATTAAGCCATTCTCTTTTTCCGAAGAACTCTTCTTCCGAGATACGCCAGGCAACACCTCCCGATGGGAAAAAGGCCCATTGGTTCCCTGCTGCCAACCGGGATGAACCATCTGTACGCATAGCGATGTTGGCATAGTACTTGCCTTGATAATCCCAACGTGCACGTGCCAGGAAAGATGCCAAAGTCCAATGTTGGTATGAACTTCCGATTTGCAGGTTTTCAGCGGCAGTCCCCAAGTTGTGAAACGATGTCGAAGCCACCGGCTGGTTTTCGCCACTCATGTCTCCTGTCTCTTTCGTATATCCGGTTGCTTCAAAGACTCCGTCCAGAACAAGATGATGCTTACCGAAGTTCTTATCGTAGGAAATGATATCGTTGAAAGTATATTCCACTTCATTCTGATATTTTTTCCCGGCGAGAGGTACTGTGCCTTTCCGCTCATATGAATTTTCTCCAAAGAAATAACCATTCTTTCGGTCAATGATGTTATAGGAGATATTCGCCCTGTTATTCAAATATTTTGAAAAACGGATATTGATATAACCGGTGAGGTATGCCGCGTTTTTAATAAATTCATTCGTATAGTTGTCTTTGCCATAATTGGCTAATACGTTATAGCCGGATGTATTCTGTGGTGCCGGATAATAATTCAGGCTTCCGTCCTCGTTGTAAGGTTTTGCGAGTGGAGTCATGTATTGCAGCTTTTCCTCGAATTTCGTCATACCCTGGCTATTATTTCTTTGTAAGCGGGCGGATAATCCGACTGACACGTATTTATTGATTTCATGGTCGAGATTCAATGTGATATTATATTTGTCTTTGAAATTTATTTTGGAATAACCCTCATCTTTGGTATAGTTTAATCCAAGATGTAATTTGGTTGTTTTATTTCCGGCACTGAGACCAATATAATGACTTTGTGTCTGACCGTTTCGATACAACAAATCGATCCAGTCTGTAAAATCGCGGCTTTTGATGACTGCTAATTCGGCCGGTTCGAATACATCTTCGTCTGCAAATGGCTGATCCCATCCGTTTCTGTACCTATAACCGTCGCGGCGGAACTGAATATATTCGTCTCCGCTTTGCATTTTTACTAAATTAGGTACGCTGATACCGATGTAACCGCTATACGAAATACGGGTTTGCTGCTCTTTCGCTTTCTTCGTCGTGATCAGAATTACCCCGTTTGCCCCTCTCGAACCGTATATGGCTGTACTGGCTGCATCTTTTAATACTTCTATCGACTCTATGTCATTGGTGTTAACAGCTTCCATACGTCCGGGGACTCCGTCTACGATAACCAGCGGATCATTACTCGCATTCAGTGAACGATTGCCACGGATACGGATAGAACCGGATTCGTCAACTTTGGAGGAAGATGTGATGTTCATACCGGCAACTTTTCCTTGTAGGATATCAGTAATATCGGTCGAGGCAATCGCCGAAATCTTATCTCCTTTTACACTGGAGACAGCACCTGTCAAATCGGATTTTTTCATTGTCCCGTATCCGATTACAACGATTTCATCTAAGTTTTCGGAGTCTTCGGCCAAGGTGATGTTAAATATATTTTTTTTGCCGACTTTGATCTCTTGTGACAAATATCCGATATAGGATACCGTAAGGATAGAGTTCTCCGGAACTTCTAATGTAAATCGACCTTCGTGGTCGGAAATATTACCGATGGTAGAACCTTTGACGACGACATTTGCTCCTATTATGGGCTCTCCGTGTTCATCTTTAATGACACCGGATATTTTTTTGTTTTGTTGAGGTAACCCGGTTCCTGCTGATTGGTTTAATACCTCTTTTTTAACAATAATGATATGATTTCCTTTTAGTTCAAAACCAAGACCTTGCCCTTTCAATATGGTTGATAAGACAGATTTGACCGTTTCGTTTTCTACATGAATAGAAACTTTACGGTCGATGTCGACATCTTTTACATCAAACCAGAATGAATAGTTTGTCTGAGCTTTGATTTCAGTGAAAACTTCATTGATTGTCGTGTTATTTACTGTAATGGAGACTCGGGCTTCCTGTGAATATCCTGTAGCTGAGACAGAAAATATTCCAAACAGAAGTAGCAGAATTGATATTTTCATGATATTCAAGACCTTATTCTTGCATATAAGCGGGTATAATTTTCCTATATCCTGGTATTTTTTATACATTTGTATCGGATTTAAAGTTAGTAATCAGAAATTTAAATCTATTCTCGGGATCGGAGAGTGTTGCAGCATTCTCCGGTTCTGTTTTTTTGTTGTACTACTTCATAGGCAAATGATTATTTAAGATTAAACACAAATATGAATTTAATAGACGTCTATGATATTTCCTTTTATCGTATAGGTGAATTTCTCATTAGATGACATGACTTTAAATATTTGTTCGATTGTTTCGTTATTAACGAAGTCGCCAATGAAACAACGTTTTTTGATGGATTCTTTGTGAATGTTTATTTTTACGTTGAAGGTCCTTTCCAATATTTTTGTGATTTGTTCGAAACTTTCCCCGTTGAATATAAACTTGTTATCAATCCATCCGATACAATTTTGGGAGTATCCGGTGTTATGGCAAATGCCGGTTTCTTTTGTCTGTATATTGAAGTGGGCGATATCTTTAGGAACCAATTTCAACATATCCCCATTATTTGTTTCCATTTCGACAGAGCCCCTTAGCAAAGCGACTTTTATTTCTTCGTTATCTTTATAGGCTCTTACATTAAAGCAAGTACCCAATACTTTCACTTTGACTTCTCCTGCGTCGACAATAAAAGGACAGTCTTCATCTTTTGCCACTTCCAAGTAGGCTTCACCTGATAATTTGAGCAGGCGGTTCTTCTTTCCAAAATCGGAGTCATATTGGATTTTTGAACCTGCATTCAGCCAAACTTTCGTCCCGTCTTGTAATGTCAGTTTTGTTTTTGAACCATTGGGAACTGCGATTTCTGACAATCGGATAATATTCTGATCTGAGGAATGAATGTAATATTGATAGGTCAGATAATTGAGGACAATGAATGAGATCAGGATGGCTGCATATGACAACACTTTCTTTAAGGTGAACGATTTCCGTGTGTTTATCGTGCTCTCTGCCCGGACACGTTGTTGAAAGAGCAAAAAAGCACGGTCTGAATCGTATTGTTCTCCTTCGCGGACAACCTCCATTGAATCCCAGAGCTGTTCCATATTTCTGAAATATCGGCTGTTCTCATCAGAAGCATCAATCCATTCCTGCAGGCACAAGTCGGAGTCTTCCGATATCGTCTCTGTCAGCCGGTCGATTATGAGATTTAACCAATGCTCTTTATGTTGATTTTGTGTGTCCATCTTTTCTGCTTGTATAAATAAGACAAGCCGGAAAAGATTTAGGGTAAATGAAAAACGGATTTATTTTCCGAAAGGGAAAAAAATAAGTAGAAACAAGGGTAAATAGTCTTTTAATTCTTCCCGTAAATGAGATAGGGCAGACTTGATGTGATATTTGACTACATTGACGGAAACGTTGACCTCTTGAGCGATCTCTTCATATTTGAGGTTTTCGAAACGGCTCAGGCAGAATATGCGCCGGGTAAGTGCGGGTAAATTGTTTATGCAGTTATTTATTTTGACGTCGAGTTCTTTTTCTATCAGGTTGGACAGTGGATAGCCATGTTGTTCCTCGTAATGGATCTGTTCCTTTTCCAACAGATTCCCGATATGGGAACGGACATCTTCTCTTTTGTTCAGTTGGGCAAGATAATTCAGGCACCGGTTACGGACAGCCTTAATCAGATAACTGCGTAACGAAAGGTTGATGTCTATTTCTTTCCGGTTTTTCCATAGGGCAAAAATGACATCGCTTACAATCATCTCTGCGGTGAAAGTATCATCTACATATTCTTTCGCGATGATACAAAGTATTTTGTATTGCCGATCGTATATGTATTTGTATGCTTCTTCGTAGCCCGCTTTCAGGCCTTCGATGATTTCATATTCGGTATTCATTTCATATTTTTTATATGGATCGTTATTTCGGTTGGATTGAGAATGAAAGTTTTTGTAGACAGCCAAAAAAACAGTGGGCTGTTGCCTATACTTTGTCAGGTATCGCCAGAAACCTCTACCACATAGACAAGCAAACCCACTGATATAGCGATTGCTTGTGCTTCGTGGTGGTCAAAACTGGCGATTTCGACAAAGTGAAGCACTTTTAACTTTTCTCAAATAGTTCCTCCGAACATTGCAAATATATGGAATTTTGGAGCATTGACAAAGGTCGAATGAATATCTTTGGGGAGGCTATCAATGCTTTTTTATCGGGAGTATTCCGCTATTCGCCGGGATTTAGCTGCTACTGGCCGCTTTTCTGTTGTGTAAGCGATTGTGTGAGGGTAGTTTTGCAACAAATTAAAAATGTACGAGTATGAGAACGAATCAACAAGGGGATTTTGTCAGAGGTGGTTGTCCCAGCCACAGTAAACTGAATACGGTTGTAACGGCTGCTGTGTTTATCATAGTAGGTCTGTTGTTTCTTGGGCGGAATTTCGGGGTAATAGACTCTGACCTGTTCGATATCCTGGTTTCCTGGCAGATGCTGCTGATCGTGGTCGGCGTTGTCAATCTGATTAAACGGCATTTCTTCGGGGGAATGATAATGATTGCCATAGGAACTTATTTTCTGTTGCCGGAGATAAGCGGGGTAGAGAGCGAATGGATCGGGATGTTCTGGCCGGTATTGCTTATTTTGGTGGGAATCATGATTCTTTTTAAACCGAAACGTCACCGCTTTAATGGCCATTGGGATGGTAGAAGGCCGGAGTATGTAAAGGAAGTATATAGCTCTGAAGACGGTTTTGTCGTATCGGACAACACTTTCGGATCGGTTCAGCAGATTGTCCTGGACCCGGTGTTCAGGGGGGCACGGATTAGAAATGTGTTTGGCGGAACTGTCCTGGATTTACGGCGGAGCAAACTGGCCGCTCCCCGGACATTTATAGATATTGACTGTTCTTTTGGAGGGGTTGAGATTTATTTGCCGTCGGACTGGAATTTGCAGACGCAGATCGATGCATTTATCGGAGGATGTGACGATAAACGTTATAATTCGTCTGTGGAGATAGACAAGGAACACGCTTTGATCGTGAGGGGAAAAGTTTCTTTCGGAGGTATCGAGTTTAAAAGTTGATTTATGCGGACGCATCCATTTATAGAGTCAGTCATCAATCGCGTGGTGGGGATTTCCTTGGCGGTTGTGGTCTGGATGATGTATTCATGGCTCCTGTTCTGTTATGGAGGAGAGGGGATATGGATGGCCTGTCTGGATGGTCTGGTTTCTGTCGGATTATTGGCTGTCGCCGGTTTCCTGTACGGGTATGTTGACGGAACTATCCATGCATGGCAAATACAAATTGCATTGGCGGTATTGGTTCAGGCGATCAGTTTGGCAGGAGCCTTTGAGTTACAAGTTTTTTTGGAACAGGGAAATGCCGGTGACTTTATGGATAGTGTTTCCCTCCGCCTGGTATTGGGTATATTATGCTGGATTATCCTGTTGCAATGGTATCGGATTAACCGGGCCGATGAACCGGATTTAGAGGAGATATCCGGGACCGAGCTAGGTAAGGGACAAGAAGAGGCGATTCCCGTAGATGAGACTTTTCTGGATCGCGTATCGGTAAAAGACGGTTCTCGCATTCATATTATCCATCTCGAAGAACTCTTATACATGCAAGCCGGAGGTGATTATGTGACGCTTTTTACTCCGGGAGGCCAGTATGTGAAGGAACAGACGATGAAATATTTTGAGACACATCTTCCGCCTGCTCTGTTTGTGCGGATTCACCGTTCTTGCATTGTCAATACCGAACAGATTTTACGAGTGGAGCTGTTCGGGAAAGAGAATTACCAGGTCCGTTTGAAAAGCGGAGTTTGTTTGCGGGCAAGTAATGCCGGTTATAAGCTCTTGAAAGAGCGTCTTTCTCTTTAAAAAAGAGAGGCTAAAATGTTAATTTTAGCAGAATTTGATGTCATTGTATAAAGTTTTGCCCTTTGTAACACTTTTTACCGCAAAGCTCTTCCGGGCTTAACATATATTGTCTGTAAAAGGCTTGACAAACGGACTTAGCGCATGTATCTTTGCATTGTGGTTTTTTCATAATAGTATTAGATTTAAGGTTAACAAAGTTGGTTAGGGGTTGTCGTGAGACAGCCTTTAATTGTTTATGGGGGGAAGCTTTTCCCCTTTTTATTTTTGGATCATACCGAAATCCTGAGGGATTAAAATATAATCATCTCCTAAAGTATCTATTGCATCTTCCTATAATCCTCCTGATAGTATTCAAGTATTTATTATAATCCCCGATAGTGTAAAAATAACTCCAGATAAATTTGTTTTGTATAAAATAAAAGCGTTCCTTCGTGCTGTCACTCATTTTCAGAGAGATTATAGGTATAGAGTGAACAAAAACAAAGGAGCCTTGACTGTGCAATGGGTATAGCTTGACAACTTTCAGGTCAAGCTTTTTTTGTAACAGTATATAACGACAAGAAATATAAATATCCCAAACCTTAACTATTAGAAAGAGCGTGTTGCCTCTATATTAGAGGGACACGCTTTTTTTAATAAGTTATGTTGCAGTTCTTTTATTTAGCCCGGTTATGTACGTATAAAGAGATACCTATATCCATAGAGAATTAATTATGCATAAATATTGGTGAGTCTGAATAAGAAAAAATATCCCTCACGCCTCTCAGCTGTGCTTTAAAAGCTTTGATTTTAGAATTGAAGGACTCACTCGCAGCATTGGTGGAGCGTCTTTTAAAAAAGCCAACAATATTCAAGTAATGTGTTTGTATGGTTCTGGCAACAGTGCCAAAAGACAGGAAACCGGATTTGTCCACCTGATCATACCAATGCGCCAAACGCGTCAAGGCAATATCTGCCGATTGTGCCTGATGATATATCAACCCTAACCTTATGCTTAAGTAATAGGTCTTCTTGATATCGGGATATTCCCGGAAAAGGATTTTAGCTCTTTTTCTTTGGCTCTCCGACCACAGTTCAGTTTTTTTGAACAAAAGATAGCGGCTTCTGGCCAACAGCTGTTTTCGACTGTCCCCATTCTCAAATGTTTCAGTAACAAAAGGCTGTCCTGATGCTTTAGCGTATGTGATCTCGACCATTTCTTTATCCAAGGCTTCCCATCGTGCCTTTATCCGCATTTCCTGAACGGCTTCAAAAGCTAACTTTTGAACATGAAAACGGTCGATAACCAGCTTGGCAGCCGGGAAACAGAGACGGGCTATCCGGGCCATATTGGGTGCCATGTCCAATGTTATTTCCCGAACTTGAAACCGCCTGCGACGGGAAAGTTTGAGTATAACTTGGGATACCTTTTCTACGGATGTCCCTTTGATCATGGCGATGATAGTGCCTTTTCTTCCTTTGGCCTCTTTGTTAATCAGGATTGTATACAGTTCTCCCGACGACAGTGCCATTTCGTCCAGCCCGACGTAGGGTCCAATGTTTTTCTCGAAGAGAATCCATTCTTCGGCATGGGCACGTTGCTCCCAATTCCTGAAATGACTCAGATGATTCTTATATTGGGACTCCAACAGTTTGGCTTCCATTCCGTAATGATCCGCCCAAAGACTAATGCTAAGAGCGTGAGAGTCGATCCAATGCTTTTAAAAAAGACGCAAATTCAGTCGTTATTTACGTTCCTTCTGCCACTAATTTCCAATTGCGGCTTACATATTTGCCAGTACTGTGATTGAACCATCTTCGTTTTTTGATAAACAACAGGCAGCTACGCCCACGCATCGGATAATCCTGCATCCTGACTTGCTCATAAAAGCCCTTGCTTTCCAAGTTATTGGTTGCATATTCTTTAGGATGTATATTCTTCTCTTCAAAGTATATTTCTACCCTATCCGACTTTTCTTTGAAATCAGACAACTCAAAATAATCAAACATTCCCTCCGGAAAGATAAAACGAAGAAATTGATCGTAACTCATCTCTTTTATTTTTTTACTGCCACTAAGATACGATTTTTCCCCTCAGGATTTCGGGATGATCCTTATTTTTCATATGACAGGTCTTGTTATGTTTTGGCTTCACCATCTTCTGAAACATTTTTGATTATCAATGTGTATAAGGGTGAAGGTGAGCATCGGGACTGCCTTCACCCTGTTTCGTCCTGATCCTTTCGCAACCCGTATCGTTTCCAAAACAGCCGATATCAAACAGGCCCTTGTATTGGGGGTACACGGCCCGGTCGGGGGCTGGTGGTGTTGATAGACAGGCAGTCGCTTTCACAATAAAAAAATGACAATATCCTCCTTAAATCGCAAAAGGATACTATATGATTGATTATTAATTGATTAACAAAACTGTTGTTTCTTAAAAAATATTACCCTTGCGGGTAATTTGCAAAAAGTGGGGTAGAAAATCAAAATAAATGCTATAGTGTTTCGATTTAGACTAATGGATACTTGAACAAACCGTACAATAAGGTCCAATGTTATGATAAGCCCGTATGAGGCAGATGACGATGTTATGAATTTAACGTATCGTTAACGGCCTTACTTAATCATTTTTGGATAAGGTTGCTTTTTTGTCTTTTATATTTGTCGGTTCCTCTTTTAATTTTTTGAGGATAGGGGAGAGCATATTTATTTCTATAGTCCAGTATCTGTCAGGCTGTCAGTGATTGGTGAAGGTGATTTGTGGATTATGGTGAAAAAGCAAACAGATAGTGTGCAGTCAATCTTCGTTTGTTTAAAAAGAACATGTATCTTTATCTTCAAATAATTGGAATGTG
Source organism: Parabacteroides johnsonii DSM 18315 (assembly GCF_025151045.1). Lineage (NCBI taxonomy): Bacteria > Pseudomonadati > Bacteroidota > Bacteroidia > Bacteroidales > Tannerellaceae > Parabacteroides > Parabacteroides johnsonii. Next base: position 3,931,154 of record NZ_CP102285.1, read on the forward strand.
ATGGAATTACGAACAGAGAATGTGACACGCTATATCATGCCTCTTCGGGAAGGCGGGTCTTTGCCGGCATTGGCGGAAGCTGATGACGAGTTTAAATATGTCGTGAAGTTTCGCGGGGCAGGCCACGGGACGAAAGCGCTGATTGCCGAACTGGTTGGCGGCGAGATAGCTCGTGCACTTGGTTTCCGGGTTCCCGAACTGGTCTTTCTGAATCTGGACGAGGCTTTCGGGCGTACCGAAGGTGATGAGGAAATCCAGGATTTGCTGCAGGGTAGCCGGGGATTGAACCTCGGGCTGCATTTTCTGTCGGGAGCTCTTACCTTCGACCCGGTAGTGACGAAGGTCGGGGCTGAATTGGCATCCCGCATCGTGTGGTTGGACGCATTCCTGACCAATGTAGACCGCACATTCCGGAATACTAATATGCTGATATGGCATAAGGAACTGTGGCTGATCGATCATGGCGCTTCGCTTTATTTCCATTATTCATGGGTGAATTGGCAAAAGCATGCCGTAAGTCCGTTCGTGCAGATCAAAGATCATGTGCTGTTGCCCGAAGCTTCCGGGCTGGAGGAGGCGAATGCCGATATGAGACGTCTGCTGACGGAGGAAAAAATTCGGGAGATCGTGGCTTTGATTCCCGACGACTGGTTGCATTGGAGCGAAAGCCCCGGTATGCCTCAAGAGATAAGAGAGATTTATATCCGGTTCTTATGTGAGAGACTGGCACATTCCGAAACATTTATAAAAGAAGCACAAGATGCAAGGAAAGCACTTATATGAATATGCCGTTATCCGTCTGGTCCCCAGGGTAGAGCGTGAGGAGTTCTTCAATGTGGGAATTATTCTGTTCTCGAAAAGAGCGAAGTATATCAAGGCGCTCTATAAGGTAGATGAGGACAAGTTGAATCTGTTTTCTTCCGAGTTGGACCGTGAATCGTTGTTTGCCAATCTGCATGTTTTCGATAAAATCTGCTCAGGTACGAAAGAGGGCGGTCCTATCGCCGCTCTGGACATCCCAGAACGGTTCCGCTGGCTGACGGCCGTGCGGAGCGCATCTATCCAGACTTCGCGTCCGCATCCGGGCTTCTCCGACGACTTGGACCGAACGTTGGAGATACTGTTCAGGGAATTGGTTCTGTAACATTATTGTAATTGATAGTAAACAGCGGTTTAATACTCCGGTTGTTTCTTTGCAGTGGTTTTAATAGGTAAAAATATATTTGTTTTAACACAAAAAGGACAATCATGGAGATTAAGAGTAGAGTGACCCGGCTTGCGGGTTTACTATGTGTCGCAAGTGCATTACAGGGATTTCCTGTAATCAGTTCCACCAATCCGGGCGGAATCATAAGCGTAACCCAGCAGGGAACGTATCATCTGACAGGCACGATTGTGGATGGATACGGAGAACCCGTTATCGGAGCCAATATAGTGGAAAAGGGAACGACTAACGGGACGGTGACCGATATTGACGGGAAGTTTTCGCTGGAAGTAGCCCCTGACGCTGTGTTAACCATCTCTTTTATCGGATATATTCCGAAAGAAATCACACTGAAAGGAGAGAAGGAGCTGAAAGTGGTCTTGATGGAAGATACGCAGACGTTGGACGAAGTGGTCGTGGTCGGCTACGGCACGCAGAAAAAAGTGAACCTTACCGGAGCCGTCGAGCAGGTGACCAGCGAAGTGTTTGACAATCGTTCCGTTCCCAACGTGACACAGGCCCTGCAAGGTTCAATCCCCAACCTGAATATCCAATTGACCGACGGCAAGCCGACCCGCTCGGCAAGTTATAATGTCCGCGGTACGACTTCGATCGGACAGGGGGGTAGTGCGCTGGTCCTGATCGACGGTGTGGAAGGCGATCCCTCGATGTTGAACCCGAACGATATCGCCAGCGTGTCTGTCCTGAAAGATGCCGCCTCGGCTGCCATCTATGGGGCACGTGGTACTTTCGGTGTCGTGCTGATCACCACGAAAGAGCCGACTAAAGACAAGACTTCCATTACCTATTCCGGCAACTTCGCCATGCAGAAACCGGTGACGGTTCCCGACTTTGTGACCGATGGATACGAATATGCCAGCCACTTCTATGAAGCTTATCATGCGTGGAACAACTATTCGGCTGATCCCAAGAACATAAACAAGACGCAGGAATTTTCCCTCGGCTGGCTGGAAGACTTCAAGAACCGGAAGGAGCAGGGCATCACTGACGAGGTGACGGTCGATGCTACCGGCAAATATGTCTACTACGGCAACGAAGACTATTATGACGCTCTGTACAAGAAGACGACTTTTGCACAGGATCACAACTTGTCGGTGACCGGTAACAACGGGAAGCTGAACTACTACGTTTCCGGGCGTTTCTATGGCTACGACGGTTTGTTCCGCTATAATACCGACGATTATAAGATGATGAACCTGCGTGCGAAAGGTTCCGTGCAGGTGTTCGACTGGTTGAAGATCGAGAACAACATGGATTTCTCCAATATGGATTACCATAACCCGATCAACGTCGGCGAAGGCGGTTCCATCTGGCGTAATATTTCCGATGAAGGTCATCCGACTTCGCCCATCTTCAATCCCGACGGCAGCCTGACTTTCTCTGCCGCTTATTCGGTCGGTGACTTTATCTATGGCAAGAACGGCATCGATACCAATAACAAGGTGTTGAAGAATACGACCGGCTTTACGGCTTCTTTCCTGGAAAACAAGTTGCACGTACGGGGCGACTTCACGTTCCGCAATACGGACGAGGGGCAGACGCAACGCCGCGTACCGGTCCCCTACAGTACTTACGAAGGGCAGACAGTCGAACTGAGCACTAAATACAACGACTTGAAGGAGAGTAATATGCGGACCGAATACATTGCGACCAACCTGTATGCCGACTACGAGGAGACATTTGGCGATGCGCATTATTTCAAGGGGATGATCGGTTACAACTATGAACAGTCTACTTATAAGAGTACATATGTGCAACGTAATGGTTTGCTGCTCGACGATTCGGAAAACATCAATCTGGCGTTGGGAGATGCGATCACTACATCGGGAGGTTATAACAGATGGCGTGTGGCAGGCGGCTTTTTCCGTTTGAACTATGCATTCAAGGATCGCTACCTGTTGGAGGTGAACGGGCGCTATGACGGTTCTTCCAAATTTCCGACTGATCAGCAATGGGCGTTCTTCCCTTCCGTTTCCGGTGGATGGCGCGTGTCGGAAGAGGCGTTCTGGAAGGTGAACCCGGAGCTGTTCTCCAATCTGAAAATACGTGCTTCATACGGTTCGTTAGGGAATGGTAATGTTTCTCCCTACAGCTTCCTCGAACTGTTGAGCATCAGCACTTCTGATCGTGTTCTGAACGGTTTGAAGAACAAATACACGAGTGCTCCGGCCGTCATGCCCGACGGACTGACCTGGGAAACGGCTACGACGACCGACGTCGGACTGGACTTCGGCATGCTGAACAACCGTTTGCAGTTCAATGGCGACTATTACATCCGTAAGACAACGGATATGTACACGGTCGGCAAAACGCTTCCCGACGTGTTCGGTGCCTCTTCTCCCAAAGGCAACTATGCCGATATGACGACCAAAGGATGGGAAATCACGCTGACTTGGCGCGACCAGTTCACATTGGCGGAGAAACCGTTCAACTACGAGATCCGCGGTACGTTGTCCGACTATATCTCGACCATCGACCGCTATAACAACCAGACGGGTAACCTGAACGACTATTATGCCGGCAAGCGTGTCGGTGAAATCTGGGGATATGTGACTGAAGGCTTGTTCAAGGATCAGGCCGATATCGACAGCCATGCCGACCAGACATTGATACAGTCTTCCTCCCAGCGTGTTACCTATCCGGGCGACGTGAAGATCAAAGACTTGAACGGCGACCACGTGATCGACTACGGCAACAACACGCTGAAAGACCACGGCGACAAGACCGTGATCGGAAATACATTGCCTCGCTATGCGTACAGCATCAATCTATCCGGCGACTGGAACAACTTCTTCCTTTCCGCTTTCTTCCAGGGTGTGGGGAAACAGGACTGGTATCCTAGTTCGGAATGTATTTTCTGGGGACAGTATAATCGCCCGTACAATAACATGCCTACTTGGCATCAGGGCAATTATTGGACGGAAGACAATACGGATGCTTACCTGCCCCGCTATGCCGGCTATAATGCTTCTCTGAAGTCTACGCCGCAGACCCGCTACTTGCAGAATGTCGCTTATATCCGTCTGAAGAACCTGCAATTCGGCTATACTTTGCCGCAGCCGATCATCTCGAAAGCCAAGTTGCAGAACGTAAGGGTTTACATCTCTGCAGAGAACCTCTGGTGCTGGTCCCCGCTCTACAAGCATACGCGCGACCTCGACGTGACGAATATCTATGGGTCCGATCCCGACCTGACGGATGCCGATATGTCTTCCGGACTGAACGGGAACCGTGGTAGCGGTGACGGAAACAGCTATCCGCAGATGAAGAGTGTGAGTTTAGGTTTATCAGTAACATTTTAATTAAAGAACTATCAACGACATGAAACGGATTATATATTCTTTTGTATCTGCCTGTTTACTTCTTTCTTCCTGCTCGATGGACGAGATACCGCAGGCCTCGGTGGACAAGGACACGGTTTTCAGGACGGAGAAAGGGCTGGAAACATATTCCTATTCTTTCTACAATATGCTCCCTTCCGTCAGTGACGGTTTCCGTCAGGATGCGATGTGCGACTATGGGGCGGTGACCAGTTTCGACAATTTTATCCGCGAAGGGGCTTACTCGGCTGAGTTGAGCAGCGGGTGGTCGTGGGGTGATCTGCGCAATATCAACTATTTTATCGAGAACTGTACGAACGAGGCGGTCGATGAGTCTGTCCGTAACAACTATATCGGCCTGGCCCGCTTTTTCCGCGCCTATTTCTATTACGAGATGGTGGTGCGTTTCGGTGATGTGCCCTGGATAGACCGCACGTTAGGTGTGGACGACGAGTTGTTGTATGCTGGCCGAGATTCCCGTACGACGGTAATGGATCATGTGCTGGAAGACCTGGACTTTGCTTGCGAGAATATTTCAAGAACGAAGGACGAAACCGGTTCATTGGTGACAAAATGGGTGGCATACGCATTGAAGTCCCGTATCTGCCTTTTCGAAGCATCTTTCCGCAAGTATCATACGGAGTTGGGATTGACTGACTCGGTCGACGAATGGTACCAGGAGGCTGTCCGTGCAGCCGAAACGGTTATGAAAGAAAGTGGGCACTCCATTTATACAGGTGAGGGTACGGATGCCTCTTTCCGCTCGCTGTTTATCAGTGATAAGCCGGTGACCAGCGAAGTGATGCTGGCGAGCTGCGCCGATGCCGGGCTGGCAGTATTGGGCGAGGCTAACTGGTGGTGGACTTCGGGCACGTATGGGGCGCGTTTCAGCATGATCCGCACGTTTGTCAACACGTTCCTGAATACGGATGGGACACCGTTTACGGACCGGGCTGGCTACGAGACGATGGAGTTCTACGACGAATGCCAAAACCGCGATGCCCGTCTTGCCCAGACGATCCGCACACCGGGGTATGAACGCGACGGAGCACCTGCCGCCCCTAACTTCAACGGTTATTCCTATACGGGCTACCAACCGATCAAATATACGTTGGATGATACCAAATATGATGCTGGTGCTTTGAACACGAATGCGATCCCGTTGTTCCGTTATGCCGAAGTCCTGCTGAACTATGCCGAGGCAAAGGCTGAGTTGGGGACGCTGACGGATGCGGACTGGGCGAATACGGTCGGTGTGCTGCGTGCACGTGCCGGTATCACCGGCGGCCTTTCTGCCAAGCCAACTAAGGTGGATGCTTATTTCCAGCAGAACTATTTTCCGAATATCTCTGATCCGGTCATCCTCGAAGTGCGCCGCGAGCGTTCCATCGAATTGGCTCTGGAGGGTTTCCGCTTCACCGACCTGAAACGTTGGAAACGTGGCGAGCTGATGACGATGCGTTGGACCGGCATTTATGTTCCCGCCTTGAATGTCCAGATGGACCTTGATAAGGACGGTACGCCGGACGTGATCTTCTACAAGGGAGAGAAACCGACCGGGCTGCCTGCTTCCTGTACGCCTGTTTCGGTAGGAGAGGGTACGCAGCAGGGATTGACCGGAGCGACTTCGGGCAATCTGACTTGGTCGGACAATGATCCGCGCGTCTGGTACGATGATGGACGTCAATATTATTACCCGATTCCTCAATCGGCAATCAACAATGCGACATTACCGGATGGTACGACTAATTTGAAACAGAATCCGGGTTGGTAAATGTTTAATCAATAAATGATAAGGATATGAAAAAGACGATAAGTGTATTTGCTTCGGTCCTCTTGCTGGCAGCTTTGCTTCAGTCATGGGCCATGAAAGAATCCCGCCCGGCTACAGACGGGAAGAGCGAACTGAACGTGGCGACTTTTAACCTTCGTATGGATACGGAGAAGGATGGCGTAAATGCCTGGCCGAACCGCAAGGAGATGGTGAAAGGACTGATCCGTTTCCACGATTTCGATATCTTCGGGACACAGGAAGGGTTCAAGCATATGCTGGACGGGGTTGCCGAACTGGAGGGCTATGCCTATATCGGTGCCGGACGTGATGACGGGGAGGATGCGGGCGAACACTCCGCTATCTTCTATAAGACCGGTCGTTTTGATTTGCTGGACAAGGGGAACTTCTGGTTTTCCGAGACACCGGATGTTCCAGGCAAGGGCTGGGATGCTACTTGTTGTAACCGTATCTGCTCCTGGGGTAAGTTTCGTGATAAGGAGAGCGGTAAAGTATTCTATTTCTTCAATTCCCATTACGACCATCAGGGGAAGGTGGCACGTCGGGAGTCCTCCAAACTGTTGATTGCCCGTATCAAGCAGATTGCCGGAACGGATGCGACGGTCTTTGCGACAGGAGACTTCAATGCTGTCCCGACCGACGAGCCGATGGTGACGCTGGCTTCCGACGGCCTGCTGCTGGACTCGTATGGTCTGAGTGAGCAGCCGCACTATGGTACGGAAGGCACTTACAACAGCTTCAAGACGGATTCCGAGATGAAGAACCGCATCGATTATATCTGGGTGACAAAGGGAACGAAGGTGAAGAAGTATGCTGTTCTCAACGATATGCAGTACGGTCGTTTCCCGTCGGATCATTTCCCCGTAATGATACAAGTCGCGTTTTAAAGTTTACTTAAATGACAGGTATGGTGTGAGCCGTTTCTTGTCCGTATCTGTAAATTCTTCTATCAATTGCAGGTTCTCCCACCCGGAGAGCCTGCTTTTTTGTTTCCGGAGCTGTTCGATCGCTTTCGCTTGTCGGTAATCGAGGTAAGGGTGTTTGCGGAGGGTGGCGGCAGACAATGCGTTGACCTCTAACCTGCGTATATGGAGCGTGTCGGCAATAAACCAGGGGACGAGGGCTTGGTAGCGTTCCTCGTCGATCCCGTACACTTCCGCCAACTGGCTGACATCGTAGAAGCCGCCTAAGAGTTCCCTGTATTTTATGATTCTCCGAGCGAAAGTGCTGCCGATGCCGGGGACTTTTTTCAGGATTGTGGTGTCGGCGGTGTTGAGTTCGACGAGGGTTCCCGGTGCGTACTTTTCTGTTTGGGTGTATGGGGTATATCCTTTCCGTTTCTTGCTTGTAGAGTAGGGGGCGTTATCTATAAGGATAGCATTTTTATCAGTAAGGGCGTTTTTAGTTTTATTCGGATGAGGTACGGATTCCTTCCGGATGGAACTGGTTTCCTTTTCGGATGTGTTTTTTCCGGTGATGATCCGTCTTTCGCCCGATGCTTGTTGGTTTTCCGTTCGATGGGCATCCGTCTGCGATTCGATAGGCATTCGTTTCGTGTCTGTCCAAAGCAATAAAATCCAGGAAATAGTGACGAGACAAAGGAGTAAAGTTAGGGCTCTCCGTTCGCCTTTGGAGAAATAGAGAAGGTCGCGCCAGTTCATAGTGAAAGGTTTAAAATGGATACTATTTTACAAAGGTATAAGTTCCCTGCCGATATGCAAGGAACTTACAGGTTTATTTTAAAATAGTTTCTTCAACTGGCTGAGTAGGCCGAGTTCGTTCAGAAATACGATGCCGATAGCGATCGGGGAGACGTATTTCATGAAGAAGACATAAATGGAAAAGAGGCGGAACTTGATTGTCCCCTCGTTGGTCAACTCGGCTTTCAGGATCTTCTTGTCGACACGTATCCCGACAAAGATGCAGGTCAGCATTCCTCCTAGCGGCAGCATGATCTTGGCCGTCAGGTAATCCAACGCATCGAAAAAGATCAGTCCGCCTATCGTGAGCTCTTTCAATAACCCGAACGAGAGTGAACTGAGGACGCCTAAGATGAATACACCGACCGAAACGAGCCAAGCCGCTTTCTTACGTGTCATATGGAACTCTTCATGGATATAGGCGGTCACCACTTCATGCAGGGAGATGGTGGAAGTCAGGGCCGCCATCGCCAGCAGGATATAGAAAATAAGCGACCACAAGCTGCTGAATGGTAATTGTTCGAATACGTTGGGTAAAGTGATGAATACCAGTTGGGCACCTGCCGACGGGGCAATCCCGAAGCTGAAGACAGCCGGGAAGATCATGATCCCTGCCAGGACTGCTACGAAAGTATTGATGATCGTCACCTGCCAGGCCGTCGCCAACATATTGGTGTCTTTTCCGAAATAAGAAGAGTAGGTGATAAGGCAACCCATGCCGAGACTTAGTGAAAAGAACGCTTGCCCGACGGCACTCAGCACAACGGATGAAGTCAGCTTGCTGAAATCCGGTTTGAATAGGTACACCAGTCCCGCTTCTGCATTTGGCAGCGTGACGGAGCGTATACACATCACGACCAGGATTAAGAACAGGAGCGGCATCATGATCTTGGAAGCCCGTTCGATCCCTTTTTCCACACCCGAAGCAATTACGAAATGCGTCAGCCCGATAAACACAGCTGTCCAGAAGATCGGCCGGAGCGCATTCGAAGAGAAGTTGTCGAAATCGGCGGTAAAATCCACTCCTGGAGTACTGTAGAGGCTGCCGTTCACCGTCTGCCAGACGTATTCGAGTGTCCAGCCGGAAACGACCGCATAGAAACCAAGGATCAGGAAAGCGGCTAAAATACCATTGTATCCGATCCAGCACCATTTCGTCCCGGGAGCCATTTTCTTGAATGAACCGACTGTGTTGCTGCGGGAGTACCGGCCGATGAAGAACTCGGTTACCATCACCAGAATTCCTAAAAATATCATGAAAAGAATATAGATAAGCAAGAATGCGGCACCACCGTTTGTTCCTAACATATAGGGAAAACGCCAGATACTTCCCAGCCCTACGGCGCATCCGACGGTAGCCAGGATAACTCCGAGTTTACTACCGAATGTGACTCTGTTGTCCACCATATTTGAATTAAAAATTAAGAATTAAAAATGATTGTCAATTATCAATTGTCAATTGTCAATTGAACCGTTCCGTCTTTGATATGGATCACGCGGTCCGTATCGGTTGCCAACTGCTCGTCGTGCGTGACGATCACGAATGTCTGGTGCATTTGGTCGCGCAGGTCGAAGAAGAGCTTGTGCAGTTCTTCCTTGTTTTTGGTATCCAGGCTTCCCGACGGTTCGTCTGCAAGGATGACGGACGGGTTGTTGATAAGGGCGCGGGCAACGGCTACGCGCTGTTTCTCTCCCCCCGACAATTCGTTCGGTTTGTGAGACATCCGGTCGGCCAGATTCATGAAGTCGAGGATCTCCTTCGCTCTCTTCTCCGCCGCAGCCGGTTTTTCACGGGCGATCAATGCGGGGATCATCACGTTCTCCAAAGCTGTGAACTCCGGAAGAAGCTGATGGAACTGGAAAACGAAACCGATGTTCCGGTTGCGGAATGCTGCCAGTTTCTCTTCCGAAAGGCGGACGGTTTCGGTCCCGTTTATATATAATTTACCGCTGTCCGGAGCATCGAGTGTCCCGATGATCTGAAGCAGGGTTGTTTTTCCTGCCCCGCTCGGACCGACAATCGCTACGATCTCACCCTCACCTATCGTCAGGTCGATTCCTTTCAATACTTGCAGGGAGCCGAAGCTTTTGGTTATTCCTTCTGTTTGTATCATATCAATTGAAAGTTGAAAGTTGAAAGTTGAAAGTTGTATAAGGAAAAGAATAACTTTTCATTTTCAACTTTCAACTTTCAACTGGTTAATAACATATGAGGCCAAATGGCATCCGAATATCGCCGGCATATAGGAAACGGTTCCGGTTGTTGTCCGTTTACATTGCTCGCCCTCTACCTCTATGATGGCATCCGGATTGGCGATTTCTGTGGAGAAGACAACCGGAATACCTCTGTTTATACCTAACCCGCGCAGCCGTTTACGTACGGCTTTCGCCAGGCCGCAGTTGCAGGTCTTCGATATATCCGAGATCCTGACCTGTGACGGGTCCATCTTGGCTCCTGCACCCATCGAGGAAACGACGGGAATATTTTTCTTATAAGCGTGATACAAAAGGAATACTTTCGGACTGAGGGAATCGATCGCGTCGACGACAAAATCATACCGGGTTGCAGAAAGCACCTCTTCTGTCCGTTCGTCGCGCAAGAACTCGTTCAGGACATTTAGTTTCAGACGGGGATTGATATCTAACAGGCGACGGGCTACGACTTCGACTTTCGGCATCCCTAATGTCGAATGTAACGCCGGCAGTTGACGGTTGATATTACTTTCGTTTACCGTATCGGCGTCTACGATTGTCATGTGGCCGATTCCGGCCCGGCATATCTGTTCGGCAGCGTATGCTCCCACACCTCCTAATCCTACTACCAGCACATGGCTATGTGCCAGTCTCTCCATCCGGTCGGCGCCTAACAAAAGTTCCGTCCGTGTGTTCCAATTGTAACTCATTAAAATGATTTTAGGTGCAAAAGTAATAAATCAATCAGAAACGCCCGTTTTTTTATATATCTTTGTCACATTTTAATTCAAATACCTATGAAGATACAACTCTATTGGCTGCTTTCGGCAGCTTTATTGTTATTGCCTGGAAAGGCAGACGCCGCAAATAACAAGAAACCGTTCGTCATCCCTGAATTGCAGGAGTGGAGAGGTAGCCAGGGAATGTTCACCCCTACAGCGACATCCCGGATCGTGTATACCGGAAAAGATCCGTCCGTTGTCCGTGTAGCCAATCAGTTTGCCGACGACTACGCGTTAATGTTCGGCCGCCGGATGATGGTGGTGCAAGGCCGTGCGGCTGCTGGCGATTTTGTTTTCTCCCTTTCGTCCGACAGCCGGTTGGGAGAGGAAGGCTACACGATGAAGATTACCGATCGTGTTACTGTTACCGCTCCCAAGAGCAAAGGACTGTATTGGGCTACCCGTACGTTGCTACAACTGACCGAACAGCAGGGAAACCAGGCTTTACCGAAAGGGACGGCCCGCGATTATCCCGATTATGCGATTCGTGGTTTTATGATGGATTGCGGGCGTAAGTTTATTCCGATGAGCATGTTGCGCGATTATGTGAAGATGATGGCTTACTATAAGATGAATACATTCCAAATTCATTTGAACGATAATGCTTTCAAGCAGTATTATAATCATGATTGGAGCAAGACCTATTCGGCTTTCCGTCTCGAATGCGAAACTTACCCCGGACTGACTGCCCGTGACGGTTATTATACAAAAAAGGAGTTTATCGCCCTTCAGCAACTCGCCGACAGCCTGGGTGTCGAGATCATCCCGGAGATAGATGTCCCGGCACATTCGCTTGCGCTTACACAATACAAGCCGGAGATAGGCAGTGAAGAATACGGCATGGACCATCTCGACCTGTTCAAGCCTGAAACCTATGAGTTCGTGGATGCTCTTTTCCGCGAGTACCTGGAAGGACGTAATCCTGTCTTTGCCGGTAAGCGTGTCCATATCGGTACGGATGAGTATTCCAATAAGAAACAGGATGTGGTGGAGAAATTCCGTGCTTTCACCGATCATTATATCCGTTTCGTGGAAGGTTTCGGCAAGCAGGCTTGTGTCTGGGGAGCTTTGACGCACGCGAAGGGTGAGACGCCTGTCAAATCGAAGAATGTGTTGATGAGTGCCTGGTATAACGGGTATGCCGATCCGAAAGAAATGATCAAACAAGGCTATGATCTGATCAGTATTCCTGACGGGTATCTATATATCGTTCCTGCGGCAGGCTATTATTATGATTACCTGAATACGGAAATGCTTTATAAGGAATGGACACCTGCCCACATTGGGAAAGAGGTGTTCCCTGAAAAGCATAAACAGATCAAAGGGGGAATGTTTGCTGTCTGGAACGACCACGCGGGCAACGGTATCAGTACGAAGGATATTCATTACCGTGTGTTTCCCGCCATGCAGACGTTAGCAGTCAAAATGTGGACAGGGAAGGATTGTGCTGTTCCGTATGAAGAATTCAACAGTGCGAGGACGGCGATCAGCGAAGCTCCAGGGGTGAACGTGGCCGGACGTGTCGGTACGAAGCCGCGTGCCGTCTACAACCTCGAAACCTTGAAGCCGGGAATGGAAACGGGATTGAAAGAGATCGGTTATCATTATACTGTCTCTTTCGATATCAAAGCGGAGGCGGAAGAAAAGGGCACCGAGTTGTTCCGTTCGCCTGATGCCGTCTTTTATCTGTCCGATCCGGCTTCCGGAAAGTTGGGATTTATCCGGGATGGCTATCTGAATACCTTCAATTACCAGTTTTATCCTGAAGAGACTGCATCGGTAACCATCACCGGAGATGAGAAATCTACGCGTCTTTACATCGATGGCAAACTGAAAGAAGACCTGGATATCCAAAAACGTTACTTCAATGGAGGGAAAGATTCGATGCGATATGTCCGCACATTAGTGTTCCCATTGGAAAAAGCGGGGGATTTCAAGAGTTCGATCCGTAATGTGGAAGTGTTGAACTATTGCAAGCCGGAGATGTAGGCTTGACAGACGATAATTGTGGAATGATAGACGGGGCGTGTGGATTTTTTCTACACGCCCCGTTGTTTTATGGGGTGATTTCCCGCTTTATAAGCGCTTTTATCGGTTTGGCATGGCATTTGTATTTATGTTGATGTAATGAAGTTTAGGTTATAAGAAGATTGTTAGATTTAGGTTTTTAAGATGTAAGGTTATGAAAAAGATTGTTTTAGCATTAGTCGTTACAGTTGTTGCATGTGTGGTGGTATTTGCATCTCAGGATGTGAAATGTAGACAAGCTGCGGTATACTCATCTTTCGAACAGGCTACTCCTGACGGATTCAGGAAAATAGATATACAAAACCTTCCGCATGCCGTATTACGGACAATGGGAACCTCTTCCTCTTATGAGGGTTGTACTTTTGAAGGTGCTTACATGATGGGGCATCCCGGAAGTGAAACTTATAAGATCGAGATTTGTAATCCGGATCGGAGCGAGGAGTTTGTGTTAATGAATGGTCGCGGAGAAGTGATTGAGTAAGAAATTATATTGGATGATTATATTGGAAGGAAGTGTGTCGAGATCTATCTGTTTTTCTATCAAGAAAAAGATGATTTTAACACACTTCCTTTTAGATTATTTTATTTTCTGATAAATCATTTCCAAAGTCGCTAATCTTGTCGTTTTCCCGGCTTCTATGCCCGGCAGGTCCGTTCTGCTCAACTTTTTCCAGGCGGCCAGAGTCGTTGCATCCACCGGCTCCTGCAAACGTGCAGTCCATTCGGGAAGGTAGCCGCGCAGTCCCAAATACTGCACCATGCGGAAGTGAGGACTCGTGTAATCCACATCCTTGAAATACATAAGCGTCGCTTTCTGGTCGATCAGTTTGTCCTGTAGGCGGGAGAGGTCGATATTCTGCACCTTCACCTTCCCGTCGATCGAAAGGGCAGAGGCGATACCGGCGGCCTGTCCCATCGCCATCCAGCAAGGCTCCATGCGCAGGGTGGAAAATCCGATGTGCGAACCCGAAACCGGGACGGGCAACAGAAGGTTGTCCACCTCTTTCGGAACCATCACGCCATAGGGGACTGTATATACCGCCGACGGATAACTCAGGAAGCCGTCCAGATGCACCCTTCCTTTTTCTCTTTTCCGCACCGCATGCGAATCCAGCGCATAATGGCTGGCCGTTATGCTGCTTTCGTGGATGGGCGGGCGGCTGCCGATCGTTACCGGAATGGCATCGTTGGCGGTAAAGAAATAGGCGCCTTCGAAACGACGGCCCTCACGGACGTAGACCTGGCGTGGGAAATGTCCGTTGTCCGCATATTCGTCTTTCGAAAGGCCCCATTCTTTTGCCGCTTTGCGGAAGTGGGCGGGCAGTTCGGGATCGTTTTGGGCGAACCAGAAAAGACCTTCGGTGTATTCGCGCAGACGTTGGGCGAACTTGTCACGCCATTCCCACGAAGAAGTGGGCCAAGGCCAGTTTTCCTCAGGCAGGTCGGTGGAGACGAACACGCCGTGCTGGTTATTGGCGTCCGTCTTCATGTTCGGGACATGGACGATGTTGGTGATCTTGGCGATCCCCCATTTGTCACCCGGAAGTTTGGATGGGTTGCCGGCCTTGATATGCTTCCGGTTCTCTTCCATCATTTCGGGTGTCACGCGTTGCATGGCGGCATCCGTGTTGCGTCCGGTCCAGACATCCTCCACGATGGAGGCATAGTCTTCGCGGTTGTAACGGGCCGGCTTGGTGAAGGCCACGCGGTTCGCCGGATTGTTGGTCAGACAGAGGCGGTAATTGTAGGACTGCACGGCATTGTCTTTCTTGAACGTGCTGCCGTCCCCTTCCGGACCGCCCCAATATTTGTAGACGCGTCCGGCTCCAGGTTCGCCGAACTCGTCTTTCCCTTCGCGCCCTACACGGAAAGGAACGCCGGCGGCGGCTCCGAGGTCACCTTCGTAGGTGGCATCCAGGAATACCGAACCGGTGTATTCCTCCATCTCTCCGGTTTCCCGGTTCAGGATGCGGATCTTTTCGATGCGGTTATCGCGCATAACTATGTTTTCATCTTCGGCATCGAACTGACGCATGGTCAGGACCGTGATCTTGTCCTTCTGTCCGTCGAGCATCTTCTGGAAGATGCGTGCTCCGACGGAGGGTTCGAAGTGGTAACCGTCACTGCATACTTTCACCTGCTCGGAAGCAGGACCGTAGGTATCGATATAGTGTTGCTTCACCGCGTCTACAAACTCACGGAACAGACCGGTCGTTGCGGCACGGGTGGCGATGTCAGTTGCTCCGAGTCCGTTGGCGGGCAGTCCGCCGACATAGCGGGTTCGTTCGAGTATCACCGATTTTTTCCCCATCCGGGCGGCAGAGATGGCTGCCATGATCCCTCCGGGATTCCCTCCGACGATCACCAGGTCGTAGGACGATTGGCCGAAAGCGGTCGCACAGGCTAAAAGGAGGGAGAGTACAAGTGTTTTCTTTCTCATAAAATGCTATTTACAGTTTAATATTTCTTGTGCGTAACGGGCATAGTGGCCTTGCAGGCCGTCGGCATACCGGCGGAGTACTTCTTCCCCGATACCGTCTTGGTCGCCGCATAGGTAAAGGGCTCTTGCCAAATGCAATTCCTTCAACGCGAGGTTACGGGTGGATGTGTCGTTGAGGTCGGGAACGGCTTTGCTGCGCGCTTCGGTGTAGGAAAGGATCGAATGCCCCCGTACCCCCGGTGTCGTCAGCATGGTTGCCAGTTGGGGAACCGCTTCTCGGCTGCCTATTGCTTCCGTAGCCATAGCGATGGCACGGAAATGGGAAAGATAGTCTTCCGGTTCCAACTTCTTTGCCTTTTCCAGTACGGTGGGCAGTACGGATGTTTCGCGAGAGTTTCCCAACGCGGTGATAAGGGCATCCAAGCGGCTGAGGCACATCCCGAATTGTCCCATCCCGGTGTAGTGCCAGCCCTCGTCCCAATCTTTATATTGGCGGATGGCTTCAGCCAGTACCGGAGCGTGTTTCCCTTGTCCTAAAATACAGAGGATGCTGGCGAGGATTACCCTCTCTTCCGGCATAGTGGCTCCGGCGATTTGTTTGCCGGCGAGCTGTATACAACGTTCGGGATCGGTCAACAGTATTTCGAGCCCTTTATAATTATCCGTCACACTGGTGATGGCCTTCTTCATCTCGGAATTACTGAACCCTTTAAACTCCTTATCCGTCAGCACCCGTTGCGGCAGATTCCCGATCTCGACCAGGTGACGCTGCACCTTTTTGATATCTATCTTGCGCGGAGATTTATTTTCTTTGACACATAGGGCGGAGAGGTAGCCGACTGCATATCCCTGGTTTTGCAGGCAGGGCTGCATACGAATCACCGGCATGGCATCCCGGTGAGCACTTGCTCCCAGACCGGTTGTCAGAATCCCTTCCAATCCTTTAGGCAGAAGACTGCGTAGTGGAACATCTGCGTCATAGATCATATGCCGTTTTTCCGGCGGGTTCAGGATAAAGAGAGGGTCTATGATCATGCCATGTGTATCGAACGAGCTTTTGTGATAAGAAATCGTGTCGGGATAGCGGCGATGGTTTATCACGTCGTATACCGAGATGATGTAGTCTCCGATCACCCGCCGGCGTTCGCGTGTCTGGGGGATTTTGACCAGATCGTATTGTCCTTGCAGTTTTGTTTTGGCTTGTACGAAAGCGCGTGAGACATCCAGTATATCCGTATCGTCAACGAATAGCCAATCGTTATTGTTATAATAGTCACCCGGTGCCCATTTGCCGGTTCCCGCACCTTGTACGGCGATTGTTTTTTTGCCTGTATAATCGAATGATGCACCGGCTGCAATAGCTATGTCTGCACTTCCTGTACTGTCTATCAATATTTTGGATAGGATGACACCCCGCCCGAAGGGAGTGGCGACAACGACTCCTTTTACCTGGTTCCCTTCTGTCAAAGCCCCGCATCCCATCACGCCGAACCAGAGTTTGCCTCCTGCCTGTAGCAGCTCTTTACGATGCCATTCCATCTTCCAGTCGGCGGGGAAGCGGCCTTCCCCTTTGGGTTGTCTTGGATGGTCTTTGGGTGCCATTGCCAGGACACTCTTATCTATATGAGCGGTATATCCGCCCCGGAACCCGTCCCAATAGACTCCGATCATACCCAGCGTGCTTAATCCGCCAAGCCCGTGCAGGTATTCCAATACCAATGTGTTGGCTCCCTGTTTGGCTGCGGATATCCCGGCGGAAGCACCTGCTGTACCGCCTCCCATCACAACTACGTCGTAGCTACCTAAAATCGGGAGTGCACCTGACGGAGAGTCGACGAATCCCTTTTGCAGAGACGGACGGAGCGGGGAGAGCAGTTCGCCTGTTTGTCCGTAGTTCGAAGCATTTACTTTGAGTTGACGGACAGTGGCTTGAGCCGGTACGGGTATATCCTTTATCTGTCTGGCAACCGTTTCTCCCATCATCTCTCCTATGAATAAAGCCGGAACGGGACGCATCACTTGGGTTGCCAGTTCTCTTGGTATTTCGGCACAGGGTCCGAGTACCCATAGGTTTGCTATATTCTTTGATTTAAACGCTTGCATCGGTAGCTTGCGCAAGGAAACCGGATTTCCGTTATATGCTTTTTCGCTGTCAATCGTTTGTTTCGGAATATACCAGAGCAGATCCGAGCTATCGACCTGCTCGATATCCCATGTCCGGCTGCGGATGATCTGTTCGGCCTCGGCCAGTGATGCATACGAGTCGTCTTTGAGCGGTAAACGGAATGTATAGCGGGTGACCGGATAGCTTTTCTCGCCAACCTTGATGGGTTGGGATAATTCTTCGGCCAGGATAATTTCCGGTGCTTCTTTTTTGGTATTTCCTACTACGGTATAGCAGAATTCCTGCGTACCTGCGGTAAAAGGTTTACGTTCCGCTCCTGATAGTCCTGCAACGGAAGCATTGTGTGTCGCATCGATAATCGCTTTACAACGGATGGCTTGTCTGCCCGAACGGTTCGCGATCACGACTCCCGCAGGTTTTCCGGACGGGTCCGTCAGCACATTCGTTACATAACTGCTGTAAAGGAATTGGACATTGTTGTCAATCAATTCATCTTCCAATGTTTTCTTTATATGCAGCGGGGTCGGGAAATTTTTCCCCGGAAAGAGCTTGCGTGCAAGTGCTGTCTGCAATTTTTCTCCTGCTTCCCGTTCGTAGAGATGTGAGCCGCAGATGTCTTCACCCAAATAAGGCATGTAGCCAACTAAATAAACCCGGCTACCTGCTTTCGCTGCGGCAGCAGCTGCGGCAATTGCCCGCGAACTTCCGCCCGCGACCACAAGGTCTACCTCTGCAATCACCGGAATCTTACGCGCCCCTTCATGGCAGAACCCTTCGTCGGGAACGGCTGATTGTATTGTTGACTTTGCTTCTACAATTTGTCCGACAGAAGCTAAAGCTCCACTTGCTGCTGCTATTTTAAAAAAATCTCTACGTGTAATCATGGTTTTATTATTTAAGAATTAAAATGAAAGAAGATGAATGATTTATTTTTCAGATTAATTGTTTTCATATATACCCCGGTTGTTCATCAAATAATTAATCTTTATGTAAAGATAGATGTTACAACCGAGGTATACAAACAGAAATATTAAAATTCAGAGTTCTTTATTAATAACCTGGATTTTGAGTTATTTTATCATTAACTAAAATATCATCGGCAGGAATCGGCCATAAATAGTTTTTCTTAGGATCAAATGACATTTTATAGAAAGTGGTGATATATCCAGCTGTTTCCATTGGTGAAATATCCGGTAATCCGTCTTCATCAATTGTAGGTATACCTCCAATAGGAAAGTTTCCATCATCCCAGTTTTTTAAAATAGTCATGAAATCAGAAGATAATTGTAAATTGGATTCACTTCCAGTTAAACCGTTCCATTCTGAAGATCCTGACCAAGCACGTGATAGATAGTACATTGATTTATTATGTGATTTTTCAGCAATTCTCCAACGTAGTAAATCACGATAGCGAAGCCCTTCAAAAGCAAATTCAGAACGACGTTCCATACGGATTATCTTACGTAATGCTTCTTGTGAGGCTACTTCTACTCGTGGATAGGCAATACCTGAACCTTTATAGGCTCGTTCGCGAACTAGATTGATACTTTTGTCTAAGTCTTCTTGTGTACATTGCCCCATTTCATTCTTTGCTTCTGCGTAAGTCATTAATATCTCAGCATAGCGCAAATAGGGGTAACAGTTATCAGCTTTGTTACCATACATTTTATAGTCTTTCCAATTATCTTTTACAAATTTGCGCATAGCAAGTCCATTATAAGCAGCATGTTGATTGGTAGCTTTAGAATCGTTGCTAAGAACCATTTTCCCGGAAGAAACTTCATATACTTTAGTTGCATAAGGATTAGGATTATATTCATAACCTAATATGATATACTCTGGATATTTTTCAGGAAAAGTTCCGTCGATTTTTGATTGTTCATATTCTGCATAATCTGTAGAATATTTTGTTTTGAACGGCTGTATCGTCATAGCTAAACGTGGATCGCGGTTTGCAAACGGATCTTTCGGATTGTAGAGTGGCGATTTGTTGATTGGAAGGCCATCTGTACAGGTGTAAGAGCAGAACAATTCCAGTGACGGGCTGCGGTTACAAGCTCCACCGATTTTACGAATTACATAATTGTATACATTATCAAAAAGGCCATAGCCTTTTTTTAAAGTCAGATCTCCTTTGAAGTAGAACATCAATTCAGGAGAACTGTCAGCTTTGAATAATTCACCGTAATTATCATGTAATTTATAAACCTTGGAATTCATACATTGTTCGGCAGCTTGGGCCGCTGTTTCCCAATCTTCATGATAGAGAGCGAAGCGTGCTTTGATTCCGAGAGCGACGCCTTTTGTAGGTCTTTGTTGTCCGGTATGAGAATCGGGTAGTAGTTCTATTGCTTTGTCCAAACATTCATAAGCATAAGCCATCACTTCTTTTTTGGGGGTGCGTACAGCTTCGTATGCTTCTTCCAGCGTCATGCCTTTGTTTAATACGCAATCTCCATAATAAGTTGCCAATTCTCCGTAAGCAAAACCTAACATGAAATAGGCTTCTCCTTTATATTGATTGGTTTTTTCCTCGTTTATTCCATCAGCTGTGCCGTTGTCTAACGCTTGGATGACTTTAGTTGCACGTGCAACAGCCTTATATAGAGAATTCCAACGGGTTGCTGCTGTTCCCCATTGAGAGGTTATTGTTCCTATTGTGACATCATTGGAACCATCGCGGTGAAGCATATCATCATCCCATTCAATTCCATCAATAGGGAAAAAGTCTGGTCGCCACCAATCGTTGATCGCCATTTCTATTTCGGTTTCATCGTGATACCAATTTTCACTCGAACCTTCCGATAGAGGGTTTAGGTCGAGATCTGCGCAAGCTGTCATACTTACTGCTATTATTCCGCTGAATAGATATTTATTTATTTTGTTCATAAGATTTACTGATTAAAATGAAACATTCAAACCAAAGATATAAGATGACATAATTAAGTCACCGCTGCGGTCCCATTCGGGATCATATCCATTAGGATATTTTGAAAATGCCGGCAAATCATTGGCACTGAAATAAACTCTTAACTTATTGACAAAGAATTTTTTCGTAATGTTTGAAGGTATCGTGTATCCTAATGTAATATTTTTGATACGCATGTAACCCCCATT
Source organism: Parabacteroides johnsonii DSM 18315 (assembly GCF_025151045.1). NCBI lineage: Bacteria > Pseudomonadati > Bacteroidota > Bacteroidia > Bacteroidales > Tannerellaceae > Parabacteroides > Parabacteroides johnsonii. The sequence goes on from NZ_CP102285.1 coordinate 3,951,876, forward strand.
GAAGAGATAAAAGTCGCTGTTTGCATAAATATTCGTGTCATTAGTCGTAAATTTGGGATATTTAGCTGTTGCGTTTTCAGCATCTGTAGCTGTTGGACTCCAATGACTTTCGAATAAATTTAATGGACAAGAGTATGATTGATATTGGAATGGTCTTACAGCCCATGACCAATATTTGAGTTGACGGCCGATTCCTTGGAATGCCAGATTGAAGTCAAAACCTTTCCATTCTGCCCAAATGGATCCTCCATATTGTAATTCCGGTAAAGAATTACCTAAATACACACGGTCTTCGGAGGCTGTGATTATACCATCTCCGTTGATATCTTGATAACGAATATTACCGGGGCCATCATTGTTTGTTAAAACAGGAATTTTATCACCGTTTTTATCATACATGGCCTCTTCATTTAGGATGATACCCATGTTTTTGTAACCATACCATTCTTGATAATGGGAACCTTCTTCTGTAATCTTATTTCCGTCTATTTTTTGACGATCTGCCATATATCCCATTTTAGATCGGTAGTCAGAGAGGTTGAAGTTGACGCCATACCGAAAGTCATTGATTTGGTCACTCCATGAAAGTTCCAAATCCCAACCCTTGGTATTCATGTCTGCTGCATTGTTTTGCGGTGCATTATAGCCAAAATAAGAGGGAAAGCCGACTTCCATCAACATATCGACTGTTTTTTTGTAATAATAATCAGCTGAAGCTTTTAAACGATTGTTTAATAATGTTATATCTGCTCCAATTCCATAAGTCGTTGTTGTTTCCCAAGTCAAGTTATTGAAAGCATAGTCTGTCTGATAAGCCGTTTGTACCACATCAGCTATACCTGTAGAGGCGTTGGGTATAAAACCTGTTCCAAAGGTAAGTTTTGCCTGATAAGGAAACTCAGAACCAATTCGTTCATTACCCAATTGACCGATAGAACCACGGAGCTTTAAATAATCGATTACGCTTTTATTAAACCAAGGTTCTTCAGAAATCATCCAACCAGCACTAACAGAAGGAAATGTTCCCCAGCGGTGTCCTTCAGCAAAACGTGATGAACCATCAGAACGGATGTTGGCTTGCAACATATAGCGGTCAGCCCAAGAATACATGATACGTCCGAAAATCGAGCGGTAAGAATTGTGTCCTGCTTTTCCACTATTGAATTGATAGTCTTCTGGACCCAAATCCAAATAAGGGAAATTATCCAATGTAAAGTTTGTACGGGAAGCACCTTCATTTTCCCATTTATAGGTATAATCTTCGTAACCAGCCATTAATCCTATGGAGTGCCGTTGGATTTGGAATTTGTAATTAGCATAGAATTGCATGGTCAAGCTATAGGTGTCGTCACGTGTTTCGCTCAAGCTTGTTGTGGAATAACCTCCTCCGGAGATTGGATCACCAGATATACGATACACATCGTATGCCATTTTATGGTCTTTCTTTTTATCGAATGTATATCGTGGTGATGCGACAGCTGTTAGTGTCAAGTCTTTTATTGGGGTAAGGTCTAATTGAAGTTTACCGCCGACACGATAATATTCTCCTCTATTATTCCCACTCAGATTATGATAAGCAATAGGATTGTCACCATCTTTTCCATCGGCATAACGTCCATCGGCCCAATAAGCATTATAAAGAGGCGAACTAAACATGAGGTCTTTCATAATACTGCCGCCAGCCCCATTATGTGGAGAATTTTGTTTTGAATAAAGCAAATTTACATCTACGTTCGCATGAATCCAATTATTGATGGTGTAGTCGTTATTTGAACGGACATTGAAGCGTTCATAATCTTTGTTGTCGTACAGCGCTTCCGACTCATAGTAGTTGAGGCTGAAATTTGTTTTTAGCTTTTCTGTTCCTCCACTAAGTGAAAGAGAATGTCGTTGGTGGTGGGTGGTATTATTCAAACCCAATCCCATAAAATCGGTATCGGGATAAAGATCTGGATTTTCAGCCCTTAATTGTGCATAATTATTGATCAGATCTTCAGAGTAAGCAGAATTGAGTGAAGAGGCTCCATCGTTATAGGCCAATTCATTGTATCCTTTCATCCATTGGACTGCATTTGCAAATTTCGGTTTTGTAGTTGCTGCGTCGATGCCGTATTCCATATTGTAGGAGAGATGGAATTCTTTGTTTCGGGCGCGTTTTGTGGTGACAAGGATAACACCTGCGGCAGCGCGTGAACCATAGATGGCTGCAGAGGCTGCATCTTTCAGTACTTGAATATCTTTTACATCTTCGGGTGCGATGTCTCCGAGTGTTCCGGGTACTCCGTCGATAATTACTAATGGGTCATTGGTTGATAGTGTGGTAACACCGCGTACGCGAATAGTCGCTCCAGAGTTTGGATCACCACTTGAACGTGTGACTTGTACACCTGCCATTTGCCCTTGCAACTGATTAGCGAGTTGTGGTGTATTCTTCATTTGTAACTTGTCTCCTCCCAATGAAGCGGTTGATCCGGTCAAATCAATTTTTCGAGCTGTACCGTAGCCAATTACTACGACTTCATCCAAAGCTTCAGAATCTTCTTCGAGTGTAATGTTATATGAGTTCTGTGAATTAATTTTTATTTCGACAGGTTTGTATCCGATATAGGAAATCGAAAGTGTAGCACCAGGTGCTACACTGATATTGAAGAGTCCTTCAATATCAGTGATAGACCCGTTAGTAGTTCCTTTTTCCACCACGTTGGCCCCGATGATTGGGTCACCGTTGCTGTCAAGGACTTTCCCTTTGATTTGCTTAGTCTGTTGTTGCCGGGCATATGTTTTTCGCATAATGTTAATATTCCGGTCATTGATGGTGTATGTCAGTCCTGTTCCGGCTAATGCTTGTGTCAAGACTTCATCAATTTGATTGCTGTTGGCTTTTACGTTGACTTTGATGTTTGCGACATCTTTGTCTACATAGAAGAATAAGAATTCGCTTTGTTTTTCTATCTGTGAAAACAAGTCTGTGAGAAGCATCCGCTCTGCTTTGACAGATATTACTGCCGATTGTGAATAAGATGACTCGGCTTGCATTGTGGAGGGTAAAACCGTCAATAGCGAAACCGCTGTAATTTTTGTGATTGCTACTAATTTTTTTAGGCTTTCAGAATGAAGATGCCTATAATACGAAACATTTTTCATGCTTATGTATTGATTTAATAGATTAATAATTTGGTTGTGCTTTCATGTGTGGCCCTTCTTACGCGGGCATCAGTATTTATATGTATCAGTGTTTTCTCATAGGCATTATCTTTTTAGTGTTGCATATTGGATATGATAAACTCCATCATGATTTGTCCATCGTACAGGTAAGCTGTATGAGATTACTTTCAAAATCTGGTCAAAACTTTGTCTCTGATCAAATGTTCCGGAGACGGTGACGGACGGATCTGCCAGTCTTTCATCATCAATCCGGATTTCTACTTGATACATGTCTTTCAAGTTCTCGATCAATTTGGTGAATGGAATAGATTTGTATTTCAACAGGCCGTCTTTCCAAGCAGTGAAAGTGTCGGTGTCTATTTGTTTTACATCAACCTTGTTTGTCGATCGGCTAAAAGTTAGTTGTTGGTTCGGGGTCATTACGATATTTTGTTTTGCACCTTCGAAACGGATGGAACCTTCCACAAGGGTTGCTGTGATATCGTCGGATTCCGCATCTGCTTTCACGTTGAAGTGCGTGCCCAATACGGTGATAGAGGCGCCGTTCATCTCTACTTGGAAGGGCTTGCCTGAATCTTTTGCCACTTCGAAATAAGCTTCACCTTCCAATTTGACGTTGCGGTTGTCTTTTCCGTATTTGTCGGAATAGCTTAGGCGGCTGTTCTTGTTCAATGTGATGACAGTTCCGTCTTCCATCGTGAAGTTGGAGGTATGTTCGCCTGCCAGCAAAGTGTAGTATTCGGATGTACGGTCCTTTGTATTATAAAGGGAAAAGGCTGTTGAGAAAATGAAAAACAAACAGGCTGCGGCAATTAGTGGAATGGCGTTTCTCCATAATTGCCGCCGGTAAGTCTGCCTCTTTTGTACATTGATCTTTTGTTGCAGTTTGTCGGCCGAGAAAGTAGGGGCGACGGAATGTTTGAAAGCGACATCCGCATCCCAATAATTCTTGAGCCGTCGGAATTCATCCCGGTTCTTTTCGTTTTCGTTCAGCCATTCGCTTAGCGAAAGAATGTCATCCGAAGAACTTTCTCCACTCAGGACACGTGCGATTATATGGTTTATTCTGTTTTCCATTCTGTGTGTTTCTATATGTATAGTCGCAGGGAAATGAGAATACCCTTAGTCGAAATGAGAAAAAGATAGAAAATTTTCACCCGTTTCCATAAAGTGAAAATTTATTTTCACCGGCGGGAAAATAAATTTTCATGGGCATGGAACTTTTATTTCCTGCCGGAGTGTAGCTTTTCAGATGCAATCGTCAGCAAGTGTTTCCCGCAGTTTGCGGACGGCATTCGCCAAGTGTGCTTCCAGAGTTTTGACGGAGATGTCGAGGATGGCAGCCACTTCTTTATATTTGAGCTTGTCTTCGCGGACGAGTTTGAAAGCCATCTTGCATTTGGCGGGCAGCGAGTCGATCGCCAGGTTCAGGCGGTGGATTCCTTCCTGGCTGATAAGTTCTTCTTCGGGAGTCGTTTCGGTCGAGGTGAAAAGGTCGATGGAGATTTCGTCCAGCGATACCTGCTCCATATGCTGTTTGCGATAATAGCTGATCGCTTTGTGGCGGGCTACCGTATAGATGTAAGAGTCGAAATTGGAGATGCCGGGAAGTTGCTTGCGGTTGTCCCAGATAGCTAAGAAGGTATCGGAAACAATCTCTTCGGCTTCTGCCGGCGATGAGACATACATGCCCGTAAATCGCATTAGTGGACCGAAATAGGCCATGTAAAGCGATTTAAGAGCGGTCTGTGAATCCGATAAGGCCATTTCACAAACCCACTGTATGATATCGTCTCGATTCTCTCCCAAGTGTGAGCAAGATTAACAATGTTCTTATAATAAGAGTCGCGAATATAAGGAAAATCCCTTAGTCTGGTAACATTATTTTTTTATTCAACTGTTTCTGTGGGGGTATAGTTCGACTTGTAACATGTTTGTAACATCTATGTCATTATTGCGTAATATTTGTTTCAGACCTTTGCAACCAAATACATAACAAGCAATTATGGAGACATTTTATCTCTTTCTGATCATTTTTCTCTTTGTGCTGGCAGTGTTCGACCTGTCAGTCGGAGTTAGTAACGATGCGGTCAATTTCATGAATTCGGCAATAGGCTCGAAAGCTGCATCTTTTAAAGTCATAATGGTGATTGCCGCGATCGGCATCTTTGTCGGTGCCTCGCTTTCCAACGGTATGATGGACATTGCCAGGCACGGAATTTACCAGCCGCAACATTTCTACTTTTCGGAGATTATGTGTATTTTGCTGGCTGTCATGCTCACTGATGTGGTGTTGCTGGATATTTTTAACTCTCTGGGAATGCCCACTTCGACTACCGTTTCGCTGGTTTTCGAATTGTTGGGCGGTACGGTTGCGATTTCATTAATCAAGATTGCCAATTCCAACGGTGCGCTCCAGTTGGGCGACCTGCTGAACACCGATAAGGCTTTTACGGTGATACTTGCCATTTTCCTTTCGGTGGCGATCGCTTTCTTCTTCGGGGCTATTGTCCAATATATCTCCCGTCTGATCTTTACCTTCAATTATAAGAAGTATGCGACTTATTTCATCGGGCTGTTCGGTGGTCTGGCTGCAACTTCCATCCTTTATTTTATGCTGATCAAAGGTTTGAAGGAAAGCTCTTTTATGGAAGGCGATCTCAAAACGATGATCTATAGTAATACGGACACGATTGTGTGGGGAGCGCTTATCTTCTTCACTGTATTGATGCAGATTCTCCATTGGTTGAAGGTGAATGTCTTTAAAGTGGTGATCTTATTGGGTACGTTTGCTCTGGCATTGGCGTTTGCCGGTAACGACTTGGTGAACTTTATCGGTGTTCCGTTGGCAGGCTATTCTTCTTATATGGACCTGATGGCACAGGGTGGTACGACTACGACCGATACTTTCCTGATGGAGTCGTTGCTTGAACCGGCCAAAACCCCGTGGTACTTCCTTGTCGGTTCCGGTTTGGTCATGGTGGTTGCCTTGGCTACTTCGAAGAAGGCGCAGGCGGTGATTAAAACGTCTGTGGATCTGGCCCGACAGTCGGATGGAAATGAGAATTTCGGAACGTCGCCCGTTGCACGTGTCCTGGTGCGTACGTGCAATAACGCTTCCAGTACGATATTGAGTGTGGTTCCTTTGCGTGTGAAGGACTGGATCGACAGCCGTTTCAATAATAATGAGATAATACTTGCAGATAAGGCCAGTTTCGACTTGGTACGTGCTTCGGTGAATGTCGTGCTTTCCGGTCTCTTGATTGCGTTGGGTACTTCGTTGAAGTTGCCGTTGTCTACGACTTATGTAGCTTTCATGGTGGCGATGGGTAGTTCTTTGGCCGACCGTGCCTGGGGACGTGAAAGTGCGGTTTACCGTATCACCGGTGTGCTTTCCGTGATTGGTGGCTGGTTCATTACGGCAGGTGCAGCCTTTACGATCTGTTTTCTGGTCGCTCTGTTGATCCATGTCGGTGGTATTGCGGCAATGGCGGCAATGGTGGGGTTGGCGATCTATATGCTGATCCGCAACCAGATTCTGTATAAGAAAAAGATGAAGAAGGAAGCGATGCAGGAAGAAGTCGATTCTACGATTTCCAAGCTGCGTGAGACAAAGGACAAACGCGAAGCTCTTTCCTTGTTCCGCGAACATAGCCGCGACGAGCTTTGTAATGTGCTGAACTTCGCTTCCGATGCTTTCAACCGCTCCGTTCATGGCTTTATGGACGAGAACCTGCGTGAACTTCGCAAGGTGATGAGCGCGATCGAGGAAAAGAAGAGTTACTTGAAACAGGTCAAACGTGTCGGCACATTGGGCGTTACCCAGTTGGAACATGATATTGCGATCGATAAAGGTTTGTACTATTATCAGGGAAATGACTTTGCCAGTGAGATCGTGTTTAGTATCCGCCGTCTGACGGAACCGGGCAAGGAGCATGTCGACAACCATTTCAGCCCGCTCAGCGAAGTACAGAAGGAAGATTTCGGAAAGATGACCGATGAGATCGTTTCTTTCTTGAACCGCAGTTCAGCTATGATTGAAAGCAATGATTACCACCGTATGGATGACCTGATCGCCGAATCGGTCGACCTGACAGCTAAACTGACACTTCTGAAAAAAGAGGAACTGAAACGTATCCAGGGACAGAGCGGCAGCACGAAGGTCAGCATGGTCTATCTGAATATGGTACAGGAAGCACAGAATGTGGTATCCTTTACGGCGAATTTGCTGAAGGTGAGCCGGAAGTTCCAAAAAGAATAATCGAGGTGTTACTTTGGGCTTGATCCAAAAGTAACCAAAAGATCAAGATTGTTCTGTTACTTTTCTCTTGAAAGAAAAGTAACCAAAAGTTCAAGGCTTAACCGTCTGGGCTACTCCGGGCAAAGACTACGCTGTCGCCTGCGAAACTCGCTTCGCTCAGACAGCGCAGGCTCCGGACGCTTCGTCTTTGCCCTCCGCTTGACGCCCATCCGCTTAGGCCTTTCGTAGAAAGCTGCGCTTTCTCTTGGGATGGCCGATGCCGACCGTTCTTCTGCGATCCCGCGTCAAGCGTGGGAACAGGATAGTTTCGAAGCACCCTCACAAGTGCGAGGATAAGCCCAGAGGCAACACGGAGGCAAATACAGGGACAAGCCCGGAGACAAGCATAGGAACAAGCCCGTTCCCACGCTTGACGCGGGATCACAAAAAACAGGCGGTATCGGCCATCCCCGAAGAGCCGTCAGGCTCTATTTCCGGCCTAAGCTGGTGAGCGTTAAGCGCAGAGACCGCAGTGAGCGCCCGGAGCGTCTGCTGTTTGAGCGAAGCGAGTTTCAGACGCGACAGCGAACGGAGGGAACGGAGTAGCGAAGCAGCTTAAGCCTTGATCTTTTGGTTACTTTTGGATCAAGCCAAAAGTAACTATAACAATAGCATTGTCTTCTCTTTGACAAGATCACTCTCATCCATCTGAAGCGAAGGAACCGTACACATCTTGATATAGTCGCCGGTCTGACAGGTGTAGTCATAATAGGCCTGTTGCTCGGGGGTGAAATCCTCCTTTTGGATCAGGCCGCTTTTCATGGATAAAAATTCTTCCGTATCCGTGCAGTCCGACTCCTTGATAAGCAGGATACGGCGTGCGACCGGGTTCCGATTGTAGTCAAGCCCGATATATAGACCGCGCAGTTGCCGGGGATTCCGGAAAAATGGGATTTGCAGATAGATTGTTACTAGCGTGAATTGAGGCGAGGGGTTTTCGCTGAACATACAATAAAAGTTCTGCGGATCACCTGTGACTCCCATGCCCCATTGCGCCTCCCCGTAAGCATTTAACCGCCCGATGCGGATGTACTCCTTGTTTTCGGACAGGCTGATGATGAAAGGTTCCATCTTCAGGCAGTCCGAAGAAGAAGAAAGGCTGTAACTCGTATAAAGTCCGCATATGTTGTCCACCCGTGTGGTGGAAAGCTGTATTTCTTCTTGCAAATGTTCGAGGAAAGGGTTGGCTTTCCGGTCGGATTGCATGTTCGGTTCCATCCCGTCCAAACGTTCCAACAGTTCCGGTAGGATGGACAGCAGGCGCCGTTTGGATATGTTGTTGACCAACACGATCGCATGGTCCAAAGCTTCCTCGTGCGGGCAGTTTTTTAGTTCCTCGAAATAAGCCGGAAGCACTGTCGTGTACAAAGAAGACAGGATGCTGGGAGCCATTCCGGCACAGTCGGCAATCTCCTTCATTTTTATCCCGTTATTGCGCAGATATTCTATCCGCCGGTAGAGTTCACGGAAGTCGTCCATGTTGTTCTTGTTTACTGTTTTGTATTGCAAAATAAGTACAAACGTGTTGCATTTCCGTTACATGAATGTTACATAAATATTGCTTTATAACCGATTGATTTATAATACATATAAATAATAAACATTCATGCCTTCAGTAATATTCCTGTAATATATCACGCCTACTTTTGCTGCCGTAAACAAAATGACAGTGTGTTATGAACTACGAACAACAAACTAAAAATCCATCTCGGAAACGGTTATCCGATTTTCTTTTTATCCTCTGGGCCGGCGGTGCGGCTCTTTTGTCTTACTCATTGGTATATGCACTGCGCAAGCCTTATACGGCGGCTGCTTTTGAGGATGTCGAGTTTTTCGATATGGATTATAAAGTGGTTGTTACAATCTCCCAGATAGTAGGATATGTGATTTCGAAGTTTATGGGGATCAAGCTGATCTCCGAACTGAGACGGGAAGAGCGTTTGAAGTTTATCCTGATGTCTGTCGTGATGGCGGAGCTTTCGTTGGTTTTCTTCGGTCTGCTTTCCGCTCCTTACAATATTGCAGCTATGTTCCTGAACGGCTTGTCGCTGGGTTGTATGTGGGGTGTGATCTTTAGTTTTATCGAAGGGCGTCGGATGACGGATATCCTTGCCAGCCTGTTAGGAGTCAGCATGGTGATCAGTTCCGGGACGGCTAAGTCGGCAGGGTTGTATGTTATGAATAACCTGCATGTGAATGAGTTCTGGATGCCTGCGCTGATCGGAGCTGTTGCACTGCCCCTTTTGGCGTTGCTCGGATATGCCTTGGATCGTCTGCCGCAACCGACCGAAGAAGATATTGCGATGAAGTCGGAGCGTGCAACACTGAACGGGAAACAGCGTTGGGAGTTGTTCAAGAATTTTATGCCTTTCCTCATGATGTTATTCGTTGCCAATATAGCCATCGTGGTGCTGCGCGATATAAAAGAAGACTTTTTAGTGAATATCATCGATGTTTCCAAGTATTCGCCTTGGCTTTTTGCGAAGATCGACAGTGTGGTGACGCTTATCATCCTGGTGGTTTTCGGGTTGATGGTCTTTGTGAAGGACAATCTGAAAGCGCTTTCCATCCTTTTCGGATTGATTATTACGGGGATGGTCGTGATGTCTGTTATCTCTTTCGGGCAGGAACGGTTCCAGCTTTCTCCCGTTGTCTGGCTGTTCATCCAGAGTCTTTGCCTGTATATCGCGTATCTTACTTTCCAGACAGTTTTCTTCGACCGGTTCATTGCCTGCTTCAAGATTCATGGGAATGTAGGGTTCTTTATTGTGACGACGGACTTTTTAGGATATACCGGGACAGTGCTGGTGCTCGTGTTGAAGGAATTTTGCAACCCGCATATCGACTGGGCGGTATTTTATAACCAGTTTGCCGGATATGTCGGCATCTTCTGCTGTATCACCTTCATCTGTTCCTTTGTATATTTGCATCAGCGTTTCCGCAAGGAAAACGGATTGGCTGCCAAAAACAACGCAGTGCTCGAATTGGATACGGCTCCGCGGAACGCGATCACGATGGCTTGATAAACGAATCAGTATAATAAAAGAAATAAATCAGTTATGAAAAAGATTTCGTGTGTGATTATGGATTGGGCCGGAACGGCTGTCGATTTCGGCTGCTTTGCCCCTTTGAATGCTTTCCTGAAAGTTTTCTCCGAAGAAAAAGGGATTGATATCACCTACCGGCAGGCACGTGAGCCGATGGGATTGTTGAAAATAGACCATATCAAGGCAATCCTGAATATGCCGGAAGTAAAAGCCAAATTCCAAGCTCGCTATAACCGTGACTGGAACATGGATGATGTAAATGAAATGTACCGGAGTTTCGAGAAGCATTTGTTCTCGTCTCTTCGCAACTTTACGGACCCGATCCCCGGTGTGTTGGATACGATGAAACTATTGCGCGAAGAAGGAATTAAGATCGGTTCGACAACAGGCTATACGCAGGCGATGATGGATGTGGTCCGTCCCGATGCGGCTGCTAAAGGCTATGTGGTGGATAATTTGGTTACTCCGGACGATGTTCCCGCCGGACGTCCTGCCCCGTATATGATCTATAAGAATATGATCGATCTGGCTATTCCTTCTGTCGATAATGTGGTGAAGGTGGGTGACACGATTGCCGATATCAAGGAAGGAGTGAACGCCAAAGTATGGAGCATCGGCATCGTGACCGGCAGCAACGAGATGGGACTGACAGAAGAGGAATACAACCACCGTTCGCCGGACGAACTGATCGAACTCAAGCGCGAAGTGCGTGAACGGCTGTTGAATGCCGGCGCCCATTTCGTCTTGGACAATATTACGGAACTTCCCGCCTGCATTGAGAAAATTAACGGTAAATATTGATTTATAATAAGAACGTCATGAATACAAAAAGAAACTACCTGCTGCTTACCCCCGGTCCCTTGAGCACATCCGAAACAGTTCGCGAAGCGATGCTTCAGGATTGGTGTACCTGGGATAAAGATTATAACGAAGGAATTGTAACCCCTATCCGTAAAGGTCTGTTGGCTATTGCCGGACTGGATGAGGACGAATATACGGATGTCTTGTTGCAAGGCAGCGGGACATATTGTGTGGAGGCTACCATCGGTGCGGCTGTGAAACCGACCGACAAACTCCTGATCCTGGCAAACGGCGCCTACGGCAAACGTATGGCACAGATCGCAGAATACTACCATATTGACCATGTGCTGATCTCCCTGCACGAGACGGAACTGGTGACCGGCGAAGTGGCCCGCAAGGCCCTCGAAGCCAATCCGGGCATCACACATCTGTCGATGGTACACAGCGAAACGACTACCGGCCTGTTGAACCCGATCGAAGAAGTGGCCGAAGTCCTGAAGGGTCGTAACATCACCTTTATCGTAGATGCCATGAGCAGCTTCGGCGGTGTGCCAATTGATATGAAGAAGCTGGATATTGACTTTTTAGTCAGCAGCGCCAACAAATGTATCCAGGGGGTTCCCGGTTTCGGCTTTATCATTGCGAAGAAAGATAAGCTGGTGGCCACGAAAGGAAATGCCCGCTCTCTCTCACTCGACATCTATGCGCAGTGGGAAACGATGGAAAAAGGCGGCGGCAAATGGCGTTTTACGTCGCCAACACATGTGGTGCACGCTTTTTATCAGGCCATGAAAGAGCTGAATGAAGAAGGTGGTATCGCTGCCCGTTCGGAACGCTATAAGCAAAATCACCGTACATTGGTCGATGGTATGCGTGCGTTAGGTTTCAAGACCTTGCTGCCGGATGCTTCGCAAGGCCCGATCATCACTTCTTTTCTGTATCCTTCTGCCGACTTCGATTTCCAGGCTTTCTACAATCAGTTGAAGGCGAAAGGCTTCGTCATCTATCCCGGTAAAATCTCCGACGCCGATACATTCCGTATCGGGAACATCGGTGATATCTTCCCTAACGATATGGAGGCGCTTTTGCAGGCGATACGATCAATAAACTACTAAAAAGTTTTAACATCCTTATAAATGAGGGTGTGTCAAATTGATATTACCGGGCGCAGACGACTCAGAACACGCAGACGGAGGCGGATTTATTTTGTTGATAATTAATAGTATCTGTGTTAATCAGTGCTTGTATGTGTCATCTGTGTCCCATGAATGCCGATATTTGACACATCCCGTTTTACCGTTAAGAAATAGCAAATCGATAGTTGCGATGTAAGAAGATTTTTGTTCCTTTGGGGGCGAAAATCAATAAGGCATTTAGTGAAATCTTTTATTTGCATCCTGCTGGTATTATTCCAGTTTACAATATTTACAACGGTAGGAGCGGTTTGCGAACCGCCCTTCCGTCTTTCCGTATCCGATACGGGAGTACAGGACAGTGTATCCCGGATGTCTGTCGTCGAATATAAATTCAAACCGAAAAGCTTGATCCTTCCTGCCTCCTTGATAACAGTCGGGGCGATTGGCACTGCCATAGACGGGATGAACGATTTCCACCTCTTTTCCCGCAAAGATTCTGTCAAGAAGATACGGATCGACGATTATATGGAATGGGGCATGCTGGGGTGGGTTTTTGTCTGCGACCTGATGGGGAAGGAGAAACATAATTGGGTGGACCAGCTTTGTCTGGTTGTCATTGCCGAAGGCTTCAATGCCGCCATGACACGGACAGTCAAATATACTGTAGGTGAAATACGTCCTGACGGCGGTCCCCATTCGTTCCCTTCCGGACATACCGCCAATGCTTTCTTAGGGGCGCATATCGCCTGGAAGGAATTTAAGGACAGCAGCCCGGTTTTAGCCTATTCCGGTTATGCGCTGGCGACTTTCGTTGCTTGTTCACGCTTGTATAACAACCGGCATTGGGTGGCCGATGTGGTGGCGGGAGCTGGTTTCGGTATCCTTTCTGTCGAACTTGCCTATCTGACTTATTTTCCCATCCGTAACGCGATCGCCCGTAAAATCAATATGAAGGGAAGTGATCGCCTGGTTGTCGCTCCGGCGCTTGGTCCTACTGGGGGAGGCCTTTATTTGTCATGGAAATTTTGATGACTTGTGATTTAGATGCCGATGATAAATCATAAGTTATAAATCTTTTCCAGCTCTTCGATAAACGTCCGGTCATTACTGAGACGGGGTATTTTGTGCTGGCCGCCTAATTTCCCTTTCCTGCGAAGCCATTCGTAGAAGGTCCCTTCGCGGGCAACTTGGATTTCCAGCGGTTGGAGGGAAATTTCTTTATAGCGTTTGGCTTCGTAGTCGGAATTAAGCTGCTGTAAAGCCTTATCCAGTAAGGAGGCAAAATTATCCAGCGAAGGCGGCATTTTCTCGAATTCGATCATCCATTGATGGCGGCCTTTCGCCTTGTCAAGCATAAAGAGGGGAGCGGCGGTGTATTCTTTCACTTTGGCTCCTGTCTGGCGGCAGACGCTGCTGATCGCTTTGTCGGCATTGTCTACCATCAACTCTTCTCCGAAGGCATTGATAAAGTTCTTGGTACGTCCCGATATCACGAATTTGTGCGGATAAAGGGAAGTGAAACGGATTGTATCACCGATCTGGTAACGCCATAATCCGCCGGAGGTCGTGATCACCATCGCGTAGTTTTTCCCCACCTCTACAGCTTCCAACGGAAGGACGGTCGGGTGTTCTCTACCTACCTCGTTAATCGGGATAAATTCATAAAAGACACCGTAGTCGATCATCAGCAGTAGGCTGTGTTCTGCCGGATCGTCCTGGAGACCGAAAAATCCTTCCGATGCGTTGTAGGTTTCCATGTAATGCATCCGGTTGGAAGGGATCAACGCCTTGTACTGGTCCCGGTACGGTTCGAAACTGATCCCGCCGTGGAAGAATACCTCCATATTGGGCCAGACATCTGTCAGGTATTCGCTTCCTGCCTTTTGCAATACCGCCTTGATCAGTACCAGCATCCAGGAGGGAACACCGGACAAGCTGTTCACGTCGGCTTTCCAAGTGCTCTCGACGATCGCCTTGATCTTGCTTTCCCATTCATCCATCAGGATAATCTTTTTGTCGGGGACGCGGATCAGGTTGACAAGAGGGTTCAGATTCTGTAACAGGACGGCGGAAAGGTCCCCGCAATGTGCATTCCGGTTCAAAGGGGAAGGGCTGTGGCTTCCGCCCAATATCAACCCTTTGCCGGCAAAAAAATGACTGTCGGGATGATTCCGTAAATAGATGGAAACGGTGTCGAAACCACCTTTGTAATGACACCCTTTCAGAATTTCGGGTGTGACGGGAAGGAACTTGCTTTTGTCGTTTGTGGTGCCGCTGCTTTTTGCGTACCACCGCACGACCGAAGGCCAGAGAATATTCTTTTCTCCGTTGATCATACGGGTGACGTATGGTTTTATGTCGTCATAGGTCTGCAAGGGAATCCGCTCACAAAAGTCTGCATATCCTTGAATACTTTTGTAGTCGTATTTTAGCCCCCACTCGGTATTTCGGGCGGTAGACAAAAGGGACTTCAACTGTTTGTGTTGGATGGCGTCTGCATCCTGGGCAAACTTTGCGATCTCTTTTTGCCTGGGGCGGAAGAGTAGTGATATTGTATTTGTCAGAATATCCATGCTCCTGTTGTTTGAATTGCATGCAAAGATACGATAAATTCCCTATCTTTGTGCAATGAGTACTTAATCCCGAAAAACGATGAAAATAGGTATCCTTTCCTCCGGTGGCGACTGTCCCGGAATAAACGCCACGATACGCGGTGTCGGTAAAACGGCCATTATGCACTATGGCATGGAAGTCATCGGTATACACAGCGGCTTTGTCGGCCTGCTGAATAAAGATGTCCAGACTTTCGACGAACGCAGCCTTTCAGGTATCCTGAACCTGGGCGGTACGATCTTGGGGACTTCCCGTGAGAAACCTTTCCGTAAACTTCTGGCTTCAGGCGAAAGTGAGAAACCGCAGCTCATCAGGCAGAATTATGAGGAGCTCGGTCTGGACTGCCTCGTCTGTATCGGTGGCAATGGGACACAGAAAACCGCCGGTATGCTCTCGGCGATGGGCTTGAATGTGATCGGTGTGCCGAAGACTATCGATAACGACATCTGGGGAACGGACATAACGTTCGGTTTCGATACGGCTGTCAATATCGCGACCGAAGCGATCGACCGCCTGCATTCGACTGCCAGTTCGCACAAGCGGGTGATGGTGGTGGAGGTGATGGGACACCATGCTGGATGGATTGCGTTGTATGCCGGCATGGCTGGAGGTGCCGATGTAATCCTGCTGCCTGAATTGGGTTTTGACATGGACAAAATAAACGAAGTGATTCTGGATCGTGCCCGTCGTGGTAAGCCTTATTCTATCGTGGTTGTGGCCGAAGGGATCGAAACGCCCGACAAGGAGCGCCCTTCCGTTTATGTGACGCGTGTCATAGAGGAAGCGACCGGGATAGAGAGCCGTGATACCGTTTTGGGATATATCCAGCGCGGAGGTAATCCTTCCCCCTTCGACCGTAACTTGGCTACCCGTTTGGGCGGACATGCTACGGAGCTGATCGCAAACGGACAATTCGGACGTATGGTCTGTATGAAAGGAAATGAGGTCGAGTCGATTCCTCTTTCGGAAGTAGCCGGTAAACTGAAACTGGTGACTCCCGAACACGATCTGATCGTTCAGGGAAAGCGAATGGGAATCTCCTTCGGAAATTGAAAAAGAAGAATTGACAATTAGAGGAGAGAAAAACTAATTCTCAATTTTCAATTCTCCTTTCTCAATTGCCATTGCTTCTTCAGGTAGGTCTTCGAACTCGTTATCGGCTGTGTTCTCGCCGGTTTTCTTTTTTTTGAGCTCTGAGATGAATTGCTGGAATGTCTTGTCGGTCCGCAACTTTTTGATCGCCATCTTGGCTGCGCTTTGCTGGGATTCTTTTTTCGAATAGCCGATGCCGACTCCTATCTGCGTGTCGGAGAGCGTCACGCCAGTCTGGAACACCGGGTTTCCGTCGTTATCGGTAAATGATTCGATCAAGTCGAATGATATTTCAAGCTTGTTCTTTTGGCTCCATTCGATCAGGCTCGATTTGAAATTGACCTCTTTACGGGCGATTGTTTCCAGGTTGACATATTTCTTGATGAGCACATTTTGGATGAAGTTATAGCAGACTTCGTAGCCCTGGTCCAGATAGATTGCACCGATCAGTGCTTCAAGGGCATTTCCATACATGTAGTTGTTGTGGGAGTTTACTTTGGCGGAATACACGACCATCTTTTCGAGTCCCAGTTCGACGGCAACGCGGTTCAGTGTATCACGCTGTACGATTTTGGAGCGGGTATTGGTCAGGAAACCTTCCCGCTTGTTCTGAAAGTGGTTGAAAACGATGTCGGCTACGACCGCATCCAATATGGCATCGCCCAAAAACTCCAACCGTTCATTGTTCAGCCATCTGCCGTCACTGCTTTCTATGGAAGAGGATTTATGGTGGAAGGCTTGTTCATAAAGGTGGATGTTATCGGGATAAAAACCGAGTATCTTGTATAAAGAAGAATAAGGCTCCTTATTCATGTTCTTGAGGAGCCTTATTCTTTTGTATAGCTTTGTAAACACGTTACTTCACAAATTTTTTAACAATAGCACAAGCATTGTGACCGCCAAACCCGAAAGTATTGGACAGTGCTGCCCGCACTTCTCTTTTTTGAGCCTTATTGAATGTGAAATTCAGTTTATAATCTATTTCAGGATCATCATCACCATCCGCATGGTTGATCGTCGGAGGAATGATACCGTCGTTTATAGCCTTGATGCAGAGTATTGCCTCGATCGCTCCAGCTGCCCCTAAAAGGTGTCCGGTCATTGATTTCGTCGAACTGATATTCAGGTTGTAAGCGTGATCTCCGAAAACTTCTTTGATCGCTTTTACTTCCGAGATATCTCCTACCGGGGTAGAGGTTCCGTGAACGTTGATGTAATCGATGTCTTCCGGAGTCATTTCCGCGTCTTCCAGTGCGTTACGCATAACCAACTTGGCTCCTAATCCCTCCGGATGGGAAGCTGTCAGGTGATAAGCATCGGCAGACATGCCGGTTCCGGCAATCTCGCAATATATTTTAGCTCCACGAGCCAAGGCATGTTCCATTTCTTCCAGGACCAGACAGGCTGCTCCTTCTCCCATAACGAATCCGTCACGGCTTGCGCTGAATGGGCGGGAAGCAGTTTCGGGTGAATCGTTGCGGGTCGACAGTGCATTCATCGAGTTGAACCCGCCGACACCTGATTCCGAAACAGCGGCTTCGGCACCACCGGTGATAATCACGTTAGCTTTTCCTAAACGGATATAGTTGAACGCGTCACTGATCGCGTTGGTTGAAGATGCACAAGCTGATACTGTCGCAAAGTTGGGACCGTGGAATCCGTAAAGCATGGAGATATGTCCGGCTGCGATATCGGAGATCATCTTCGGGATGAAAAAAGGATTGAACTTAGGACCGATCGTATCTTTGATCTTTGCATATCCTAACACTTCTTCGTCGAATGTCTTGATACCACCGATACCAGAGGCAAAGATAACGCCGATACGGTTCTTGTCTTCCTTGTCCAAGTCCATAGCTGCATCATCAATCGCTTGTTTTGCGGCATTTATTGCGAATAAACTATAACGGTCACACTTGCGGGCTTCCTTACGATCCATTACTGTCAACGGGTCGAAGCCTTTTACTTCGCATGCAAATTGTGTCTTGAATTTGGATGCATCAAACTGAGTAATAGGCCCGGCTCCACTCTTCCCATTGATAATACCTTCCCATGTTTCCGGGAGAGTATTACCAAGAGGAGTAATAGCTCCAAGACCTGTTACCACAACTCTTTTTAATTCCATACCTTTAATTAAAAGGATTGATTACTTCGCGTTAGCTTCGATGTAAGCAATGGCGTCGCCTACAGTTGTAATCTTTTCTGCTTGATCATCAGGAATAGAAATACCGAATTCCTTTTCGAATTCCATAATCAGTTCTACAGTGTCAAGAGAGTCTGCTCCTAAATCGTTAGTAAAGCTTGCTTCGTTTGTAACTTCTGTTTCTTCAACACTTAATTTGTCAACGATGATAGCTTTTACTCTTTCAGCAACTTCAGACATAACTTTTTCAATTTAGATTAATAAATACGAATATACTTTTTAAATTTGCAGTGCAAAGAAAAGAATTTTTTATGTTACAAAACAAATTTAATGCACTAAAAATGTGGAAAACTGCACATTTTTTCTTTTCTTGTGCACAAAAATAGGAGAAAACATGAAAAACGTAGCAGTTTTTGCCTCTGGCTCGGGTACGAACGCGGAGAATATCGTCCGATATTTCTCTAAAAGTGAAACTATTAAAGTGGCGCTTGTTTTGTCTAACAACCGGAATGTAGGCGTACATGCCCGGGTGAATAAGTTGGGGGTTCCTTCTTTTGTCTTTTCGAGGGAGGAATTTGCAGATGGGGAACCTGTCCTGGCAAAACTTGCGGAATATGATACGGATCTGATTGTTCTTGCCGGCTTCATGAATAAGATCTCCGATCCCCTACTGAATGCCTATCCGGGTAAAATCATCAATATTCATCCCGCCCTTTTGCCTAAATACGGCGGTAAAGGCATGTACGGAATGCATGTGCACGAGGCGGTCGTTGCTGCCGGTGAACGGGAGACTGGCATTACCATCCATTACATAGACGAACATTACGACGAAGGGACGGTTATCTTCCAGGCAACCTGTCCGGTTCTGCCGTCCGATACGCCGGAAGAGGTTGCTGCGAAAGTGCACGCACTCGAATACGCCCATTATCCTAAGATCATAGAAGATTTGCTTGCAACCCGTTGACCGGATTGTATCAGAAGTTCGCGCTCAGCTGAATGACGTAGGTGCGGGGTGCGGAAACGAGCATCGGGCGTGTACTGTATTCTTTATTGAACAAGTTGTTCACCATGAACTGGAAAGAGAGTTCCTTCGTGATCTTCACGCCCGCACGCAGGTCGATCACGCAGTAGGGCGTGTTGTTCTTCGCCCAATAGGAATGAAGTGTTTGCCCGTTCACATTGCCGAAGAGGATGTTGCGCACGTAGTCCATAATCTCCGGCTGCTCTTTCGCCCGCTCGTCCACCATCAGGTAGTCGACGGCCAACGTTTTGCTTTTCCACACGATATTGGTTCCCAACGTCAATCGTTTCCACTGGAAGTCGAGGACGGCTTTTACGGTATGTTTCTGGCGGTACTTCAGGTATTTGGATGTGTTGGACTTCTCTTTCATGTGCATCGGATCGTTGTAGGCCGCTTCTTCTTCGTTCTTTTTTTTGTAGCCGGCGTCTTCCGGTTCGATGAATACATACCCTAAGTTATAGCTCAATGTGGTATTGGGGTTGAACGTATAGATGCCGTTTGTACTGATTTCCGCTCCGTAGATACGTGCTTTCGACACGTTATAGAATTGGGCTCCGATCCCCGGCATCTGACCCTGGGTGATCATGCTCAGGAGGTCGTGCGTGCCGTTAATGTACTGGAAAGTCGTATTGTTGAAGATTCCGAAGCGAAACTCGATCATGTCGGTATATTGGGTATAGAACCCCGCCAGGTCAAAGAAGCCTGTCAGGTTTCCGAACTTATATCCCTGTTTGAACCCCAGTTCAACGTTCATACCCTTTTCGGCATTTACCTCTTTGTTCGGGTATACGCCGACACCACCGATGTCTTTGCGGGCATATTTCTCGGTTAGCGAAGGATAGCGGTAACCTTGCCCGAAGCTGGCGCGGATAAAGCTGTAGTCGGCAAGCTGGTAGTTCAGTCCGGCACGGAAGATCGGTTTGACTGGAATCTTGGTTCCGAACAGTTTGGTTTCCGCTTCCCGCAGGTAGTTGTCCACCCGGTAGTATTCGGCACGCATACCGGCCGATACGCTCAGGCGGTCGAAGAAGCGCTGATCGTATTGGACGAACAGGGCGGCATTGTCGCTGTCGTGTGTCCCGGTCGTTTTCGAAACGCTTTTCATATGTTCGTAGGTCGCCCCGGCGGTGATCTGGCTTCCGTTATCCCATTTCTTATTGAACTGGTAGTCTACATAGTAAGTATAGTTCTTGTCTGTCCCTTTAGGCACATTCTCCTTGTTGTTGTTCATCACCCAGGAGATCAGGTCGCAGTAGTCGGCAGTCGTGGCAGTCGGGAATACTCCGTTCAGAATGTTGACGGCTCCATCCACGATCCCGTTCAGGTCTCCTTGCAATATCGGCTGGATAAGCGGGAAGAAAGGGCTGTAGTCTCCGTTCTTGATGTTGTCGATATAGGCGTTGACGGTGGTGGCATCGCTTCCCATATTACCTAAGATATTGTCGAGCGACTTGCGGGTGGAGCTTCCGTCGATGATGTTGTCTCCCCGGTAATAGAAACGGGTCTTGATCTTATGCGAGGTGTTGTTAGCCGGATTGGTAAAATTGAAGAACGGGTCGATATAGAAGGTGTTCCCCTTGCGTCCCATGTTGGCGATGGACGACGGCCGGTAGATTTCCACTGGAGAGCGCCAGATAAAGAAGTCGGCATATTTGTCGGCCAGATAGTTGAAATTGAACCCATAGTTCAGGAGCTTCCCTTCTTTCATCGGATGGTGGTATGTTATATTGCCTCCGAGCCGCAGGCGCCGGTTGTATCCCTGCTCGCGGTATCCATCGTCGGAAAACAGGTTGAGTCCTCCCGACACATCGAAGTTCCCGATCCGTCGTGCGTGCGAGAGATCCACCCCTTCGTATTCGTCATGAGCCGGATGGTCGTAGACCCCGACATAGGCTCGGGCGCTTGTAGTCGGCGTGAGTCCCGGCCGTTTCGTGCGGATGTTGATCACCCCATTCAGAGCCGATGAACCGTAGAGTACGGAGGAGGCACCCTTCATCACTTCTACCTGTTCGATGTTTTCGAGCGGGACGATGTTCCAGTTGATCACTCCGTTGCCCGAACTCAGGGCGCTCATACCGTCCACCAGCACAAGGCTGCGCGAACCGACCCCGTATGTCCATCCGTTTCCGCCACGTATGGAGGGCTGCTTGTCGTTGATATCCACGCCCGGCATTGTGTTCAGTGTCGAACTAAGGTCGGTAGGGGCCTGCTTGGCGATATCGCCCGCCTTCAGCAGATCCATCGAAACGGTGACGTCACTTAGTTTCTGTTCGAAGCGTCCGGCACTGATCACCACATCCCCCAGCAAGTTGGCTTTGATGTGCATATAGACATCTTTTGTCTTGATATCCCCTTTGCGGAGCATCAACGGGAGTCGTTCGTTTTCGTATCCGATGTAACTGAACAGGAGGTCGACTCCACCGTCCGGCAGTGCGATTTCGTAGGCTCCGTCGGTATCCGATATGGTTCCGTTCGTATCCCCGTTTATTTTTTTGTAGGTGATGTTGACGCCCGGTAGCGGTTCATGGGTTTCCGCGTCATAGACATGCCCTTTCACTGTTTGTCCGAGTGTAACCCCGGTGAAAAGCAGCAGGGTAAAAATCAGGATATATAGCTTTTTCATGTGAATTGCTTTTAATTGACGGTTTTGTCCTTGTATAAATAGATACCGATCTCGATGGGAATTGCATTCAGCTCCTGGCTTAACTGGTCCAGGATTGCGCCGAACGTTTTCCCTTTCAGGAGTATGGCTACGATACTTGTGAACTGGGGCGGGATCAGGTTGCCGATCAGGTCCATGACGGGTGCGTTAAGCGTCTCTTCCGGGATAAAGACCTTCACAATGTCCAGTAGGGCAAACAATTCCTGGATTTCCGATTTATCGAGGAGCAGGATGAGATCGCCTTTTGCCGGGTCTTCGCTTTCGAGGATCGTCATTTTGATGCCGGTTGTAGACCAGGTATTGATCTTCTGGTAGGCCGCCAGTAGCGCATTTTCCATAGAGCTATCCCCGGAGTCGGTTTTCGTCTGTCTGTTTATCATCATCTGGCGGATGATCATGTCGATCTGCGGGATTACATATATGGATGTATTGTCTTCCACATAATAAGTTGCTAGGTTGGGTGGCGAAGCGGTCCAGTCGTTTGCCGGATGTTTGATGTAGCTGCCTATCAAACTTCCTATCTGGATCGAGTCAGGCAGGGGAGCATAGCGGGCGATGATGTTCCCGTCCGCCTGGAAAGTCAGACCGTCCAGCACAGAGCTGATCAGGTTACTGACCAGTTTGCCGCCTACCAGGTTATACAGCATTCCGATCATCGTCTGTATGCTGCCGTTATCTACATTATAATAAGAGGCATTTTCATGGGCGATATGCCAAGTCCCGTTCGTCTGTAGCCGGTTCTCCGGAATCATGATGTCCGACAATTCCAGCACCAGCCTTCCGGCCTGTATGCTGCCCTGGTAATGAAACGCCGTACCGGTTGAAGCAGTTGCGTCGCCACTGAAGGAATAGCTGTCGGAACCTGCTGTCAGAGAGATATCGGCAACAGTCGTTTCTTTATCGTGTGGTAATACATATTTAAGAATGATGTGTGCGGTTTTCCCGTCATCCGTCTTAAACTCCACGTCTTTCCCGATAAATGTATTCCCGTTATAGCTTAAAATAAGGGGATCTCCGTTTGCCGGGGCGCTTAGTTTGTTAGAGTAGGTCCCGCTCAGTTTCGCCGGGGCAAGGCCGTCATAATCATCATCGTCATTGCAGGCTATCAAGAGAATAACCAGCATCATGGCGTAAAGGAAACTGCATATTGATTTTCTGTCCATGTATTTCGCTTTTAGTTATATTATAGGATGATACAAAGAACAGGTTTAAGTTTGAATCAAACAATCTCCATGTTTGGGAATAAATATTCTATTTTTAAGATTGTTAGGCGAGCTAAACATATTTTGCTACTTTTGAAACAACAAAACGATGTTTTATGAAGATAGACGTTGACTTGCCTAAATTCGATATTCCGAAGGATTTTATTGTAGGCGATGGTATTACGGGCGACATCCTGAACATGTACGGGCTTTTTCCCTGTAAGATAAAAGCGGGCGTGTTTGCCTTTTGTACGCGGGGGACGATCCGTGTGACGATAAACCTGGATGAACATACGGCGCGGGCGAACGATTTCATCACCTTGCTACCCAATACCTTTATCCAGATCCATGAAGTGTCGGAAGATGCGGAGGTTTGTTTCGTCGCTTTTTCTTCCCGTTTTCTGGAAAGCATCAATTTTATCCGGACGATCTCCAACCTGATTGTTACGATCATCGAGAATCCGGTAGTCCCTTTACCCGGTAATGCCGCCACTATCTATAAGGATTTTTTCTCCCTGCTAGTACGGGCCGACAACGCTCCTGATTCTATCCTCTTTACCGACAGCTTGAAACCGGTCCTCGACCTACTGATTCAAGGGGTAGTCAATATGTACAGGAAGTTCAATACCTGGAAAGAACCGGTTCTGAGCCGTGACAAGGAGATCGCCCGCGAGTTCGTGCAGCTTGTCTGGCAATATTATACGAAAGAGCGGAGCGCCTCTTTCTATGCCGGAAAACTGCGGATCACCTTGCCGCATTTCTGTTATGTGATCAAAAAGACGACCGGGATGACAGCCCTCGATATTATTGCCAATGTCGTGATAATGGATGCCAAAGCTCAACTGAAATCAACGAATCTCCCGATCAAGGAAATTTCTATCGGACTGGGCTACAGCAACGTCGCTTTCTTCGACAAGTATTTCCGCCGCTACGTGGGGATGTCACCGCTGGAGTATCGCAACAGCTAAGCTGACTTTACCTCAGTTTGTTCCGGTTGAAATGAGGACCTGCTTTCAATAAAAAGAACAGTGTTGAGAGAATGGTCAGGCACGCTCCGAACAGGTAAGCGTAGTTGAATCCCCCGAAAGCCTGTGCAATGCTTCCGCCTATCATCAGTCCGATCCCGATCCCCACATCCCAACTGGTGAGATAGGTGGAAGTCGCTGTTCCCCTCTGGCTGTTGGGGGCAAGGTTGACGAACAGGGTATTGAAAGCCGGGAACATCGTACCGAATGCGACTCCTTGTGAAAGGGCAATCCCGATATACAGATAAGAAGTGAAAGACGGATTCCACCGCATCAGCCTTTCCAGAGCTGCCAACCCGAAAAAGCTGGCGGCGGCAAGATACATTCCTAACGAGATGACCAGCGTGATCCTCCCTTTGTCGACCTGCCGCCCGGAGAACATGCGCGAGACAGCCAGACCGATCGCCATAAAGGTGAAATATAATCCCGAATTGACGGAAATCCCGATCTCATCGGCATACATGGCCACGTATGTGGTTGTCATGCCGTAGGGTATGGAGAGCAGCAGCAAGGAGATACCTGCCCAAGCGCCTTTCACCAAAAAGAAACGGTCCAGCGAGATCGGTTCTTTCTTTATCGGTTGTTTCTGTGGCGTCTTGACCAAATAGGCCATGATGAAGCCGAGGAGGCAGGAGAGGAGCGAGCAAGCGAAAATCATTTCGTAAGAGAAGCTGGTGTGCATGAACAACCCTGTCATCGGTCCGAAACTCATGGCCGTATTATTTGCCAACCCGTAGTAACCGATCCCCTCGCCACGGCGGGAGGAGGGTAGGATATCGATCACGATCGTATTGCCCGATACTGTCACCATGCCGAAGGCGAAGCCGTGCAGGATACGGAGCACAATAAAGATGCTCAGCAGGCTGGCGATCATATATCCGGCGAAGATGACCATGAAGACGGAGTAGGCTAAGAGATACAACGGCCGTCTGGCGAATGTGTCCAGCAGATATCCGGAGAACGGACGGATGCAGAGAGCAGCAATGGTATAGCATGACAGGATAAAACCGATCATCGATTTATCCGCATCGAATTGGTCCTGCAAGTAAAACGGCAGGATCGGCAATATCAGATAAAATGCGAAGAACAGCAAAAAGTTGGCTGCTAAGATATAGCAGAAGCTGGGTGATATAAGTTTGTCTTTTGCCATTGTTCCGTTTTGTTTGTGTTATTGTTGGATTCCGAACCCCAATCTTCGGAGCAGTCCGGCTTCTTCCGGGGTTGCATGGACGATTGTGTATGCACCGTATTCTCTTGGGTGATGATAGTTAGCCCGGAACCATTCGAATCTGTCGGGATGTTCCCGTAGCGCCCGGTCCACGGTAAGCGGGTTGAAACCGGTCAGGATCGCCTGTTCAATCCGGTTTCCGTCAAACCGGTCCAAATCGATAACCGGAGTTTCGGGGACTGGCGGAACTACTTCGCCGATCTTCTCGATCTTCACCTGGAAGAACTTTTCAATGTTCTCCAAACACATACGCGTGCCGTTGGCTTTCCCGTCTGCCGAAAAGCCGGCAATATGTGGGGTGGCTATCGTGGCCAGTTCCAGCAGTTTCCGGTTTATATCCGGTTCGTTTTCCCAGCAGTCCAAGATCAGTTCGCCGATCTTGCCTTCTTTCCGGGCATGCAATAGGGCATCCGTATTATGGACGGCCCCCCTGGATGCGTTGACGAACCAAGGTTTCCGTTGGAGCTTACGGAAGAAGTCTTCTCCTGCCAGGTGGCGGGTGGCAAAACGGCCTTCTTTTGTCAGCGGCGTGTGGAAGGTGACGATGTCAGCTTGCTCTGCGATCGTATCCAGCGGGACGAAGCCGTCTTCTCCTTCTGCCTCTGCGCGTGGCGGGTCGTTACGGAGCACGTTCATCCCGTAGGCCGAGCATAACTTTTCCACCTCTTTTCCGACATGGCCGACTCCGACGATCCCGATCGTCTTCCCCTGTAGGGGTTCACCCTTTCGGAGTGCAATCGTGAGCAATCCGGCGAATACATATTGGGCGACCGAAACGGCATTGCATCCCGGTGAGTTCTTCCAGGCGATACCTGCCTCGTCGCAATATCGGGTGTCGATATGGTCGAAACCTATCGTGGCGCTGGTAATCAACTTCACCCGGCTTCCTTCGAGCAGTTCGCGGGTACATTTGTCTATGCTCCGCACGATCAGTGCGTCTGCATTCTTTACGTTTTCCGGTGTAAACTCTTTAGAAGTGAGATAGTTTACCTCTGCGATCGGTTCTGCGATTCCTTTCAGATAAGGAACGGTATTGTCGGCGACTATTTTCATCTTGCTGTCCTTTTTCGAGAAGGCAAAGGTAGGGATTATTTTCCAATCTTGACATAATTCAGCCGCGTGTACTGTATGCCGTAACTTTCAAATGTCGCGGCGATACGTGCCGAAGAGATATGTAGCACTTCACCCGGCCGGTAGGCATGTTCCAGGGAGGGCAGCTGTCCGGAGGCATGGCTGGGATTGCCGGAGGCAAAGGTCAGGTTGACCAGGTTGCCGCTCGCATCGATGGCCGTCAGGCGCTGGCGGACGAAGAAGACTGGAGTCGTCCCGATGACATGGGTCCTGTACGGGTCGTCTTCCACCCGTACTTTGGTTATTTTTAGGGTGAGATTGGACAGCTTGTCCCCTTTCTTTCCTAAGAAACGGCTGGTAGGGCGTGGCTGATATTTCTTTTTGAGCATCTTGTCCAGGTAGACGCAGTTGTAGGCTTGTGCCATTTTGACGAAACGTTCCTGCTTGGGGATGGTAGGGGTATATTTAAAGGCGATCCAGTTCACGTAGCCCGGATCTATCCGCAGGATTTCATACAGGAAATGTCCACGGTATTTGCCGAAAGCGATCAGGTCATCCCCATGTGTCGACATCCTTTTCTCGTTGTAGTCCGTGATTAGGATCTGACGGTTGGCATACCACAATTCGGAAGTGACGATGCGCAGCGACTGGATAATGTCCGTTTTCAAGTCTTCGATAAACAGGATGCATCGCTTGTCGAGCAAAGGCGTATAGAACCACAGGCTGTAGTTCGGATGCCCTTCTCTCGGTAAGACCACAAGGTAGCACCCTGCCTCCTTATACGAGGCTTTCCCTTGGTTATAAATATTCAACTTCTCATACAGGAGCTCCTGTTCCGCCTCTGTTATATTGGGTAATCTGGGATTTGCCATATCGATACCTCCTTTTTATGTTTTGACATACTGCCCGTTTTGCGTTTATTGTGCATTATGGACAGATTCAACTGTTTTAGCACTGTCTTTGTTTCCAAATCATGTGCTGAAGGCAATCTTTATTCATGCCATTCATACTGACAATATGAGCTGTGAACGAAGATCGAGAAAAATATTGACAATATCCATGTTTTTCCAACTTTAATTGTTCATTTTCTTATATTCAAACCACCTATTTGGCTTCACCATATTTTAAAACATTTTAATTATCAAAGTGTACAAGGGTGAAGGTGGTTTATTGTTTAGTCATTCCTTCTATCGTCTGATAAGCATCCCGGATAACGATCGGCGGGAAGCCGTTTATTTCCAGCAGGCGGATAGCGTTGCGCTGGTAGAGGGGACCGTTTTTGAGTTTGTAATCGAAAAAAAAGGTTTCGCCCTCAATCACTTCGCTGAAATGGTAAAGATCATATTCCTTATCGAGCAAGGTTGCCAATTCCGTGTCGTGGGTGGAAGCGACGATGATATTATCGTGGGTATTCAGGTAGGATAGGACGGCTTTGGCAGCGGCAATCCGTTCGGTGGTGTTCGTGCCTTTGAATATCTCGTCGAACAGGAAGAGGTTGGCTGTCCCTTTCTGATTCCGGCTGATCATCTCTTTGATAGTGTCTACTTCCTTCATATAGAAACTTTTTCCTTCAGACAGATCGTCGGCAAGCATCAGGGCGGAATATATATTTAAAGGGGTGGCCAGAAGGAAAGAACGGGCGAATGCCGTATGCAGGGTTTGTGCCGACAGGACATTGATGCCGATGATGCGGATAAAAGTTGTTTTGCCGGACATGTTCGATCCGTTCAGCAAGACCGATCTGTCTTGTATGTCGATGGAGTTGGCGATACAGTCTTCTATCAAAGGATGGTACATCTCTTGACTGGCCAGTCTGTGCCTCTCTTCCGGTATTCCGGGAAGGCAATAGTAGGGCAGATGTTCCCGCAGGAAACAGACGGACAACAGGCAGTCCGTCAGCCCGACGAACCGGTAGACCGTTTCGATCTCCCGGCACTTGTTCCGGAGGATAGAGACGGATTGCAGGAAAGAGAACGGTTCTGTCAGGAAGAAGATATGCAGCAGCTCGGTGCAGAGCCAGGCAAGGGCGGCCATGTCGCTTTGTAGCTTGTTCTCCATGCGGAGGAACAGGGCGGTTTTCCGGATAGGCTTGAGCGTGGCCAAGGCATCCGGAATGTCTGTCGCCAACTTGCTTAGTTCTGGGATTTTGCATAGCTTCTCTGCCGTCCCTAACAGTTTGATAAGTTGGGGGACGGAATAGATATAGTCGATGCTTTTAGGCTTGTAGGTGTAGTGGATTCCGGCATTCAAGATAATGGCAACCAGGAAGAACAACCCGCAGGCAGGTATATGAAGGAGCAGATAGAGAAGTAGGAACAGAGCCGGAAGGCATTTCAAGATAGCAAAAGTGACCTTTCGGTTTGTGGAGGCGGCTGGTTGCTCGTCTGCCAATAATCGTACGATACTGTAGGCTTCGGTGTCGCGCAAATGGGATAGTGTTTTGGCCAGTCGTTCCCGTAGATGGCTGTCCGCCTGCAAATGACGGATGATCTCTTCGTGCCGGCTGATCTCGCCTGCCGCTTGGGGAACGGACCGTAAGGTCTGGTACAGGTATTGTTGTCCGACTCTCGAAACAGTCCTGTCAGCAAAAGTAAACAACTCTTCCACTCCTAAGTCCGAATAGGTTTGGTCGGATAGCAGGTTGTCTCCTTCCACCTCTTTCCTGTACCGGAAATAAGCGGAGATATCGGTGAGGTTGAACGTCTCGCTTTTGATCTCGCCTGCGTAGCTCCTTGCTCTTCGTCCCATTTGTAATGTTTGTATTGGTGATAGAGACAAATTTAGACATAAATCGTGATTTATATCTCGGTTTTTTCCGTAAGTTTGTGCAAACTTCTTTTTAGAAGAGGTTAGGGCGTTCAAAAAGCACAAAATCAAGCAAACTTTCATATATGAACACTTTTAATGTACAGAAAAAGAGCACTCGTGTTCTCACCCTTTGCGGGGCGGCGATGGCATCGCTGGTTCTTTGGGGATGTAGTGGGACAGGTGCGACGGCCGACAAGTCGTTTGAACGGTCGGACTATTACACACGCGGCATCGGGCAGTACCCGGGCAACCCGGAGGAAGATTTCTCTCCTTCCCTGGCTCCGGATCATTCGACTTACCGGAACATAGCCCTTCTGCGTTCTGCTTTTGCCTCTTCCAGCCATGACTACAATCTGGTAGCGCAGTTGGCTACAGACGGCCTTGTTTCCGACAAGCAGCCGCAGTATCTGAACTTGTCGACTCCCGAAGGCGATGTCCCGAGACGGGAACGCGAATGGATGATCGATGAAGGTCCTTATTCACGGAATACTTTTACCGGAGGAGATACTTATTTTCAGTTTACGCTGGCAAACTATAGCAAAGCGGCCGGTAAACTCTCTTTGGTGGGAACAGTCGTTTATGACGATAAGGTTTCGAAAGGCGGATATGAAATTATCTGCCAGGGTTCTAATGACGGGCAGAACTGGACAGAGATAGGGAAGCTGAGCGGTAGCGGGCTGCCGGGTAAAGCGCTCTCTTATCGTGTCCCGGTGACCGACCCGAACAAGCAGACCGACCAGACGACGACTATGCCGGTCCGTAAATTGAATGAAACGATAACTTTCGATAAAGAGGTCACCTACTCCGCCTACCGTGTACTGCTGAAGATGGCGGGTGCTCATGACTGGGTGTTTACGGAGGCGAACTTCCTGGATAGGGACGGACTGGTGGAGATGAAGCCGTCCCAGTTCTTCAATAGTGCCTGGATGAGTGCAACGGCAGGTGAAGAATGGCTGTATGTGGATTTGGGCAGCCGGTCTGAATTTGACAAAGTGAACCTGCACTGGATCAATAAAGCCGTGAAGGGTAAGATACAGGTATCGGACGATGCCAAACAGTGGAAAGATGCAGCCGAGTTGCCGGGAGGTGACGGGTTGAACGATGAGATCACCTTGAACGACAAGCTGCAGGCCCGTTATGTGCGTGTCTTGATGCAAGAGCCGGCGAACGGCAGTCGCTATATCCTGAGCGAAATGGAAGTAATGGGGAAAGGCGGTCTGGTTGCCCGGCCTGTGGCTTCTCCTGCGGTGTCAAAGGGGGAAATGAACCTTTCTGGTGGCAACTGGAGACTGCAACGTGCTTCGGAAGTGAACGCTTCGGGCGAAGAAATCTCGACCCCGGAGTTTAAACCGGAGAACTGGATCGTGGCGACAGTACCGGGAACGGTATTGAGCAGCTACAAGAATATCGGGGCAATTGCCGATCCGAACTATGCGGATAACCAGTTGCAGGTATCCGAGTCTTTCTTCTGGTCCAACTTCTGGTATCGCGACGAGTTTGAAGTACCCGAAGGATTCAAGCAGGATCGCCTGTTCCTGAACTTCGACGGCATCAACTGGAAAGCGAATGTCTATCTGAACGGAAAGAAATTGGGCCGTATCGAAGGAGCCTTTATGCGGGGTAAGTTCGACGTGACGGATGTTGTCGCTCCGGGCAAGAATGTGGTGGCTGTAGAGATCATTCGGAATAATCATATCGGGGCGATCAAGGAAAAGAATAAACAGAGCACGGATTTTAATGGTGGAATCTTAGGGGCTGATAACCCGACGTTCCATGCAACGATCGGTTGGGACTGGATTCCGACTGTCCGTGGACGCAATATCGGTATCTGGAACGATGTCTTCCTTACTTCTACCGGGAAGGTGACGGTGGCCGATCCGCTTGTTACCTCTGTCTTGCCGTTGCCCGATACGACTTCCGCTACGTTGACGGCTGAGGTGATCGTGAAGAACCACGATGCCAATACGGTAAACGGTACGTTGGAAGGCAAGGTCGGAAATATCACATTCCAGAAACCTGTTTCCTTAGCGGCTGGAGAAGAGAAGACGGTCGTCTTCGATGTCAAGGATTTCCCGCAGTTGAAGATGGAGAATCCGCGTCTGTGGTGGCCTAAAGGGTATGGTGCGCCGAACCTGTATGATGCGAACTTTACGTTCAAAGTAGGAGATGCCGTTTCGGATGCGAAAGACTTTAAGGTCGGTATCCGTCAGATGACGTTTAATGAAGATAACCATATCCTGAGTCTCTTTATCAACGGGCGCCGCTTTATCGGTCGTGGAGGTAACTGGGGTTTCGGTGAATCCAACCTGAACTACCGTGCCCGTGAATATGATATCGCCGTGGCTTATCATGCCGATATGAACTTTACGATGATGCGTAACTGGGTCGGCATGATCGGTGACAAGGAACTTTATGAAGCCTGTGACCGCCACGGTATCATGATCTGGCAGGACTTCTGGCTGGCAAATCCGGCTGATGGTCCTGATCCGTATTACCCGGAAATGTTTATCGCCAATGCGGAAGATTATGTAAAACGTATCCGTAGCCATGCTTCTATCGGCCTCTACTGCGGACGTAACGAGGGTTTCCCGCCCGAACAGATCGATAAGGCGTTACGCCGTATCATCAAGGAAGACCATCCGGATATCCATTATATCTCCAGCTCGGCTGACGATGTGGTGAGCGGTCACGGCCCGTACCGTATGCTTCCGGCAAAAGAGTATTTCACGCTGAAGACCGGCAATGACAAGTTCCATAGTGAACGAGGAATGCCGAACGTCATGACCTACGAAAGCATGCTCCGCACCTTCTCGCCGGAAGGAATCTGGCCGCAGGACAACCAGTGGGGTATGCACGACTATACACGCGAAGGGGCACAGGGCTGTACCTCTTTCAACGAGATCATCGCGAAAGGGTATGGCGAACCGCAGAGTGCGAAAGAGTTTGCCGAATTGGCACAGTGGGTGAACTACGACGGCCACCGCAGTTTGTTCGAGTCCAGAAGCCAGAACCGTAAAGGTCTGTTGATGTGGATGAGCCATTCTTGCTGGCCTTCTATGGTATGGCAGACGTATGATTATTATTTCGAGCCGACTGCCGCCTATTTCGCAATCAAGAAGGCTTCCGAACCGCTGCATATCCAGTGGAATCCGGCAACGGATGAGGTGGAAGTGGTCAACTACAGCGCCGGGACACATAAGGGGCTGACTGCAAAAGTTCAGATCCTGAATATGGATGCATCCGTAGCTTGGGAAAAGGAAGCGACTGTCGATAGCAATGAAGATACGACCAACAAATGTATCAAGTTGGCATTCCCGGCCAACCTATCGAAGGTACACTTCATCAAAATGGTCCTGACCGAAAACGGCAAAGTCGTTTCTGACAACTTCTATCACAGAAGCCTGGAAGAAAACAACTACCAGGATCTGCGCCAGTTGGCAAAGGTCGCTTTGCAATCCACGACAACCGTGGATAAGAATGCAGACGGAACCTGGAGCGCCGTGTCCGTTATCGAAAACAAGACGTCTACACCGGCTTTGATGATTCGCCTCAATGTTGTCGGTAGCAAAGACGGCCAGCAGCTTCTGCCGGTATTCTATTCCGACAACTACTTCTCTTTGCTTCCGGGTGAAAAGAAGGAAGTTCGCATGAGCTGGAAAGATGAAGATACCAGAGGCAATGAAGGTAAGGTCCTGATTACCGGGTATAACGTGGAATAATATTATAAGTAGGCAATGGAGGCGTGCAAAACACCTTTATTATGATTCTTTAGGCACAGATCTACACGGATAAATTTATTTTCTTTCCGTGTAATCCGTGCCTAAATTATGTCTATTAGTAAGTAGGATTTTGTTTCGACACATCTCCTGTTATATTCTTTCCCTGACAAAAAAATAGGGCAACCACACTAAAAATCATAAGGGATAATCCATCCTTGTTTTTAGTACGGACATCTTCGTATAAAAGTTTTTTTGCAAAACAACTTGAAAAGTTTCTTCAGGCCCGGGTAGCGGGACGCGGGAGATCCGGGTGTGGAAGATGTGGGGACCCGGATCTTGATGAAACTGGAACAGGGATGTAGAGCTGTTTATCTGCCTTGTCCGAGGAGGTTTTATGCACTGTTTCCGATTATAATCAGGCGGAATACCTGCTTTTTTAACACAAATAGTCCCTTATGTTTGCTAATGACCATTTTGGCCCAATAGAATATAAATGATATTTGATCGTGATTTTGGTGCGGTTGCCTGGACAAAAAAAAAGCGATATGCTGAAAGGATAAAAAAACTTGCTATCTTTGTACGTCTGTATTTACTAAGTAAATTGAACTGTATGAGTTTCAGCGAGAAGTGTTGCCGGGTTTTTGAGCAGGCTACGAATGCATATCATATCACTAACCATATAGATGCTACGGTACATAACCTTTATGAGGTGAAGAGTATTCAAAAGCCGGGTGTGAACATATGAAGGTCTATAAGCAAATGAAAATGTACGATAAGAAATAAATGGCAAAGATATTAGTGATACGACTCGCTGCGATTGCCGACGTGGCGATGACTCTTCCGGTCATCTATTCCGCAGCCAAAGCTAATCCACAAGATTCGTTTACGGTGTTGACGCAGGCGTTTATGATGCCGGTATTCATAAACCGGCCACCTAATCTGGAAGTGATAGGCATCAGCACCAAAGGGGCGGAGAAAAGGCTGGTCGGTCTTTTGCGGTTTACCTCTGCTTTGGTGAAATTCGATTACGACATTGTCCTGGATTTGCAGGATGTGATCCGGACTTGGATCATCTGTGCCGCTTTTCGGATGAAAGGAAAGCCGGTCTACATCCTGGATAAAATCCGAAAAAAATATCCTCCTCTTATGCGCAGGGAAAACAAGAAGCTGGAACCGCTGCCGACTGTTATCGAGCGGTATGCCGACGTGTTCCGTGCGGCAGGATTGGCCTATACCGAATCTTTTACTTCTTTATATGAGTCGCGGCCGGCAGATTTGTCGAAAATGGAAGCTATCGCCGGAGTCAAGACCGGGAAATGGTTAGGTGTCGCTCCTTTTGCCCGTTATCAGGGCAAGGTATATCCGATTGATGAAATGGAGCAGGTAGTGGCTACTCTTTCTAAAAGGGAAGACCTGACTTTATTCCTGTTCGGAGCAAAAGGATATGAAGAGGCGGTATTGGAGGAGTGGGCCTATCGCTATCCGCGTGTAAAGAATGTGGTGGGTAAATATACGCTTGATAATGAATTGGCGTTAATTAGTCAGTTGGACCTGTTGCTTAGCATGGATTCGGCGAATATGCATTTTGCCTCGTTGGTCGGCACTCGTGTGTTGTCCGTCTGGGGGGCGACACATATTTATACTGGTTTCTATGGCTATCGGCAACGTCCGGAGGATGTGATCGGGTTGCCGTTGCCTTGTCGTCCCTGTTCGCAATTCGGACAGAAAGAATGTTCCAGAGGAGACTGGGCTTGTTTGACGCAGTTGCCGGCAGAAAAGATCGTGTCCCGTGTGCAAGCCGCCTTGGCAGAACAATAGCAGGCTGTAAATATAGATTCAGAGAGTGAAATTAAAAAAGAAGGAAAATGAAACAATTACATATCATTACCCCGGTGAAAGATTCGATAGAGCTGACTTTACAGACAATCGAGTCGATCCTGTCATCCGACTTTACGGTTCCTTATCATTATTATGTATATAATGATTTCAGCACGGATGAAAATACGGCACGTCTTCGTGAAGCCTCTGAGAAGATGGGCTTCGAACTGATTAACTTGTCAGATCTGACCGATCATCCTTCTCCCAACTATCTTTTGATCCTTCAGACTGCACAGCAAAAAGCAATTGCCGCCGATGCCGGGCTTTTGATCGTCGAATCGGATGTGATCGTAAAGAAGCATACGTTGCAGTCGCTGTTTGATGGCGCTTTGGCACGTCCGGATTGTGGTATCGCCGCCGCCGTAACGGTCGACGAACAGGAAAACATCAATTATCCGTATTTATACGCTAAAGGTAAGGAGGGCAAAGTCTTTCCGGAGAAAAAGCATTTGAGTTTCTGTTGCTCCCTGCTGACCTTGTCTTTCCTGAAGTCTTTCGATTTCCATCAACTGGACCCGGAAAAGAACTGGCACGATGTGACGATCTCGCATCGTTCTCTGGAAAAAGGCTTCACAAACTACCTGTTTACAACGTTGACCGTGTGGCATCGTCCGCACGGCAGCCGTCCTTGGAAACAACTTAAATATACGAATCCCTTGAAGTATTACTGGTTGAAGTTTACAAAAGGGCTCGATAAAATCTGATTGACTTTATGGAATATTCGCCGTTGGTTTCGGTAATCGTGCCCGTGTATAACATGGAGCAGTATTTGGGGGAAACGCTTGATTCTGTGTTAGCCTCGGATTATCCGTCTTTTGAAGTGGTCGTTATGAATGATGGTTCAAAAGATGCTTCGTTGGAGATCGCAAAAGAGTATGCCCGGAAAGATTCACGGGTAAAAGTCCATACTCAACCGAACGCCGGAGCCTGTGCTGCCCGTAATCATGCTATAACGCTGGCGGAAGGAGAGTTGATTCTTCCTTTTGACGCGGACGATAAGATGTGTCCTGATTTTATTAGTGACGCCGTGAAAGCAATTGTGGCAGATGCTGAAGTAAAGGTAGTCTGTCCTAAAGCTGAGTTTTTCGACGGACGTAAAGGAAACTGGAATCTGGCACCTTTTTCGTTAAACTTGCTGGCTCGTAAGAATATGATACCGATCTGTTCACTTTATTACAAACGTGATTGGGAGCGGGTGGGAGGATATGCCGAAGAGATTACGGCACGTGAAGACTGGGCTTTTTGGATTGCAGTCTTGAAAGATGGAGGAAAGGTCGTCACTTTGCCGCGTTTGTCCATGTATTATCGGGTACGGGGGGGCTCGAAACGTGTCACTGACCGGTTGCAAAAAAAGAAAGTGATCGATTATCTGAACCGTTCATATCCTGAATTCTTTGAGCGCGAGTTGGGAGGACCATTACGTTACAAAAGGACATGGTCGAAGTTGACCAATAGGATATATCGTATATTCCATCCTCGTGTTGTATTTATAAACGAAGTATATAAAGAGCTCAGTGATTTTGTAAAAGTACTTCCCGTACATTTTAAAAATGGAGACGGAGAAGTAATTTATAAGGGACGTAATGAATTGCGCGAATTTAATTGTAAAGGCTTTGATTTGGTGGTTAAGTCTTTTAGAAAGCCTAATTTGGTGAATCAGATTGTATATGGCCTGTTCCGTTCTTCGAAAGCGGAGCGTTCTTACGAATATGCAAATATGCTGTTGAAGTCGGGGATCGGTTCCCCTTGTCCCGTAGCCTATTATACCGAAAGAGCCGGTTTGTTTTTTATACGGAGTTACTATGTCAGTCTGAAATCCGAATGCCCCTATACCTATTATGATTTGATGAAAAATAATTTTCCAGGTCAGGAACAAGTCCTTCGTGCGATTGCCCGTACGACAGCTGCTCTACATGAACATGGCTATCTGCATAAGGATTATTCCCGTGGGAATATATTGTTTAGGGAAACGGATGGAGGTGTGAAAGTCGAAATCATTGATTTAAATCGGATTCGTTTCATGGAGATAGGGATGGAAGTTGGTTGCAAAAATTTTGAACGCTTGCCGGGTACCCAGGAAATGTTTGCTGTTCTTGCGGATGAATACGCGAAGGTGAGAGGGTTCGATTTTTGTAAATGCTTTCAATTAATGAGGCTGTATGCGGGAATAAAAGAATAAAAAGAGTTTGGAGAATAATAAACACGGTTATAGTGTTAACTAAAAAGAGATTGATGTATGGTACCTAAAATAATCCATTTGTGTTGGTTTAGCGATGATCCTTATCCGGTGGAGATAAAGATATGTTTGAAAAGTTGGGAACGTGTGTTACCAGACTATAAGGTTAGGGTTTGGAATTATGCAGATGCTCAATCTATCGGTTGCCGGTTTATAGATGAAGCGTTGGCTGCTAAGAAGTGGGCTTTTGCTGCGGATGTAGTTCGTTTCTATGCTATTTATAAAGAAGGAGGTGTCTATATGGATAGTGACATATTGGTTGAGAGACGTTTTGATTCATTCATTCCTGAAAAAGGCTTTGTTTCTTTTAATGAATATGCTGGAGAGGAGATTCGTCTACAGGCTGCATTTCTGATAGGTGAAAAGGGAAATCGATATTGCAAGGATATGTTTGATTACTATAATCAACGCCCTTTTCTTTTGCCGGATGGTTCTTTTGATATAAAAATTTCTCCTGTGATAATGGTTGAGATAGCTCAAAAGAAAGGATATAAAGCCGAAGACATTGAGCAACATTTGGAAGATAATATCGTTATTTATCCAGGTTATTATGTTTCTCCCTGTAAAAAGATGAGATTTCCTGAAGCCTTCGCACATCATCAGGTATATGGAAGTTGGAGGAAACATAAATTGGGAAGAAAGATAGAGCGTTTATTAAAGCATATCATTGTTTTGGTGCGCTTTTCATTGTTTAAACGATAATGGATTATTAATTGTGGAAAATATAAAACTTGCCGTTATCGGCCTCGGATATGTCGGTTTGCCGTTGGCACGGTTGTTTGCGACGCGTTATCCGGTGGTCGGGTATGATGTGAAGCGGGAGCGGGTGGCCGCCTTGATGGAAGGGCGGGACGCGACGCAGGAGGTATCGGGAGAATTGTTGAAGTCCGTACTGTTGCCCCGGTTGCCGGAGGAAGGTGAGACGGGATTGTTCTGTACGTCCGATGCGGAACAGCTCCGTGGGTGCAATTATTATATTGTGGCGGTCCCTACGCCAGTCGACTTGCATCATAGCCCCGATCTGACACCTCTTTATTCAGCCAGTGAAACGGTAGGGAAGGTCTTGGGCAGAGGCGATATCGTGATCTATGAATCGACTGTCTGCCCCGGCATAACAGAAGATGAATGTGTCCCCATTCTGGAGAGAACCTCCGGATTGGTTTTTAACCGCGATTTCTTTGCCGGATATTCGCCGGAGCGTATTAATCCGGGAGATAAGGAACATACGGTGGAGAAGATCATGAAAGTGACATCCGGCTCCACACCCGAAGCCGCTGAGAAGGTCGACACCCTGTACCGATCGGTTATCCAGGCCGGAACCTACCCGGTTTCCAGTATCAAAGTGGCGGAGGCTGCCAAAGTGATCGAAAACTCCCAGCGTGACATCAACATCGCTTTTATGAACGAATTGTCGAAGATTTTCCATCTGATCGGTATTGATACGAACGAAGTGCTGGCGGCAGCCGGGACGAAATGGAATTTCCTGCCTTTCAAGCCCGGTCTGGTCGGAGGACATTGCATTGGAGTCGATCCTTACTACTTGATCCGTAAGGCAGAGGATTACGGTTTCCATCCGGGACTGATCCTGTACGGACGTCGTATCAACGATACGATGGGTGAATATATTGCCGGTCGCGTCGTGAAGTGCATGATCAAAAAAGATGTTCCGGTACGGAATGCGGAAGCACTGGTTTTAGGCTTTACCTTCAAGGAAAACTGTCCCGATGTGCGTAATTCAAAAGTCGGAGATGTCATTCGTTACCTCGGTGACTACGGTATCAACGTGACGATCTATGATCCTTGGGCACGTCCGGATGACGTCCGGCGCGAATATGGTCTGGAAGTTCTGTCCACCCTGCCGGACAAGAAGTTTGATGTTGTCGTTTTGGCGGTTGCCCATACTGATTTCCTGGCACTGGACATTCCGGCACTGACGAAAGAGCACAGCGTCGTATATGATGTGAAAGGCTGTCTCGATCCGGCTTGGGTCGATGATCGGTTATAAGGGATAGAATAATATCCCTACCCGATCTATGTGTTCCCGGAGAGCCGGTTCTTTGATCGTATGATATAGTACCAAATCTATTTTATACAATAATTCCAACTCTTCTAAATCAACTTGGATCTGTAAAAGTTCGGAGGCTGTAATTTGTTCCGATTTTATAGCCAAATCGATATCCGAGCCGGAATGAAAGTTCCCTTTTGCGCGAGAGCCGAACAGCCATACTTTTCCAATGTGTTTATATTGGGAAAAGACAGCCCGTATGCTTTGTATTGTTTCATTACTCAGTCCGAATTCCATACGACTAAAATAAATTTAACTGTTTTTGGTCTGACTCCTTTGTCAATCGGATAGATAATTGGGTAAATAGATGCGTGTAAATTTCGATTATATCGGATGCAATCAAATCTGCTTGTCCTTCATCGTAAGTATGTGACATCAGTTCGCGCGATTTTTTCATCTTACGCCACCCGTCGGCATCCGTGATGTAACCGTCTTGCAATGCCAATGATAGCGTAGCATTGGGGCCGGCAAAGTCTGTATAACCTTTGTAACGAAGGAAATCTTGCAATGTTTTCCAAGATAATTCGTATGTATATTCGAACCGCTGTATAAGTCCCTCTTTTTCCAGATCGGATAAAGATGCGAGATCCGAAGCCTGTACCATTTGTAAACGGGCCAATGCTTTTTTAAAATTCATGAACCTTTGTTCCCAACGAATGTCTTCTACCATAGTGTTACTTTTTTGTCAAAGATAATGTTTATTAGCCGGAATCCATTGGGTTTACCCAATTTATTTCCGTCCGAAATCCGCCGGAATCTCTCCCCATTCCGAAGTTTCCCATTTCAGGATAGGGGTAGTGTAGGTATTGGTCTTGAGCCACTTTTCAGCCCGTTCGATCAGGTCGAAGATGGGCTCGTTCTCCGGTACACGTTCTAAAAGTGTCTTGCATTTTTTCTTTTTTACCCAGCCGATGGC
Source organism: Parabacteroides johnsonii DSM 18315 (assembly GCF_025151045.1). Classification (NCBI taxonomy): domain Bacteria; kingdom Pseudomonadati; phylum Bacteroidota; class Bacteroidia; order Bacteroidales; family Tannerellaceae; genus Parabacteroides; species Parabacteroides johnsonii. The sequence goes on from NZ_CP102285.1 coordinate 3,992,001, forward strand.
GTTCCGGCTGTCCGAGTAGATCGGGAGGCTGCTTCCTTTTTGTTTCAACAAGGCAAGCCCGTGCACCAAAGCCAGGAACTCGCCGATGTTGTTCGTCCCCTTTTTTAACGGCCCGATCCGGAAGATCTCTTGCATGGTCGGCGGATAGACGCCTCGGTATTCCATGTCTCCCGGATTCCCGCTACAGGCGGCATCCACACAAAGACTTTCCCAAATCGGTTTCCCGACCGGAGCTTTCGGGGCCAGGCTTGCAGCCGCTTTGGAGGAAGACGCTGTTTTCAGATAATGTTCGTATCCCTTCTCGAAAGCTTTTGCCGCCTCCTCTTCGGTTTCGAACGACTTATATTTTGCCCCGTCCTGTCCGTCCACCTGCGCCTTGCATTCGTTCCAGTTGTCATACACGCCCGGAGTGATGCCTTTCCACACTACATAATATTTCTTTGTTTTTGCCATTGTTTCTCCTGTTTTCCTATGTATCAAAATGTCACTACTACCCCATCCAAATCGGATTACTACCCCATGTTTTTGGAATTACTATTGCGGGTAATATTTATTAACATTTCTTCTTGCTAATGAAATTGCCGTTTTTGCTGACAAAAGTATACATTTGCAGGAAACAATCATATAGATATGAAGCGTATATTTCTGATTGGATATATGGGAGCCGGAAAAACCACTGTGGGAAAGGTGCTGTCCCAGCAGTTGGGACTCTCGTTTATCGATCTGGATCACTATATAGAAGGCCGTTACCATAAGACCGTCGGCCAGCTTTTTGCCGAGAGAGGGGAAGAAGCATTCCGGGATATCGAGCGGAGGATGCTCCGTGAGGTCGCAGCTTTTGAAAATGTCCTGGTATCGACCGGAGGCGGTGCTCCTTGTTTTTTCGATAACATAGAGTTTATGAACGAGGCCGGACAGACCGTTTACCTGAAGGTTTCGGTAGAGGAACTGGCGAAGCGTCTGGAACTCTGCAAATCGACCCGCCCGATACTGAAAGGTCGTTCGGGCGACGAACTGAAAGCCTTCATCGCCGAAAGCCTGGAGAAAAGGGAACCTTTCTATTCGAAAGCGGCGATTGTGTTCGAGGCGGAAGAGATGATGACCGATCAGGATGTACATAAGATATCACAAGAACTGGCAACACGATTATAGAGTTGAGGGTTGAAAGTTGAGAGTTGAAAGTGAAAACTGGCACAACCTTAACTTTCAACTTTCAACTCTCAACTTTCAACTATTAAATTATGGATAGACAAGGGCAGGGGGCTTATATCCCGCAGGAACTATTGAAAGAACTCAGTAAGGTGAGCAATCGCCTGCTGATAGGTATTCCCTGTGAACGGGTGGAAGGAGAACGCCGTCTGGCTTTGACTCCCGAAGCGGTCGACATGCTGACCGACCGTGGTCATCGTGTCTTGGTGGAAGCCGGGGCAGGCCTGGGGATCAATTACTCCGATAATCATTATTCGGAAGCGGGAGCCGAGATCGTGGCGACGCCGGCCGAAGTGTACCAGGCGGATATCATCCTGAAGATCCTGCCGCCGCTTGCCGCCGAGGTGATGATGATGAAGCCGCGTACTACGCTGTTTTCGACCGTCCAGTTTAATACCTTTTCTCATGAAGCTTTCGAACTGATGATGGCTAAACGGATTACAGCCGTCGCCTATGAGCTGCTGGCGGATGACAAGCAACGCTGCCCGGTCCTGAATGTGATCTCCGAGATTGAAGGGACCGCCTCTATCACGATCGCTTCCGAGTTGTTGAGCAATACGCAGGGTGGAAAAGGAATCTTGTTAGGAGGTATACCGGGCGTTTCGCCGACCGAGGTCGTGGTCATCGGAGCAGGTAATGCCGGGACTGTCGCCACCCGTGCCGCTATGGCGTTGGGCGCTTCCGTAAAAGTGTTCGACGACGATATAAACAAGCTCCGGACCATCCAGCAGGTATTGGGGCAAGGCCTGTTCACTTCCACCTTCCATCCGAATGTGCTGCAAAACGCTTTTCGCAGTGCCGACGTGGTGATCGGGGCAATGCGTTACATCAATACGCGGCATCGGTATATCATTGCCGAAGACATGATCCGTATCATGAAGCGTGGCGCACTGGTCATCGACCTCAGAATCAATCAGGGAGGTTGTTTCGAGACGACCTGTTGCCTTTGTCCTTCCGATCCGGCTGTTTTCGAACAGTACGGCGTGTTGCATTATTGCCGGCAGAACATCAGCAACCGTGTGGCGCGTACCACTTCGATGGCTCTGAGCAATATCTTCGTCCCGATGCTTTTCCAGTTGGGCGACACCGGTGCGGTGCAGGGGATGATCAAGAGCGACCCGGGGTTCAAGAACGGAGTCTACATGTACTGCGGGAAGCCCGTTAACAACTACGTTTCCAATAGATTCGGTTTATCGTCGAATAACATTGATCTATACCTCTCTGCGTTTTAACCCATAAAAGTTTTGAACTCGCAAAGTTTATTCTTTACTTTGCGATGATCTTAAATATCAATAAGCGATTAAGCTAATATAAGTATATTATGGCAGAACAGACAAAAGTAACAACTCTGGAAAAGGTTGTCATCCGTTTTTCGGGAGATTCCGGTGACGGTATGCAGCTGACCGGAACAATCTTTTCCAATCTGTCGGCTATTTTTGGGAATGAAATCTCTACATTCCCCGATTATCCGGCAGAAGTGCGTGCTCCTCAAGGAACACTTAGTGGTGTATCAGGTTTCCAGGTTCATCTGGGGTCCCGTAAAATCTTTACTCCCGGTGATAAGGCGGATGTGCTGGTCGCAATGAACCCCGCTGCGCTGAAAGTGAATGTGAAGAACCTGAAACCCAATGCAATCGTCATTATCGATACGGATTCGTTCCAGAAGAGCGACTTGGATAAGGCCCAGTTTACGACGGACGATCCGTTTCAGGAATTAGGACTCGGCGGCGTGCAGGTCGTAGCGGCTCCTATCTCTACGATGGTGAAAGACGGCCTGGCTGAATTCGGCCTGGACAACAAGTCTGCACTCCGTTGTAAGAATATGTTCGCACTGGGGTTGGTTTGCTGGCTGTTCGAACGTCCGCTGGAAGAAGCGATGCACATGTTGCAGAATAAGTTCGCCAAAAAGCCGGCCATCGCGCAGGCTAATATCAAGGCGCTGACGGACGGTTACAACTACGGACACAATATCCATGCTTCAGTCTCCACTTACCGTATCGAAAGTAAGAAGGCTGCACCTGGTTTTTATACTGACGTGAACGGGAACAAGGCTACTTCCTATGGGTTGATCGCCGCCGCCGAGAAGGCCGGCTTGCGGTTGTTCCTCGGAAGCTACCCGATTACTCCGGCTACCGATATTTTGCATGAACTGTCGAAACATAAGGAACTCGGCGTTATCACCGTTCAGGCGGAAGATGAAATTGCCGGAATCTGTACTTCTATCGGTGCCAGCTTTGCCGGTTGCCTGGCTGCGACTTCCACATCCGGTCCCGGTCTGGCGTTGAAGAGCGAAGCGATCGGTTTGGCTGTGATTGCCGAACTGCCGTTGGTCGTTATCGATGTGCAGCGTGGCGGTCCTTCTACGGGTATGCCGACCAAGAGCGAACAAACCGACCTGATGCAGGCGCTCTATGGACGTAACGGTGAAAGCCCGGCTGTCGTGATTGCCGCTTCGACTCCGACAGACTGCTTCGATGCCGCTTATTGGGCAGGAAAATTGGCGCTCGAACATATGACTCCGGTTATCCTGCTGACGGATGCCTTCATCGCCAACGGTTCTTCCGCATGGAAGCTGCCGAACCTGGCTGAATATCCGGAAATCAAACCGAATTATGTCTCCAACTACGATGCGAGCGAAAAAGTATGGAAAGCATATCGTCGCGACAAAGAAAGCCTGGTCCGCTATTGGGCTATTCCGGGAACCGAAGGTTTTGCCCATCGCTTGGGAGGTCTCGAAAAAGATTACGAGACAAGCGCTATCTCGACTGACCCGGTCAACCACCAGAAGATGGTTACCACCCGTCAGGCCAAGATCGACAAGATTGCCGATTATATCCCCGAATTGGAAGTGATCGGAGATTCAGATGCCGACCTGTTGATCGTCGGATGGGGCGGAACATACGGACATCTCTACGAAGCAATGGAAACCATGCAGGAACAGGGAAAAAAGGTCGCCCTGGCTCACTTCAAGTTCATCAGCCCGTTGCCTAAGAACACGGCTGAAGTGCTGGGCAAATACAAGAAGGTGGTCGTTGCCGAACAAAACAACGGACAGTTTGCCAACTACCTACGTGGTAAAGTGGCCGGATTCAATCCGTACCGTTTCAACCGCGTAAAGGGACAACCTTTTGTTGTAGCGAGATTAGTTGAGGAATTCACGAAAATATTGGAGGCTTAAAAGATGGCAACTGAAGAAGTAAAATTTCAACCGAAAGATTATAAGAGCGATCAGTATGTACGCTGGTGTCCGGGTTGTGGAGACCATGCCGTGTTGAACTGCTTGCACAAAGCAATGGCCGAAGTAGGAGTGGCTCCTCATAATATGGCTGTTATCTCGGGTATCGGGTGTTCTTCCCGTTTACCTTATTATATGAACACATACGGTTTTCATACGATTCACGGACGTGGTGCCGCTATCGCTACCGGTGTGAAGACGGCTCGTCCGGACCTAAGCGTCTGGTTGATTACCGGTGACGGCGATTGCCTGGCTATCGGTGGTAACCATTTTATCCATGCTGTCCGCCGCAATGTGGACTTGAATATCGTATTGTTCAACAACAAAATATATGGTCTGACGAAGGGACAGTATTCTCCGACTTCCGACCGTGGTTTCGTTTCCAAGAGTTCACCTTATGGAACGGTCGAAGATCCGTTTATCCCGGCTGAACTGGCTTTGGGCGCCCGTGGCAATTTCTTTGCCCGCGTGATCGATGTGGATCTGAAGAATACGACCGAAGTGCTGGCTGCTTCTGCCCGCCATAAAGGGGCTTCTGTGACCGAAGTACTGGTGAACTGTGTGATCTTTAATGACGGTATCCATAAAAAGATTGTCGATAAGGAGTTCCGCGCCGACCGTACGATCTTCCTGCGGCATGGTGAAAAGATGCTGTTCGGCAAGGACAACGAAAAGGGTATCGTGCTGGAAGGCTTGAAGCTGAAAGCCGTAACAATCGGGCAGGATGGTTATACGTTGGATGATGTCCTGGTACATGATGCCCATGAAAAGGATAACACCCTGCACATGATGCTTGCCATGATGGGCGAAGATATGCCGATTGCGCTCGGTGTCATCCGCGATGTGGACGCCCCTGTATACGATGAAGCTGTCCACCAGCAAATCGAAGAAGTCCAGGCCAAGAATCCGATCCGTAACCTGCAGGATTATCTGATGAGCGGAGAAATCTGGGAAGTAAAGTAAGGCAGTAAGCCGATCTGTGATAAGAAAAGCTGTAAACCTTGAAAAAAGATGCAAGGGTTTACAGCTTTTCTTATTTATATTTCTATCTTTGTGAAACAAAAGGGTATAGCAATGAAGACAACAGCCGAAATCATAGAAATCCTGAGAGATTACAAAGCCCGTTCCGCCGAAAAATACGGAATCGAAACATTGGGCCTTTTCGGTAGCGTGGCTCGTGGTGAACAGAATGAGAAGAGTGACATCGATGTGTTTATTCGTTTGAAAAAGCCGGATTTTTTTGTTCGTATGGCAATTAAAGAAGAGTTGGAGCATCTGTTCCATACAGAGATAGATTTGGTGCCAATATTTGAAACTATGCGTATGTTATTGCGCAATAATATAAAACAAGATGCAATCTACGTCTAAAGAATTTATATTGGAACATTTGTCTTTCTTGACAGAGAAAGCAGAATTAGCACTTGAGAGGACCTCTAATGTGCATTGTGCAAATGATTTCATTTATCCCCTCTGCTTGTCGTGCTCCATCGCATCCAGGATGACTTAAATGCCGGGAAACATGATGCTATCTTTGGATAAAAGTAGCTGATTTGTAAACTCTATGTTACAAAATGGTAGGGTTTGATGTTAACGGCATGGAAAAGTATAATTATTACTGAAAAATTTCCTTAATTCGGTATGTACTATGAAAATTTGTATTACTTTTGTACCGCGATTAACAAGGCGAGGGAACAGCAAGTAAAAACAAAGATGAATTGCCTTGTGTTTTAACATCGAGTAGAGAGAAAAGTTATATAAAGTCAATCAATTAAATTAATTTCAAGATGGCTACATTAGATTTAAGCAAGTACGGAATTAAAGATGTGAAGGAAGTTCTTCACAATCCGTCTTACGATGTTCTGTTCGCAGAAGAAACAAAACCGGGTTTGGAAGGCTTTGAAAAAGGTCAGGTAACTGAACTGGGTGCTGTAAACGTGATGACTGGTGTTTACACAGGTCGTTCTCCTAAAGACAAATTTTTCGTAAAGAACGAAGCCAGCGAAGATTCAGTATGGTGGACTTCTGAAGAATATAAAAACGATAACAAGCCTTGTTCTGAAGAAGCTTGGGCTGATCTGAAAGCTAAAGCTGTAAAAGAATTGTCAGGCAAACGTCTGTTCGTTGTCGATACTTTCTGCGGTGCTAACGAAGCAACTCGTATGAAAGTTCGTTTCATTATGGAAGTAGCATGGCAGGCACACTTCGTAACTAACATGTTCATCCGCCCGACAGCTGAAGAACTGGCTAACTACGGAGAACCTGATTTCGTATGTTTCAACGCTTCTAAAGCAAAAGTTGACAACTACAAAGAATTAGGTTTGAACTCTGAAACTGCTACAGTATTCAACCTGAAGACGAAAGAACAGGTGATCCTGAATACTTGGTACGGTGGTGAAATGAAGAAGGGTATGTTCTCTATCATGAACTACATGAACCCGTTGCGTGGTATCGCTTCTATGCACTGCTCCGCTAACACGGATAAAGAAGGCAAGAGCTCTGCTATCTTCTTCGGTCTGTCTGGTACAGGTAAAACAACTTTGTCTACCGACCCGAAACGTCTGTTGATCGGTGACGACGAACACGGATGGGATAACGAAGGTGTGTTCAACTACGAAGGTGGTTGCTACGCTAAGGTTATCAACCTGGACAAAGAAAGCGAACCGGATATCTACAACGCTATCAAACGTGACGCTCTTCTTGAAAACGTTACAGTTGCTGCTGACGGTACAATCGACTTCGCTGATAAGAGCGTAACAGAAAACACTCGTGTTTCTTACCCGATCTATCATATCGAAAACATCGTTAAGCCGGTTTCTAAAGGCCCGCACGCAAAACAGGTTATCTTCCTGTCTGCCGATGCATTCGGCGTATTGCCTCCGGTATCTATTCTGAATCCGGAACAGACTCAGTATTACTTCCTGTCTGGTTTTACAGCTAAATTGGCTGGTACAGAACGTGGTATCACTGAACCGACTCCGACATTCTCCGCTTGCTTCGGTGCTGCTTTCTTGTCACTGCACCCGACAAAATACGGCGAAGAATTGGTTAAGAAAATGGAAATGACCGGTGCTAAGGCTTATTTGGTCAACACAGGTTGGAACGGTACTGGCAAACGTATCTCTATCAAAGATACAAGAGGTATCATCGATGCTATCCTGGACGGTTCTATCGACAAAGCTCCGACAAAAGTTATCCCGTACTTCGATTTCGTTGTACCGACAGAATTGCCGGGGGTTGATCCGAAGATCTTGGATCCGCGTGATACTTATGCTGACGCTGCTCAGTGGGATGAAAAAGCAAAAGACTTGGCTGGCCGTTTCATCAAGAACTTCGCTAAGTTCACTGGTAACGAAGCTGGTAAGAAGCTGGTTGCTGCTGGTCCGAAATTGTAATAACATACATAACGACTATATAAAAGCGCAGGACTTCGGTTCTGCGCTTTTTTTATATATATACATTAATTTTAGCATAAATGTTAGGATGTTTTAAAATCTATTCCTATCTTTACCCCAAATTATCTTTTAATGTGGGATGTGAGGTATAACATGATTAGACGTTTATTACTGGTCGTTGGGATTATCGTTTCTTTGTCATCGTGTGGCGGAGATATTGCTTACCGGATAGAAGGGAAACTTACCAATCTGGAGGATCAGACCTTATATGCCGTTTTCGAGAATGAAGATATAAAAGTGGTAGATACGGTGACTTGCGGGAAGCCGGGCGAATTCTTGATCGAAAAGAAACAAGGTGATTTCCGGGAAGTGACGATCTTCTTTGCCAATAAGATGCATTGGGTTACGGCTTATCTGGAAAAGGGAGAGAAGGTGACGATCACCGGGGACGCTGCTTATCCTGCCATGTTGCGTGTCAAAGGAGGGCGGATCAATGATCGTCTTTCCACGATAAAAAAAGAAATGGCTCCTTTGTTGAAGGAACAGGCCGACCTGATCCGTCAACTGAATAAGAAGAACAGGGAAAATGTCAACGGCTCGATAGAGGAAACGGATATGGCTTCACGCCTGGCGAATGTAAACCATCTGCTGAGTGAGGAAGCTGCTGCCGCCATTAAGAAATATCCGGATGAAGAAGCCTCCGTCATATTGATACAACATTATTTTAACCATCCTGACGATACCCGGCGAATGGATGAACTGCTGGCTGTGCTGAGTCCGAAATTGAATGACTTTTATTTGGTACGGAAGCTACAGGAATACAGTACGCGGGCAAAAAGGACGGCTTTGGGAGCTGAAGCACCCGGTTTCAATGTGAAGAATATTTATGGAGCTCCTGTCAGTTTGGATTCTTTTCCGAATAGATATTTGCTGCTTGCGTTTACGGCTCCCTGGTGCGATATGTGTCAGACGGAAGATCTGTATTTGGATGAAGTGGCAACGAAATATCCGAAAGAGAAGGTGGATATGTTGCTGATCAGCTTGGATGACGATCAGGCTGGAGTACGGAAAGTTATTGCAAAGGATAGCATCGACTGGAATTTGGTTACCGATTCCGCCGGACAGGCAGCCATGTTGGTCGATCTGTATAATGTAAGTGCTTTACCCCGCTGTTTCCTGATCGATGAAGAAGGAAAGATCATCTTGAAAACGGACAATGGGGTCGAGATAAAGCAGACATTGGAAAAGCTGATGGAGTAGGAATTTATGATTTATGATTTCTGATTTATGCAATGTTGCTATCCCTAAATCATAAATCCGGCCTCATAAATCCAGACCCATAAATCATAAATTATAAATCATAAATCTTTAACTATGTTAGTCAAATCTTATGCCGCCGCCGTGCAGGGCATATCGGCAACGGTCGTTACGATCGAAGTGAATTGCACGAAAGGTATCCAATTCTTTTTGGTAGGGTTGCCCGATGTAGCTGTCCGTGAAAGCCATGAGCGCATTATCTCTGCTCTTCAGGTGAGTGGCTACAAGTTCCCTCGTAACCGCATTGTGATCAATATGGCGCCTGCCGATATCCGGAAGGAAGGTTCGTCGTACGACTTGCCGCTTGCAATCGGTATCCTGGCAGCGGCTGAAGAGTTGGATGCTTCCCGGCTGAGTCACTACATGATGATGGGAGAGCTTTCATTGGACGGCAGCTTGAAGCCGGTAAAAGGTATTCTGCCGATTGCGGTCAAGGCACGTGAAGAGGGATTCAAAGGCTTTATTGTTCCCAAGCAGAATGCCCGCGAGGCCGCTGTTGTCAATAATCTGGAAGTGTACGGTGTTTCGACTATCAAAGAGGTGATCGAGTTCATTGCGGGAAAACGGGATTTGGAACCGACGGTTGTCAATACCCGTGAAGAGTTTTATGCCCGGCAGCTTCAGTTTGAAGCGGATTTCTCGGATGTACGCGGACAGGAGAATGTGAAACGTGCGTTGGAAGTAGCCGCTGCTGGTAGCCATAACCTGATCTTGATCGGTCCGCCGGGGAGTGGCAAGTCGATGCTTGCTAAACGTCTCCCTTCCATCTTACCGCCCTTTACCTTGCAGGAGTCATTAGAGACCACCAAGATACATTCGGTTGCCGGTAAGATCGGGGTGGACACTTCCCTGATGACACAACGTCCGTTTCGTTCGCCCCATCACACGATTTCGAATGTGGCGATGGTCGGGGGAGGTGCTTTCCCGCAGCCGGGAGAGATCAGCCTGGCGCATAACGGGATCTTGTTCCTGGATGAATTGCCCGAATTCAACCGGAATGTGCTCGAGGTCATGCGCCAACCTTTGGAAGACCGGACGATAACGGTCTCGCGTGCCCGCTTATCTGTCGATTATCCGGCCAACTTTATGTTGGTCGCTTCCATGAATCCTTGTCCTTGTGGATATTATAATCATCCCGATCGCCCTTGCCTCTGTTCTCCGGGTGCCGTCCAAAAGTATATGAATCGCGTTTCCGGCCCTCTGCTCGACCGGATCGATATACAGGTGGAAGTCGTGCCGGTCCCTTTTGAGAAGATATCCGACGGACACCCTTCCGAATGTAGCGAAGCGATACGCGAGCGTGTGATGAAAGCCCGCGCTATCCAGGAAAAACGCTTTGCCGCACATGAGGGCATTTATAGTAATGCCCAGATGACCTCCAAACTGCTTCATGAATACACCGTGCCCGATGCTGCCGGCCTGTCTTTACTGAAGGTCGCCATGCAGCGCCTCAATCTTTCCGCCCGCGCCTACGACCGTATCCTGAAAGTCTCCCGTACGATCGCCGATCTGGAAGCCTCTCCGAATATCGAAGCACGCCATTTGGCGGAAGCCATACAATACCGGAGTCTGGACCGGGAAACATGGGGAACGTAAAAATAAATCGAATGAATCTGATTGTCAATGAAAATAATACCTATTTTAGCTGTTCCGGTATTCCAACGGCCCCATCCCCACATGACGCTTGAAATATTTGCCGAAGAAAGACATGTTCGTGAAATTCAGCGAATAGGCGATGTCGTGGATGGAAAGGTCGGTCGATTTCAACTGTGCCTTTGCATCCATGATTACCATAGAGGTGATGATCTCGACACAAGTCTTGTCGGTCGTCTGCTTGACAATCGTACTGAGATGCGCCGGAGTTATGCCGAGTTTCTTGGCATACCACGCAACGGAACGTTGCGTGGTATAGTTCTTCATAACCAATTGTCCGAAGTTCTTGCTTATTTGTTCTGCTTTGGAGAGATTCGTCTTGTTCAGTGTCTTGTCTTTATACATGGCCCCTACTCCGAGAAGCACGCCTGAAAGCAAATGGTTAAGGATATCTTTGTTCAACTTGGGTCCGCAGAATCCATACGTCTTGACAAGTAGCGAAAAATAATCTTCCAGCAATTGAGCCGGTTGTTCTTTCAGCTCGATAATCGGGCAGTCTTTTACGACATACAACATGTCCATTGCCGATTTACCTATATTGGCATGGTTGATGAATTCAGATGAAAATCCCATAAAATAGATCTGTAAATCTCCTTCTATCTTATGAATTTGTAAGATCGTTCCCGGCAGGATCGTGATAAAGCTGCCCGGCTTCACTTGGTAGCGTGTCAGATCTATGGATGCTTCGATCTCCCCTTGCATGCAAAGCACGAATATCTCCGCCTTCAATCTGCAAGGATAGTTGGCATACAAGTTCAACAAACCAATGTCTTTATGCGAAAGATTCCCGATGATCCAATCTTCGGGAAGGTCTATTTTGGGGATATCGTTTTCCATATTCAGAATACATTAGAATATGTGCAAAGATATGAAAAATAGGACACGCAAAAAGTGTTGAATGATAAAATCCGGTTTAAGTTAGGATATTATAATTGACTATTTGGAACAAGATCTAAAAAAGAGGACAGGTAATCGTATAAATAGACCTTGTGAGATCTCTTGCGTTGTCGTTATTTTGCACCGATTTTGATAGGTAGAGAAAGGGTATTACTCCGGTTGTTTTGTGAATTGCAACAGTCAACTGAATTAGGGCTAAACTATATTACTATATAGATGAAGAAATGTATGATTGAATATGGTCTTGGGAAGATCATGGCTTTATGGATATGTGTTTTGGGGGTACTTATCTGTGCCTCTTCTTGTGATTCCGATCGTGTGCCTGCCGATGGAATTGGAAAGCTGCGCTTGTCATTATCGGCAGACACTACTTCTTTGAACAAAGGTATCAACAACTCGACTAAAGCAGCCGTTTCGGATGAGTTCGAAAAGTTCCTGACTACGGCTGATTACAAGATCCGTATCGTACAGCAGTCCGATACAGTCCAATCGTATGACCGCTTCGATGAGATGCCTTCTGAAATCGAACTGAAAGAGGGGGCTTATACCCTCATCGCCTCCAAAGGTGACAACCTCCCTTCTGCTTTTGAAAACCCTTATTTTGAAGGGAGTACCGACTTTACGGTGAAAGCTGACATGAGTACGCCTATCGATGTGACTTGTACACTTGGAAATGCGAGAATCACGGTCGACTATACCGAGGACTTCAAGGAGGCATATTCTGATTATACTGTTTTGTTGAGTTCGGCCTTTACATCCGGCAGCCTGGAAATAAAGAAAGATGAAATGCGTCCGGCCTATGTGCAAGTAGCTAAAGAAGGATCGGAATTAGGTATCGCCATCCGTTTAAAAAAAGTCACCGAAGACAAGGAAAAAACATATAAAATCCCGACTCCTCTTTCTATCGAACGTCGCCAGAACATTCGCCTGATCTTTAAAACGGATGGAGAGGCCTTGGATGGCATCGGTCTGGAAATTATCCTGGATGATGAAATGACAAATGTCACGCTGAATGAGGGGATACCGGATTTTATGTGGAAGCCGTTTGAGAAGCCGACACTGTCTCCGGATGATTTTACAAATGGGGAATCTTTTACCATTAAAGTCGGAAAGTTCGAGAAGAGTCCTACAGTTGGATTTGCTATGCCGGCAGGTATTGCTTCTTTGTGTGTCAAGCAATGGCGGGAAGACAAAGAAAACGAAGAGATTACCTATGACTTGGCGACGGACGAAGGAGTTACCGCCGCTTTGGGGAAGAATTTCAAATGGTCGGTCAATGGTAAGGCGAATACTAATGTGAAAGGAGAAAGAAAAACCGGACAGCTATTTTTGAAAGATGCAATCAATAGTTTGGAGGCTCCTATTGAGGAAGACCAAACTTATACTTATCATTATGAGTTTTCAGGAGTTGATGCGACAGGAAAGGCACATGCGACAAATGTATTGGGGGTAACAGTTGTTGTACAGCCAGCCGGCCAGCCGATCATAACATTTGACGGCTTTCCTGAAACAACGATTATAGAGGGTGATGATATGTCGAAAGAGATAGAAGCTAAATTTGAGGCTGAAGGTATAATCGATGAAACGAAAACGACATTGACAATTAATGACGGGGTAGGTGATAAGGTGTATAATATTCTAACCGATGGAACTATTTTATATAATGATTGGGGTATTAGTGTTGAATCGGATAATAATGCGACAGCAACGCTTAAATTCCCAAAAGTCTTTTCTTCCCGCTTAGAGGCTCCTACGGAAGGAGAGAAAACATTTACTTATAAATTGGATTTAGCAGATAAGAAAGGACGCAGTTTCCCGACTCTGACAAAGACATTGACGGTAAAGGCGCCGGTGTTTGAGTTGACACCGTCTGCTAATGGTGGGGATGCTTTTGCTTGCCGGGCTTTTTTGCGGGCAAAGGTTTCTGATGGAACACATCCTGATAATCTTAAATTCCAATGGAGAAAAGTCGGTAGTGGAAGTTGGAATAATTGCAAGAACCATACTTACCAAACGGATGAGATATGCGATACATTGAAGAATCTGACATCAGGAGGACAGCAATATGAAATACGTGCAATTTACCGGGAAAAAGAAAAGCGTGTAACGGAACCGATTGTGATAACAACCGAAAATGTAGTGGAGTTGGAAGATGGCTCTTTTGAAAACTGGCATTCAAAAAAGGTATATAGTGATAAGACTGCTTGGGTTGGAATTGATATTTATCAATGGTGGCCTTTCTTGGAAGGAGGGCAGAGTTGGTGGGCAACGCGTAATGCCTTGACAAATTCTCAAAATTCAGGTACTACCTGTTATTATACATCTTATTCAGGAACTGTTCCAACTGATAATGGCTATTCGGGAAAGGCTGCAGAAATAAGTTCTTTAGGTTTTGGTGAAGGCAGTACTTATTCACAGACAACGGGAGGATGGACTGCTAAAAAACGAGCTGCAGGAATGTTGTTTATAGGTTCTCATTCTGCTATAGCAGGAGGAGAGTCCGAAACATTTGACTATGGACATGTATTCACGGTACGGCCGACAGGGTTTAAATTTTATTATAAATTTAAATCAATGAATAGTGAATCATTTAAGGCTTATATCGTTGTTGAAAATAGAGATCAAAATTCTGTTACGGAATTAGGTCGGGGGGAATTGGTTCGAAACCAAGATCAGAGTTCTTTTGTAGAAGCGAAAGTTGACGTTAAGTACTTAAATACATCATTAAAAGCAACGCATATGTACATTGTCTTTATATCAAGCACAGCTTCAGTTCCTGCATTAGATGTCGTCAAGGGTAGTGTGGGAGAATTCTCGGGAAATGCGGATTCCCGTTTTGTTGGCAATGTTTTAACAGTTGACGAAGTTGAACTCATTTATGAATAAAAAATGAAAAAGACATATATTCTATTAATCTCTATTCTGACATTCTTTTCTGCTTGTCAAAAAGATGCAGGGATAGATAATGGTTTTGGTAAAGGTTCCGGAGCGTTCCGATTGGAAAAACCATCTGTCCAAAGCGAAACGGAGATTCCGGTAATTGTGACAAAAGGTGCTTTTGGTTTGGAACCTTCCACATTTTCGATCCGGATCGATCAACAGGGTACGGATGGTACATATACGAAACACATGAGTTTTGTTTCTTATTCGGCTATGATTGATTCCGGCATGCCATTGGTTTTGCCGGTAGGAGATTATCAGGTTGTTGCTTCTTCATACGATCAGACGGCGGTTGACGGCCAAGTGTCTGAAACTCCTTATTTCGAAGGGAAACAGGATTTTGTGATTGAAGAAAAAACAGTCACGTCTGTTCCTGCTTTTACTTGTACGTTTGAAAGCGTGGGTGTGGAGCTTCGCTTGTCCGACCGATTCAAAGCGAAGTTGGAAGCCGAACCTCTTAATTACAGCTATTCAGTGACTGTTTATGATGAGGAAGTATCGTGGACGTTTGATCCGGATAAGCATACAAAACCGGCTTATTTCCTGAATGATTGTAAGGATTTAGTATTGAAAGTTACGGTTAAGTTGGATAATCTGACCTATCCGGAACGGACCTATTATGTATGCAATTCTAATACAGATAAAGTATCGATTGGGGAATACTATATTATAACCTTGGATGCAGGAGAAGCTGAAACAAAATGTTTACGGTTAATGACTAAATGTATAGGAGAATAAGCATATGAGATATAAATACCTGTTATTGTTGTTTTCTTCTCTTCTTTTTTTCTCTTGTGAGATGAAGAAGGAGATATTGGGACAGACTGATAAAGGTCAGACTGATGACACGACCGTAGAAAACCAAGGGTTGCTGGATCTGGAGTTGAAGCCGGAAAAAGAAGCGGATATCCCTGTTTCGAAGGGAGGAAATGCTACTGGTTCGCAGACTGTTATATTGGATGTCAATGAGTTTGCTATAGATATCATTGATGGAAACGGGAATACGGTCAAACATTATGATAGTTACGCCGATTTGAAGAATGAGGGAGGCTTGTTGCTGCCTGCCGGTAATTATTCGATTCGGGCGACGTTGGGAGAAGATGTGAATGCCGGTTTCGACAAGCCCTTTTATTCCGGTACGAATGTGTGTGAAATCACCCCTCAGGAAGTGGCAAAGGTGATTACGGATTGTGTGTTGAGCAATAAGAAAGTTACGTTTCATTGTTCGGATGATTTTTTGAAGAAATTTAATGATGACTATTCGATCGTTATCGATAATAAAGTGGGAGCTTTGACTACCCAGAACGGGGAAAAGAGGACAACCTATTTGAAAAATACCGGCATTTTACAGTTTACTGTATATGCGACTATGAAGAATGGTGGAAAGAGTTTGGTATATAATTACGATATGTCGAAAAATGAGGAGATTCAACAATATAATAATATATTGATCGACTTGGATCTTGAAGAAGGTGACAGTTCTCCTGATGAACCGGATGATAACGAACCTGTCGAACCGGATGATCCTGTTGTGCCGGATGATTCGGCTTCAGTTAAAAATCCGGTGATTAAGGTCGACATATCCTTGGTCGAGAAAGAATATGTGATAGAGATTCCTTCGGATTTTATCGATGCCGGTGGTGAGGATGATGGTGGCGATGATAATGAAGGTGGTGACACGGTGGCTAAACCTACAATTGTAGGGGATGCAGGATTGGACATAAGCCAACCGATCGAGATATCGGGTGCAGGCAATAAAACTGTGCGTGTGAAGATTAATACACCGGGTAAATTAGCTTCGTTAGTTGTAAAAATAACTTCATCAACATTGGAGGCATTATTACCGGCTGTCGGGCTGACTTCCGAGTTTGATATTTGTGATGAGGGTTTGAAAGAAACTTTGTCAAAATTAGGATTGTCAGCAACAAAAGGTGCTACGTCTACAACGTTTGATATCTCTTCTTTTATGCCGATGATTGCAGGTTTGGGAGGAGGCGATTATCTCTTTACCATAACTGCGACGGATCAGTTAGGGCAAAAGGCTTCCAAGACATTAACGGTAAGGAACTTGAACGATTAATGAGTGATGAACAGTATGAAGTTATATATATTTGCTTGCTTGTGTAGTTTGATATTATGGGGAGTGAGCTGTGATGAAGAATCGGTAGGAATACCGACAGGCGCATTGTATTTAGGTATCGAAGAAGATGCTACATTGCTGACAAAGGCGGAATCGGCTGTTACGAATGAGTCTCTTCGCGTCGATATAATTGCAGCGGAAGGAGATACGATAAAAAGCTATTCCGATTATATCGATGAGGTGAAGGGTAAGAAAATCGTTCTTCCGGTAGGAACGTATACGATTTCAGTAAAATCAAACCAGTCGGAAGAAGCAGGGTGGGAAAAACCTTTCTATTCCGGTTCGAAAGAAATAACAATTCAGTCCGGCGAAATAACCTCCGTACAGATTGTTTGCAAGATTTCGAATACGAAAGTTGCAGTCGAGTATGCCGGCAATCTTGCTAATTATTTCAGTCGCTATGAAACAACAGTTTCCAATACTTCCGGGAGCTTGCTTTATACGCGAGATGAGACTCGTGCCGGCTTTTTTAAAGCAGAGAAGCTTACGGCTGATTTAAGATTAGTCAATTTGGATGGAAACGAGTTTACCATGCAACGTGTTTTTCCGGATATTAAAGAACAGTATTTTTATAAAATAAAATACTCGCTTGATGATGGTGGTGGAAATGAAGAAGCTGGAGCTGATTTCGATGGGATCATAGTGGATGAAAAAGCTGATACGATATATTACGGAATCTTCATCAAAGAGGAAGATCTTTTCGGCAAGTCGGCTCCCAAATTGACACTTGATGGTTTTACGGAAAATAAGATTGTCTATAAAAAGGCTGACAATCCGGTGGTTCCGGAACATTCTTTGACGATAGAAGCCCCGAACGGCATCAAGCAGTTGAAAGTGGAAACGACTTCTTTCCAGTTTGCCGATATTCCATCGTTTGATCTTTGTAACCTGACGGATGCTGCACGGACGCGTTTGCAGCAATTAGGTTTCCCGATACAAGAAGTAAAGGACAAGCAAAAACTGACATTCGTGTTGACTGATTTTGCTAAAGCATTAGACCCTGCTTCAGCAACTCAAATGGCCACCCATACGTTTACGTTCTCTGTCTTGGATAATTTACATCAGGAAACGACTGTACAATTCATTTATGAAATTCGTCCGAATGTGAATGTAACAACGGAAGAGCCGGTTGTATGGGCGAAATTTGTGACATTAAGAGGTAATTCCATTGACAGAGATAATATCGGCTTTATGTTTAAAAAGAAAGCAGATACAGATTTTCAGAGATATGATGCAACTATTTATAATGAGCAAACAGGTGATTTTTCTTTATTGTTGATTGAAAATATCATGCCAGGTACAGAGTATGAATACTATGCAGTTTCAGGTACAGATGCTCAAGGGGATGTCAAAACTTTTACAACGTCTCCGATTGTAAATTTAAAAAATAATACATTTGATGAATGGTTTAAAAATGGTAAGACTTGGTTTCCTAATGTAGATGTATCTAAATGGTGGGATTCTGGAAATACTGGCGCAAATACTGCGGGCGAAAATAATCCTACTTCTCCTGAAGAAAGTGTTGTAGTCAAGGGTAAAGCTGCTAAGTTACAGTCTACGTGGATTGGCTTTATTGGCATTGGGGCATTTGCTTCAGCAAGTATGTTTACTGGTAATTTTGTTGACATAGATGGAACGAATGGTATCTTGTCATTTGGACAACCATTTACTGCTAAGCCTACAAAATTGACTGGATATTATAAATATACTCCAGTAAACATAGATTATATGGAACAATGGGATTCAAAAGTAGATCCTGATTTGAAAAGTGGAGATTCTGATCAATGTATCATTTATATAGCATTGTGTACAAAAAATTATGAGATACGTACAAATCCGAAAAGTCGCCAATTGTTTGACCCTAACGATGCTTCTGTCATTGCTTATGGTGAATTAGTGGCGAAAGAAGCTGTTTCCGGAGAAGAAGCAAATGGTTATAAAAAGTTTTCAATAGATATCAAATATCGGAAAACAGATGTAACTCCATCTTATATAGTGGTTGTAGCTGCGGCAAGCCGCTATGGAGATTATTTTACAGGAGGTAAAGGCAGTACATTGTATATCGATGAATTTAATTTGGAATATGATTACAACACTGCCTCTTTCACAAACGAATAACGAATAAACAAAATATGAGAAAAATAACGAGTCTGCTTTTGCTTCTGCTTTGTGCCGTGACGGTACTTTCGGCGAGAGAGAATAAATATGATCGGGGAATCGTGATGAAGACATTTATCCCGAAAGGGCAATGGATGGTAGGGGCGACGTTCTCCTACTCGGAACATGTGGATGATAATTTCGAATTTATGTCGTTGTTGAAAGATATCGATTCGGAAGGATATACATTTAAAGTGACACCTTTGGTTAGCTATTTCATCCGTGACAATATCAGTATCGGCGGGCGTTTGGCTTATTCGCGTTCTTATACGAAATTAGATAACCTGTCACTTTCGTTAGGAGATGATATCAGTTTGGATATAAACGAGTGGAATGATAAATCGAATACCTATTCGGCTGCTTTTTTCATCCGTACATACTTAAATTTGGGGGATAGCAAACGTTTCGGTTTGTTTAATGAGGCACGTTTGCTGTACGGCTTTTCAAAAAGTACGAGCAGTTCGGATTTGGGAAGCGGATTGTCGGGCGTACATCAGTTGAAGCATAACTTAAATATCGGTGTTGCACCGGGTATCACCTGTTTTGTCAACGATTTTACGGCTGTGGAGGCTTCTATCGCTGTCGCAGGCCTGAACTTTAATTGGTATGACCAGAAAAAAGATCAGGTGTATGATGGTAAACGTACTTCCAGTTCGGCAAACTTTAAGATAAATCTGCTCTCGATCGACTTGGGTATTGTTTTTTATCTATAAGGAAGTGGTATGAAACGAAAAAGCATATTTCTTACGTTCGGATTGCTGGTATTGTCTTGGATAGGATGTGTCGAAAATGATTTGCCGTATCCGACCATTGTTGGACAGATCACGGAGATGGAAGTTGCCGGTATGACTTCCTGCCGTATCCTCGGAGCTTCAAATACAGTGGAGATAAAAGTGGCCGATACGATCGACCTGAGGGATCTGCGTGTTGAAAAGCTAGTCGTGACAGAGGGTATGAAGGTTTATCCGGATTCGGCTGCCTGTCTTGATATCGCTCATTTTCCGGATACCGGTTTTGTCTCGGCTGACAGTTTGCCTGCCGGAATGGATACACGGATGAATTTTCTGAATCCGGTGAAGTTCTGCTTGAGCCTTTATCAGGATTATGAATGGACGGTCAATGTTTCGCGGGATATCGTACGTAAGATCAAAATCAAGAATCAGGTAGGTTCGGCCTTGGTCGACGATTATACGAAGAACGTTATTGTTTATGTCGATTCGACCGAGCAGCCCTCTTTACGAAACATTGAAATAGAAGAGCTGCAATTAGGGAGTTCGATCGCACAGACGACTCCCGACCCTTCGAAAGTTGTTGATTTTACCCGGCCGCGTGTTTTCTATGTGACGGCATTTGACGAGACGGAAGAGTGGACCTTGAGCGTCCAATATCCGAATGCGAATGTCCAATTGACACAGCTTTCCGCTTGGACGCGCCGTGCATATGTCAGTGGATCGATATCGAAAGGAGAGGTGGAAGCCGAATACCGCAAGGTGGGCGAAACTACTTGGGAGTCTGTGCTGTCTAATGAAATAAGCTATGAGGGAGAAGACTTTTTGATCATGATGACTCACTTGACGCCGGGGACGGATTACGAATATCGGTTGACGATGAACGGGACGGTTGGCGAAATACTCACATTTACGACCGATACGATCATGCAGGTCCTGAATCTCGGCTTTGACGATTGGGTGATGAAAAACGAAAAGACTTGGTATCCGAATGCGACATTGGACGATGCCGACCATTTCTGGGATTCCGGTAACGAGGGGGCCAGTATCGCCAGCCGTAACCCGACTGCACCGGAAACGGGCGATGTGGTGAAAGGTCGTGCCGTCAAGATGGCTTCCGATTATATCAGCATCGCCAGCAAGTTCGCCGCTGGTAACATCTATACGGGCGATTTTGTCGGTTTGGCAGGTATCGAAGGGGCTGAACTCGATTTTGGACAACCTTATATCGGAAGACCTTCGGCATTGAAAGGATATTACAAATATACGCCAGGCGTGATTGACCAGGCAAAAGCTCCATACGATGCCTTGATGGGACAGACGGATTCATGCCATATCTATATCGGTTTGTTCGATTGGAGTGCTCCGTTTCGTGTCAACACAACAACAGGTACTTTTGTTGACCTGACTTGGAACAACGAATCGATGATCGCATTCGGTGAATTAAAATCGAACGAAGCGACAGGTAGCGATTACAAACAGTTCAAAATCAACTTGACTTATCGCGACTACTTCACCCGTCCAAAATACATCCTGATCGTAGCCTCCGCCAGCAAATACGGTGATTACTTCACGGGTAGCACGAGCAGCGTGATGTATTTGGACGAGTGTGAGTTGGTGTTTGAGTAGATTGACAATTGGGGATAACCGGAAACATTGTTCCCGGCATCGTACCGGTCGGGAAGTAGTTGACAACGCTATTTTTAGCGTGCCGGAATAAAAACAGATAGAAAGATGAAAAAAAATAGTTTTTTAATTGGTTGGATCGTTTTGATCGTGGGGCTGCTTTGCTCGGTGAGAGGCGGGGCGGTGGATGTGAATTCGGCGGAGGCGTTGAGAAATGCTTTAGGCAATGCAACGGTGGATGGAAATGTTGTGACGTTGACGGGAATTGTGAACTTGAGTAGTACGTTAAATATTACTGGAGGGACGATGATACTTGATTTGAATGGAAAGACGATTATCTATGATCGTACGGGAACACAAGAAAATGCTACAGCTATTAATGTGAATGGCGGCAATATTGTTATAAAGAATGGGACGATAGAAACCTATGCTGCAAATGGACAAAATAATGGTTGGAATACAAAAGGAGGAAATGGCTATAATGCAACGGCTGTCGTTTTTAATAGTGGAAAAGTATCATTGTTATCAATGTCGCTAAAAGCAATACCAGGAAAAGGTGGAAGTGGACAGAACTTTTGGGGGCAGTCAAATCCAGGAAATGATGGTTCTCCTTGGGTTGTGGATGCTGAGGGTAATAACACATTAGGTGACGTAGTTCCTTATGGAGCTTATTTTTCAAATCCATCAGATGTAAAATATACTGAAAAAGGTGAAGGTATAAATCAACAAGATGCTATTGTTTCTCTTACTCAATATAATATTGCCTACAACACCAATGGTGGTACAACTACGGTTCAAGGGACACCTTCCTATACCATCGAAACCACCGATTTTATCTTACCGACAGTGACAAAAAACGGTTACACTGTCGACTGGACATATAACGGTAATCCGGTCAATCCAACAGCTTTGCCAACAACGGCAGACCGTGTAGCCAGCAAAGACATGACTTTTGTTGCCACATGGACTCCGGTCTCTTATAAAGTCGTTTATGATGTTGACGGTGGAGTCGCACTCCCTGACAGTTCATATAATATCGAAACGGCTCTTACCACTTTGCCAACTCCTCAAAGAGAAGGATATGTTTTCGATGGATGGTATCGGGGTAATCAGAAAGTAACCTCTATCCCTGCCGGAACGGGTGATGTCACCCTTAAAGCGCATTGGACGGAGATTTCTTATACGCTTTCCTTTAAGACGAACAACGGCACTTCTTTAGCAGATATTTCTTATACAAAAACACAACCGGGAACTTTACCTTCCGGTCTGACAAAAGAAGGATATATGTTCGGAGGATGGTTTCTGGATGAGAATTTTACTGGAAGCAAATTAGAGGCTGTGCCTTTTCCGGCAGGAACGGCAGGACAAACGAA
The DNA here is from genome assembly GCF_025151045.1 of Parabacteroides johnsonii DSM 18315. NCBI lineage: Bacteria > Pseudomonadati > Bacteroidota > Bacteroidia > Bacteroidales > Tannerellaceae > Parabacteroides > Parabacteroides johnsonii. The sequence continues at coordinate 4,014,668 of NZ_CP102285.1, forward strand.
TATTCCGGTAATGGTCTATGCCAAATGGACCCCTACCCCGTACACCATTACCTTCAACACCAACGGTGGTTCCGATCAGGATGCTCTGCGCTACACCATTGAGACCGAAACATTCAAACTCCCAACGAGAACGACGAAAGCAGGTTATACATTGGTAGGCTGGTATATAGATGAAGATCTAACCAAATCTTATGGGGAAGTTGTAAAGGGTACCCACGGAGATTTTACTTTATATGCCAAATGGGAGTTGGCACAATATACAATCGAATATGAACTTTACGGGTATGGCAATAATCCGCCTGATGCCGTGACTTGCTATAATATTGAAAAAGAAGTCAAATTACCGACTCCGCAACGTGATAACTTTACGTTTGTCGGATGGCATAAAGATGACCTGTTGAAGGATCAGGCACTAATGATCATTCCTGCTGGAACGACCGGCAATTTGAAACTATATGCCGAATGGACAATGGGTAACTCTGTGCAGATATCACGTCCGGCGAACGGGACAATCACGGTGAAGAGCGGATCGACGGAAGTGAAACCCGGTGATAAGGTCGGAGCGAACACCTCGTTGACAATTACGGCAACACCTGCTTCGGCCGATTATAAATTGTCGAAACTGGTTGTCAATAATATTGAATATACGACTAGCCCTCAAACAGTTGTGATGCCTGCTGAAGGTGGTTTGACCATCTCGGCTGTCTTTATTGATCCGCGCCCGGCAGCTTCGGCTCCCAAAGTAACGACCGATCCTGTCAATACGGACTATATTCCGAGTGGAGAACCCGTGACAGTCACGATGGAAAAAAACGGCGAATGCGATTCCTTGCTGTACAGTATAGACGGTTCTACCCCTAAACTCTATACCGGAGCTTTTCAGGTAAGCACTATTACGACTGCCACCAAAACGGTTGCCGTACAAGCCATAGCCCGCAAGTCCGGTTGCAAGGATGGTGTTACGACTCGTAACATCACGTTCCGTTCCGGAAAGATCACCATCACATTCAACCTGCCGAAAGGAATCACTGCTAGCAATCCCGCAGGTGGTGAAGTCGTGGAAGCCGTAGCAAGTGGCGGGGCTTTTGAATTCAAGCTGATTGTGGATAAGAATTATTTCCAAACATTGGATTCTATAAAGGTGACAGCAAACGGAACTGTTATCACACCTGATATTTATGGCATTTACACCTTAAGCAACCAGACTTCTGACGTAATTGTCAATGTGAGCGGTATTTCCGGTGTAACCCATCTGATTACTTTGGTACAGTCGGCTAATGGTATGATTGCTTTTACCGGTGATGAGGATGCAGAGAATTCCAGGAACGTCAATCATGGAGATCCTGTTTCGGTGACGGCTATGGCTGATGAAAATTATAAATTCCAGTCGTGGACGGATGGTGAGACAGCTAATCCTCGTACGTTTATGGCTGAGTCGGATGTGACGTTGCAGGCACGCTTCGTGAAGGACAGTGCCGGATTTTCTGTTATTCTTCCTGAATTGGAAGGGGTGACAGTCAAACCGCTTACCGGGTATTCGACTGAAGTCAAGCCGGGGGGCAAATTCAAATTCTATTTGCGTCTGGAGGCGGATTACAACGAATCTGTCCCTGTCGTGTATGCCAATAATGAAAAATTGAACGTGAATCAGGAGGTGTATAGTATATATGATATTTCCGAGAATATCCGTATTTCTGTTGATGGGATCGTTCGCAATAAGGTGAAACCGGTATTGCAGGAGCATGTGTCGGCTATCGATGTGGAAACCGGTTCAGATGTATCCGGCCTCTCTCTATTCACGGCTGCCATGATTGTATTGCAGGCTGACGCGCCTGAAGGACAAGTATTTTCGAAATGGAATGATGGCAAAGCCGATAATCCTCGTATCGTAACGGCTGCCGATGCATCGCAACTGTTTCCGTTATTCCTGCCTAAAACAGGGCAGGATGCTGTATGTGTCAAACTGCCTGTCCTTGCCGGTGCGGGTATGGGGGCTGTCAATGCGAATGCGGCGGTCGTAGCCAAAGGGGAATCTGTTCAGTTGAAACTGGTCGTTTTGCCGTCATATAGCCAAAGCGACGTCAAAGTCTTTGCCAATGGAAAAGAACTGGATGCAGCCTTGTCTTTGAGAGCTTCTTCTGAAACGAAAACATTGTTTTATACGCTTTCCGATGTGTCGGAGGATATGATGGTGGATGTCTCCGGATTGAAGCTGAATGAATATGTCGTTTCTCTCGAACAACAAGAAGGCGGGACGGTAAAAGCCAGTCAAGTCGGTATGTTAAAACATGGAACGGTTATCACATTGACGGCAACGCCAAATAAGGGTAATATGTTTATGAAATGGGGGGATGGCAACACATTGAATCCTTATCAATATGTGGTGACGGACAATTGCACGTTGAAAGGAGCTTTTGCAGCTTCGAATATGTCGGTAGGAAATGAAAACGTATCGATCCCGGCTGTGCGTATCTATGCAGCCGGGGGCTCTTTGCACATTCTGTCTCCTGAAATTTCCGAATTGTTCGTCTGGAGTCTGGAAGGAAAGCTGATAAAGAAGGCAGGTGTCCCGGCCGGTTATTCGTCTTATCTGCTGCCGGCTGGTATGTATGTGGTGAAGGTCGGAAATGGTGAATCGGTAAAGATTGTAATCCGATGAACTATCTTTTCCATCTAACCAAATTATTCCTTACCTTTGTGCCTCAAAAAGAGAACACAAGGTATGGAAAAACAGTTTAAGAGAACGCTGATAACTACGGCGTTGCCGTATGCGAACGGGCCAGTGCATATCGGACATTTGGCCGGGGTGTATGTGCCTGCTGATATTTATGCACGTTATCTTCGCCTGAAGGGGGAAGAGGTTTTGATGATTGGTGGATCGGATGAGCATGGAGTGCCTATCACGCTGAGAGCGAAGAAAGAAGGGATTACACCGCAGGATGTGGTGGACCGTTATCATGGTATTATTAAGAAGTCTTTTGAGGAGTTCGGTATCTCGTTCGATATCTATTCCCGTACGACTTCGGCTACACATCGCCAGGTGGCGTCGGACTTCTTCCGTACCTTATACGATAAAGGAGAGTTTATCGAGAAAACAAGCGAACAGTATTATGACGAAGAAGCGAAACAGTTTCTTGCCGACCGCTATATAACCGGGACTTGCCCGCATTGTGGCAATGAAAAAGCCTATGGTGACCAGTGCGAAGCCTGCGGAACCTCTTTGAGCCCGACGGACCTGATCGACCCGAAATCCGCTATCAGTGGCAGCCAGCCGGTGATGAAAGAGACCAAACACTGGTATCTGCCTTTGGACAAATGGGAACCATTCCTGCGCCAGTGGATACTGGAAGGACATAAAGAATGGAAACCGAACGTATACGGGCAGTGCAAGAGCTGGTTGGATATGGGATTGCAGCCTCGCGCAGTAAGTCGCGATCTCGACTGGGGGATTCCTGTGCCGGTGGACGGTGCGGAAGGGAAGGTTCTGTATGTTTGGTTCGATGCGCCTATCGGATATATCTCCAATACAAAAGAACTGCTCCCCGAAAGTTGGGAAACTTGGTGGAAAGATCCTGAAACCAAGATGGTGCATTTCATCGGTAAGGACAATATTGTGTTCCACTGTATCGTGTTCCCGGCTATGCTGAAAGCCGAAGGTTCTTATAACCTGCCGGAAAATGTGCCGGCCAATGAGTTCCTGAATCTGGAAGGCGACAAGATCTCCACTTCCCGCAACTGGGCTGTCTGGTTGAACGAATATTTGGTGGATATGCCGGGCAAGCAGGATGTGTTGCGCTATGTTTTGACGGCCAATGCTCCGGAAACGAAAGACAACGATTTCACTTGGAAAGATTTCCAGGCACGCAATAACAATGAGTTGGTTGCCATCTTAGGTAACTTTGTCAACCGTGCTTTGGTGCTTACCGAAAAGTATTTCGAAGGTAAGGTGCCGGCTGCCGGTGAGCTGACCGATTATGACCGTCAGACATTGACCGATTTCGCGAATGTAAAGGCCGACGTGGAACGTCTGTTAGATACTTACCATTTCCGTGACGCACAGAAAGAAGCGATGAACCTGGCGCGTATCGGTAACAAATACCTGGCTGATACGGAACCCTGGAAATTGGCAAAGACCGATATGGCACGTGTCGCCACGATTATGAACATCGCTTTGCAGATCACGGCAAATCTGGCGATCGCTTTCGAACCGTTCCTGCCGTTCAGCATGGAGAAACTGAACAAGATGTTGAATGTGGAACCGTTAGGCTGGAACCGCTTGGGATCGACTGACCTGTTGGAAGCCGGCCATCAGTTGGGCAAATCGGAACTGCTGTTCGAGAAGATTGAAGACAGTGTGATCGAAGCGCAGGTACAAAAGCTGTTGGATACGAAGAAAGCAAACGAGGAAGCCAACTACAAGGCGAAACCCATCCGTGAGAATATCGAGTTCGATGACTTCATGAAGCTGGATATCCGTGTCGGGACCGTGTTGGAATGTACGAAAGTGCCTAAGGCGGACAAGTTGTTGCAGTTCCGTATCGATGACGGTCTGGAAAAACGTACGATCGTTTCGGGTATCGCCCAGCATTACAAGCCGGAAGACCTTGTGGGCAAGCAGGTTTGCTTCATTGCCAATCTGGCTCCGCGCAAGTTGAAAGGTATCGTTTCTGAAGGAATGATCCTTTCCGCAGAAAACTTCGACGGCAGGCTGGCTGTCATCACTCCTGAAAAAGAGGTAAAACCGGGCAGCGAAGTGAAATAATCTGGTTAATCCTTCGTTGTAGTGACGAAGGATTAATTAATCGGAAAACAGATAATATAATGTTGGAAGAACAGATACAGATGGTCGACTTGCATGGACAATATCTCCGGTTCAAAGAGGAGATCGATGGGGCCATGCAGGCGGTGACCGACAGTTGTGCCTTTATCAATGGTCCGCAGGTGAAAACCTTTGCCGGACATTTGGCTGACTATCTTCAGGTTCCATATGTGATCCCTTGCGGTAACGGGACGGATGCTTTGCAGATTGCCTTGATGGCATTGGAGCTTCAGCCCGGCGATGAGGTGATCCTGCCGGCATTTACTTATATAGCGGCTGCCGAGGTTGTCGCTTTGTTGGGATTGACGCCTGTGTTGGTGGATGTCGATCCTTATACCTTCAATATCGATCCCGGGAAAATAGAAGCGGCTGTTTCGGAACGGACAAAGGCGGTTGTGGCCGTCCACCTGTTCGGACAAGCCTGCGATATGGAGCCGATCATGGCTTTGGCTGATGCCTATCATCTGTATGTCGTGGAAGATAACGCCCAGTCCATCGGTGCCGATTATGCTTTTTCCGACGGAAAGGTACGAAAGGCCGGAACGATCGGGCATATCGGGACTACTTCTTTTTTCCCGTCCAAGCCGTTGGCTTGCTATGGCGACGGAGGTGCGTTGATGACTTCCGACGAGGCGTTGGCTGCCCGTATCTTCATGATTGCCAATCATGGTCAGGAATGTAAATACCACCATAGGCGGATCGGATGCAACTCCCGTCTGGATACGTTGCAAGCTGCCGTGCTGGATGTGAAGTTGAAGCATCTGGAGGAGTTCACGGAAGCCCGCAGGTCGGTTGCCCGCCAGTACGATGAAGCCTTATCTTCCTGCGATTCGTTGGTTATCCCTGCGAAATCGACATTTTCGACTCATGTGTATCACCAATATACGATTCAGGTAAAAGGCGGTCGGCGGAATGCTCTTCAGCATCTGTTGAAAGAGCAGGGAATCCCTTCCATGATCTATTATCCCCTGCCGGTGCACCGTCAGGAAGCTTACCGTCAGATCTCCCGTGTATCCGGCAATTTGGACGTCTCCACCCGTTTGTGCGAATCCGTCCTTTCCTTGCCCATTCATACGGAAATGTCCCTCGGACAACAGCAATATATAATAGAAAAACTAAAAGATTTATGATTTATGAATTATGATTTATGCGTCACAAATAAATCATAATTCATAAATCATAAATCATAAATCAAACAATGATGGATAAAAAGATAAAATTTGCAGTCATCGGTTGTGGCCATATCGGCAAACGTCATGCCGAGATGGTGACACGCGATCCGGGAGCCGAGCTGGTGGCCCTTTGTGATATTCGTCCTCGTGAAGAATTGGGGATTGAAGCATACGACGTCCCGTTCTTTTCTTCCCTTACGGAATTATTGCAGAGTGGCCTCTTTATAGATGTCGTGAATATCTGCGTCCCCAACGGCTTACATGCGGTGATGGCTATCCAGGCTGTCGAAGCTGGTTGCAACGTCGTGATCGAGAAGCCGATGGCACTGACACTTGCCGATGCCGAAAAGGTGGTCTATACTTCGCTGAAATACCGTAAACAAGTGTTCTGCGTCATGCAAAACCGTTATTCTCCTCCTTCTGTCTGGATCAAGGAGATGGTAGATTCCGGTAAGTTAGGCAAAATCTATATGGTTCAGTTGAATTGTTATTGGAATCGTGACGAGCGCTATTATAAACCCGGAGGCTGGCACGGCGATGCAGCTTTGGACGGAGGGACGCTTTTCACCCAGTTCTCCCATTTCATCGACATTATGTACTGGCTTTTTGGAGATATCTGCAACATCCAGGCTCGCTTTGCTGATTTCAACCATGCCGGACTCACGGCTTTTGAAGATTCGGGTTTTGTGAATTTCAACTTCGTGAACGGAGGAATGGGGAGCTTGAGTTATTCCACTTCTGTCTGGAACAAGAACATGGAAAGCAGTATGCTGATTGTTGCGGAGAACGGCAGCGTGAAAATCGGCGGACAGTATATGAACGAAGTCGAATACTGCCATATCAAAGAGTATGAAATGCCGGAACTGGCACCGACGAATCCGGGAAATGACTACGGGCCTTATAAAGGTTCCGCCCAGAACCATAATTTCGTGATCCGTAATGTGGTCCGTGTCCTTTCCGGCGCAAGTTCGGAATGTATCACGACCAACGTACTGGAAGGCATGAAGGTCGTTGACATTATCCAGCGGATCTATGCTTTGAAGAAATAAATGCGATCTATGGGCGGGGTGGCGTATTAAATATGTATTCCGTATTCATGCTTCACCTCGTCCATCACAAAAGTGCTTTCGAGCGAGCCGAGACTGTCGATCGTGCCTAACACGTTCAGGATAAACTCTTGGTAATACTTCATGTTCGGTGCATGGATTTTCAGCAGGTAGTCATAACTCCCCGATATGTTGTAGCATTCCGTGACTTGCGGAATCTCCTGTATGATTTTTGTGAATTCCGCCGCAATCTCTTTGTTCAGTCTTCTCAACTTGACGCTGCAAAAGACCACGAAGCCCTGGTTTAGCTTTTCGGCGTCCAGCACGGCAATGTACTTCTTTATATATCCTCCGTTTTCGAGGCGTTTCAGGCGTTCGAATACGGGTGTCGACGAGAGGTTGACACTGGCGGCGAGCTCTTTTGTGGTGAGCCGGGCATTCGTTTGCAGGGTACGGAGGATCTGCAAGTCGACTTTGTCTAATTTCTCAAGTGTGTTCATAAGAATAAAATTCTGTCGAAATCTTTTTTTCGATCTTGATTCAGTTTATATGTTCTGTTAGTGGCTGTAAAAATAGCGTTATTTTCTGTATTTTCCGTATGTCTTGTTTGATATATCTGCCTGCTATAGTTTTGCTGGAAAATAAGCAAGAAGAATAATTTAAAAGAATACGACTATGGCAACGAAGAAATTACATTTCGAGACATTACAGGTTCATGTAGGGCAGGAGCAAGCCGATCCCGCAACAGATGCACGTGCCGTCCCTATTTATCAGACAACATCTTATGTATTTCATGATTCACAGCATGCTGCCGACCGTTTCGCCCTTCGCGATGTCGGGAATATTTATGGTCGCCTGACCAATTCGACACAGGGAGTTTTCGAAGCACGTGTTGCGGCTCTTGAAGGGGGAGTGGCTGGCCTGGCGGTGGCTTCCGGTGCGGCGGCCGTTACGTATGCCTTGCAAAATATACTTGGAGTGGGCGATCATATTGTGGCAGCCGACAATCTCTATGGCGGTTCCTTCAATCTGATTACGCATACGTTAGCGACTCAGGGTATTACTCATACGATTGTAAATGTAAACGACTCGAAGGCGTTGGAGGCTGCCATTCGGGAGAATACGAAAGTGGTGTATGTCGAAACGTTCGGCAATCCTAATTCTGATGTTACCAATATCGATGCTGTGGCGGAGGTGGCCCACCGTCATAATATCCCGTTGATCGTGGATAATACATTCGGTACGCCGTACCTGATCCGCCCGATCGAACACGGCGCCGATATCGTCGTCCATTCCGCCACCAAATTTATCGGCGGACACGGATCGAGCTTGGGAGGAGTGATTGTGGACAGTGGCAATTTCGATTGGAAAGCAAATGCCGATAAGTTCCCGACCTTGGGCAAACCGGACCCAAGTTATCATGGGGCGGTCTTTGCCGATGTGGCGGGGCCGGCAGCTTTCGTCACTCGCATCCGGGCTGTCATTCTGCGTGATACAGGAGCCACGATCTCGCCTTTCAATGCTTTTATCCTGCTGCAAGGTCTGGAAACCTTGTCTCTCCGTGTGGAACGTCACGTTGCCAATGCTCTGAAAGTTGTCAAGTATTTGTCCGAACATCCGAAAGTAACCAAAGTGAACCATCCGCTTCTTCCAGACCATCCGGATCATGAACTTTATAAAAAGTATTTTCCAAAAGGTGCCGGAAGTATTTTTACTTTCGAGATCGAAGGCGGACAGGAAGCGGCCTGGAAGTTTATCGATTCGCTCGAAATATTCTCCCTTCTTGCCAATGTGGCTGATGTGAAGAGCCTGGTGATCCATCCGTATACGACTACCCATTCTCAAATGACTCCGGAAGAGCTGGCCGGACAGCATATCACGCCTTCTACTGTGCGCCTGAGTATCGGTACCGAATATATCGATGATATCCTTGATGACCTGGACCAAGCTCTGGCAAAGGTTTGATGTAAGATGGCAATGTGTTTTTGTTTTGATGCAAGTGTAAGTTGTTTTCGACGTTGTCGAGAATAAATTCGACATTGTCGAGTATATATTTGACGTTGTCGGGAATATATACGACAACGTCGAAAACAACTTACACTTGCATCTGAATGAAGAAGTATGGGACCGAATTTTTATTTTATCCTGAATAGTTTGTTTTTATAATCGATAATCACGGTGTTTTCAAAGAAATAAGCATTTCCGGTTATTCCCCAGACATCGAGGGAATTATAAATACTATCCCAAAGGCCGTCTTTGGCGTAGTAGACTTTCGAATTGTTCAGGGCTTTTCCGCCGAACTCGATCGGTTTGGTTACATTAAAACCATAAAATGTTATTTCTTGTCCCCACCATAAAGGACCGCTTAAAGAGTCGACAATGGCTGAGTTGGATATTTCTAATGCTCTTTCTTTTGTTGTGACTAACTGGAATGGACTTGAGCCGGTGTCGAACATTAATTTGTGCTCCTTGCTATTGATACGAAATGGCAGTCTCATTATACCATCTGTTAATTCAAATTTTTCTGCCGGTAAATCTGTGTATTCATTTGGTAAACTGTCTGTAATGGCGAGCCTGCATGATTTGTAATCGATTATCACTATTTTATCTTGAAACATATCTGTGGCAATCGTTCCGATATGCTTAGGTGTTTTTGTATGGAGCGAGTCTATGGGGACTTTCTCGCCAAAATCCTTTTTGTATACGACGTTAATATTGTTGAATGGAATGGCTCCCATTTTGAGGCAGACATTTTTAAACATTCCGGTAGAATCTAATTTGTTTACTAAGCCGGATTTTTCCAGATAGGGATCGATTGGATTTCCATAAAAGACTGTGTTATATGTTCCCAAATCAAATTGCATAGTGAAATCGTCCGATAGGTTTTCTATGTTTACAGGAATATATAAATATGCTTTTTCAATGTATATTCCGGAAATCGAATCACCTTCCCAACTGAATGGAATCCATTGCAGTGACTGTTTTCGTGAACAACTTGTGAAGATTAATAGAAGGAGAACAAAAGTAATCCCTTGTTTGTGTATTTTCATAAATGGTGATTTTTTGTTGTTAGGAAATAGTTTATTTCGGTGTCTCGTTGTTCTTAGCCAATGAAACCAAGCCTCCCATAGCCCCTAAGTTCATGGTGTCGAGTGCCGAACTCGGTACGATTACCATTGATCCTTTTTCTTTTAAACCTTCGAACAGCATATTCATCCCTCTAAGATGCAATGCCACAGGATTGTCGGTATATTTCTTACTGGCTTGTTCGAACTTTTCTGCGATTTCCGTTTCTGCCGTTCCCAAGATGACGCGAGCTCTTCTTTCACGTTCTGCCTGGGCCTCTTTGCTCATTGCTTCGGCCAGGTCTTGCGGAATGGCGATATCTTTGATACCGACAGTCTGGCATGTGATGCCCCACGGATTCGTATTTCTGTCTAAGACCTGTTGCAAATCCTCAGCTATCTTATCGCGTTCCTGCAAGAGATCCGACAGTTCGTGCTTACCGATGGTATCTCTTAAACCGGTCTGTGTGATATGTTCGATCGCTTTTTGATATTCCTGTACTTCCAATGCAGCTTTTTCCACGTCCCAGACGGTCCAATATACGACTGCATCCACATTTATCGGAACCGTATCTTTGGTCAGAGTTTGTTCGGCCTTGAACGCACTTACCCGTACACGCTGGTCGATATAAGTCGACACACTGTCTATAACCGGGATAATCATAAAGGGGCCGGGGCCTTTCAAGCCGCTGTATTTCCCCATACGCAAGACTACCGCCCGTTCCCACTGGTCGGCAATACGGATTGCAGAAGCCGCCAACCCGGAAAGAAGGAGCAGAAAGATGAATACCGATATGTTTACAATCTGCGAAACATACAAAACGGCTGATACGATAACCAGTATCAGAAATACGGAAAGGGATATGGGATTAAACCAACCCTTGTTAATTACATTTGTTGTCATATTCATTGTTTTTTAGAAGTTTCGATATCCTTTAATTCTTGAATAACCTCGTCCAGGCTGAAGCCGTAACTCAGTACGACAGAAGAAAATTGTGTACAAATTTCTTTTAACTTGTCTTCCCGTTCTTTTTCCGGAACTACATGGTCCGTTTTGCTAATAAACGTTCCGGTTCCTTGTTGAGTTTCTAAGATATTTTTGATCTCCAATTCTTTATAAGCCTTGGATACAGTATTTAGATTTACCTTCAATTCTACGGCAAGCGCTCTGACCGTAGGAAGCTGTTCACCCAACTTGAGTTGCCCGGATGCTATGCCAAACCTGATCTGATCAATGATCTGACGGTATATCGGCATACCGCTGGAGTAATCTAATAAAAACTTGATCATATGATTTTATATTATGCTATATTAATATTGTACTATTATTATAGTACAAATATACAAGAACAAATTATTCCACAAAAACTTTTTATGAAAATTTTTAAGGTGCATGGATGAAATTTTTTGGAGAAATCGTATACAGGAATTCATACAGTGAAAGTAATCGATTGATATTTAAAGGGTAGAGTAAGTCCCGAATTGGTCACGAAAGTATGTCTTTTTGTGACCTTTTCGTGGATCATCCCGAAATCCTGAGTGGAGAAATCGTATCTTAGTGGCAGAAGGAACGCAAATAACGACTGAATTTGCGTCTTTTTTAAAAGCATTGGATCGACTCTCGCGCTCTTAGCATTAGTCTTTTGGCGGATCATTACGGAATGGAAGCCAAACTGTTGGAGTCCCAATATAAGAATCATCTGAGTCATTTCAGGAATTGGGAGCAACGTGCCCATGCCGAAGAATGGATTCTCTTCGAGAAAAACATTGGACCCTACGTCGGGATGGACGAAACGGCACTGTCGTCGGGAGAACTGTATACAATCCTGATTAACAAAGAGGCCAAAGGAAGAAAAGGCACAATCATCGCCATGATCAAAGGGACATCCGTAGAAAAGGTATCCCAAGTTATACTCAAACTTTCCCGTCGCAGGCGGTTTCAAGTTCGGGAAATAACATTGGACATGGCACCCAATATGGCCCGGATAGCTCGTCTCTGTTTCCCGGCTGCCAAGCTGGTTATCGACCGTTTTCATGTTCAAAAGTTAGCTTTTGAAGCCGTTCAGGAAATGCGGATAAAGGCACGATGGGAAGCTTTGGATAAAGAAATGGTCGAGATCACATACGCTAAAGCATCAGGACAGCCTTTTGTTACTGAAACATTTGAGAATGGGGACAGTCGAAAACAGCTGTTGGCCAGAAGCCGCTATCTTTTGTTCAAAAAAACTGAACTGTGGTCGGAGAGCCAAAGAAAAAGAGCTAAAATCCTTTTCCGGGAATATCCCGATATCAAGAAGGCCTATTACTTAAGCATGAGGTTAGGGTTGATATATCATCAGGCACAATCGGCAGATATTGCCTTGACGCGTTTGGCACATTGGTATGATCAGGTGGACAAATCCGGTTTCCTGTCTTTTGGCACTGTCGCCAGAACCATACAAACACACTACTTGAATATTGTTGGCTTTTTTAAAAGACGCTCCACCAATGCCGCGAGTGAGTCCTTCAATGCTAAAATCAAAGCTTTTAGAGCACAGCTGAGAGGCGTGAGGGATATTGCTTTTTTCTTATTCAGACTCACCAATATGTATGCATAATTAATTCTCTATGGATATAGGTATCTCCTCATACGTACATAACCGAGCTAAATAAAAGAACTGCAACATAACTTATTAAAAAAAGCGTGTCCCTCCAATATAGAGGCAACACGCTCTTTCTAATAGTTAAGGTTTGGGTTATTATATTTCTTGTCGTTATATACTGTTACAAAAAAAGCTTGACCTGAAAGTTGTCAAGCTATACCCATTGCACAGTCAAGGCTCCTTTGTTTTTGTTCACTCTATACGTATAATCTCTCTGAAAATGAGTGACAGCGCGAAGGAACGCTTTTATTTTATACAAAACAAATTTATCTGGAATTATTTTTACACTATCGGGGATTATAATAAATACTATCAGGAGGCTTATAGGAAGATGCAATAGATACTTTAGGAGATGATTATATTTTAATCCCTCAGGATTTCGGTATGATCCCTTTTCGTGTCTTCGGTCACGGACTTTATACAAAGAAAAAACTCCTACAATACCTTGATATTGTAGGAGTTGTCTTTTCTTTGTCTGGTTTTGTCCAGCTTTTTGGTGATCCGCCTGGGTCATGAACCAAGCGTTATTTCTTCCTCAATATCAGTGCTTTCAGAAATTTCGGCTTTGCATCCGTCACGCTTTAGTCCTTGAAAACTGTCTGCTGTTGTCCGGTGTCTGTCTGCCAACATCTTGGGTTCAAATGTACGCATTATTTTTGGATTATGCAAACCGTTGAAAATAAACATTCTAAGGTTAGTGCAAGGTGCAAGCTATATATATAGATATATACTTGCACCTTGCACTAAAAAATAGCCCTACATTAATAAGCTAACATGGCCTATACGGATAGACTATATTTTATCTATTACAGGCTGCTTTCTAATATATCTCGGTGGTTACGTCCCCATTCTTCCATTAAATCTATAATAGGCAATAAACTTTCCCCCAAATCAGTAAGGAAATATTCAACTTTTGCAGGGATGACGGGATATATTATCTTATGTACAATTCCCATGTTTTCTAACTCATTCAGTTGTTGTGTCAGGACTCTTTTATCTGCGATAGGAATAGCACGCTGTATATCAATAGGACGGTGGTGTCCTTCTCTTAAACGATTTATGAGCCAAGGTTTCCACTTACCACCAATAACATTCATTGTGACTTCTATTCCACATCCTAAGTTTATAGGTATTTTCCGTTCGTACATGGTCTTTTTATGCAAAGATAATGTATTTTTCTGATAATCAGAGAGTGATAAATTTATCATTCTATGAGAAAAATTTCCCTTATTGGTGATTGTTTATAAGAACCATATTTTTGTACCAAAAATCAATGAACATGAAAAGGAAAACTCTTTTTGAACAAGTTAGTTTCCCGAAACTAACATTAAAGAATAGGTTTGTACGCTCCGGGGTTTGGATGGAAATGGCTGACGAACAGGGTCATTTAACACCTGATTTGATTGATGTATATAAGGCTTTAGTTGACGGTGGTGTTGGTTTTATTATTACCGAATATACTTATATAGATGTCAATGACCAACCCAATCCACGTATGATAGGTATGTATGATGATTCCTTCATTTCTGAATGGAAAGAAATTATAGATTACGCCCATGCCAAGGGAACAAAAATAGCGTGTCAAATTGCATCGGGTGGCTCTCAGAGTGGTTTAGCCGCTTCCAAGCACCGCCGAATAGTCGGGCCATCAGCGGTTTTAAACAGGGTAACAGGTATCACACCGGAAGAAATGACCAAGGATGATATTTTGCATATCATAGAGAGCCATAAAAAGGCGGCTCTAAGAGTGAAAAAAGCAGGATTTGATGCTGTGCAAATCCATGCTGCGCATGGTTATTTGCTTAGTCAATTCCTTACTCCTTATTATAATAGGCGAAAAGATGAATATGGCGGTTCGGTACAAAATCGTGCTCGTCTTATTTATGAAGTTGTGGCAGGCGTGCGCTCTGCTGTGGGTGAAGATTTTCCTGTTATGATAAAAATTAATTTTGATGATTTCATGTCAGAGGGTGAAGGGTTATCTTTTCCTGAATCACTTGAAATGTTTAAGCACTTGGATGCATTAGGACTGGATTTTATAGAGCCAAGTGGAACAAATTTGTCGTCCGGTAATGGAATAACTCAATCTTTTCCACACATAGCACGTTCTATTGAAAAACAGTCTTATTTTAAAAAGCAGGTATCTAAAATAGCCCAAAATGTTCAAACGCCTTTGATTCTTGTTGGTGGGAACCGCAATGTAGCTGTAATGGAAGAGGTATTAAACCATGATAATATCCCTTTATTTTCTTTGGCTCGTACTTTGTTTGCTGAACCTGATTTGATTAATAAGTGGAAAGAAAATCCGAATTATACACCTAAATGTATTTCTTGTAATAAATGTTGGGAAACTACACCAAACTCCTGTATTTTAAATAGAAAGAGGAAATGACTATTGCCATATGGAAGAGATGTTAGCAGATATATTGTCAAAAATAGATGTAGAGATTGACGAGATAGACCTCTACGGTTATGATATTATTGAAACTTCTCTTTCAATGGTACATCGTTTGCAGACGGTTCTTAATGATTTAAAAACAAAACTGCAAACCTATTCTTTTCCAGCCAAAGAGGATGAAATTAGATTCTTCAAAACACAGAAGCCGGAAATTCTTGGCAGGCTGCTATTTTTCTATAAGATTTATCGGATAGAAACACAATGCCCCAATGGTAGCAATGATGTAATCAGAAACTATATCAGCAAAGAACTGGATAACCTGACCTACTTCTTTAACCGTAATTTGGACTTTTACCAATATTATCGCTCTCATTCAACCTTGTATGATGAATATTATTTTGTCCGTGGAAAGTCTGATTTACGCCTATGTACCGATAGCGCACAATTCGATAAAGACCCGAATTTCTCCACCGGGTATGATTATAAGGTGGCTAAAATTATAGCCAATGAAATGCTGCGTATCTATCTGAATAAAAGACTGGTAAAACTGGAAACCAATATCCAAGTAGAAGACAGCCTGCAAAAGTGCCTGAAATATCCTTTTCGTTTCACTGGTAAAAAGGTCTTTCTGATAGAGTTGGGGTATTCTCTTGTTTCTTCGGGCGACATCAACAATGGCAACGTGGAAATAAAAGAAATGATGAACTTTCTCGGTACGGTATTCCAAGTGGAGTTAGGCGATTATTATGCCGCCTATATTGCCATGAAAGAACGGAAGAAAGACCGGACGGCATATCTTAGCCGTTTACAAGACAGCTTAGTCAAACGAATGGACGAAGATGATAGTAAATGACTGGTTTCTATTTTTCTTTTCTCCAGTGTTATATTGTTTTCATTCAATCCTGCCATATTGAAATCTTGCTTTCAATCAATCCAGCTATCAATATTTCAATAAAACAAGATTGCAGGATTGCAAAATAAACTCATCGGTCGGGGAACGCCCAGCGGCAAGGGGCGGGACCACCCGTCCCGACGAGCGAAAATCTTTAGTTAGGGAATGTCTTTCTTTAATTGGCAACACGACTTCGGAGTGAATTTGCCCAAGGTGTTTTGCGGCACGGAAAACAGATTTGTGTGCCACAAATCACACCTTGCTGTTATCTGACGATAACACGATTTCAACGGCTGGCAGTCCGATGTGGAGTGTCCAACTTTTGAGCCAACATTTCCATGTCACTGCTTACCTTCAAATCAGTAATCCTCGCATAGATTTGAGTAGTCCTTATGTTGGTATGACCTAAAATCTTAGATACCGTTTCAATGGGAACACCGTTTGCGAGCAACACCGAAGTGGCGCACGAATGGCGTGCCACATGGTAGGTCAAGGTCTTTTCAATTCTGCAAATGGCTGCGATTTCTTTCAAGTAATCATTCATTTTCTGATTGCTGATAATGGGTAAAATCTTACCGTTTGGTAACTGCTCTTTGTACTTTTCCAATATGGCTTTGGGTATATCCAGTAATCGGACGGTAGATGTAACATTCGTTTTGTGTCTTTTCCGTATAATCCACAAATTACCGTCAAATCCGATACGAATGTCCTCCTGCCTTAACTCGCATACATCAATGTAGGAAAGTGCCGTATAACAACTGAAAATGAACAAATCACGTACCTGTTCCAGCCGTTTAGAGCTAAACTCATGATTGTAAATAGTGGTAATTTCTTCCATAGTCAGATAATCTCTATCGGTACGCTCAAACCTTACCCGATAACTACCGAAAGGGTCGGCAGTCACTAAACCCGTATTCTTGGCGAAGTTTACCACCGTGCGAAAGCGTTGCACAAACTTCATCGCCGTATTGTGGCTGCACCCGTAGTTGTTTTTGATATACAGCAAAAAGTCCTCAATGAACACCACATTAATGTCTTTAATCAGTATGTCGGAAATCGAATACTTGAACTTCATGAACTCAACAAGCCGTTTCTTTGTCAGTTCGTAACGTGAATAGGTCTTGTCTGCGGTATTCATCTTCACTTTCTCCAAGTATTGTTCATTGTGCTGTTTAAAGAACTCTATCAAAGTCCGTTCCCTTGCAATCTTGCCTAAAAAGGCGTTCTTTACCAGCTCTGCCGTTACATATCCGTCCTGCGCCATTAACGCATGGTAATGTTGGTGTACCGTGCTGCGAATACTCTCCAACATGGAATTGATATGTACGGCTTCTGCGGTTCTGCCGGAAGCCTTGCCTAACTTCACGCTCCAGTGAGTCGGATTTATTTCCAGCTTGGTGTTGAACTGGGCTACAACTTGGTCAATGGTGATACGTGCGATAATCGGTGCGTTGCCGTTCTTCTTTACTGCATTTCGTTTGACGAAATAGAGTAGCTTGAAAGTACTTCTCATAATCTCTTTTTTTAGTTACAAAATTAAATTGATGAACTGAAAATGAGATATTTGCAGTACGGACAAATCAAGACAACAAACTGCCAATTTCAGACATTCCGTGACCTAAAATCCGAAAGGTCGGACAGGTCACGAATTGGTCACGAAAGTATGTCTTTTTGTGACCTTTCCGTGTCTTCAGTCACGGACTTTATACAAAGAAAAAACTCCTACAATACCTTGATATTGTAGGAGTTGTCTTTTCTTTGTCTGGTTTTGTCCAGCTTCTTGGTGATCCGCCTGGGGTTCGAACCCAGGACCCCATCCTTAAAAGGGATGTGCTCTACCTGCTGAGCTAGCGAATCATCCTATGCGTTACTTCTGTAATGCGGGTGCAAAGGTAGGGCTTTTTTTTATATATGCAATAGTTAATGCAAGTTTTTTATTCTTTTGGGGGTGTTTTTTTCTTTTGAACCTTTGATAACTCATGCTTCTCTACGAGAGACTGGTCTTCCTCCATAAGTATAAAACGTTTGTAATAAGAAAGAAAGAGGGTTGTCAGGGGGAGAGCGATGATTAAGCCGATAAAACCTAATAAAGTTCCCCAAATGGATAAAGAAAGAAGGATGATGGCAGGATTCAGACCCATTGCCTTTCCCATAATACGGGGAGTGAGATACAAGTCTTGTATACACTGCACGACGCAAAGGACAAGAATTCCCGATCCGAAGATCAGCCAAAAGTTTTCCCCGGTCTCCGCAGCTTTGAGGAGACTCAGCAAGATCATCGGGATAATGCCGATCGTTTGCATATAAGGAATGAGGTTGAGGAAACCGATGAATAGCCCCAGGATAACAGCTAGCGGGAAGCCGACGATCTTAAATCCGATGGCGAAGAGGATACCGACGCATAAAGCAATCAACGACTGTCCGCGGAAATAGCGGTTCATGCTGTATTCGACATCGTCGGCCAGCCCTTGGACAAAAGGACGGTAACGTTCGGGGATCAGGCGGATCCAGCCGTTGACAATCCGTTCGTAATCCAGCAGGATAAAGATGAAGTAGAGGAAGATTACAAACACGATCGTGATACTGAACAGGATGGAGAAAGTATTGGTCAGCACTATCCACATTTTGGGAGCGATCTGTTTGACCGCCTTTTCTATGTTCTCTTTGCTCAGGAGCTGTGCCAACTGGTCCGGATCGATATTTTTTTCCAGGTATTCCGCCCATGACTGCGGTATCATCGGGATATGCCCGTAGCCCCTGTTATGTTCCTGCATCAGTTCCAAAGTCCGGTTGACCTCTTGGGTAACAGAAGGGACGATTACGACGCCCACCAACGAAATCACCAGAAGGGTGGACACGAGAACGGCCAGGATAGACAGCAAACGGCTTTTTAGTTTGACTTTATACTGGAAGAACTTGACGAACGGTTGCATCATATAAGCCAGCAGCCAGGCAATCAGGAAAGGTAACAAAGCATTTCGCAGGACGGCGATCAGATAGATGACGCCGCTGATAACAGCCAGGCCGAACAGAATACGTGCCACCCTGTCGAATGTGAACGGTTTATCAAACAATGGGTTCATATTAAATTCTTATCTTTGTGGACAAAGATAAAATAAAGTTGAATAGAAAGGATGATACGAAACAAAATAGTACCGCTTTGCCTGCTGATTTGCTTCCATTTGCTTGCCGGTGCACAGACTCCCGCTCCTGTTAAACGGTTATTGCAGGCCCCTTATATGCGGGGAGCCTCTTTTTCTCTGGTTGTAAAAGATGTGCAGGATGGAAGAACAGTCTACAGTTATGATACGGAACGGCTGCAATCGCCCGCTTCGGTATTGAAAACGGTTGCCACGGCGACAGCACTCGAGCTTTTGGGAGAAGACTACCGTTATCCGACCATGCTGGAATATGACGGAATACTGGAAAATGGTACGTTGAAGGGGAACCTCTATATAAAAGGCAGTGGCGATCCCTCCCTGGGCTCTTCGCATTTCGCACCAGGACAGAACAAGTTCCTGACCACCTGGATAGCCGCTTTGCAGAAGGCCGGCATCAGGCATATAACAGGATCGGTCATATCGGACGAAAGCATCTTCGATACCGAAGGCGCTTCTATCAAATGGCTCCGGGAAGATATGGGAAACTATTATGCCCCCGGAAGTTACGGTCTTTCCATCTTCGATAACATGTATAAGTTATCGTTGCAAACAGGGCTTGCCGGGACGCGACCTACCTTGAAGGGGACGGAACCGGATATTCCCTTTATCCGATTTAAGAACTACCTGGAAACTGCTCCGGTTGCTTCGGACAGTGCCTATATTATTGGTGCTCCGCTCGAGGACGTGCGCTACCTGTATGGTGTCCTGCCGGCAAACCGGGAGACGTATGTCTTGAAAGGAGATATCCCCGATCCTGCTTTGTACCTGGCACACTATCTGACGGATCAGCTTCAGCGGAAGGGCATACGGGTGGACGGGGCTCCTTCCTGCCACCATATCGAGACGGAGGAAAACCGATGGAAGAAGGGAGAACGGAAAGAGATTGTCACGACCTATTCGCCCACCCTGCGGGAGATCGCAAGCGTGTGCAACCATGTCAGCCATAACCTCTATGCGGATGCTTTGGTCAAAACGGTCGGATTGCAATATAAACCGCGCAGGAACGAAGTGATCTCTTCGTTCGGTCGCGGCGTGCGGGTAGTGAAAGATTATTGGGAGAAGAAAGGTCTGGATGTCTTCCCGCTCCGGATGAACGACGGTAGCGGCCTGGCTCCGGCAGATAAGGTGTCGGCCGGGTTTATGGGAGAACTGCTGGTCTATATGGCGACGGAGTCTGCCGTCTCGGATGCTTTCCTGTCTTCTTTACCGCAAGCCGGGATAGAAGGATCGGTGCGCAATTTCCTAAAAGGATCGAAGTTGCAGGGCAAAGCCCGCCTGAAAAGTGGAGGTATTACGGGTGTTAGAAGTTATGCCGGCTATATTACGAAAGATGGAAAGACGTATGCGGTAGCCGTTTTCTCGAATAACTATTCTTGTTCTATGAGTCGGATGACGGGGGCGTTGGAAAGGCTGCTGTTGCAACTTTTGTAACTGGCGATTGATAATTCCCCTATAGGGAAACTCTCGTTCCCTGCTAAGGAAACTCCCGTTTCCTGCCAGATGAAACTTTAAAAGGCTAATTATCAATTGAAATTAAGTGCCCGTTGCGCCAGAAACTCGACAAGCCTTGGTTTGTAGTTGTCGGAGATCGGGATATGCTCTTTGCCGAACACGATCCGGTTCCGTTCGATCACCTTGATCTTTTCCGGCTGTACGATAAAGGAACGGTGTACGCGGATAAAACGGCTTGTCGGCAGCATCTCTTCCAGCGATTTCATGCTCATCAGCGAAAGGATGGGATGCGGTTCGTCCTCGATAAAGATCTTGACATAGTCTTTCAGCCCTTCGATGTAGAGTATCTTGCGCAGTTCGATCTGTACCTGTTTATATTCAGTCTTGATGAAGATCGACTCGATCTCTGTTGCAGGTACTTGCATATGCTCGTACCATTGTAACGCCTTGTTGGCCGCCTTGAGGAAGTCCGGGTAACTGATCGGTTTCAGCAGATAGTCAAGAGCGTTCACTTTGTAGCTGTCGAGAGCATACTGTTCGAAAGCCGTCGTAAAGATGATGCGGGTGTCTGCCTCCAGTATCCGCGAGAATTCCATGCCGCTCAACTCAGGCATCTGGATATCGAGGAAAAGCAGCTCCACTGGCTGGGCGCTCAATACAGGCAATGCCTCGAGGGCACTGCTGAACTTACCCGCCAAGCGGAGGAACGGAGTCTTGTTTACATAACTTTCCAGCAGACTGATAGCCAGTGGCTCGTCATCGATGATTGCACACGTTAACGTCATAATTTCTTGCTTTTATGTACTTATAAATCCTTATGCCTGCAACTCTAACAGGCAGACATATTCGTCCCCCTTTTGCCCGTAAGTAAAAATATGATGAGACGGATACAATAATTCCAGCCGTCGGCTGAGGTTTTGAAGCCCTATACCGGAACCGCTCTTGTCCTGCCCGTTATCTTTCGGGAAGTGGCTGTTGCGGATGGAGCAGACGATCCGTGTTCCTTCCTGGTGAATCTTCAGGTCGATAAAAGAGGGTTTGTTGTGACTTACCCCATGCTTGAAAGCGTTCTCGATCAGGGAGATGAAGAGGAGAGGTGCCACTAGGGTTTCAGGCGTGGCAGCCGATATGTCGGTAGTCAGTTTCACATGTTCCGGCAGGCGGATACGCATCAGTTCCACATAGTTCCGGATAAAGTCGAGTTCCTTCTCCAACGGAACCATCGGCTGGCTGCTGTCGTAGAGCACGTAGCGGAGCAGGCGGCTCAGGTCGTGCACGGCCTCTTGCGCCCTCTCCGGGCTGAAAGCGATCAGACTGTAGATGTTATTCAACGTGTTGAAGAGAAAATGCGGGTTCAACTGGCTCTTTAGGTTCTGCAATTCCGCTTCGGCACGGCTTTTCTCCAACTCCCGGCGCGACGATTCCATCTGATACCAGCTTCCGGTCATCTTGATGGCGACGCTTAGCCCTGCCACCAGCATATACAGCATGGCGTTCACCATAAAAAAGCCGACTATCTCCTGCCATTCCCTTTCCGGTCTCGGATGTGCCCATTCGGGGTGCGGGAGCAGTTCGAACATCAGATGGACGGCTCCCATTGCAGCGGCGATCAGTACGACATTGCATAGCAAGAATTTCCAGGGATGCTTCGAGAACAGGAAATGGTCGATCAGCACAAAATAGTTGGCATAGAATACGAGCACGAACGACAACGGGACGATCATGGAGCGCATATAGCTCAGAACTGTCACCGTCTGCGACTCGCGTCCGGTGAAGAAGAATGGCAGCCCGAAGAGAATCGCCCAGGCTGCAATATGAATCAGTTTCCCCATCCCCTTAAAGGGGGGAGCCGGTAGTGTCTGCATTGTCTCTGTTGTTTCCATTTCTGCAAAGATAATGTTTTATTCATACCGTATGGCCTCTATCGGGTCGAGCTGTGCCGCCTTTTTGGCCGGATACCATCCGAAGAATACACCGGTGACGGTACATACGGCGAACGACAGGATGACGCTCCAAGGCTGGATGAAGATCGGAAAGTGGGCGACCCCGTTCACGACAAGGGCCGCGCCCACTCCAAAGACTACACCTATCAGACCACCTGTCACACTGATCAGGATGGACTCGATCAGGAACTGTGCCAGGATGTCTATGCCTTTTGCCCCGATACTCATGCGGAGGCCGATCTCACGTGTACGCTCGGTTACGCTGACGTACATGATGTTCATAATCCCTATACCGCCTACGAGCAGCGAAATACCCGCCACAGCCGCCAACAGCACGGTCATCATATCCGTAGTGCTTGTCAACATTGTGCTCAACTCCTGCTGGCTACGGATGGTAAAATCATCATCGTCGCTTTCCTTCAACTTATGGTTGCGGCGGAGTATTTCGGTAATCTCGTCGATGGCCTGGTCGGTGTATTCCTCTTTGAGAGCCGAACAGGTAATGCCTTGCAGATGGGTGATGGCCAGGACCTTTTTCTGAATAGTTGTGTATGGAGCTAAGATTAGGTCGTCCTGGTCCATTCCCATGCTGTTGTATCCTTTGCTTTCCAGCACGCCTACAATGCGGAAAGGTAATTTCTGAAAACGTATGACCTTGCCTACCGGGTTGCCGCCGTCAGGGAAGAGGTTGTCGACGACGGTTTTGCCGACCACGCATACTTTGGCAGCCGTTTGGATATCCTGTTCGGTGAACATGTCACCGTCTTCGACTTTGTAGCGTCGTATCTCCAGGTAGTCGGGACTGATGCCGTAGACTGTGGTCGGAGCGTTGTTGGCACCGTAGATCGCCTGTCCGCTACTGTTGACGGAAGGAGAGACGGCTGAGACAAAGCGTGTTTCATCCACAATGTTTTCGTAATCTTGCAGCTTCAGGGTTTCCATCGCGGAGGCGTCCTGCCGGACACCTCCCCGCACGTCGGCCCCCGGATGTATCATGATCATGTTGGAACCCATCTCGCTGATCTGTGCCTGGATGCTTCGCTTCGAGCCTTGTCCGATGGCAAGCATCGTGATTACGGAGGCTACGCCGATAATGATCCCCAGCATTGTGAGGAAGCCGCGCAACTTGTTGTTGGCGAGTGCCCGGACGGCTATTTTTATTAGGTTTGTTCCGTTCATTGTAAATAATGTGCGAATGTGAATAGTTATTAATCTTCATTCTTTGGCAACTGTGCCAATGCTTCCGCTGCGTTCAGGATATTCTTGTTGACTGTATCGGAGGTGACATGTCCGTCGCGCAACGTGATGTTGCGGCTGCTGTACTGGGCGATCTCCGGGTTGTGAGTCACGAATATGATGGTACGTCCCTCGGCATGCAGTTTTTGAAAAAGGACCAGTATCTCGAAGGAGGTACGGGTATCGAGATTTCCGGTCGCTTCATCAGCGAGGATGACGGCGGGATCATTTACCAGTGCCCGGGCGATGGCGACGCGTTGCATCTGTCCGCCGGACATCTGGTTGCTCTTATGCATCAGCCGGTCGCCCAGACCGACGGCAACCAGCGATTCGACAGCTTTCTTATGGCGGTCAGCTGCACTGTAGGATGGGTTGTACATCAAGGGTAGCTCCACGTTCTCGACTGCTGTCGTTTTAGGCAGCAGATTGTAATTCTGGAAGACGAATCCGATCTTGCGGTTGCGCAGGGTGGCACGAGCATTTTTGCCCATTGTGCGGACCGATGTGCCGTCGAGGTAATATTCCCCGCTCGTCGGTGTATCCAGGCAACCCAACGTGTTCAGCAGGGTGCTCTTGCCGGAGCCGGATGTCCCCATGATGGTGACAAATTCTCCTTCGTATATTGTGAAGGAGACGCCACGCAAGGCGTGGACTGTTTCGTCTCCGACCTTAAAGTCGCGCTTGATGTTATCTAATTTGATTATCTCTTTCATATTGTTGTACTCCTTGTTTGGGAGGGCAGGTTGGGAGCCTGCTCCTACTTGGCATTCTTTTTATTCTTGTTGCTTCCCGGAGGGCCTGGCATGAACGGGCTTCTTTCCGTTTCGGCTTCGGCGACTGGGGCTGCGAAGGAGGCTTCGAGATCGACAACCAACTCTTCGCCTTCGTTCAGGCCGTCGGTTATCTCGATCATGTTTCCGCTGGTGGAACCTACGGAAACGGCTTTCGGTTTCAACTCCTGTCCGTTCTTGATCCATACGAGACGTTTCCCGGCAGGGGCTTCTATGCCGGCTTCGGAGATGATGTATCCCTGTTGCGTCAACATTGGTGCATCTGGCACGAAGCGGAGCGACTTGGTCGGGACTGTCAGCACGTTATCGCGTTCCAGCGTGAAGATCGTTACGTTGGCTGTCAGGCGTGGCTTCAATTTCAGGTCGGGATTGTCGGCTGATATCACTACTTCATAAGTAACGACTGTTGAGGTCGAAGTGGAAGAAGAACTGCTGGTGCTTTCGCTGTCGCCGAGGCGGATTTGCATGACTGTGCCTTCGAATACGTCGTTCGGATAGGCGTCGACGGTGAAGGAGACGCGTTGCCCGTTTTCTACGTTGCCTATATCGGCTTCGTCTACGTCTGCGATCACTTGCATTTTGGTCAGGTCGGCCGCGATGGTGAACAGAGTCGGGGTTTCGAAACCGGCGGCCACGGTCTGTCCTTCTTCAACGGCACGGTTGATCACGACACCATCGATCGGGCTGGTGATAGTTGCATATTCGAGGTTACGGTTCACTTTGACCATTGCCGCCTGGTTCTGTTCGTAGGCGGCTTTTGCCTTCTCGTAGTTGTATGTGGACGTTTCATAGTCCGAGTCGCTGATCAGTTTCTTTTCGAAGAGGATCTTGTTGCGGGCATAATTCTTCTGCTGGTACTCGTATTCGCTTTTGCTGCTTGCCAGCTGTGCCTCGGCGGATGCGAGTTCGGCTTTCAGGTTGACCTTGTCCATTTCGGCGATCAACTGCCCTGCTTTGACTACGTCGTTGTAGTCTGCATACAACTTGTCGATGATGCCGGATACCTGCGTACCGACTTCAACTTCCGTTACCGGCTCGACTGTTCCGGTTGCCGTTACCGTGTTCGAGATGGAACTGCGGCCCACTTTGGCGGTTTCGAGTTGGATGCCGCCTTTCGATGTTTTGCCTGTGAAGAACCAGATGCCTCCGGCTACGACCAGTACACCTACTATACCGATAATTAGTTTCTTCTTGTTCATATTTTTATCTGTTTTTATTTCTTTTTTGATAACGGTCCCTTTTGCAAGGTCCCTGCCGGAGTGAATCGAAGCAGGGACCGAAACAAAAAGAGAGTGAATATATTCATTAGTGTTTCACCCGAATCGTGTTTTAGAATAAATTGATCTCTTCTCCCTGGTAGAAGCGCAATAAGCCTGCGTTCAGTATGGCCGTATATTTGGCCTGGAGTGTTTCCTGCTGTGCGCTTAACAGATTATTTTTTTCTGTGAGCAACTCTACTGTATTTTTCATGCCGACGTTAAACTGTTCGCTGACGAGAGAGTAACTGGTTTCCGTACTCTTCAACTTCTGTGAAGCTGCCACGTATTGCTGCTGTGCACTGTTGGCAGCCAACCAGAGGTTTTCGATAGTCTTGTAGAGTGTCTTCTGGTTGTCCAGCAGGTCCAGCTGGCTGGTCTGCTTTTGCAACTTAGCCTTGTTGATGGAACTTTTTGTCTGCCGCTTGTCGAAGATGGGGATGCTGAGAGTCAGTCCCAGCGAGTTGTTCCAGTTCCGCTTGACCTGTTCGCTGAAACTGAAGTCGCTGCCGTTGGCATTCGTGCTTCCGATGCCTGCGCTGAGGCTTAAGGTCGGGAGGTAGCCTGCACGTGCCATCTTGATGCTCAGGTCCGAGGTTTCTACGTTCAGCTTTCCTGCTTCTATTTCGGGACGGAGGCTGAGGGCGGTGTTGTAGACATCATCTTTTGAGGGGAGTGGAGTCAGGACGTTGCTGTCATCCAACTGTGGCAGGTAGAGATCCATCTCGATGTCTCCGTCGAGTTCCAATAGCTGCTTCAGTTGCAATTTGTAATCCTGCAAGGTCGCTTCGGAAGTCACTAACTGGTAGTTGTCGCTGCTGACTTGTGCTTCCAATTGGGCGAGGTCGCTCGAAGCAATGCTCCCGACGTTGAACAGTACCTGTCCCCGTTCGTATTGTTTCCGGCTTACTTCCAGTGTCGACCGGTTCACCTCGACGGCTTCGGCGGAATAGAGGATCTGCACATACAGTTGGGTGATATTCTCTTCGATCGAGTTTTCGCTTTCGTCCACGTTCAGCTCGGCGATGCGGTTGTTCAGCTTTTGCTGCTTGACGGTGTTCACCCGCTTGCTGCCGTTATACACGGTCCAGTTGGCATCGATGCCATAGCTACCGTTGTACGAAGTCTTGCTTTCGCTTGTCGTGATGTTATCGCCGCTGATGATGGTGCCGCTTGCACTGTTCGGGCGGTTAACGATTCGCTGGCTGATGTTTCCGCTCAGGGAGGGTAGGAAATCCGCCTTGGCTGTCTTTACGTCTTCTTGGGCACTTTCAGCACTGATACGGTTTCGCTGTATGGTGATGTTATGCTCCAGCGCATAATCGATGCAATCGCGAAGCGTCCATTGCTTGGGTGCGTTTCCCTCTGCTTTCATCCCGGCGGGCAGGAGGAGCAGGCAGGAGAGGAGTATGGAAGAAATCTGTTTCATGATGCTTTCGTTTTATAACCTGACAATCTTTTTACCTTTTTACGAAAGCAAAACTACAACGAGATGAAAACCTGCACAATCAGATTAGAAAAAGAGGTGTGTTTCCTCGACAAAGGAGGAATTTCTATCGATGAAAGGGGTGTCAATAAAAGACAATTCCGGCAATCCCTGCCAGGATGATCATCAGGATCGGATTGATCTTGAACTTCCAGGTGAGGATGAATGCGCTTCCGAAGATCAGGAAGCTTTTATAGTCGATGAAGTTCTCGCTGTTCATCAACAGCAGGGCGGCGGCGGCAATCAAGCCGACTGTAGCCGGACGAAGGCCGTAGAACGCGGCTGCTACATATTTGTTGTTCCTGAATTTGGCAAAGGCGTATGAGATAGCCAGCACTAACAGGAAAGAGGGTAGGCAGACGGCAAATGTCGTCAGGCAGGAACCTAAGATGGCCATCGCGGGCGAATAGCCGGCGTTGTGGATGGCTGTATAACCGATATAAGTTGCACTGTTGATCCCGATCGGGCCGGGTGTCATCTGTGAGATTGCGACGATATCTGTAAATTCCTGTGATGAGATCCATCCGTAGCGGTCCACCACGTCTGCCTGTATCAAGGAGAGCATTGCATAGCCACCACCGAAACCGAATATTCCGATTTTCAGATATACATAAAATAATTGCAACCAGATCATATCAGTCTTTCTTTATTTTCAGTCCGTAAACAAGTCCTCCTATGATGGCAGCCAGAATAATCCACACAGGAGACAATCCTCCCTGCCAGATCAGCAATGCGGCAGCGATAGGGATAATCAACTCTTTGTAACTCATCTTGATCGAACGTGCCGTTGTCAGACAAGGTACGGCAATCAGGGCAACGACCGCCGGACGCAATCCTTTGAATGCTTTCTCTACCCATACGTTGTCTTGGATATGGGTGAAGAACAAGGCGATCGCCAATATAATAATAAAAGAGGGAAGGATGCTTCCCAAAGCGCAAACAACGCCACCCGGCACTTTTTTTAGCTTATATCCTACAAAAATAGAGATGTTCACGGCAAAAATGCCGGGCAAAGATTGGGCTACGGAGAAGAGGTCGATAAAATCTTCTTTCGAAAGCCATCCTTTATCTACCACTTCCCGCTGTATCAGGGGCAGCATTGCATACCCCCCCCCGATAGTGAAAGTCCCTATTTTGACGAATGTCAGAAAAAGTGTCCAGTACATAATCCTTTAGAATAAATCTGAATGATAGGAAGTATTATCGATAATAGGTTTACCGTCCCAGTTCTTTTTCGTACCGTTGGTCGTCGTTGATGAGGCGCAAGGCTTCCTGGAAGCTTTCGTTGTCGTCGTTGATGACCTGGAAGTATTCGGCCATATCATACAGGTCGCGTGCGATAAGCGCCTTGATCTGAAGCATGATAAGCGGTTTGGAACGGTTGTATTGCTCTTCGTTGAATTCGATCTTGTCATCTTTAGCCAGTGTGACCAACTCCTGCATCATGTCGTCTGTTACGTTGAAGTTCTGCTTGTATTGGGCGAACTTCGGATATTTCTTGTTCAGTTCGGCACGATGGCGGTCCAGATAATTCATGGCGATGCGGTTCACCAAGCCGGCGGCTACGACGCTACGATGATAGTCCGTGTAGCGGGACGTGTCGACCGGGATAAAGACATCCGGCATGATACCTCCACCGCCATACACGATGCGTTTTGTCTCCAACGTATTGTATTTCATCGAATCGGGGAAATGAATGCTGTCCTCGCTCATCAGCTCGCCCCGGTTGTAGCGGTCGATCAGGTCATGGTTGTATT
Source organism: Parabacteroides johnsonii DSM 18315 (assembly GCF_025151045.1). NCBI lineage: Bacteria > Pseudomonadati > Bacteroidota > Bacteroidia > Bacteroidales > Tannerellaceae > Parabacteroides > Parabacteroides johnsonii. The sequence continues at coordinate 4,043,784 of NZ_CP102285.1, forward strand.
GTTCCTGGTTGCCGTTGACATACGGTTTTTGGATGGAACGGCCTGTAGGCGTATAATAGCGGGCAACCGTCAGGCGGATCATCGAGCCGTCAGGCATCGGGATCGGTTTTTGCACCAGCCCTTTTCCGAACGTACGGCGGCCTACGACAACGCCACGGTCCCAATCCTGCACTGCGCCGGAAAGGATTTCACTGGCGGATGCGGATGTCTCATCTACCAGTACGACCAAACGTCCCTCTTCAAAACCACCACGAGCCGAAGACTTGGCTTCTTCGCGCGGTTGTTTGTTTCCTTCGGTGTAAACGATCAACTTGTCTTTACCTAAGAACTCGTCGGCCAGGTCGATCGCGATATTCAGATATCCCCCGCCATTCCCCTGCAAGTCAAGAATCAAGTTCTTCATTCCCTGTTTCTTCAGTTTCTCCAATGCTTCCCGGAATTCGTCGGCCGACGAGGCGGCAAAGCGGTTCAGTTTGATGTATCCGGTAGTCTTATCCGCCATGTAAGCGGCATCCAGACTGTATACCGGAATCTTTCCACGTGTGATCTTGAATTCGATCAGGTCGGGTACTCCGCCGCGCAGGACCTTTACCCGCACTTCCGTATTCTTCGGGCCACGCAAGCGTTTCATCACATCCGTATTCTTCATCTTGACGCCGGCAATCAGCGTGTCGTCCACCATGATGATGCGGTCACCGGCCATCAGACCGACCTTTTCCGAAGGTCCGCCGGGAATTACCTGGATCACATATAAAGTATCTGTCAGCATATTGAACTGGATACCGATCCCGTCGAAATTCCCCTGCAACGGTTCCGTCATCTCTTTCGTCTCTTCCGGGTCCGTATAGGTAGAGTGAGGGTCCAGCTTTTCCAACATGCCGACGATGGCATCCTCCACCAGCTTCGTTTCACTTGTAGAGTCTACATATAGATTGGAGATGGCATACAGGGCCAACTGGAGCTTACGGGCATCTATGTTGTTGCCGCGCTGTGCCGACATCGAAGCGGCAAACACACTCAATATAAGGAGTGGAAGTAAAATTCGTTTCATTGTATTGTATTTTAATAAAGGTTTGTTCCTTTCGGCACAAACTGGGAAATATCTTTTCCGTAACGCAGCAACTCCCGCACGATGCTGGAGCTGATATGCGTATGTTCCGGTTCCGTAAAAAGAATAAATGTCTCGATCCCGCTCAGCTTGCGGTTCACGTCGGCTATGCTCTTTTCATATTCGAAATCGTTCACCGTACGAATGCCGCGCAGGATAAAGCCGGCATTCATCTGTTGGGCGAAGTCGACCGTCAGCGAGTCGTACGACATAACCCGTACGCGCGGCTCGTCCTTGTAGAGATTCCGGATTGCCTCCAGCCGTTTCTCCAGCGAGAAATGAGTACGTTTCGTGTCGTTGATACCGATCGAGATAATGATCTCGTCCACCAACTCGAGTCCGCGGCTTACCAACGATTCGTGCCCGATCGTGAAAGGGTCGAACGTTCCGGGGAAAAGAGCGATACGTTTATTGTCAATTGACCACATCTTCTTCTACAACTAAGTTATCAATGATAAAGTTCTGTCGCTCCATCGTATTCTTGCCCATATAGAACTCCAGCATATCTTTTACGAGGTCCTCTTTCTTCATGGTAACCGGGTCCAGGCGGATATCCTTTCCGATAAAATGCTTGAACTCGTCCGGCGAGATCTCTCCCAAACCTTTGAATCGGGTGATCTCGGCGTTTTTCCCGGCGGCGGCGATTGCGTTCACGCGCTCTTCCTCGCTGTAGCAATACCAGGTCTTCTGTTTGTTGCGTACGCGGAACAACGGCGTTTGCAGGATATAGACATGGTTCCGCTTGATCAGGTCCGGGAAGAACTGAAGGAAGAAGGTGATTAGCAACAAGCGGATGTGCATACCGTCCACATCGGCATCGGTCGCAATGATCACTTTGTTGTAGCGCAAACCTTCCAGTCCGTCTTCTATGTTCAAGGCGGCCTGTAGCAGGTTGAACTCTTCGTTCTCGTACACGATTTTCTTGGTCAGCCCGAAACTGTTCAACGGCTTACCACGAAGGCTGAACACCGCTTGCAGGTTCGGATCGCGGCTTTTCGTGATAGAACCGCTTGCTGAGTCTCCCTCGGTGATGAAGATGCAGCTGTCTTCCAGATTGTCGCCTTTCGTGTCGTTCAGGTGGATACGGCAGTCGCGCAGCTTCTTGTTGTGCAGGTTTGCCTTTTTCGCCCGTTCGCGGGCCAGCTTGGTCACCCCGGCAATTGCCTTGCGCTCTTTCTCCGATTCTTGGATCTTGCGTAGCAGGGCATCCGATGTCTCCGCATTCTTGTGTAGATAGTTGTCCAGTTCCTTCTTGATGAAGTCCCCGATAAACTTGCCGACCGAAGGCCCGTCCGGTCCCATGTCTTTCGAGCCTAACTTGGTCTTTGTCTGACTCTCGAATACTGGTTCCTCCACCTTGATGCTGATGGCCGCCACCACGCCGGCGCGGATGTCCGAGTATTCGAAGTTCTTGTTGTAGTATTCTTTTATGACACGTCCCAACGCCTCGCGGAAGGCGGAAAGGTGCGTGCCTCCCTGTGTCGTATGCTGGCCGTTGACAAACGAGTAATATTCTTCCCCGTACTGGTTACTGTGGGTAATGACTACTTCTATGTCTTCTCCCTTCAGGTGGACGATCGGATATAAAGGCTCTGTCGTCATGTTCTCGTTCAGCAGGTCCACAAGGCCGTTGCGTGAATGGAACTTCTTGCCGTTGAAGATAATCGTCAGTCCGGAGTTGAGGAACACATAATTCTTCAGCAGGCTCTCGATATATTCGTCTTTATACTGGTAATCCTTGAATATCTCCTTGTCCGGGATGAAATAGGTAAGCGTCCCGTTTGCCTCCTCCGTCGGGCAGATCGGGGCTTCCTCTGTGATGACCGCCTTGCTGTATTCCACTCGCTTGCATTCGCCATCGCGATGGCTGGTGATCAGGAAGTAGCTGCTCAGCGCATTTACGGCCTTGATACCGACTCCGTTCAATCCGACTGACTTTTTGAAAGCCTTACTATCGTACTTCGCCCCGGTATTCATCTTGCTGGAGACGTCGACCACTTTGCCCAGCGGAACACCGCGGCCATAGTCGCGTACGGAGACGGTGCCTTCTTCAACGGTCACTTCTATGGTTTTACCGTAACCCATCATATATTCGTCGATGGAGTTATCCAGCACCTCTTTCAGCAATACATAAATACCGTCATCGGCATAACTACCGTCTCCTAACTTCCCGATATACATACCGGGACGGCGACGGATATGTTCCATCCAGTCAAGCGTCTTGATATCGTCATCGTTGTACGCTGTCGGCTGTTGCATTGTTGAATTTAGTTCGTCCATTTTGAAAATTGAAAATTGAAAGTTGAAAATTGAAAGACTGGGAATAAGAGAATAAAGAATCACTTTCCCCTTTCAACTCTTCCCTTTCAACTGTTTAATGTATGCTCTTCTTGTCTTGTGATGTTCGCGTTTGAAATAATCCCACTGTGCCTGTACGGCATTGTTTGTTTCCAGCTCCGGATTGCTTTCTGCATAAACGGCTCCGACGCTCTTGTAAACAGGAATCAGGTCGTTGAACAGCAACGCGTTCACACCCTTGCTCTGATATTCCGGCAAGACTCCCGTCAGGTAGAGGTCGATCACTTTCGGCTTGCTCTTCAAAGCCTTCAGCAGGTAGATCCAGCCGAATGGGAAAAGATGCCCTTTCGCTTTCTGCATAGCCTTGGATAGGTTGGGAAGCGAGATGCCAAAGCCAACCACTTCGTCATCTTCCTCGCGGACGATAAGCGTCACCAGGTCGTAGCGAAGCATCGGAATGTACATATTAATGTAGTAGTCGATCTGCTTTTGGGTCAGACGTGCGAATCCATATAACGGTGCGTACGATTCGTTCAATGTCTGGAATACCTTCTGTGCGTACGGCATGATCGATTTTGCGTTCTTGAACTTCATTACCTTCAGCCCGTATTTCTTCTTTACGATCTCACCGATACGCAAATGTTTTTCCGGCACTCCGTCCGGTATATAGATCTTGAACTCGTGCCAGTCCTGGTCTTTCGTATATCCCATACGCTCCATTTGCTTCGGATAGTAAGGATAATTGTAGATGGTCGCCATCGTTCCGATCTGGTCGAACCCTTCGATCAGCATTCCTTCGTGGTCCATATCGGTAAAACCCATCGGCCCGTGCAGCGCGTCCATGCCTTGCTCTTTCGCCCATTTCTCTACGGCACCGAACAAAGCATCCACTACTTCAACGTCGTCGATAAAGTCGACAAACCCGAAGCGTGCATGTTTCTGATTCCACGTCTCATTGCTCCGGCGGTTGATCATCCCTGCGATACGTCCCACAACCTTCCCGTCTTTATATGCTAAAAAGTAGATGGCATCACACACTTCGAACGCCGGATTCTTCTTTTTATCCAACGTCACCATCTCTTCTTCGATCAGGCCGGGCACGTGATACGGGTTGCCTTTATATAATTCGATATTGAACTTTACGAACTTTTTGAGTTCCTTCTTACTGGTAACTTCTTTAATTACTACGCTCATCGGTCATTTAGTTTGAACGGCAAATTTACACAATTAATTCATTTTTAGTGCCGGTTGGCAGGAAGAAATTGTTTTCTCTTCTTGATTATGTGAAATCTTCGGCATCAATTTTGTGTTCGATGTAAGTGTAATTTGTTTTCGGCAATGTCGAATATGTTTTTGACAATGTCGTGTATATTTTCGACAACGTAGAGTATATACACGACAACGTCGAAAACAGATTACACTTGCACCGGAATTGAAACGGGCCGTAATGGTTGGCCGGTGAAATGGAAGGGATTGTGCTTTTTTATCTCTGTCTCGATCCTTTTGTACAAATAACTCGATTTTAAAGTGTGTAATGATTCCAATTTCTTATCTTTGTGGCGTTTTCGTTATTTCCTGTATGGGAGTGACGAACCTGTGTGTACTCCAAACTCTGCTTGGAGGCATTGATATCTAACATTTATTTGATTATAAAATCATGAAAATAGCTATCGTCGGGACAGGTTATGTGGGACTTGTCACCGGTACTTGTTTTGCAGAAATGGGAACCGAAGTTTTCTGCGTCGATGTAAATGCCGAAAAGATCACAAACCTGAAACAAGGTATCATCCCTATCTACGAACCCGGTCTTGAAGAGATGGTCCACCGTAACCAGCAAGCCGGCCGTCTCCATTTCACAACCGATTTGACAGAATGCCTGAACGAGGTCGAAGTCCTTTTCAGCGCTGTAGGTACTCCTCCCGACGAAGATGGCAGCGCCGACCTGAAATATGTGCTCGAAGTAGCCCGTACCGTTGGGCGCAACATGACCAAACATCTCCTTGTCGTGACGAAGAGCACCGTTCCGGTAGGTACGGCCCGTAAGGTGCGTGAGGCGATCCAGGAAGAGCTGGACAAACGAGGTTTACCGATCGAGTTCGATGTCGCTTCGAACCCCGAATTCTTGAAGGAGGGGGCGGCTATCAAGGACTTTATGAGTCCGGACCGTGTGGTGGTAGGCGTCGAATCGGAGCGTGCAAAGGAGCTGATGACTCGCCTGTACCGTCCGTTCTTGTTGAATAACTTCCGTGTGATTTTCATGGATGTACCATCCGCCGAGATGACGAAATATGCGGCCAATGCCATGTTAGCTACCCGTATCAGCTTTATGAACGATGTCGCGAACCTGTGTGAGATTGTCGGCGCCGATGTGAATATGGTGCGTAAGGGGATCGGCTCGGATGCCCGTATCGGCAATCGTTTTCTGTATGCCGGTATCGGCTATGGAGGTTCCTGTTTCCCGAAGGATATAAAAGCGTTGATCAAAACAGCTAATTCTAACGGTTACCGCATGCGTATTTTAGAAGCGGTCGAAGAGGTCAACGAAGAGCAGAAATCCATCTTGTTCCGTAAACTGGATGATTATTTCAAGGGTGATCTGAAAGGCAAGCGTGTCGCTATGTGGGGCTTGGCCTTCAAGCCGGAAACGGACGATATGCGCGAAGCTCCTTCTCTGATCCTGATCGATAGATTATTGGCTTCCGGTTGCGAAGTGTATGTCTACGATCCTGTCTCGATGGAAGAAACCCGCCGTCGCTTGGGAGACACCATCCATTATGCCAAAGATATCTATGATGCGGTAGTGGATGCCGACGCCCTCCTGCTCGTCACGGAATGGAAAGAATTCCGTATGCCTTCCTGGTCGGCTGTCAAAAAACTGATGGCAACCCCTCTGATCTTGGATGGCCGGAATATTTACGATGTAAAGGAATTGGAGGAGAATGGGTTTGTTTATCATTGCGTAGGAAGATAATGGATAATCCGAGCTATTGGTATTTGAGAAGCAGATTGCAGATCATTTGTCAGAAGGATGAAGTATCAGTTTAAAAATAATATATAGAGAGGATGGATAAAAACGAAATATTACAAGCTATCAAGACAACAGCCAAACAGATTATGCCCTCTGGTACGCGAGTGATTTTGTTTGGCTCGCAAGCTCGTGGAGATGCTCGTGAAGATTCTGATTGGGATATTTTGATTCTTTTGAATAAAGAAAAGTTGGACAATTCAGATCATGATAACTATTCTTATCCTTTGTTTGAGTTGGGATGGAATATCAATGCTCAAATACATCCCATGCTCTATACCACAAAAGATTGGTTGAAGCGAAAATTCTCTATCTTGTATAAAAACGTAGAGCAGGAGGGAATTGAGTTATGTTGACAATGGAGGAACTATTGACATTGGGAAAAGGGAGCTTGGATCATTAATGAATACGTCCGATAGTCTTAAAAACTAAAACCATGACAAAGAAAGAAGCAATCAAAATCTTTGAAGAAAAGAAAGTACGTACCCTTTGGGATGACGAGACGGAGGAATGGTATTTCTCTGTTGTTGATGTAGTGAGTGTGCTTACGGACAGTGAGAACCCACGTAGGTATTGGAGTGATTTGAAACGGAAGTTATCCGTAGAGGGGAGCCAGTTGTACGCTCAAATCGTACAACTGAAATTACCATCAGCAGACGGTAAATATTATAAAACAGATGTCGCCACAACGGAACAGTTGTTCCGCCTGATCCAATCCATCCCATCCCCTAAAGCCGAGCCGTTCAAACTCTGGATGGCACAAGTCGCCAAAGAACGTTTGGACGAGATGCAAGATCCGGAACTGACGATTGACCGGGCAATGAAGGAGTATAAAGCGTTAGGTTATTCAGATCATTGGATCAACCAACGTTTGAAAAGCATCGAAATCCGTAAAGACCTGACGGACGAATGGAAACGGCATGGTCTGCAGGAAGGTGTACAGTTTGCAACTCTTACGGATATTATTTATCAAACTTGGTCCGGTAAAACCTCTAAAGAATATAAACGTTTTAAAGGTTTGAAGAAAGAAAGCCTCCGCGATAATATGACGAACACCGAGCTTGCCCTCAATATGCTGGCAGAAGCGGCTACTACGGAGTTGTCCAAAGAGAAAGACCCGCAGCATTTTGAAGAGCACGCCCAAATTGCCCAACAAGGCGGAAAAGCAGCTGAAGCTGCCCGTAAACAGTTGGAAAGCGACTTGGGACATTCGGTGATTTCTCCGCTGAATGCGAAGAGTGGGTTGAGATTAGAAAAGAAAAAAGATAAAGAATAATAGATGGCAGAACAGACATTGAAAGAAAAGACGGCGAAGGGACTCTTTTGGGGAGGATTGAATACAGGTATTCAGCAGATATTGAATGTTGTATTTGGGGTGTTTTTAGCCCGTTTATTATCTCCTGGAGATTATGGTTTGGTTGGAATGTTAGGTGTTTTCATGGGGATTGCAACTGTTTTATTTGATAGTGGTTTTGGTTTGGCTTTGATAAATCGGAAAGAAGTAAAGCATGATGATTATAATTCTGTATTTTGGTTTAGTTTTTTAGTCGGAGTTATTTGTTATGTGGTTCTTTTTTTTTCTGCTCCACTCATAGCTGATTTTTTTGGACATATTGAATTAATTGATTTATCACGTATTCTTTTTCTTTGGTTTTTAATAGGCTCTACTTCTGTTGCACCAAGTGCAATGTTAATGAAGAAAATGATGTTTAAAGAGCGTGCAAAAGTCGATATCTGTGCGATGATATTTTCTGGTGTCGTGGGAGTTGTATTGGCTATTAAAGGTTTTGCCTATTGGGGAATTGTAATACAAACTGTGGCGAATAGTTTGGTTGGTACTGTTTTACGTTGGTATTATGTGTCATGGCATCCGACTTTAACTTTTAAAATTGCTCCCTTAAAGGAAATGTATGTGTTTGGAATAAAAGTTTTTTTGACAAATGTATTCAGCCAAATTAATGCAAATATATTTTCTATTTTGTTAGGTCGCTTTTATAAACCTGAACAAGTGGGATATTACACGCAAGGAAATAAATGGATGAATATGGGATACTCTTTTGTCTGGAATATGATAGGAGGTGTTTCTTTGCCTGTTTTGACAGAAGTTGTTGCTGATGTTAAAAGACAACAGAATGTGTTTCGTAAGATGTTACGTTTTGTGTCTTTTATATCCTTCCCTTCAATGTTAGGATTGGCTTTAGTCGCACAAGAATTGATCGTAATAGGAGTTTCTGATAAATGGTTGCCTTGTGTTCCTATTATGCAATTATTATGTGTATGGGGAGCTGTGGCGCCTATTGGCAATTTGTATAGCCATGTATTATTGAGCCATGGTAAATCCGAGTTGTATTTATATTGTACGATTTTTTTAGGTGTTTTTCAATTGATCGTTGTTATCTGTATGTTACCTTTTGGTGTCTATTATATGGTTTTAGCATTTGTTGTAGTAAATATATTGTGGCTATTTGTTTGGCATTATTTTGTAAATAAATGTATTGAAGTTCATGTTTTAGATGTATTAAAAGATGTTCTTCCATTTTTTTCTATTACTATTGCTATATTAGGTGTTACCTATTTTATTACAAAATCAATTGAGAATATATATATGCTTTTTATAAGTAAGGTAATTGTTGCGGTATTTTTGTATTGTATGTCTATGTATTTGAGTAATTCTGTGATTTTTAAAGAATCTATATCTTTTCTCTTAAAAAAAAATAATTAGTTATAAAATTAATATTCTAGATAGTATATATAATCATGGATGGAAATATGAAATATGCATTATTAGTTAATACTTGTGATAAATTTGAAGATTGTTGGATCCCATTTTTTTCTCTTTTGAAAAAATATTGGCCAGATTGTTCTGGTAAAATATATTTAAATACAGAGTATAAATCTTATGTCGATGGAGAAATAAGTATTGAATCTATATGCGGATGTATAACAAAACAAATACCTGTGAAAAAACGAGCTACATGGAGCCAATGTTTACGCTGGGCTTTAGAAAAAATAGATTATGATATTATTTTGTATATGCAGGAAGATTACTTTATAAAAAGTAGAGTAGATAATAATTGTGTTAATTACTTTGTGGATTTGATGAAAAATAATTCTGGCATAGACTGTATACAGTTGACTCCAGGGGCTGTAAAACATAAAGGTAAATCAAAATATGAAAAATTAGATGTTGTAGATAATACTTATTGGAGTACTATTTCTTGTCAGGCTTCATTATGGAGACGTGATGTTTTATTGAAATATATTCGAGATTATGAATCAGCATGGCAGTTTGAATGGTGGGGTAGTAAGCGGGCTAAGATTTTAAATGATAATTTTTTTGTTGTGAGTGATAGTTGGGTAGTGTCAGGAAAATACGAAATTATTCCTTATATTATTACTGGAGTTATAGGAGGTGCTTGGTATAAACCTGTTGTTGAATTGTTCAACAACAATAATCTACATGTAGATTATTCGCAAAGAGGATTTTTTGAAGAAAATAAATCTATAACTTGGTTTGAAAAACAGAAGCGAAGATTTTTTCAATTACCGGTGGAGGTAAGGAACTTGTGGAACTTGTTTTGGCTAAAAAGAAAGATTTGATGAGAAAGATAACATTAGTTCCAATAGGAGGACTTGGTAATAGGATAGAAGCAATTAGTTCTGTAATAGCATATTGTCATGCACGAGAAATATATCTAGAAGTCATTTGGTTTAAAGATCATGGGTTAAATTGTGATTTTGACAATTTGTTTATGATTAATAAATCATTGAAGAATATAGAAATACGGAATGCAAATATAGGGGATCTATTTTTGAGAGATAATCCTCGGAGGAGAAATTTTTGGATACCTTTTTTATTTGAATATATTTTGTATGACAAGTGTATTTATTGTTCTAAAGGAGATTTTAAAGTTCAAGATATAAATCCTGAGTTGGATACTAGTTTGGATTTATATAAGAGTATATTTATGGTAAGTTGGGGAGATTATTGGACAGGTTATCCTGTTTTTCAATGGTTGAATTTAAATTTGGATGTAGAGACTAGAATAAAAGAAATAATGAAATGCTTTTCTGAAAATACAATTGGATTACATATTAGAAGAACTGATAGCTTGATTGATACAGAATATAGTCCTACAGAATTGTACATTAATATCATTAATAAAGAGATTGAAAAAAATAATGATGTTAACTTTTATTTGGCTTCAGATTCAGTAGAAGAAAAGGAACAACTCGTAAGTATGTTTGGAGATCGCATTATAACTTCTTGGAATATAGTTGAGAGGAATACTAAAGAGGGTATTATTGATGCATTTGTAGAGATGAATGTTTTATCAAGAACATCAAGGCTTTATTCAGGAAATAGCTCTTTTGCTCGAATGGCGTCAAGAATGACAAATATTCATCATATAATATTGGATTCGAGAACTATTTAAATGAAACGTTTAGTTTGTCTATTTTCATCGATATCTTCTGATATTTATTTTCGGGACATGTTTTTAGTTCCTTATTATATCGGTTTGAAACATAACTATTCTGTTTCTTTGGTATATCATGGAAAAAAAGGGGAGAAGGATTCTTTATATAAAGGAGTACAAATGATACCTTTACATTATAAGGGAGGTTATGATTGTTTCTCTTTTCTGAGTGAATGGTATTTTTGTTGGTATATATTGAAAAATGCAAAGAATATAGATTGTTTAGTTCGTTTTCATTTCTCATATCAAACAGCAATCATTGGTTGGATTTATAAAAAAGTGAATCCGAAAGGCTTTTTTTACATAAAGGGAGATGGTTATGGGGCGTGGTTGGCTTTGTTTCGGGAGAAATCTTGGTTTAAAGGAACTTCCAAACGTGATCAGAAATGTTGGCCTGTGAAGTGGAAAAATAGGATTATCCGTTTTATTTTGAATAAGATGTGTCAATTGGCCGATAAGGTCTCAGTTGAACTTCCTGAAATATTTGAATGTCTATCCCGTGAAAAAGCATTCAAAGAGCGTCCTGAAAAGTTGAAGTTAATGTTTAATGGAATAGATGAACGTTCTCTATACGCTTATGGAATTAGAGAGTTTGATATTGTAGAAAAAGAAAATGTTATTTTGTCCGTTGGTCGTCATGGATCATGGCAAAAGAATACGATGATGTTTCTAAATGCGTTATCACAAGTTGATTTGAAAAATTGGAAAGTGTTTTTTATTGGAACTGTAGAAACACATGATTGCCTATTTCAGCGTGAAATAGATGGATTTTTTGAGAAAAATCCATCTATGAGAGAACAAGTTTGTTTTATTGGTCCAATCTATAATCAAAAAAAACTGTATGAATATTATAACAAAGCTAAAGTATTTGTTCATACAGCATTATATGAATCGTATGGAATTGTGTTAGGTGAGGCATTCCGATTTAAAAATTATATTATATCGACTCCAGTTGGTATAGCGCCTCAGTTAATAAAGCATGGATATGGATGCTTATGTGAATGTAACAATGTAAATCAACTTGTAAAAATCTTGCAGGATGTAATAGATGGAAATGTGAGTTTAGAACAATTGTTCCAGCAGGTAAAAATTTTAAATAAAGCATTTTCGTATGATAATGAAATTGATAAATTAGGAAATTTTAGAATAGAATGAATATACAATCAAGTATAACAGTTACCTCTCCTCTTCTTCCTCCCTTAGAAGAGTTTACTCCTTGCTTGGAAGATATTTGGAAACGTAAGTGGCTTACCAATAACGGGCATTATCATCAGGAGTTGGAGAAGGCACTTTGCGAGTATTTGAAAGTTCCTTATATCAGTCTGTTTACAAATGGAACTTTACCATTGATATGTGCTTTGCAGGCAATGCGAATTACTGGAGAAGTAATCACAACTCCGTATAGTTTTGTTGCAACAACGCATGCTCTTTGGTGGAATGGCATTAAGCCTGTTTTTGTGGATGTGGATCCATTAACCGGGAACATGGATCCAGATAAAATAGAAGCAGCCATAACTCCTAAAACAACTGCTATCATGCCTGTTCATGTTTATGGGCAGCCTTGTGATATAGAACGTATTCAAGAAATAGCTGATACCTATGGGTTGAAGGTTATTTATGATGCAGCCCATGCTTTTGGAGTGGAAAAAGATGGTATTTCTATTCTTAATGCAGGCGATATGGCAACATTGAGTTTCCATGCTACTAAAGTGTATAATACGATAGAAGGTGGGGCTTTGGTTTGTCATGATGCACAGACCAAACAACGTATTGATTACATTAAGAACTTTGGTTTTGCCAATGAAACAACAGTTGTTGCTCCAGGTATTAATGGTAAGATGGATGAACTTCGTTCTGCATATGGATTATTGAGTTTGAAATATGTGGATGAGGCTATAGAGAAGCGTCATCAAGTTGCTATATGTTACCGGGAAGCATTGAAAGATGTTCGGGGTATACGTTATTTGGATGATAGTTTCGGAGTAAAACATAATTATTCATATTTTCCGATTTTTGTTTCTGAACGTGAATATGGGATGAGTAGAGATGCTTTATATGAGAAAATGAAATCAGTAGGAATATATGGTAGACGATATTTTTATCCATTGATTAGTACATTCTCGACATATAAAGGCCTGGAGTCTTCTCGAAAAGAGAATTTGCCTAATGCATATAAAATGGCCGATGAGGTGATTTGCTTACCCATGCATCATGATTTGAATCAAGCGGACATAGAGAAAGTTTTGAATAGTATTATGTATAGATTATAATAAAGTGTGAAAATATGTATTTATCAGATATAGCGCAATCAATAAAGCCTTCTTTGACAAGACATTTATTTAATTTGGCAAAAACCTATGATGATGTTATAGATTTTACCTTAGGTGATCCGGATATTCCTCCTCATCAAGCTATAAAAGATGCAGGATGTAGAGCTATTCAAGAAGGGAAAACTCGTTATTCTCAGAATGCGGGATTATTAGAACTTCGTGAGGTGATTAGTCAATGTTACAAAAGGAAAGAGCGTATAGATTATCATCCTTTGGATGAGATAATAGTGACAGTGGGAGCAATGGAAGGCCTTTATCTTTCTTTGCTTTCTCTTTTAAATCCAGGAGATGAAGTAATAATACCAGCCCCTTATTATGTGAATTATGAGCAAATGGTGCAGATGTGCCATGCAAAACCGATTATAGTGGATAATCCTGACGGAGAAAAATTAGGGTTTAAGGTTGAAGATGTCGAGAATGCAATAACTGAGAAAACTAAAGTGATTATTATCAACACTCCATCCAATCCATCGGGAAAGATAATTCCTGTTGAGAAAATTGAAGCATTGGCTACTTTAGCTAAACAATATGATTTAGTCATCATTTCGGATGAGGTTTATAAGTGCTTGATTTATGCTGATTCTAAATTTAAAAATATTGTAGAGATAGAAGGTATGCGTGAAAGAACTATATTGGTAAATAGTCTTTCTAAAGAATTCTGTATGACAGGATGGCGTATAGGTTATGTTCTTGCTCCTGCAGAAGTAATTGCAGCTATGACAAAATTCCAAGAGAATGTAGCTGCTTGTGCACCCTTACCTTCCCAATATGCGGCTATTGAAGCATTAAGTGGAGAGAATGATTACTCTGCGAATATGGTAAATATTTTTACTAAACGTAGAAATATTCTTGTTGATGGTATAAATAGAATTCCAAAACTTTCTTGTGAGGCTCCTGAGGCTACTTTCTATTTAATGGTTGACATATCTGAGACAGGAATGAAGTCAGAAGAATTTGCGATTGCCTTATTAAAAGCAGTTCATGTAGCTGTTGTCCCTGGAATAACATATGGTAGAAGTTGTGACAATTATGTCCGGATGGCTTTTACTTTGGGGGAAGATAAAATTCAAGAAGGGATAAAAAGAATACAAACTTTTATAAACCAATTGCCTTTATGAAAAAAATATTAATGCTTGGTGGTTCCCTCTATCAAGTATATGCAATAAAAGAGGCAGTCCGTTTAGGATATTATGTCATATCATGTGATTATCTGCCGAATAATCCGGGGCATAAATATGCACATGAATACTATAATGTTAGTACAACTGATAAAAATGCAGTTTTAGAATTAGCTAAAAGACTACAAGTGGATGGTATCGTTGCGTATGCCTCTGATCCGGCTGCGCCAACGGCTGCTTTTGTTTGTGAAAAGTTGGGATTACCGACAAGCCCATATAGATCTGTTGAAATCTTATCTAAAAAAGATCTGTTTAGACAGTTTTTAGCAGATAATGGCTTTAATGTTCCTAAAGCCCAAGGTTTTTCTTCTTACGAAGAGGCTTTGTCTGCAGTGGATAAATTTGAGTTGCCGGTTATGGTCAAACCTGTTGATTCTTCAGGGAGCAAAGGTATTAATAAAATGACAGATATATCCCAGTTGAAAACATTTGTGGATGATGCTTTAAGTTATTCTCGTGATAAACGTTTTTTAATTGAGGAGTTTATAGAGAAGAAAGGATATCAAATATCTGGGGATGCTTTTAGTGTTGATGGAAAATTAGTTTTTCATTGTTTTGGGAATGAATATTATAGTAGTAAAGTGAGTAAGAACTTTGCTCCTTTGGGAGAATGTTGGCCTTTTTTGATGGATGATTCAATCGTTTTTCGTTTGCATTCTGATTTGCAAAGATTGATATCTCTTTTAGGGATGAAATCTACAGCATATAATGTAGAAGCTATTGTTGATAAAAATGATAATATATACATATTGGAATTGGGGGCTCGAAGTGGAGGAAGTTTAATTCCTCAAATTACAGAATGCACGACGGGTGTAAATTTGGTAACTTATGTTATAAAGGCTGCTATGGGTGAAGATTGTAGCGATCTTCATATGGAGTTGCCAAAGGGGTGTTGGTCCAATTACATGGTTCATGCAAATGAGACAGGTAAATATGTAGATACTGTTTTTGAAGATAGTTTTAAGGAGAATAATTTGGTAGAATTTGTCACAGATATAAAAAAGGGAGATCAAGTTCATAAGTTTCGGGACGCACAAGATGCATTAGGAACTTTGATTGTTAAGTATAAGGATACGGAACAGATGCTTGACATGATTTGTAATATGGATAATTTTGTCCAGGTAATCGTAGAAAATAATTTATGAATAACGAGATTGGTGGATATTTTGGTTTAGAACTGAGGAAAAATGATTTTTTTCTACATTCAGATGGTATATTGCTAAATAGTGGTAAAAATGCTTTAAGATATATCGTAGAATCAATTAATGACATTAACCATATTTGGATTCCATATTACACTTGTGATATAATCTTAAAACTTATTAAAGAATTAGATATTCCACATTCTTTTTATTCTATCAATGAAAAACTGGAAATAAGTAAAGATATATTCTTGTCAAAAGGAGACTATCTTCTGTTTACAAATTATTATGGGATTAAGGATTCTTATATTAAAGATTTATTTCAAAAATATAGAGATCAGTTGATTGTAGATAATGCGCAAGCATGGTATGCAAAAACATTGATAGGATGTAAAACTTTTTATAGTCCTCGTAAATATGTAGGTGTTCCAGATGGAGGGATAGCATTTGTAAATGAAAGAATTAGGATTGATCGATTAGAACAGGATATATCGTATGACAGATGTAAACATTTATTGAAGCGTTATGATTTAAGTGCTAATTTAGGGTATATGGATTTTAAACAGAATGATATTGATCTCTCTTCAGCTCCAATGCTGCGTATGTCTAAACTTACATATCAAATTTTATCATCAATAGATTTTAGGGTGATAAAGAACAGAAGGATTTCAAATTTTGAATTAATGCATAATGCGTTAGGTCGTAAGAATCAGTTGTTAATACCTGAAATGAATTACTCTTGTCCAATGGTTTATCCTTTTTTGTCGCAAAATAATTCTTTAAAACAACATTTGATAAATCATAAAATATATGTAGCAACGTATTGGCCAAATGTTCTTGAGAAATGTGACAAGAAGTCTTTTGATTATCGATTAGCCGATAATCTTGTTGCTATTCCCATTGATCAAAGATATGGAGAGGAGGATATGGAATATATGATCAATTTGATTTGTAAATATGCATAAAAAAGTTGTATTGATAGGAGGCAAGGGGTCTTGTGTTGATATTGCTGAGGAAATTGAAGATGCTCGTGGCCGCTATGGTATGGATATAGAAGTTCTGGGATTTGCTTTTGATGATCCTGCATATAGATGTGGTATAAATGACTGGCCTGTATTATGTGGAACACATCAGGCTTGGTCTCTTTATAAAGATGATCCATCTGTTTTTTTTGTATTTGGTATGTTTCGCTATGATATTGCTAAAGAAAGGTTTGCGTTACGGGATAGTTATGGTATTCCCCTTGAACGTTTTTTAACTTTTATTCACCCATTAGCGTATGTGTCTCGAAGTGCAAAAATTGGTCTTGGATCAATTATTCTTTCTTGTGCAACAATAAAGAACAATGTTACGTTAGGTTCTCAAAACTTTATAAATTCAGGAGTTAATTTAGACCATGATACTGTTGTTGGTAATGATAATTTTTTTGCAGCTCATACATGTATAGGATCTGGCATAACTATTGGTAATGTTAATTTCTTCGGTTTAAATAGTAGTGTACGTACACCTGTGACAATAGGTTCTTATAATCAAATAGGTATGTGTGCAAATGTTCTTTATGATATTGGAGATAATTATGTTATGATAGGAAATCCGGCAAAACCATTAGTGAAGGAGTAGTTGTTGATAAATGTAAATGACATAATCCAAATTTGATATTTTTGTCAAGAATAAAATAACATAAAAGGAATAGTACTAAATGGAGTGATTGGGCTTGATTATTGTTTTAATTATTGCAAATTGTGATTTTGGGATTCAAGAATGGCTGTATTTTTTGGAAAATGGATGAGATATTTTATTACTTCTAAGTGAATATATAGCTGTTGCAAAAAATTAAAAAATTGATTATTGTCTTGATTGCTGTTGTAATTAAGGATAAAAGTAATAGATAAAATTTGGATGAAATTTTATCTACTTAGAAAGGATATTGAATTCAAATAAAGGGATGTAGTTGATGAAATACGCACCAATTATAATAAGTGTTTATGATCGTTTGGATCATCTAAAAAAATGTATTGAGTCTTTACAAAAAAATGAGTTGGCTTGTTACAGTGAATTGTATGTGATTTCAGATGCAGCGTATAAGGAGGAACATATTCCTTTAATAGATGCAGTTCGAACCTATATTAATGGTATTACAGGATTTAAAAAAGTTTATCCTGTATTTCGAGAGAGAAATATGGGAGGAAATCAATCAATCCGCTTAGCATATCAAAATATACTTCAGATTTATGACTCTTTTATTTCACTTGAAGATGATATTGTTGTATCATCTGATTTTCTCCAATACATGAATACTGCGTTGGAGTTTTATAAAAATGATGAACGGATCTTTTCAATCTGTGGATTTAAAGCTCCCTTCCTTTTACCTAAAGATTATAAAGGAGACGTCTATTTTTATCCATGTAATTCTCCATGGGGAATTGCTACTTGGAAAGACCGTTGGGAATCGGTCAATCATGACTATTTTGATCGTTATTCTGAATTGAAAAAAGATTCTGAAAAATATAAAGCTTTCACTTCTATCGGTTTTTATATCAAAGGTATTTTGCAAGCTGATTCTCGGAAAAAAATTGTAGCTGGGGATTTACGTGTTTATTATCACATGTTCCAGCACAATATGTGTTCAGTCTTCCCAGTTGTCTCTAAAACTCAAAATTGGGGATTTGATGGAACAGGTGAACATTGTGGTAATAAGGAAGTTTGGTGGGCAAAACCTGAGTTGGATACGAGAAATCAGCCAACGAAGTTTATTCCATTTAATGGATATAATGAAGAACTACTTCTAAATCATCGAAAATTTCAAGATAAGATTAATGGTGGTCTAATTGCAAAATGGTTGAAATATACATGGGTACATAGACTTTGGAAAAAAATCAAGAAGGTATTGGCATAGTATTGTTTGGGGTATTGTAATAGCTTATGGATAGTAAAGCAAATAAGTGTAGAATCTGTGGTAATGATATTGATAATCGTGAGTATACTGTAAGGAAAAATATGTTTCATATTTATGATGAGTTTTTATATTTTAAATGTGCAAATTGTGGATGTTTACAAATAAAGGAATATCCAACGAATATATCGAAATATTATCCTTCAGACTATTATTCTTTTTCGAGGAAAAAGAAAACACTTCATCAGATAATTGTAGACTTTTTGATGAAGTGTTCATTATCTTACCGGATTAATAGACTAAACTTGATTGGTTTGTTTGCGATTAGATATAATGATTATTATAAATACCAACTACCTTGTTTTGATAAAGGAAAATGTGATTACTCCTCCAAAATATTGGATATAGGTTGCGGAACGGGTACTTTGTTGATGCAGTTAAGGGGATTTGGATTTTCTGATTTAACAGGGATAGATCCTTCATTTCTACAGATATCATTTATTCTAATGGTGTAAGAATTTGGAAAAAGGATATATATGGCTGTATTGGCCAACAATATGATTGTATCATGTTGCATCATTCGTTTGAACACATGGCAGAACCGAGGGATGTATTTGCAAAATTGAAAAACATGTTATCCGATAAGGGTAGGATTTTGATTCGGGTTCCTTTATGCGATTCATATGCTTGGCGTAAATATAATACGGATTGGTGGCAGTTAGATGCTCCTCGGCATTTTTATTTGCATACAGTAAAAAGTATATCATTGTTGTCTGCTGAATTTGGTTTGCAAATAGAAAATATTTATTATGACTCCCATGAATATCAATTCATAGGTTCTCAGATGTATCGAAGTGAAAATAAAGTGATTTCTCGTAGGGATATGGGATACTATAAGGGAATGGCTGCATTATTGAATGTGATTTCGGATGGTGATCAGGCTTGTTTTGTCTTAAAAAAGAAGTAAAGAATATATGAATGTTATAGAGAAGATTTCGGTTGTCATGTGTACTTATAACGGTGAGAAGTATATTCGGCAGCAATTAGATTCTATTTTACAACAAACATACCCGATTCATGAGATCATTATTAATGATGATATATCAACAGACAAAACTGTTGATATAATAAAAGAGTATATGATTCGACATGATAATATTCATTTGTTTGTAAATTCTAAACGTTTAGGAGCACACCCTAACTTCATGGTTGCTCTTGAAAAAGCTTCAGGGAACTATATTGCAATATCTGATCAGGATGATATTTGGGAACTGACGAAGATTGAAAAACAAATAGCTTGCATAAAAGGCTATACTTTGTGTTTTTCCTTGAGTAGGGCTTTTGGTGACGGGGTGGAGGCTTATACTGAATGTCGTGTGCCTAATACAAATGTGTTTCGTTTGCTGTTTTATCCAGTTATTCCTGGCCATGCCATGTTGTTTGAAAGGTCTGTTTTGTCTCATATTCCCAAGACGGATTATGTAGTGTATGATCTCTTGCTGGCATTAGCAGCTAATCTCTTTGGGGGTATTGTGGCTTGTCCAGAAGTTTTGAATCTCCATCGGAGGCACAACAGTGCTTTTTCTTATTCGATGCCTAAAAATTACAATAAATCGATTTTTAATGTTTTCAATTATATATGTAGTGGAATAACAGGATATTTTCAAAAGAGAGATAAGATCAGAAGGCACTTTTCAGCAATGAATTATCTTTTATCTGCTTTTGATCCTAATGGACAGGATGAATTGTTAAAAGATGCGCTTTTATTTTCTCAATGTATGTTTAAAGGATCGTTTTCTTCGATACTGGAAACTAGTCGTATATGCTTCAAAAGGCGGAATGAAATATTTTATGCGAAGACTAAAGATAATACGACATTGAAAATAAGAGCTTTACTATGGCCATTACTTTGTAGTGAGTATTATTGACTATGTTTTTTCTTTTTTAGGGAAGATCGTAAACGTAATGAGAAATATAAAAGAAATCTAAACTCACTGGTTCGAAGTATTTTAACATGGTGAGTATGTCTGTTGCACTTTATAATACGAGTAGGGCAATGTTATTTGTTGGCATTGTAGGAATAGAAGAAGTTGAAAAATTAGTAGAAGAAATGCAAAGTTTCATATGATGAAAGATGGGAATTGTGCTCGTTATCCAATTTATATTCTTAAGTGAGCGGATAGAGTTGGAAGTGTATGACTGATTTATTAGGATTCTCATGTCTGTAAGATAATAAAACAGCTAAATACAAAGGGGACATAAAAAGAGCGGGAACACGCAAGAATGGATATTGGAATGTAAAGGTTGGGAAATGAAAATTGTCATCTTAAACACATCTGAACGTACTGGAGGGGCAGCCGTAGCTGCCGGGCGTTTAGGTAAGGCATTAAGACAAGCCGGGATACAGGTTGATAAACTTATCCGTGAAAATTCTTGGTTGAACCGTTTCCGATTCTATTGGGAGCGGTTGATTATTTTTTTATGTAACCATTTAAATCGTAAGAATCTGTTTGCGGTTTCTATCGCCAATACCGGAATGGATTTATCCGGACATCCTTTGGTAAAAGACGCTGATATTATCCATCTTCATTGGATTAATCAGGGTTTTCTTTCATTAAAGGATATAGAAGAATTGGTGAAATTGAACAAGCCTATTGTGTGGACTATGCATGATATGTGGCCTTGTACAGGTATTTGTCATCATGCAAGAGATTGTGAAAAGTTCCAGATGGGATGTGAGTCTTGTTTCTTTTTAAAGTCGAAAGGTAAGGATCTCTCGACTTCTGTCTTTGATAAAAAATTGTCCTTGTATAAGGAGGCCAATATAACTTTTGTCGGTTGTAGCCGATGGTTGTCCGGCAGGGCAAAAAAAAGTTATCTGCTACGGGATAAGACGGTTTTGTCTATTCCTAATCCGATCGATACGGAGGTTTATCATCCGATGGATCAGGATATGGCGCGTGAATTATTGGGGTTACCTTCAGGAAAGAGACTTTTATTATTTGGGGCGTTGAATGTTACAGACAAGCGTAAAGGAATTGATTATTTGATCGAGGCTTTAAGGAAAATAGAAAAGCAGGATGTGGAGCTTGTCGTTTTCGGACAAGTAAAAGATGATATCCGAGGCCTTTTCCCCGTGCCAATTCATTCGATGGGATATTTGTCGGATGAATCTAAAATCGTAGCATTGTATAATGCAGTCGATATGTTTATCACTTCTTCCTTAGAGGAAAACCTTCCCAACACAATCATGGAGTCGATGGCGTGCGGAACTCCTTGTGTCGGATTTGAAATTGGCGGTATTCCGGAGATGATCGATCACAAGATAAATGGTTATGTAGCCAGTTATAAGGATGCCAGCGACCTCGCTAACGGTATCCGGTGGGTTTTGGAGCATGAAGATCAGCAGGCTCTTTCGGATGCTTGTGTGAAGAAAGTACAGGAGAATTATACGGAGGAAGTGGTTGCAAAACAATATATGGCTTTATACAAACGCTTACTTCATCAAAAAAAATAGAAACAGCTTTATGCTACAACCGACATTTTCAATCATAACGATTACCTATAACGCCGTGCGTCTGGTGGAGCAGACGTTGTTGAATGTGCTGAGTCAGTCCTATCCGAATATCGAATATATCGTGATAGACGGTGGTTCGACGGACGGGACGGTGGATATTATCAAACGGTATGAATCGGGCCTTGCTTATTGGGTGAGCGAGCCGGACAAGGGGATATACGATGCCATGAACAAGGGGCTTCAAAAGGCGACGGGAGATTATGTCTGGTTTATCAATGCCGGTGATTCTCTTTGTTCGTCCGATACGGTCCAGTCGGTCGTTTCCAGGTTGCAGAAGAGGAAGACTTTGCCGGATATTATCTATGGAGAGACGAATATCGTCGATGAGGAAAGGCGGTCGTTGGGACTGCGCCGTCTCAGGGCTCCTCGGAAGCTTTCGTGGAAGAGTTTCAGGATGGGAATGCTGGTTTGCCATCAATCGTTCATACCAAAACGTACGGTTGCTCCGTTATATGATTTGCAGTATCGCTATTCGGCCGATTTCGATTGGTGTATCCGCTGCATGAAGCAGGCTCGTTCGTTTTGCAATACGCATCTCATCCTGTCCGATTTCCTGGACGGCGGGACGAGTACGACGCAAAGAAAAGCATCATTGCGAGAGAGGTATGCGATTATGTGCAAATATTATGGTACTTTTGTTACGGTTTTGCTCCATGGGTGGTTCGCCATCCGTTTTTATACGGCTAAATGTCTGAAGGGGCGGGTTTGATAGTATGAATTTTAATGAGACATATATGAAGGATTTGCTAAAGCAATGGGGGAAACACGTTGTTGCCCTGATCTTGTTTTTGGGACTGGTGATGGTCTATTTTTCACCGGCGGTGTTTGATGGGAAAGTAATCATGCAAGGTGATAATATCAAAGCGACCGGAATGGGACATAGCCAGATGGATCAATACGCCAAAACGGCACAGCCGGGTGAGTTCAGCGTCTGGTCGGATGCGATGTTCGGTGGGATGCCGTATGTGACAGGATATGGGCAGGCCGCACCGAGTATGCCTTCTTATTCGATTGTGGATGGTTGGTTGAAAAAGGTGGGATATGGCGATGCAGCTATGGTTTTCGTCGGATTGGTATGTTTTTACCTGCTGATGTGTGTCATGGGAGTAAACTGGTGGCTTGCGATTGCCGGGGCGTTCGCTTTTGCATTCGCATCTTATAATATCATTATTATCGAGGCGGGGCATATCGTGAAAGCCTATGTGATCGGTTATATGCCGGTGACGTTGGCCGGTATGGCTTTGCTTTTCAGGCGCTCCTATCTGTGGGGAGCCGTCTTGTTCTTGTTGGGGGTAGCCTTGTCTCTGGCAAACGGGCATATCCAGATCACCTATTATCTGGTACTGCTTTGCGTACTGATCTATTTAGGGTATGCGATTAAAAAGATCCGGGAGAAAGCGTATGGCGAATGGTTGAAGACTTCCCTGATTATGGCGGCCTGTGTCGTATTGGCTGTATTGCCTAATGCGCAGGGGATGTATTCCAATTGGGACTTGGGGCAGCACTCCATCCGTGGGGCTTCGGAGCTGACGCCGAAACCGGATGCTTCGGGAAAAGTGGAGAAGGCTTCCACCGGTTTGGATAAGGATTATGCTTTTCAATGGAGTTACGGCTGGAAAGAGTTGATGACCGTTCTCGTACCGAACGTATATGGTGGTGGTTCGGGAGGCACGTTGGACAGTTCGTCCGAGTTATACAAGGAATTGAAGAAAAACGGGGCCCAGGTGGGGAAAGAAGTACAAACCTATACCTATTGGGGGGATAAGATATTCACTTCTGGACCGGTCTATTTCGGGGCTTTGGTCTGCTTCCTGTTCGTCTTGGGAATGTTCGTGATCCGGAACCCGATGAAATGGTGGCTGTTGGCAGGATCGGTGTTCCTGACATTCCTTGCGTTGGGACGTAATTTCGATTCTTTCAACGACCTGATGTTCCATTATCTGCCTTTATACAATAAGTTCCGTACGGTCGAGATGGCGTTGGTAATACCGGGATTGGTATTCCCGATTGTCGGCATTTGGGGATTAAAAGAAATTTTGTCACAGAAAGTGGAGGAGGCCCGTTTGAAAAAAGGATTTCTTTGGGCTTTGGGGTTGACCGGAGGCCTTTGTGTGGTCCTTTGGCTGATGCCTTCCTTGCTGTTGGATTTCCGGTCTGCCTATGATGCACAGTTCCAGAACCAGGTTCCGGAATGGTATTACACTGCCTTATTGATGGACCGTGCTTCGCTGGCTTCGGCCGATGCGTTGCGTTCTTTGGTCTTCATCCTGCTGGGAGCCGGGCTGCTTGTCTGGTTCTGGAAAGCGAAGAACAAGAAGACTGCGGCGACTTTCGTGAGCGCAGGTGTGGCAGTTCTTATTTTGATTGATCTTTGGACGGTGGACCGCCGTTATCTGGATGACAGCAATTTCGTTAAGCAACAACCGGCGGAGATGTATAAGGAAACAGTTGCCGATAAAGCAATCCTGCAGGACACGGGTTCGACTTTCCGTGTGTTGAACATCAATAACCCATGGCAGGAAACGAATACTTCCTATTATCATCATTCTATCGGGGGATATCATGCCGTCAAGTTGCGCCGTTATCAGGAGTTGATCGACCATCGGTTGGACGGTGAGTTGCGTGGGATTATCGGTGCTTTGCAGAAGGCACAGACGGCTGGGGATGTGATGTCCGCGCTGGCTGCTTGTCCTTCCTTGAATATGTTGAATACCCGCTATATCATCTATAACCCGGAACAGCAGCCGTTGAAGAATCCGTATGCATTCGGGAATGCCTGGTTTGTGGATAAGTTGGATATGGTGGAGAATGCAGATGCCGAAATAGAAGCCTTGAATACGATCGATCCGCTGGAAACGGCAGTTGTGGACAAGCGTTTCCAGAAGGATCTGGAAGGATTTGTTCCGCAGAAAGACTCAACCGCAACGATCGTGTTGGAAGAATACCGTCCGAATCGTCTGATTTATAAGAGTAAAACCGATAAAGAACAATTGGCAGTCTTCTCCGAAGTTTATTACCAGCCGGGTTGGAAGGCAACGATCGATGGCAAGGAAGTGCCTCATTTCCGTGCAGACTGGATTTTGCGTGGCATGCGTGTGCCGGCAGGCGAACATACGATTGTATTCGAGTTCCGGCCTTCCGGTTATGTAACGGCTGCATACGTTTCTTCCTACAGCTCGTTCCTGATTCTGTTATTACTGATCGCTGCGATTGCTTGGTCGGGATGGAAATATTGGAAAAAGAGTAAAGAATAATATTGACACACCCTCCGACTGTCTTTGTTATCACGACGACCGTCCTCATCTCGATGAAGTCAATGTTCATGTGGGATGAAGACGATCGTCGTAGAAATGAAGACGGTCGTCATGATAACGACCTTTGGTGTCTTTTATTTGTAGAACGTCTTTTGGAATGCCGAAAACTCCTTTTTCTTCAGAACCAGCCTGTTCCAGGCGGCATCTAAGAATCCGCATCCATATCCTATTAACTGGATAAAGGAGGCAATAATCGATAAGAATCCGATTTTGAGGCTTTTATTCTGAATCGAAGAATCCACAAAGATCAGCAAGCTGAAAAGTCCGAGCGGCAATAAACTCCAAGTGCAGAAGAGGCTTCCGACCAGGAAGAAAAATACTCCTAAAGTAAAGACTGCCGGTAATAGATGTACCAGTTTAAGCGAGTCCGGATATTTCTTGTACAAATTGATACGGGCGATTCCGGAATTATAAACCTGGCGGAAAAACTTGCGCCAGTCCGTGCGTCGCTTGTGATATACCCAAGCCGAGGGAAACAGGCATACTTTGTAGCCGTTCTTGAACAGGCGGATACTGAGATCAATATCTTCGCCGAAGCGCATGGCTGAAAAGCCCTCCAATGCCTCGTATGTACTTTTCCGAATCCCCATGTTGAAACTACGAGGGTAGAACTTATCCATCTTCTTTTTCCCTCCACGAATGCCACCTGTCGTAAAGAAAGAGGTCATAGAGTAGTTGATGGCTTTCTGTACATCCGTAAAGCTGTCAGAGGCCTTGTCCGGCCCCCCGAAAGCGTCCGCCCCAGTTTCCTCCAGTTCCTTGTTTACCGATTTGATGTAGTCGGGAGGCAGAATGCAATCCGAATCGAGAACGATTAGGTAATCTCCCTTACTCTGCTTCGCCCCATAGTTGCGGGCATTGCCCGGACCACCATTCGGAATATAACAATAGGAAACATCCAACCTATCCTTGAAAGCCTCGGCCACATGCTGGCAAGTTTCCTTCGAACCATCTTCGACGATGACGACTTCGAAGTTTGTTTCACTCTGCCGCGTAAGGCTGTCCAACAACTCTTCTACCTCGTTGGGACGGTTGTAGACAGGGATGATAAGAGATAAATGGGGTGTTGCCATATTTATGAGTTTTTTAAAATGTAATATCCGCAGGTTGTATAGAAATTACGGATATAGGGGATATTCAGGAATCTCCATAGTCTTCGAGGATGGAGATTGAATTTCGTTTCGTAATTCGGGTTGATGAAATAGAGGACTTCTTCGGCTATCCGGTATTTCTCTTTGTGCACAATCGAGAGAAAACGTTCCAGTGAAATGCCGGTATCTTTGATTTCCAAAAGTCCTCCGGGATTGACACTCCCCCATTCCAGTACTTTTTTATATACGGGGCGAGGTAGCAGGTGGAACCAGGGTAAATGGCTTAGGAACTTGTTATTGCAAATCTGCTGGTGACCTCCGAACGGATTCTGCCAGGGAGGGAAAGCCACGAAAATAACGCCGTGGGGATTTAAGAATCTCTTTATAAAAGGCAAGAATAATTCTTGGTTTGGGATGTGTTCTATCACATCCCGGATGATGATAATGTCGAACTTGTTGTGCAGTTCGGTTACTTTGTAGATATCTTCGCAGATCAGTGTCAGGTTTTTGTTGTTGGTGTGTGCGCTGTAGATTTCTTTTGCGATCTCAATCTGGCCTCCGTTGATGTCTATACCTGTTACTTGGCAGCCGAGGTCCAGAAAAGGTTTTATGTTTCCTCCTTCTCCGCAACCGATTTCAAGAATATGGGAATCAGCCGTTATCGGTTTATGCTTTTCAATGAAAGGTATTACATATTTTTGTGTTGTAATACTTTGTTCGTTGAAATATAGTTGTCTGTCAGCG